>CAVCGK010000029.1:0-31229 GCA_963601795.1 bacterium | reverse complement strand
TCTTCACTCATGGAGTACTTCAAGAAGGTGACCGACGAAGAGGCTGATGCCCTCGTAGAGGAGTACAAGAAGGAGTACACCATCAAGATCGACGAGAGTGGCGAGGAAGTATACTGGGAGAAGGTGAAGAACGCAGCCAAGGCTGAGATTGCCCTTCGCCGCGTATTGAAGGACGAGGGCGCAGTGGCCTTCACCACCAACTTCGACGACCTCGGCGATGCTGACGTGAACGATCCCAACTTCTGCGGTTTCGACCAGATTCCAGGTTTGGCTTCACAGCGCTTGATGGCAGAGGGTTATGGTTTCGGTGCAGAGGGTGACTGGAAGACAGCTTGCCTCTACCGCACACTCTGGGTGATGAACCAGGGCTTGGAGAAGGGTTGCTCCTTCTTGGAGGACTACACTCTCAACTTCGCAGAGGACAAGACATCCAGCCTCCAGAGCCACATGCTCGAGGTTTGTCCGCTCATCGCCACAGACAAGCCAATGCTCGAGGTACACTTCCTCGGCATCGGTATCCGCAAGTCTCAGACCGCCCGTCTCGTGTTCACATCCAAGACAGGCAAGGGTATCAAGGCTACCGTAGTAGACCTGGGCAACCGCTTCCGTCTCATCGCCAGCGAGGTGGAGTGCATCGAGCCACAGGAGATGCCTAAGTTGCCAGTAGCTTCCGCTCTTTGGGTACCACAGCCCACATTCGAGATCGGTGCAGGCGCATGGATTCTCGCCGGCGGTACTCACCACAGTGCCTTCTCTTACGACATCACCGCTGAGTACTGGGAGGACTTCTGCGAGATTCTCGGCATCGAGTTCGTAAACATCGACAAGAACACCGATCTCCGCAGCTTCAAGCAGCAGCTCCGCAACAACGAGATCTACTATATGCTCAACAAGGCATTGAAGTAATGTATAATGGTTAATGTTTAGTATTTTCTTTCTACAGAAAATCAATAAACACTAAACACTAAAAATAATGAGTGCAAAAACTATCATAGAGTCAGGTAAGGCCATTCTCGGTATCGAGTTTGGCTCTACCCGAATCAAGGCTGTCTTGATTGACACCGACAACAACCCCATCGCACAGGGTAGCTTCGAGTGGGAGAACCAGCTTGTAAACGGCTTGTGGACTTATAGCATCGACACCATCTGGAAGGGCTTGCAGGATTGCTACGCCGACCTTCGCAAGAACGTGAAAGCAGAGTACGACTGCGAGATCCAGCAGCTCGCCGCCATCGGTATTTCCGCCATGATGCACGGCTACATGGCTTTCGGAAAGGACGAGAACATCCTTGTGCCCTTCCGCACGTGGCGCAACACCAACACCGGCAAGGCTGCCGCCGAGCTTTCTGAGCTGTTCCACTTCAACATCCCATTGCGTTGGAGCATCTCACATGTTTACCAGGCCATCCTCAACGGTGAAGATCACATCCACAAGATCGACTTCCTCACCACCCTCGCCGGTTACATCCACTGGCAGTTGACAGGCAAGAAGGTACTGGGCGTGGGCGACGCATCAGGTATGCTCCCCATCGACTCCAACACAAACGACTATGATGCAGACATGGTGGCTAAGTTCGACAAGCTCATCGAGCCTAAGAACCTGGGGTGGAAGATTCTCAACATTCTCCCACAAGTATTGAACGCAGGCGAGGATGCTGGCGTGCTGACAGAAGAAGGTGCCAAGAAGCTCGACCCGTCCGGCACTTTGAAGGCCGGTACTCCTCTCTGTCCTCCAGAGGGTGACGCAGGTACGGGCATGGTAGCCACCAACGCCGTTCGCCAGCGCACTGGTAACGTGAGTGCAGGCACTTCTTCCTTCTCCATGATCGTATTGGAGAAAGCATTGAGCCAGCCTTACGAGGTGATTGACATGGTGACCACTCCTGACGGAAGTCCTGTGGCAATGGTTCACTGCAACAACTGTACCTCCGACCTCAATGCCTGGGTGGGCTTGTTCAAGCAGTATCAGGAGTTGCTCGGTGTGCCTGTTGACATGAACGAGGTGTTCGGCAAGCTCTACAACCATGCCCTTGAGGGTGATGCAGACTGTGGCGGTTTGATTGCCTACAACTACATCTCCGGTGAGCCTGTTACTGGTTTGGCAGAAGGCCGCCCCATGTTCGTCCGCTCCGCCAACGACCACTTCAACCTCGCCAACTTCATGCGTGCCAACCTCTACGCCTCAGTGGCTGTATTGAAGATTGGCAACGACGTGCTGTTCAAGGACGAAAAGGTACAGGTGGACCGTATCACTGGCCACGGCGGTCTGTTCAAGACCAAGGGCGTGGGTCAGCGCATCCTCGCCGCCGCCATCAACTCCCCCATCTCCGTCATGGAGACTGCAGGCGAAGGCGGTGCCTGGGGTATTGCCCTGCTCGCCGGCTACCTGGTGAACAACGAGGAGAAACTGAGCCTCGCCGACTACCTCGACAAGAAGGTATTCGCGGGCAACACGGGTGTGGAGATTGCTCCTACAGCCGAGGACGTGGCTGGCTTCGACGCTTACATCGAAACCTACAAGGCATGTCTTGCTATCGAGCGTGCAGCTACGATCGCAAAGACGGAATAAAATCAAAATGAGGGTGCGTCACATTGCACCCTCATTTTTGTATAAAGAAGTGAAATATAAAATCATTTCGCCCCAATCAAATTGAGGAAGAGTGTTATGATTCCAGTATTTATCAAGTCTACAAACATTGCGCCGACAATAGGAACGATAAGAAAAGGTTTCACGGAGTAGTGATATTTGTAACACACGGCACTCATGTTTGCCATAGCATTAGGAGTAGCACCAAGACCGAAACCACAAATGCCTGACACTAATACCGCCGCATCATAATCTTTGCCTAAGAGTGGAAAAGCCACATAATAGCTTATAAGCACCATCAGCACCACCTGCGACACTAGGATGAGGATGAGTGGAAGGGCAAGAGCCTGCAGTTCCCATAGTTTCAATGACACCATTGCCATACCGAGGAATACAGACAGGCAGATGTTTCCGAGGCTTATTATTTTCTCCATCTTAAGGTAATGCCTAAACCTTGTCTGTTCAAGAACATTTCTCAATAATGCTGCCGTAAGGAGAGCACCAAAATATGTAGGAAACGTTATGCCCGTCTTATTCAGCAAAACTGTCATCAAAGTGCCTATAGCCATAGTAATAAGCAATATGTAGGTGGCACTGGCATATTGATGAAACTCATAGTCTTGTGTACTCATGTGCTCTTCATGACCCGACGGCAATGTCTCACAACTTTCCACACCTGCCATTGCTGGGTCTATACTGAAATTCTTAGGTTCACGCTGCTCCGACGAGAGTTTCTTCCTTATAATACGCTCAGCTATAGGACCACCAATCATTGATCCTGCCACAAGACCAAATGTGGCTGCTGCCATGGATATTGTGCCAGCACTTGGCAATCCCATGCTCTCAAGCAGTGAAGAGAAACCACCTGCCGTGCCATGTCCGCCTGACATAGGAATGGAACCTGCAGCCATACCTATGAGAGGATTGATGCCCAAAAGACGTGTGATGCCGAGAGGCAGAAGGTTTTGCAGTGTTATAATGAATACCAATAGAATCAGCATTATTACGAGCGTGCGCCCTCCCTGTTTCAGCACTTTGAGATTGGACTGAAAACCCACAGACGTAAAGAAAGCCAGCATAAAGATATCCTTCAGAGTTGGATCAAAGTTCACTTCTGTGCCACATGTCATATAGATAGCCAGCGAGAGAAGTGAAAACACGATGCCACCAGAGACTGGCGACGGTATGCAGAACTTCTGCAACCAGCCTATCTTCCTTGTCATTAACATGCCCACTATCAAGGCAAGTACACCGATGCCTGCAGACTGGAGTATATCGAGCGAAAGTACGTTTGTCATACATTTATAATATGTATAGAATACCAGTATGCATCACATATCAGAATGCATACGCAAGACCTATCGATGTGTACTCCTTCAACTGGAAATAACCATAGTCACCATCCTTACGACTGATATTGGAGTCATCAAATCGAGGATAGATGTAGATGCTGGTGGTGATTACCTTACTTATCTTCATGTTGATAGTATTTTCCCACTGTATGTCCGTACGCTTGTAAGAAGTAAATCCGTATAGTCGCGTATTCCATGTGATATTGTCCGACAACACCCATTTGGCATTGAGTGTAAATGTCGAACCGTAGTCGGTCTTGCTGTGGTGACCTTCTTCCAAACCGTTTTGTGTGGCAAGAGCCAAGCGGTCCACATACTTATAGTCAATAGCCAAAGGAGCGAGGTGTATATTGCCAGTAAGTTTGTTGTTAAGCCAATTGACACTGTAATCCATACCGACAGAGAGATTGAGGTTTAATGGACTGAGAAAACCTGATTTCTCATTATGGCTATTGGATGGGAAACCTTTAAGGAACTGACTGCTGGCAACAAGCTGCAGAGTGTAATACCATTTCTTTGATGCCTGAATGCCAAGATTACCTGTATAGCGTACAAGGTCGGTAGAAGTCTTCACATTATGCACTGTGTCACTCTTGCTCGTCTGCAGACCGAGCTGCATCTCCAATTTGTTGTCCCATTTCAGTCGTTGCTTGTTATTGTAGTTTGCCTGCAGTGTGGCACGTGCCAAAACAGAATAACTACTCTCACCACCCTGATACCAGTTTTGCGAATAATAGTTTTGCATGGTCTGGAAATAGAATTCGCCAGACAACTTCCAGAAGTTTGGTTTCTTAATCACAAGACCTACTGGATGAAATCCCCTCTCGTCAGCCTCTGGAGTAACGACGATGCTAGTAGTAGGAGCCGTCTCTATCTTCTTCTCTGATGCAGCAAGTTCCTTTTTCGCTTTCTTCACCTCAGGACGGTAGATACCTTTGACAAGTTGCGGATGATAGATATAGACATCCATCATCGACTGGTCTATAGACTGCATCTCGTCAGACTTATACATCTCGTCGGGCGAAAGCGAGAAACGGCGGTGAATGAGGTCAGGATAGAACTGCAGAGGAGTAAACAAGCGTGCGAAACGCGGATTGCTCTTCTCTAAATCTGTGTCGACATACTCTTCATCTGACTCTATAGCAAGCCTATTGAGCGAATCCTGTCGTTGTTTATAAATGTTGAGGGAGTCGATATATCTATCTGTGATGCTTTTCTCGATTACGGGTTCTTTAATGCGTGTAGTAGTCCGTGTCCTGTGTTGTGAGAATGCCGACAGCGAAACGGCTGTAAGCATAGTCAATACTAAGTATCGCATATGTTTTAAACATTGAAAGTTACAAGTGCAAAGGTACGCATAAAAAGCGAAAATATGTTTGTATAGTATACAAAAAAGAACTAACTTTGCATCTTGTATGTAAAATCAATAGAACATTTCGTTTTAATATGGATAAAAATACTATCATTGGGTTAGTGTTGATTGGAGTCGTGTTTTTTGGATACATATGGTGGTCACAGCCATCCAAAGAACAGATAGCCGAGATGGCCCGCCAAGATTCCATTGCCATGGTAATGGAACAGAAAGAGAAAGCTATTCAAGCTCAGAAAGTAGTTAAACAACAGCAGGTAGCCACAGTGGCAGACTCCACGAGGTTGTTCTTCGCCGCACTGCAAGGCAAGGAACAAAAGATTGTGCTTTCCAACAAGAAGGTGGCTCTGACGCTTAGTTCCAAGGGTGCTTTCGTGGAGAAGGCTGTAGTGAAGAACTTCAAGGACAGAAAGGGCAACAAGGATGTCACTCTCTTTGACGACAAGACACAGAAGATAAACTACACTCTGTCTACGAAGACTGACAATATCTCTACTGCCGACCTCTACTTCGATGCTACCAATGTCACCGACTCTACAGTGACGTTTACTGCTAATGCCGGTAACGGCAAGGCAATCGTGATGGACTATAAGTTGGGAGCAAACCATCTGCTTAGTCTCAATATGTATGTGAAGGGCATGGCTGGATATTTCGCTCCTAATGCCACAAACATGAGTATTGACTGGGAGGAGATGTGCGCTCAGCAGGAGAAGGGTCACACCTTCGAGAACCGCTACACATCGCTGACATATCACAATGCTGACGGTGGCACAGAGCATCTGAGCGAGACATCAGAAAAGATTGATGAGACTATAGAGAAGAAGATTGACTGGGTAGCATTCAAGAGCCAGTTCTTCTCTGCTGTGATGATTTCCAAAAACGACTTCGCCGAGAATGCAAAGATGACTTCTATCCCTCAGGAGAAGACTTCAGGTTTTCTGAAGGACTACAAGGCGAAGATGACAACATCATTCGACCCTACAGGCGTACAACCTTCAGAGTTTGAGTTCTTCTATGGTCCTAATGAGTTCCGACTGTTGCAAAAGGTGGAAGACGAGAGCACATTCGGCAAAGACCTTCAGATGGAGCGTCTGGTTTATCTCGGATGGCCATTATTCCGCATCATAAACCGTTGGTTCACCATCTACGTATTCTCATTCCTCACATCACTGAAGATTCCTATGGGCATCGTGCTCATTCTTATCACGCTGTTGCTCAAGGTTATTACCTATCCTATGGTAAAGAAGAGCTACATGAGTAGTGCCAAGATGCGCGTACTGAAACCGAAACTCGACGAGGCTACAAAGCAATTTAACGGTGAGGATCAGCAGATGCAAAAGCAGCAGGCCATGATGCAGGAGTATGCCAAGTATGGCGTGTCGCCAATGGCAGGATGTCTGCCAGCTCTCATTCAGATGCCTATCTGGATTGCGATGTTCAACTTTGTGCCTAACGCCATCGAACTTCGTGGTCAGAGCTTCTTGTGGATTAACGACCTGTCTACTTATGACCCTATCCTTGAGTGGAACAACAGCATATGGCTCATCGGTGACCATCTGTCGCTCACCTGTATCCTGTTCTGTCTTGGTCAGCTGGCTTACAGTTGGATGACGATGAAGCAGCAGCAGGATCAGATGGTAGGCCAGCAGGCTGACCAGATGAAGATGATGCAGTGGATGATGATGCTCATGCCTCTTATGTTCTTCTTCATCTTCAATGATTACTCTGCAGGTCTTAACTTCTACTATTTCGTTTCTCTCTTCATGTCAGCCATCATCATGTGGGCTCTGCGTCGTTTCACCGATGAGGAGAAGCTTCTAGCTAAACTCGAGGCTCGCTACAAGGAGAACAAGGACTCTGGCAAGAAACTCTCAGGACTTGCAGGTAGACTGCAGGCTATGCAGGAAGAACAGCAGAGACTTGAGGCTCAGCGTCGCGAACTGGAGCGCAAGCGCAGGGAATTGAACAACCGTACAAAGTAACTACATTATATTGTATGAAGAAGATAATAATCGCAGCCACATTGATTATGGCAATGACAACAGGTGCCGTGGCACAGAATGCCACTATCGGCAAAAGCGACATAAAGATAGAAAATGGAAAGATGACTCCCGAGGCTTTGTGGGCAATGGGAAGAATTAGCGGATATGCAGTGTCGCCAGATGCGAAGACCGTGGTATACCAAGTAGGTTACTACAGCGTAGAGCAGAACAAGAGCCATCACGTGCTCTACACGATGAACATTGACGGATCCAACCAAAAACTGCTCACCACATCGTCAAAGAGCGAGACTGACGCGTCATGGATAGAGGGAGGAAAGAAGATTGCATTCCTCTGCGACGGACAACTGTGGTCGATGAATGCTGATGGTACAGATCGTAAGCAACTGTCAAACAGTGAGCTTGATATTGACGGCTATTCATTCTCTCCTGATGGTAAAAAGGTGATATTGCTGAAGTCTATACCTTATTATGGAGCTATAGCAAAGAAGCCATCTGACCTGCCCAAAACTACAGGACGACTGGTCAATGACCTCAACTATCGCCACTGGGACCACTATGTGGAAACCATCACCCACCCTTTCCTTGCTGATGTCACAGCAAATGGTGTCAGCGACGGAAAAGACATCATGGAGGGCGAACCATACGAATGTCCAGTAGCTCCATTTGGTGGCATAGAGCAACTGAGTTGGAGTCCTGACTCTAAGGCTATAGCATATGCCAGCAAGAAGTGCGAGGGCGTGCAATATGCCATCTCTACCGACACCGACATATACCTTTATGACATAGCAACAGGCAAGACAAAAAATCTTTGTAAGCCTGAGGGATATGTAGAACCAGCTATCGACCCAACAAAGTCTATTGCTGCACAGAAGATAAATCATCTTGACGGCGACTATAATGTAGGCTACGACACTACTCCAAAGTTCTCGCCCGACGGCAAGCAGATAGCATGGCTAAGCATGGAGCGTTGCGGATATGAAAGCGACCGTAACCGTCTTTGCGTCTACACCTTTGCAAACGGCAAGAAGGAATACATAACGGAGACTTTCGACTCCAATGTTGATGACTACGTATGGGCTGACGACAAGGATGCAAAGTTCTATTTCATCGGTGTATGGCACGCAGTAGAAAACATCTATGCCGTGACAAAGAAGGGCGCAGTGAAGCAGGTGACAGACCTCTGTGCTGACTTTGGTTCTTTGAAGATGGTAGGCAATGGCAAGCAAATCATTGCCGAGCGTCATGACTACTTCAACCCTGCTGACCTCTATATCGTGACTCCAGGCAAGAATGCCACAAAGACTCAGATAGCGCAGATTACCAATGAAAACAAGCAGATTATGGATCAGCTGGCAAAGGGTTCATGCGAGGAACACTGGGTGAAGACTACCAATGGCGAGGATATGCTCTATTGGGCTGTATTGCCACCAAACTTTGACCCTAACAAGAAGTACCCTACCCTGCTGTTCTGCGAAGGTGGTCCACAGAGTCCTGTGTCACAGTTCTGGAGCTACAGATGGAACTTCATGATAATGGCATCACAAGGTTATGTGGTCATTGCTCCTAACCGCCACGGTCTGCCAGGCTTCGGCACAAAATGGAATGAGCAGGTGAGCGGTGACTGGACTGGACAGTGCATGAAGGACTATCTTACAGCCATTGATGATGCTTGCAAGAACCTCTCTTATGTAGACAAGGATCGTTTGGGATGCGTGGGTGCATCATTTGGCGGATTTAGCGTATACTGGCTTGCTGGTCATCACGACAAACGCTTTAAGGCTTTCATCTCTCATGATGGAGCATTCAATCTTGAGTCTATGTATACCGATACAGAGGAGGCTTGGTTCTCCAACTGGGAATATGAGGATGCTTACTGGAACAAGGATGCATCACTCAATGCAAAGCGCACTTACGAGAACTCTCCACATAAGTTTGTTGACAAGTGGGACACTCCTATCCTCTGCATACAGGGCGAAAAGGACTACCGCATCAATACTAATCAGGGATTGGGAGCATTTAATGCCGCAAAGCTTCATGGTGTACCAGCACAGTTGCTCGTATTCCCTGACGAAAACCACTGGGTATTGAAACCACAAAACGGCATACTTTGGCAGCGCACCTTCTTCGGATGGCTCGACAAGTGGCTCAACAAGTAAACACACATTAGTTATATTATAGGAGAAAATAAAATGACAGAAACAAAACTTGCAACCGCAGTCCAGCATAAGCTGAGCGACTCTCGCTCAGCACGATGGACTGCTCTGATCATCGTCAGCGTAGCGATGATGTTCGGATATTTCTTCACCGATGTAATGTCACCACTTGAACCACTGCTCACCGCAGCTAAAGAGCAGGGTGGACTCGGTCTCGGATGGTCATCAGATGATTACGGATTCTTCTCCGGTTCATATGGCTACTTCAATGTATTCCTCCTGTTGCTCTTCTTCGGAGGCATAATCCTCGACAAGTTTGGCATCCGCTTCACAGGTATGATGGCAACGATTCTCATGTTTGTTGGTGCCGTTGTTAAATGGTGGGCATTGAGTCACAACTACGAAGGAACCATCGATGTGCCATTCTTCGGCACTTACCACACTCAAGTGGTGTGGGCTTCTCTCGGTTTCGCCATCTATGGTGTAGGTTGTGAGATAACAGGTATCACCGTGAGCAAGATTATCGTGAAATGGTTTACTGGCCATGAGTTGGCACTCGCCCTCGGTCTGCAGGTTGCTCTCGCACGTGTGGGTACTGCTTTTGCTCTTGCAGGTTCAATGCCTTTTGCCAAAGCTATGGGCGGTGTGCACGCATCAGTGGCTCTCGGTGCAGCATTGCTCTGCATCGCTGTCATCGTGTTCATTGTATATTGTGTGATGGACAAAAAAGAAGATGCTTCGGCTGCAGCCGTGCAGTCTGAACCAGAAGAGGGATTCAAGTTTGCTGACCTTAAGAGTCTTGTCACCAACGTAGGCTTCTGGTATGTGGCAGTGCTCTGCCTGATGTTCTATGCTGGAGTATTCCCATTCCTTAAGTTTGCTACAAAACTCATGGTGTTCAAGTATGGCGTTGACGAAGGTCTTGCAGGTCTCATCCCTGCCATGTTGCCTTTTGGCACTATCTTCCTCACCCCACTCTTCGGAAATATCTACGATAAGCACGGCAAGGGTGCCACTCTGATGATTATCGGTAGCATACTGCTAACCCTCGTACATGTTATCTTCGCCCTGCCTCTCAACTCATGGGTAGTGGCTATCGTGATGATGATAGTTCTCGGCGTTGCCTTCGGTCTTGTGCCTTCTGCCATGTGGCCTTCAGTTCCAAAGATTATCCCAATGAAACTCCTTGGTACTGCCTATGCGCTAATATTCTACATCCAGAACATCGGTTTGGCTCTCATCCCAGTGATGATTGGAAAGGTCAACAAGGCAAACACATCTGCTGACGGATTCATCGACTACACACAGACAATGACCATCTTTGCTGCCTTCGGCATCGTAGCCGTGGTTATCTCTGTGCTCCTTCTCATGGAAGACAAGCGCAAGGGTTACGGTCTGCAGGAATCGAATATAAAGAAGTAAATATAAATTACGATAATACAGCGGGGGCGCTGTACCTCTTGTTACTATACTGGTAATCTAGAAGGTGCAGCGCCCCTGTATTGTAATGAAAAAATTAGCCTTTTTGATTCTCCTTCTTCTGCTCTTTCCTTGGACGGCGATTGTTGGGTCTATTACGTGGCTTCTTAGTCTTTGTGTCAGTTGCTTTCTGTGCTGACTTGTTGGCATCGCTCTGTGACATGGCATTATTGTGACCATTGCCCCTAACCTTCTGATTGCCATTCTTTCGACTGCCCTTCTTTGGCTTTCCTTTCTTGGTGGTAGATGCATTGTAGTCGGGACCGGCAATCATGCCTTCTGGCATAGCATTTTTTTCTATCTCCTTCTCGAGGAATGTCTCTATTTGCTTGAAATAGTATATATCATCCTCGGAAACAAATGTTATGGCGATGCCATCGCGTTCAGCTCTTGCTGTACGGCCTATGCGGTGGACATAGTCCTCAACATCATGTGGAACGTCATAATTGATGACCATAGCTATGTCGTCGATGTCAATACCTCGCGCAACGATGTCAGTAGCCACAAGCACATCTGTCTGACCACTCTTGAATTTATACATCACCTCATCACGTTCAGCCTGCGACAAGTCGGAGTGCATCTCTCCGCTGTTGATTTTCATTTTCACCAGAGCACGCCCTATCTCCTTCACCTTATTCTTCTTTCCACAGAAGATGATGACGCGCTTCAATTGGTCTGCCTTAAACATATGGCGAATGATATCCAACTTCTGCGGTTCGTAGCACACATAAGCACTCTGATGAATCTTCTCTGCTGGTTTGCTAACAGCAAGTTTCACCAGTTTTGGATTGGTGAGCAATGTCTTTGCCAAAGACTCTATCTTCGGAGGCATCGTGGCAGAGAACATTATCGTCTGACACTCCTTCGGCAATAGTT
The DNA here is from genome assembly GCA_963601795.1 of bacterium. Taxonomy (GTDB): domain Bacteria; phylum Bacteroidota; class Bacteroidia; order Bacteroidales; family Bacteroidaceae; genus Prevotella. The sequence continues at coordinate 19,410 of CAVCGK010000029.1, read as the reverse complement.
TGGCAATGGAGATAATATCCTCAGAGAATCCCATGTCGAGCATGCGGTCAGCCTCATCGAGGATGAAGAATGAGCATCTACTGAGGTCGAGATTACCTATCTGCATGTGACTGATAAGTCGTCCCGGTGTGGCTATCAAGACATCAGCTCCTGCCTTCATGGCTTTCACCTCCTGATCAAAGCGGTTGCCGTCGTTGCCGCCATAGACAGCCAAAGAACTTACATTTGGCAGATAGTAGCCAAAGCCCTGCATCGCCTGGTCAATCTGCTGCGCCAACTCACGTGTAGGCGACATCACCACACAATTGATGGCATCTTCGGGATAGTTGCCACTGTCAAGCATCGACAACACTGGTAGCAAATAGGCGGCAGTCTTGCCAGTGCCCGTCTGCGCCACTCCTATTATGTCATGATGATTCAATATCTCGGGAATGCATGCCTCCTGAACGGGAGTACATACATCAAAGTGCATATCCCACAAAGCATCAAGGATATTGTCACTTAAGTCAAGTTCGTCAAAATACATTTACTTCTTCTTTTTCTTCTTTCTATTACAAATATATCTGCATCAACTCGGTGCATGCTTATAGCACCAATACGCCACGAAGGCAAAGAGTATGTTTGGTATCCATGCCGCTATTAACGGCGGAAGTCCAGCATTGATGGCAAAGGTGGAGGAGACGGTCTGCAGGAGAATATAGGTGAAACTTAATCCTAATCCTATACCAAGATACATTCCCATACCTCCTTTTCGCTTTCTCGACGACAAAGAGGCGCCAATTATAGTGAGTATAAAGGCTGCCAAGGAAGACGCTATGCGCTTGTGGTATTCCACCTGATACTGCACCACATTCTTGCTTCCGCGGTTCACCTGCTTTGAGATATATTCCTTGAGTTCAGGACTTGTGAATGTCTCCTGCTGTCCCTTTGAATATACAAGGTCAGTCGGCTCCATCATTATCAGCGTGTCAAGAGTGACGCCCGTTGTCACCTTCTCCTTAAGACTACGCATCTCGCGCACTTTCCAGTTAAATGCCTTCCAGTGATATTTGCTATCGGAGATGGTGTCATACTGTATGGAACTGGCTGTCATGTGGCTCACAAGTTTCTTGTTCTCAAACTTGTCGAGCGAGAAGCCGTAGCCCTGTTTCATTCTGTTGTCATAGTGCTGAATGTAGGCTATGACACCTTTTTCCACCTGCAACTGCACATTGTCCGCCGCCGTGTTCTTCTTGTTGTTCTTATACATCGAGTCGAAGTTCATTCGGATGATGTTGCCATGTGGAATCACAAAAGCAGACAAATAAAACGACAGTGCAGATATGAGTACACAAGATATCATATACGGACGCAGCAAACGTTTGAAAGACACTCCTGCAGCCATGATTGCTATAATCTCGGAGTTGCCAGCCATCTTCGACGTGAAGAATATCACGGCTATGAAGACAAATAGCTGCGAATAGAGATTAGCAAAATAAGGCACGAAGTTGGCATAGTAGTCAAACACAATAGCCTTAAGCGGTGCATGATACTCCGTAAACTTCGACAGGTTCTCATTGACGTCGAAGACTATGGAAATTGAGATAATGAGGAGGATTGAGAAGAAATACGTACCGATAAACTTCTTTATGATATACCAGTCGAGAGTGCTGATGTAACTGAATACATTCAACTTTCTTATCCATCCGAAGTGACGCTTCATAAATGCGAAGACAGGAGCGACCTTTGAGAAAGCCCTTCCTGTCCTTTGTTTTAACGTCATCAGATTCTTCTTCCAAGATTCTCTATAACCGTTCTTTTCCATTGAGTGAAATCACCGTTAATTATGTGTTGGCGTGCGTCAGTGACCAGACGCAGATAGAATGCCAGATTGTGTATGGAGGCTATCTGCATGGCAAGGAGTTCCTGAGCTTTGAAGAGATGGTGGAGGTAAGCCTTAGTGTATATAAGGTCTGTCTCGCATCCGTCGGGGTCAATCGGCGAGAAGTCAGCTTCCCACTTCTTGTTCTTCATGTTCATGGTACCGTTGTAGGTGAAGAGCATGGCATTGCGTCCGTTACGGGTAGGCATCACACAGTCGAACATGTCCACACCGCGCTCTATGCCTTCGAGTATATTCTGAGGAGTGCCTACTCCCATGAGATAACGTGGTTTTTCCTTCGGCAATATCTCGTTTACCACCTCTATCATCTCATACATCACCTCCGTAGGTTCGCCCACTGCAAGTCCGCCTATGGCATTGCCGTCAGCACCGAGGTCAGCCACATGCTTGGCAGCTTCACGGCGCAGGTCGGGATATTTGCATCCCTGCACTATTGGGAATAGGCTCTGCTGATAACCATAAAGAGGTTCGGTCTCATTAAAATGCTTCCAGCAACGCTCGAGCCAACGCTGTGTGAGATGAAGACTATTCTTTGCATAGTTGTAGTCGCTCTCGCCTGGAGGACATTCATCAAACGCCATCATGATGTCGGCACCGATGATACGCTCTGTATCCATCACGTTTTCAGGAGTGAAGAAATGTTTCGATCCGTCTATATGTGAACGAAACTCGCAACCTTCTTCCTTAAGCTTCCTTATGCCAGTCAGGGAAAACACCTGAAAACCACCAGAGTCGGTGAGTATGGGACGGTCCCAACCGTTGAACTTATGCAGACCGCCTGCCTTGTGGAGGATGTCAAGACCCGGACGAAGATACAAGTGATAGGTATTGCCGAGAATTATCTGCGCCTTCACCTGTTCCTTGAGCTCTCGGAAGTGCACTCCCTTCACCGAACCGCAAGTACCCACGGGCATGAATATAGGAGTCTGTATCTGTCCGTGGGCAGTGGTAATTACTCCTGCACGGGCATTACTCGCATTGTCTACGTGTTGTACTTCAAATGTCATGCTTTCTCCTTTGTTTCTTCTATATCAAAGACTACTGCGTCCTTCACCTTTTCATCGGTGAGCACAAAGTCCCACACATCCTGCACATTCTCCACATAGTGGAATGATACTCCCGTGAGATACATCTCAGGAATTTCCTCTATGTCTTTTCTATTCTCGCTACAGAGCACGATGTCTGTTATGCCGGCTCTCTTGGCAGCAAGTATCTTTTCTTTTATGCCACCCACAGGAAGCACCTTGCCACGCAGTGTAATCTCACCCGTCATGGCAGTGTTCTTTCTCACCTTGCGCTGAGTGAGAGCCGAGGCAATGGATGTCGCTATGGTGATGCCGGCTGAAGGGCCGTCCTTCGGTGTGGCTCCCTCTGGCACGTGTATATGGATGTTCCACTGGTCGAAGATGCGATAGTCTACACCGAGTTTGTCGATGTGTGCCTTCACATACTCCAAGGCTATGACAGCACTCTCCTTCATCACGTCGCCAAGGTTACCTGTCAGCGTGAGTTTGCCTGCCTTACCCTTGCTGAGCGAGGTCTCTATGAAGAGAATCTCTCCGCCAACGCTTGTCCAAGCCAAACCTGTGACGACACCGGCATATTCATTTCCTTGGTACACGTCACGATAGAAAGGAGCCTTGCCGAGCAGCGGTTCTATCTTGTCGGGAGTAATCTTCGTGTCGAGTTCTTCCTCCTCGCTGGCTATTTTGAAGGCTATCTTACGCATACACTTGCCAATCTGCTTTTCCAGTTGGCGCACACCGCTCTCACGGGTATAGCGTTCGATGATGGTCTCAAGTGCCGCCTTATTGAATGTTATCTTGTAGTCGGTATGGTCTATACCGTTGTTCTCCAGTTCACGAGGCACGAGATGGCGCTTAGCAATCTCTATCTTCTCCTCGGTGATGTATCCCGACACCTCTATTATCTCCATACGGTCGAGCAGCGGACGGGGTATACCTCCAAGATCATTAGCAGTGGCAATAAACAATACGTTCGACAGGTCATAGTCAACGTCGAGATAATTGTCATGGAAGGCATTGTTCTGCTCAGGGTCGAGCACCTCAAGGAGTGCCGATGACGGGTCACCCTGGATAGTATTCTGAGCTACCTTGTCTATCTCGTCGAGTATGAACACGGGGTTTGACGAACCAGCCTTCTGTATGCTTTTGATGATGCGTCCAGGCATTGCTCCCACATAAGTGCGACGGTGTCCTCGGATTTCGCTTTCATCATGCACACCACCGAGCGACATGCGCACATACTGGCGCTTCATGGCTGTGGCAATGCTCTTACCAAGAGAGGTCTTGCCGACTCCCGGAGGACCATAAAGGCAGAGTATAGGAGCCTTGAGGTCAGAGCGGAGCTTAAGCACAGAGATATATTCCAGGATGCGCTCCTTCACCTTCTCCATGCCATAGTGATCCTTATCGAGAATTTTCTTCGCGCGCTGCAGGTTGAGGTCGTCCTTGGTATATTCATTCCATGGCAAACCGACAAACTGCTGCAGATAATTCAACTGGATGGCAAACTCTGGACTCTGTGGATTATAGGTATCGAGTTTATCGAGTTCCTTAAAGAACAGTTCCTCGGTTTCCTTGCTCCACTTCTTTCCCTTGGCCTTCTCTTCCAGTTCCTTTCTCTCAGGAGAACCCTCGCCATTACCGAGTTCCTCCTTGATGTTCTTTATCTGCTGCTGGAGGAAGTATTCGCGTTGCTGCTCGTCGAGGTCTTCACGCGTCTTGCTACGTATCTCCTGACGGAGTTCGAGCAGTTGTATGTCGCGGTTCAGCACTTTCAATGTCTTCATCACTCGATCATGAAGCATCTTCACTCTCAGCATGTCTATCTTTTCCGATATACTGAATGGCATATTGGTACAGATATAGTTGAGTGCCAGCACATTGTTGTGGATATTATTGATGGCAAACTGCGACTCGTTGGGTATCTCTTCATTCTTGCGGATATAGTCAGAAGTGGTATGACGCAGGTCATCCATCGCCATATTGAAGATATTCTCCTTTTCCAGGTTTTCAGGCATCTTTTCCACATCTCCCTCAGAGATGCCCACATAATAGGGAGCGGTCTGAACGAGCGAATGCAGGTGACATCTGCTGAGTCCCTGTATGATGACGGTGAGATTCTCCGAGTCGGGCATCTCTATGACTCTGATCAAGCGGGCAAAGACTCCCCACTTGTAGATATCCTTGAAGGCAGGATCATCGAGCGTGGCATCCTTTTGGCAAAAAACTGCCATCGTCTGGTCTTGGTTTTTCTTCATATATTCCACCAAAGCCAGACTCTTCTCCCTACCCACAATTATGGGAGTGATGATACCTGGAAAAAGTACTATATTGCGTGTTACGAGAATGGGAAAACTGCCTGACGTTTCAGTCTCAAAGAGATTCTTTATATCTCCGTCATAGTCAGCAATCATTTGTATGGTTGTGCTTTTTTCTCTCATATTCTAATCTATTACCCTTGGCTTGCTATTAGCAATACGCCATATGAGTTGCAAATTTACTGCTTTTTAACGACAATGATTTCTTTTACAATATAATATTTAGAAATATTAAGGCAATCTACTTATCCGTTATTCCCCAGAGTGCCGTTGCTTTGCAACTCTGTCCTGAGCTATCTGTAGTTGGGCTTTACGTTTCCGCTTCGCGCCAGTGACCATTGGTTCAGCCCGTAGATAAGTAAACTTATTTATTTTCTCTCCAATTTAAAATATCCAAGTCGGTGTGATGATTTCTTCTTTCCAAGCGTGCGCACTTGATAGAATCCCTGAGGCAGCGAGCGCACGTCTACGGTAGTATTGGCAAATACTGCCATCATCGCCACGCCCTGCATGGTTTCTATCTGAAGCAAATCACTTCTGTTCACTTCTTTAAGATTGATTTGCAGTGTATTGCCATCACAACGCATTAACGGCAACACATCGTCGTTTACTACATTGTGTGACATTCTTTTTCTTCTCACTGGCAATGTGTAATTCTGCAAAGGCGCACTCTCGTTGCCATAGCGGTCCATAGCTGTCACGGCATAAAATCTGCCATCGAAAGGCACTTTCAAACTTGTGGCTTCACGACGCGAAGCAACAAGATTAGACGACTTGCTAATGTCTACTGGACACTCGTCACTACTATATACATTGTATGTAAGATATGGACCATTGCTATTATCCTTTGCACCAGACCATGATAGAGTATTTGTCAGAGTATCGCAATAAATCTCACGAGGAGCATCGGGGCAATGTGATGACTCCCATGTCATTGATGGTACGAGGGCTATATCCTTGTCGAATGTCTTCGATGCGAAATCATAGAGTCCTTTCAAATTGTCGGTAAAGAACTTGCTGCGGAAATAAGCGTGCCCCATACCCCACTGTCGAAGCACTTCCATTTCCTGCGTGATGGTGTCAATGCTCCAGTTCTTTTCTCTTGGCGACATAAAATATATGCCAAGGCCGGGCACCACTATCTTACCTGCCGACTGCTCCTGCCAATCAATGGCGAAGGGATAGAAATTCTTTCCTTTGAAATACATCATCGGAAACAACATGTCCATGAGTCCGCTCTTGAGCCATCCCTGAGCATCCTGCATCACACGCGAATAGGCATTCCATCCGTTACTGTTCTGCTGTGGCAGGTCGTCATATTTGCCAATGGGCGAACAACTCATCTTCACCCAAGGTTTCTTAGATTTCACCTTGAGGTTTATCTTTCTCACTATGTCCGTGATATATCGCCTTCCCCTGTCCTTGTTGACTTTTCCCTTCCACGTCTCGGGATAACGTATATAGTCGAGGTGTATGCCGTCGATGTCATAATTATCAGCTATCTCGCCACATATGTTGGCAATAATATCGCCCGTAGTCTGGTTTTCTGGATTCATATATCCCTCGTCGTCAATCTTCTTCACAAGCGACGGATAGCGTTTGCGCATACTTGAGCACCCCTTGCCGTTCCATTTACCAAGAGGAATTGTTACCACCCATGCATGAAGTTCCATACCACGCTTGTGACATTCGTCTATACAGAATGCCAAAGCGTCATAACCAGGACTGACACCAGGATTGCCCGACAGACAACCGTCCCATGGTTCATATTTTGAAGGATATATGACAGTGCCTCGCACTCGTGTCTGCAACAGCACGGTGTTTATGCCTGCCATCTGCAACTTGTCGAGAATATCGGTAAGTTCACGTTGTTGTTTCTCCACCGACCGTTTGCTACCATTGGCATAGCTATGTGGCCAGTCAAGTCCTCCGATAGTGGTGAGCCACACAGCTCTCACTTCGCGTTTTGGGGAATCGTCACCAAAGAAAGGTGCAGTCACACTGCCCATGGTCTGAGCATTGACAGAGAGAATATATAGGGATAAAAGTAAGAGGATTATTTTCTTCATTGACTACAAAGTTACAACTTTTCATCAACATAATGATTCCCGCTCATTGCTTTTTAAGTAATGGGCGGGAATCTTTATATATTATAAACTCAATATTACATATATTTCTCAATACGCATGCTTGTCAGGCACAATAAACTGTCTGGCCGTTTTCCACATGATGACGATGTCGAGCCAGAAGCTCCAGTGCTCTATGTACCATATGTCACGCTCCACACGTCCTTCCATCTGCCACAATTCTGCAGTCTCACCACGATAGCCTGTCACCTGCGCCCAACCAGTAATTCCCGGTTTTACAAAATGGCGTATCATATATTTGCTTATCTGGTCACGATACATCTCTGTATGTCGCAACATATGCGGACGAGGCCCTACGATACTCATGTCTCCCAACAACACATTGAGAAACTGTGGCAGCTCATCAATATTTGTCTTGCGCATAAAATTACCGAAAGCAAACTTGCGCGGGTCATCCTTGGTAGCTTGTATCTTGTCAGCGTCTTTGTTGACATGCATCGAACGGAACTTGTAGCAATAGAAATCACGTCCATTGATACCCGTGCGTGCTTGACGGAAGAAGATAGGTCCTTTACTGCTGCACTTTATCGCCAAAGCAATGAAGGGGAAGAACGGCAACAGACAAATTAGCACCATGAGCGACACCACAATGTCGAATGTGCGCTTGATTATTCTGTTAGACAGTTTCTGCAATGGCTCATCGAGGAACGTGAATGCCATGGTGTTGCCTACATTTTCCTGTTTCAGGCTATGCTCTGCCACTATCGGATATACAGGAACATAATAGAAATGGATGGTATTGCCATTACAGAAATGCAACAGTTTAGTCACAAGGTCTTTATTTTCATAAGGCAAGCAACAATACACTTCTTCAGCAATGCCCGGAGCAAGGTGTCCTTCCATCACCTTCTCCAAGTCTGCCAACGTGCCCTTATACTTCAACTCCTCTGGACATTTTTCCATCTGAGCATCTGCATAATAACCATTGATATTATATCCAAACGAAGGGTCACCCATGAGATAGTCGTAAATGGAAAGCAAACTCGGACTTGCCCCCACAAAGACTGCATGACGCTTATTGTGACCGAGACCGCGATAGCTCTTCACCATCAGACGCTCAAAGAAACGTACAAACATTATGCCCACGAACAACATGGGAACGAAACAAACTGCCAAGCGTATGTCTGGCACAGGAAGATGCTCATAGCCTTGCACCAATTCGTTGACAAGCCAATTGGCAACTCCGTGAAGAATAACCAAAGACGCAACCTGTTTCAATATATCCTGAACAGTGGTGTGGCGGTCGTGCACTATAGTAGAAAAGAAATATTGCGCTACTATCATCGCCATATTCGCCGCTACCATCAGTTTTACGGAACTGACACCCACTGCAAACGTATTTTCTACGTAACCGACATGTATATAGATGTAATAAAGTATATTGAGAACTAAAAAGTCCCCGACTATTACCATATTGCGTATCAAACTACTTGTCTTGGAATATTGTCTCATATTGCACTTGTTTTTTTACATAGGCGTGTACTTAAAAGTCCAACGCATTGGATTCATTTGCAAAGAAACACAAAAAAGTAAAATCTCGCAAATTCATAATAGTTCACTTTATGAGTATTAACATCAAATTTTATCGTAACTCTCGTATTGCATTCGTGGAGGGGCATCAACAAAGGATGTTTAAGTTTATAATCATATCGATGCTTGTCCTCAAAAAAAAAAAAAAAAAAAAAAAAAAAAAAATAGCATTTATGCGAGAAATGGGCATTAATCACGCAAGTATAAAACTATTTTACAGGAGGTACGTCGCCCTCGCTGCACCCAAAACAAGTAGAACTGTATCTACTGTGAAAGTTTGCTTGCAATTGGTACGGCGAGAGCGCCGTACCTACTTTGATTTCTATTTATGTGCTCCTCTCTTGAGTATGTTGTCGTGAATAAACTGTGTGTAGAACAACAGATCCCAATGATGCAGGCAGTCGAGATTCACATGGGCACTCTGATACACAGGGTTATTGGTCCATTCACGGTATTCATCTGCCTTGTCAGTATCCACGATAAGGAGATTTGTAGAGGGGTCAAGATGCAGGGTATGCGTGCTACCTTCATAGATAAAGGTGGCTGGTGTGGAGTCTGTCTTCCAGTTCACTGGATTTATGGCAGCAGTGGCATCCGCCGCGACCAACGGCCACATACCATCGGTGCTGAGTGCCGAATTGAAGGAGACTGTCACACCCTGCGTGGTCTCGTCAGAAGCTGGAATGATGTGCGGACATTTCACGTCTTCTGCAGAGATGCGATAGCCCATGGCATAGGCAGCCACCATCTGGCGGTATTGCTCATCGGTCATATGCTTCAGCAGGTCGAGCAAGAGCATTCCTCCCTGCGAGAAGCCCGCAAGAACAAATTTGCGACCTTGGTTTTTGTTCGCCATGTAGTAGTCGAACGACTCGCACACTTCTTTTACAACAGATTGGTATTCCATCTTGAAAGTGTCAGCGGGCAAGTTGATGGCATCAAATGTAAACTGATGGTAATAAGGTGCAACAAAATTGAAGTCATGCTGTCCTATCTTTTCCTCTACATAAGCCAGTTCCTCATTGATGGCTTTCTTGTCTGCAGCGGTAAGCAGAGAGCGGTAAGAGACAGTTCCGTCGCTATTCTTTGCCGACACCACATCGGTCGATACGAGATACAGAAAATCTATCTTATCTTGACTGACCGTATCCTTACTCTGATACCAGGCACTGTCTGCTGACCAGTAACTATTGGCCTCAAGGGTAGAAACTTGCGAGCTGCATGCAGAGAAAAGAGATGATGCTATCAGCAGAAAAAGAAAAAAGTATCTTGAAAATCTTCTCATCTTTTTATAATTATAATTATTTACAGTAGGTGCAGTGTCCTCGCTGCACCCGTACGCAAGCAACAAATAATCACTTGGGACTCGGGTGCAGTGAGGACACTGCACCTACTATTATTATTAGAACTTATATGTGAATGTAGCCAATAGCTGATGACGCTTGTTGCTCACCTTCACTGCATCGGCATAGTTGTTGACATTAATTACATCTCCGTCTTCAAATTCATATGTCGCCTTAGAACCCATAAACGGACTGAACTCACCATTTGTGGCACTATACTGATAGGCAAGGTCTACGGCAAAGGAACCCTTGGCATAGCCCAAACCGCAGGTGAAGCGGTTAGTAGCCTTCCAGTTGGTGTAGTCTGTAGTGGAAGAATAGTATGTACCAGGCGAACTGATAGTGCCGTCCTTATATGCGCCCGTGCGATACATTGGCGACACATAGTTATAGCCCAATCGCACTGCTACCTCTGGAGCTGGCTTCACTTCCATACCCACCTTGACCGTTGACACGCCCTTGAGGCTTCTCTGTGTATGGTCATTCATATTGGCATCCTTATATGACGATGTCTCGCCATAATAGTCATAACCATCAATGATACGGCTGCTGGTGTTAGAATAGTCAGAATATTCGTAGGTAGCACCAAGAGCAATATAGTTGGATATTGTGTGTCCAAGAGAAACACCAAACTTCCACGGAGTGTATACTCGATACTTATATTCACCCTCAGAATGATAGGTAGCATCTATCGGTGTACCACCAGTATTGGCATTGTTCACCATATATGTGTAATTGCTCGTGGTGAGGTCATACCATGTAGGCGTAGACACATAAAGACCTATGCGGAATGGATTTTCCTCTACAGGGAAAATGATAGCTCCTGCCTTCACATTGAATCCCGTACCCGAGATGCGTCTTTGGTCATTTATCGTCACATCACCGATGCCATCACCGCGTGAGTCTATCAGCGACTCCTTGTATGATGTCCAAGACTTGTAGTCCACATCACAGAAGCCGATGGTCAGACCGAGATACAATCTATTGCTAACATTTCCCGACACATTGATGTCATACTCTCCCATGTAGCCTTTGGTTGTGCGTGTGAGGCCATAACCTGTAGCATTGTTGTAATAGAGATTACCGTCCTGGTCGCCAACAAGACGCTTGTAATAGAGAGCGTCGAGCTGCGATAGGGCACTATTGTTGAGCCAGTCGCCACTTGGATTTGCAGTCTGCGCATCCATGAGGTTCATATAAGAATTTGCATTCTGCGATGCCACTCCGTCAAAATCCCCTGCAACATTGAGGATATTGTTAAAGTTACGGTTCTTCTTGTAGTTGAAAGCTATATTGAAGTTTGTCCAACGGCTTGGTTTTGTATTCCAGACAAATCCCACTTGGTCGAAACTCATATGTGTTGCCTCGCCTACATCACTCTGTCCTGCATCCTGTTGTGACAGCATGCCCACACTGAAGTTTACAGTCGAACGGCGGAAAAGTCCCACGCCAGCAGGGTTAGTACCTATTGTAGAGATATCAGCACCCAAGGCTTCCATAGCACCACCCATACCCACATAGCGGGCAGTACCGTTGAGGTCTTCGGTGATGAGTTCTGCATTTGTGTATGTCTCTTGTGCCATTGCCGACATGGATGCCAACAATGCCGCACTGAATAGTATTCTTTTCATATCTTACCTATATAATATATGTGTTCTGTATTCTATCATTCTTTTTTATATGCATACCCTTAGCGTCTGCCACCATGGCCACCACCTCCTGAGAAGCCTCCGCCACGTGAACCTCCACCAGAGAAACCTCCACCGCCTGAGAAGCCACCGCCACCAGAGAATGAACGGTTGCTACCTGAGAATACAGACGAGTTATTGTCAAAACCGCTATTAGTCTGCGTGTAGCTTCGTCTGCCGGAATTGAAGTTTGATCCTGTCTGACGAGAACCCACGGTGCGACTTGAGGACACCACCCTATTGCCAGTATTCTGATTTCTCTTTGCTATGTCATTATACACATTGCCTCTTCCTGAGCTATAGCTTGTGCCACGGTTGGCATAACCGCCTGCAGCACCACTTGTCGTATTCACATGACCACGGTTGGAATAGCCCATACCTATACCACCGTCACGATGATGTGTGGGCACGACATACCAGTTATGATGATGGAATCCGCCATACCACCATGGGTCATACCATCCGCCATAGTAGCTATAATACCATGGATTATAATATCCATACCAGCCACCATAATAAGGATAATACCACGGGTCATACCATCCATAGTAAGAACTGTAGAATGGTGAATAGAAACCATAATAGCGACCATAGAGCCACGGATCATAGAATCCATACCAGCGGTTCAGTTCGCGCGAATATGAATAATCATCTTCGTCATAATCACCATAGTTGTCGGAATATGACTTCTGTTTCTTCACCAGACCCAATGAGTCGGGATATTCACCTTTAACTTCATCGAAGAAGATCACGTCACTATCCTCCACGCCCTGCGAACCGTTGCGATACTGACCACGGCGGTTGTATTCGTCCACATCGCGGTCACTCCCCACATAATATGTCTGCTTGGCAGCCTTAATTGCCGAATCCTTCTTTGGAGTAAAGTACAAGTCGTCATCCTGTGCCAATACCGGAGCAGTAGCCAGCATCACCATTGTCATTAAGATAAGCTTTTTCATCTTTATGTCTCCTGTCTTTTATCGTTTACTTTTTGATGTTGCAAAAATATCAACTATTATTATGCAAATGTACGGAATTTCCCTAAGCGGGTGTAGGATTTCCCCTATTTTTTGTATATTTGCAATCGAATTTAACACAAAAAGACTATCTTTTCAAAACGAGATGAAATACTACAAGGCTGAATTTCACATTGATTGCCCCGAAGAATTAAAGCAGACTGCAAGAGAACTTCTTGCCGACATTGCCGGCGAAACTGGGTTTGAATCTTTCGAGGATACTGACTACGGCATCGACGGATACATACAGATAGAGTTCTTGCACAAAGGGGCTCTCGACGATGCCATCGCAGATTTCCCCTTGGAGAATACTCACATAGAGTACACTCTATCGGGTGTGGTGGACGAGAACTGGAATCAGACTTGGGAGGAATCAGGATTTGAACCGATAGACATCGACGGCAAGTTGCTCGTCTTTGACGCAAGGAAGCCTATCCCTAGTATCAACAGCCAGATAGCTATAGGCATTGAGGCATGCAAAGCTTTCGGCACGGGCACTCATGAGACCACGCAGATGATTCTCTCGCAACTGGTGGAGACGATGAAGGAAGGCATGAGAGTGCTTGATTGTGGATGTGGCACGGGCATCTTGAGCATAGCGGCATCGAAACTGGGAGCCAGCGAAGTGGTGGGCTATGACATTGACGAATGGAGCGTGAAGAACACTTGCCATAACGCCACTCTCAACGGTGTCGACAACATAAGCGCCATGGAAGGCGATGCATCGGTATTGTCACACGTATGCGGCGTCTTTGATATTGTGTTGGCAAATATCAACCGCAACGTACTGCTCGACGACCTCGACAAATTCAAGGAGGTGCTCAACATCGGCGGCACAATAATCCTCAGCGGATTCTACAACGAGGATGCTGACTTGATATTGGAAAAGGCAAAGGAACTGGGACTGGAAGAGCAATCGCGCAAGACATGCAACAATTGGTGCATGCTGGCAATTAAATAAAATTTGTATGTGCACGTACATGCGTTGGCTGATGAACGTACGTGCGTTGGACGATGAACGTACGTGCATTGGCTGATGAACGTACGTGCGTTGACTGATGAACGTACGTGCGTTTTATTCTGCAAGTAAGTTTACGATGGTAACTATAGGAGGCGAAGCGTCCTCGCTTTGCCCAATTTGGCTAATAATAGCAGCTTTATCATATTGCTTTCATAGCCACCACAAATGTGGTGTGATAACCAGCGACAGGAGTATCGGCAAGAGTCAGATTGCCATCTTGCGCAAGCATCATCTGGCGTGCAAGAGGAAGTCCTATGCCTGACCCTGACGACTTGGTGGTGAAGAATGGCACGAATATCTCACGGGCAACCTCAGGCATAATGTGAGGTGCATCATTGCTGACAAACATTTGCACGACATCTTCATTCTTCTTTATACATATATCTATATTACGCGCGCCAGCCTCAACGGCATTCTTCACGATGTTTACCAACACCTGACGCATCAACCCTCCATCAACGCTGACCTCCGTCTGTTTGTTTTCAATATTGATGTGCCACTCCACATTAGGATAGAGCATGCACACTGTAGACAACAGATTATTCAGGATGACTCTCTCTACGTGGGGAGCCTGCAACTGAGTCAGTTTGCGATAGCTTTCCACAAATGTCTGCAAACTTAGACTCGTGTCGTAAATGGCTCTCATTCCTTCTTCTAGTGGTGTGCCCTTCACCAACGGACTGTCAATATAAACCTGTGTGATGCTTGATATTGGTGTCATGGCATTCATTATCTCGTGAGTAAGCACCCTTGTGAGCCTTTGCCAAGACTCCACCTCGTTGCGCGCAAGGAGATGGTTTATCTCGCCAAACATTTCATTGAGAGCTCCATGAAGGTCGCGGTCACCTGGCAGCATCCGCTTCGTAGGCAAGCGAAACATGAAATCATGATTGCGGAGTGCCTCACGCATGAGTTTCACGCGAAGCGACAACTTTCGTTGATGCCTCCATTGCCAAAAGAGGAGTGCTATTATTATAAGTAGGAGAATTGATATGACGAGATAATGTGACATTTTCTTATTGTATCACAGATTTACTTCTTAAGTTTTTTATACAAAGTCTGCCTTGTTATGCCAAGCATCTCCGCCGCACGGCTCATGTTGCCACGACATTGCTCCACAGCACGCTGCACATGCTCTTGCTCCATCTTGTCGAGAGGCACCACCTCACGGTTTTTCTCTATGGCATCCCGAAGGGTACTTATCAGTTTGTCATTGTCCCACGGTTTTGTCACGAAGTCGGCAGCACCACATTTCAATCCCTTCACCGCCAATTGCACATTGGCATAAGCCGTCATCAGAACTACGGGAGTGTTAGGATGAAGCTTTTTTATCGTGCGCAACCAGAACAATCCGTCCTGCCCGGAATTCAAGCCTAGGGAGAAATTCATATCGAGAAGCACCACCTCTACATCTTCCTCGCGGGCAAGAGTTGCCACAAGAGTGTCGGGCGACGACAATGTGACAACACGTTTATATTCAGTGGCAAGACAGATGCGCAATGCTGTGAGAATGGCAGTATTATCGTCTACCACAACGATAGTTTTAAAGGGACAATCCATACATTAATCGTGTTATTCGAGGGCAAAAGTACAAAGAATAAGTGTAAGTACGGCTAACGTGTTGTATGATTTTCATACACTTTTTCATCAATCCACGGCATGTACTGCATTTTCCTCTAGTAATGACTGGCAACGATGGGCGTCAGTGTCTAACTTTGCAATGTCAACAATAGAAAACAGAAACACATGGACTACAAAAAGAACAAAACATTGCTGCTTGGGTTCGCTTTAGCTGTCGGCATCAACGCATATGCCAACGAACCTTGGAGCGTGGAGCGTTGCATGCAATATGCCGCAGACCATAGCCACACCGTGAGGCAACAGAAATTCTCGCTTGATGACAGCCGTGCGACAAAGACACAAGCCATTGGTGCGTTTCTGCCAAGCGTATACGGTTCTGTAGCAGGACAAATGAATTTTGGCCGTGCCATTGACCCAGAGACCAACACTTACACGAATGTAAGTACATTATATAATGGTTATGGTCTTCAGGCATCGCTGACCATTTTCGACGGATTGCAAAGATATAACGAACTGCGCATGGCAAAGGCAAACGAGGCTTTGGGACGCAGTGGCGTGACGGCAGAGAAAGACGACGTGGCACTGAAAGTATACAAGGCTTACATGGATTTGGCTTACTGTCTCGGTGCCGTGGAAGAAACATCAAAAAAGCGCGACGAGAGCAAAGCCCTACTCCACCAAACCGAGGTGATGGCTGAAGTGGGACAGAAAAGTGATGCCGACGTAGCGCAGATGCGTGCTACTCTTGCTAGCGACGAATATGAGCTGACACATATGCAGACGCAAAGCACCAAGGCGAGTCTGGCATTAAAACAGTTGATGAACTTCCCTGCCGACTCTTCGCTCACGATTGTTCAACCGACAATCTCTACAAGCAACAATTGCATGGAAAGCTCAGACAAGGTCATAGCCTATGCATCTGTCGTCAACCCTCGCATAGCAAAGGCAAAGCAAGCTATAGATGCTGCACGTTATAATCTTTATGGTGCTCGCGGAGCATTGCTTCCATCGTTGTCGCTCTCGGGTGGCATCTCCACATCGTTTTACAAAAACATGGATCAAGGAGGGCATGCTTCCTTTTCAGAGCAGTTTAAGAACAATGTCGGTGAATATGTTTCGTTGTCATTGACGATACCTATTTTCAATCGTCTCTCAACATCATCAACTATACGCCGTCGCAAGATAGCCCTAGAACAAGCAAAGGAGAATCTCGAATATGAGCAATCGGAGTTGAGGCGCATAATAGTGGAGGCTATTGCCGATGTGGAGAACAGTGAGAAGGAGGTGGAGAAGATGCAAGAGCAGGTGGAGTCTGACAGCATTGCCGCCCATCTGACCACACGAAAATATGAGGAGGGACTTGCCTCTTCAATAGACGTAAAGACAGCTGCCGTGACCTTGCTCCAAAGTAGGGTCAAGTTGTTGCAAAGCCAACTCACTATGGCTTACAATCGCAGACTTCTCAGCTACTATAAAGGCGAAAGCTTATGGAACGAATGACAGTAATAATAACAAAGTAAAATCACTATAAAAAAAACAAAATACAATGGACAGACCTATTGAAAAAAAGAAATTTCCAAGTCGCTATCTGTGGTACATCGCAGGTGGTGTGGTGGCAGTGGCACTCATAGTGTGGTTTATCTTCGGAAGCACTGCAAGCACAATGACGATAGCTCAAGACGAAGTGACTGTAAGCGAGGTGACGCGTGGCAAATTCAATGACTATTTGCGACTCAATGGACAGGTGGTGCCAATACAGGTGGTGCAGATATCGCCCGAGGAAGGTGGCATAGTGAGAGAGAAAGTTGTGGAAGAAGGCACACGTGTGCACAAGGGCGACGTGATATTGCGCCTCAGCAACAGTAATCTTGACCTGCAGATTCTCAATGCCGAGGCTGAACTTGCCGAGAAGCAAAACCTCCTGCGCAATACGCAGGTGACGATGCTGCAAGACCAACTCAACAACCGCACCGAGCAGGCTACTCTCGACATGGACTGCCAGCGCAAGCAGCGTGCTTGGCAACAAAACTCGCGTCTCGTCAACGAGAAACTCATCAGTAAGGAGGACTATTTGAAGAGCAAGGAAGACTATGACCTAGCCCAACGCAAAAAGCGACTCATAGGTCAAAGACTCAAGCAGGACAGTGTGTACCGACGCGTGCAGATGGATCAGATGGAGGACAACCTTAGCAATATGCGCAAGAACGTGCTCTTGGTGCGCGAGCGAAAGAACAAACTGGAGGTGCGGTCTTCAATAGATGGCGAACTGGGACTTCTCGACGTGGAACTGGGACAAAACATACAGGCTGGACAAAACATAGGACAGATCAACGACCTCTCCGACTTTAAGATTGAGGCAAAGATTGACGAGCACTATATTGACCGCGTGCGTCCAGGACTCACGGCAACTATAACACGTGATGGAACTACCTATCAACTGCGTGTACGCAAGGTATACCCCGAAGTGCGCGACGGATCATTCCGCACCGACTTTGTGTTCGTAGGTTCACGTCCGGCACAAATGCGCAGCGGACAGACTTACTATTTCGAACTCGCTCTTGGCAAGTCGTCAATGTCTGTGCTCATACCTAGAGGCACTTTCTTCCAATCCACAGGTGGCAACTGGATATTCGTATTGGACAAGTCGGGAAAAAAGGCTTACCGTCGCAACATAAGCATAGCACGCCAAAACCCTCAATACTATGAGGTGACCGATGGACTAGAACCTGGTGAGCGTGTCATCACAAGCGGATATGAGGCATTCAAGGACAATGAAGTATTAATACTGAAATAACAAATTTAAACTTATACAGGATATGATTAAAACAGAAAACATCACTAAGATTTTTCGTACGGAAGAAGTGGAGACAGTGGCTCTAAATGGTGTCAGCATAAATGTGGAAGACGGCGAGTTTGTTGCCATAATGGGACCGAGCGGTTGCGGCAAGTCTACGCTCATGAACATTCTCGGACTGCTCGACAATCCCGATGGTGGCGAATACTATCTCGACGGCGAGCCTGTGGGCAAATTGAAGGAGAGCGAGCGCACAAAGTATCGTCGCGGACGCATCGGTTTCGTATTCCAGAGTTTTAACCTCATCGACGAACTAACTGTCGAGGAGAATGTTGACCTCCAACTGCGCTATCTTGGCGTGCCTGCCAAAGAGCGCAAGGAACGCGTGACGGAGATTCTGCGCAAGGTAGGTCTGAGCCAGCGAGCCAAGCACTATCCACAGCAACTTTCGGGAGGTCAACAACAACGAGTGGCAATAGCTCGCGCCGTGGTGGGCAAGCCAAAACTGATTCTTGCTGACGAACCTACAGGTAATCTCGACTCCAAGAGCGGACTCGCAGTGATGAATCTCCTCACGCAACTCAATGTCGAGGGCACGACAATCGTCATGGTGACCCACTCGCAACACGACGCACAGATGGCAAGCCGCATTATAAACCTGTTCGACGGACAAGTGGTGAACAACAACAATATTCTTTAGGAGGGAGCACATGAAGACTTTATTATATCTTTTCCGTCGCTACCGCATGGCAACGTTGCTCAACATCTTCGGTATGGGCATCGCCTTGGCGACGTTCTACCTGTTTATGACGCAGGTGATATACAACCACACTTACAATCATAACATCCCCAACCATGAGCGCGTGTATAGACTCAACTTCTATGGTGGGCCCTATGGCAAAAGTTGGGGAGCATGCTGTTGCCGTCCATGTGTAGCTCTTCTAAAGGATGTGCCGCATGTCGAAGCTGCCATAGATGTGTGTCCATATGTTACCAATACCATGGTGAAAGTGGGCAACCGCGAGATGGAGGTGCCCATTGTAAATATCAGCGATCCTGGCATAG
>CAVCGK010000028.1:0-32539 GCA_963601795.1 bacterium | reverse complement strand
AATTACTTTCATCTATCAGGAGACTAATGATATATTCATTGGCCTCCTGAATTGTTTTTAACTCCATTCTCATCTCATAATCATTTTTTTGTCGTTACTTTGCAATTCAATTGACAAACACGTAATTTCTGATGCACAAGAACAACATTCCTGCCAAGGTTGCTATAGGCTATTGTATCATTGCCCTAATACTAATTTCGGCAATTTGTCTGGTGTATGTCAACACCAAGAGCATAATAGCCATCAACAAAGCTTCTCAGGAATATCTTGAGAAGAAAAACATAGCCGACAGCACCTTTACTGCATTACTGAAAGAGGAACAGCGCAACTTGCAACAACTTTCCGACGCAATGGCAGGGAAATCAGCAAATGACTATCTGCATGACAAGATGAAGAACCTCAGTACGGGCAAGGACTCCGTGGTGGTGCATTCAAAATCGCCACAAACACATAAGGCAAAAAACATCACTGTGGAGGTGATGAAGACAAGAAAAGGCTTCTTCCGTCGTCTTGCCGATGCCTTCAGAAAAGAACGCGCTGAAACCCTGAGTATCAAGCAAGACAGCAATATGGCAGTCATAGATAGTGTCGGTACACCAGTAAACGTAGCTGAAAACGTGGCTGACATCCTGCAACAGATAGAAAAGAAAGAGAATAACGCTTCTCGAAACCACGCGAGAAAAATCAACAAGGAAATAGAAGGTCTCAAAATCGTGAGCGCCCAATTGGCATTGCGCTCCGCCAACCAGCTGAATGACGTTCATCAAAAAGAGCGTGACTCCATGCAGCAAGCCATCAACAAGGCAATGAAAGCTCGTAGTCATCTATTGTGGCAAATGGCATTGTTGGCTCTTGTCACACTCTTCGCCATAGTAGTGCTGGTGGCATTGATTTGGCGAGACATCAAGAAGGAACGTATCTATAGAGAGAATTTAGAAGCCGCCAATGAGGAGATACAACGTGTCATGAGCCAGCGGGAACGTCTGCTGCTCACCATCACCCACGACATAAAGGCTCCAGTTGCTTCCATCACGGGTTTCATAGACTTGATGAAAGACTATATCGATCCAAAAGGAACGGAATATCTCAACAATATCAAAAATTCGGCTCTTCATCTGTCGCATCTTGTGGCGTCACTTCTCGATTTTCATCTATTGGAAAACGGCCTCATGAAAGTTAATCCCACTATGTTCTCGCCAGCTCGGATGATAGCGGAATCGGTGGAGGCAATGAAATTGAAAGCCAAGGAAAAAAGACTGAATTTATCATGTAATATTGTCATGGGTGACGAGATGTTTAAGGCTGATGCTTTCCGAATCCGACAAATACTGGATAACTTGTTAAGCAATGCCATCAAATATACCGATCACGGCAGTGTTACTATTCATGCTCAGATATCAAAAGTCATGGATAGTCAGCAACTTCAATTCAGCGTGACTGACACGGGCAAGGGAATGGACGAGATGGAACAACGGGAAGTATTCCAAGCTTTTACAAGACTCAAGAGTGCACAAGGCATTGAGGGCACAGGATTGGGACTTTCTATCACTAAAGAACTGGTAACATTGCTTAGCGGAGAACTACATCTGCATTCTGTCGTTAGCAAGGGTTCCACGTTCACGGTCTCTATTCCTTTAGAATTATGCAGTGTGGAGAAGGAAAAGGAAGAAACAAGAAATACATTTGCCAACGACAAAATATTGATTCTCGATGACGACAAGTTGCAATTACGACTTATCCAAGAGATGCTGCACCAGCTTGTTGGCAGCACATGGCAGGTGTTCGCTTGCAACCAAGCAGTCGATGCGTTAACAGTCTTGCACAATGAGCGACCGGCATTGATGCTTATGGACATAGAAATGCCAGAGATGGACGGCATAGAGATGATAAAGCACATCAACCATGCCCAAATGACGGTAGTGGCAATGACTGCGCACGACACAAGTATAAAGGATAAACTGCTGGAGGCTGGTTTTGATGATTGTCTATTCAAACCATTTGGCATTGACAAATTGGCTAAAATCTTAGGATGCGAATCAAGAAAAGCCTTCATCGAACCTGTTTCCAACACGCAATCGTTTCTTGACTTTGCCGGTGGCGATGAAGAAGTGGCAAGAGAAATCCTAAGCACTGTAAGGCAAGACCTCACAGATCAATTGGCATATTTGGAAAAAGCTCGCAAGAAAGAACCTCTGCCTGTCGAAAGCATAGGCAAAGCTATCCATAAGCTTACACCTATTGCCTCGATGATGCACATAGGATGTATGGAGTCGTTGACCGCATTGTCAGCAACGCATATTCAAGAATTGGAGGAATCGCAGATAAGAGAACTGTTGGACATAGTGACAAGAAGCCTTCGGCAGGTTCTTTCAAAGTAATACAAAAAAAGCTCCAACTGATTTATTCAGTTGAAGCTTTAAGAAGAGAGAGGTGCCTACCCGATTCGAACGGGTGTACACGGTTTTGCAGACCGTTGACTAAGCCACTCATCCAAGGCACCGTCGTTAAATGTGATGCAAAGGTAAGACTTTTATTTCATTCTGCCAAATCTTTGCATCACTTTTTATCATCATTCAATTATAATTCGTTTACCATGCGAATATAGGGTACTCTGCCATCATGGCGTTCACCTTCTCGCGCACGCTCTTTATCACCTGCTCGTCTTCAGGAGCATTAAGCACAGTTTCAATGAGTTCGGCTATGAGTCGCATCATGTCTTCCTTGGCTCCACGTGTGGTGATGGCAGCAGTGCCAAGGCGTATGCCCGAGGTTTGGAATGCAGAACGCGAGTCAAAAGGCACCATGTTCTTGTTGACAGTGATGTCGGCAGCTACGAGTGCATTTTCAGCCACCTTACCCGTGAGGTCGGGATATTTAGTTCTGAGATCCACAAGCATAGAGTGGTTGTCAGTACCACCTGAGACGATGTGGAATCCACGGTTTATAAGTTCCTCTGCAAGTACACGTGCATTGGTCTTCACCTGCTTGGCATAGTCAAGCCATGAGGCATCAAGATTTTCACCGAATGCCACTGCCTTGGCTGCTATGACATGCTCCAGAGGTCCTCCCTGCTGTCCTGGGAACACTGCGGAATTGAGCAACATGGACATTTTCTTCAACTCACCCTTCTTTGTGGTAAGTCCCCAAGGATTGTCGAAGTCCTTACCCATGAGGATGATGCCTCCACGCGGACCTCGCAGTGTCTTGTGGGTGGTAGAGGTGACAATATGTGCATATTTCACAGGATTGTCGAGGAGTCCTGCTGCAATGAGTCCTGCAGGGTGAGCCATGTCTACCATAAAGATGGCACCTACAGAATCTGCTATCTCGCGCATGCGCTTATAGTCCCATTCACGTGAATAGGCAGATCCTCCACCGATGATGAGCTTCGGCTTGTGCTCGTAGGCAAGACGTTCCATCTCGTCATAGTCGATGCGTCCTGTCTCGCGGTTGAGGTTATAACCCACAGGATGATAGAGTATGCCAGAGGTGTTGACTGCCGAACCGTGAGAAAGGTGGCCACCATGATCGAGGTTGAGTCCCATAAAAGTGTCGCCTGGTTTCAGAACAGCAAGCAACACGGCAGCATTAGCCTGTGCACCTGAGTGAGGTTGCACATTGGCATATTCTGCACCGAAGAGTTTGCACACACGGTCTATAGCCAACTGTTCCACCTTGTCTACCACTTGACAACCGCCATAATAGCGTTTGCCGGGATAGCCTTCAGCATATTTATTGGTGAGGCATGAGCCCATGGCATGCATCACTTGGTCGGAAACAAAGTTTTCTGAAGCTATGAGTTCAATACCACGCAACTGGCGCTGGTGTTCGTCTTCGATAAGACTGAAGATTTCATTGTCCTTTGTCATGATTGTTTTCTTTTAGATTGTTTATGATAGGAGATACAGCACCCTCGCTGTACCAAAATCCAATTTGCTTGAGATGGTACGGCGAGGACGCCGTACCTCCTATTTTCATCTTACCTTGTCCTTATATAAAGGTCCTCAAGATTAGGTCTGGGGATACCCAACTTTACCAGACTGTCGAGTTCCTTGCGTGCATCTGCCTTTTGGTCGATGGCTATCAGCAAATCTATGTGAGAGATGCGGTAATCAGTATTTGAAGGGTCAAGGCGTATGGCCTGTTGGAAGTCATATTCTGCCAAATCATTCATACCTCTCTCCCTCTCCACACCCGCTCTGGCTGCAAAAGCCTCGCTGCGTTCAGGATGCTGGGAACAAAGGATATTGAGTTGATCGAGTGCCTCCGTGTAATGTTGGTCTTTCTGATTGAGAAGAGCCAGTCCGAGCTGTGCCTCGAAATTGCCCGGCACTACGGCAAGCAATGTCTGATAGTCCTTGCGTGCAAAGGCATACTTGCCCTGTCGTTCATAGGCATATGCACGGAAATAGAGTGCAGAGACATTCTTTGGGTCAAGCCATAACACTTTTTCGTATTCCGCACAGGCATAGTCCCATTGCTCAAGTCGTAGATTGAGTCCAGCCTTGCGCAGACGTAGGTCTATTGACTCTGGCTGTTTCTGCAACTGGCGGGAGACGATGCTCAAACTATCGCGCAACTCCTTGCCCGTCTGGGCATTTACGCTCAGACAGACAAGGAGTGTCAATATAGAGGCTAATGCCTTACGCATTTGCAATGTAGTTGACTATCCAAGCGCCAACTTCCTTAGTGCCATACTTTGCACCGCCCTCAACCTGTATCTCAGGTGTACGCACATTCTGGTCAAGTGATGCGTTGACAGCCTTGCGGATGAGTGACCCCTCTTCGTTGAGTCCGAAATACTCATAGAGCATAGCTACAGAGAGAATCTGCGCAAGTGGGTTGGCAATGTTGAGTCCCTTGCCCTGAGGCCAAGAACCGTGGATAGGTTCGAAAACTGGTGTAGAAGAACCTGTAGATGCTGACGGGAGCAAGCCCATAGAACCAGTGATGCATGATCCCTCATCGGTGAGGATGTCACCGAATGTATTCTCTGTCACCATCACATCGAAGAAGCGTGGGTCCTGAATCATGCGCATAGCAGCATTGTCTACATACATGAAGTCGGTTGTAACATCGGGATATTCTGCCATCATCTCCTGAGCTACCTTGCGCCACAGGCGTGATGATGCAAGCACATTTGCCTTATCAACCACAGTGAGGTGCTTGCGACGCTGACGTGCATACTGATAGCCTACACGCAGGATGCGCTCCACTTCTGGACGTGAATAGTAATTGGTGTCGAGAGCATCCTCTGTGCCAATCTCTGCATTCATCTGAGGTTCCTGCTTCTTTCCGAAATACATACCGCCAGTAAGCTCACGTATGCACACGAAGTCGGCACCCTTTACAAGTTCATCCTTCAGAGGTGACTTGTGTACAAGGCAGTCGAAGGTTGTCACAGGACGAATGTTGGCATAGAGACCGAGCTTCTTTCTCATGGCAAGGAGTCCCTGCTCAGGGCGAACCTTTGCTGTAGGATCATTGTCAAACTTAGGGTCACCTACACTGGCGAAGAGCACAGCATCTGCCTCCTCGCACACCTTAAAGGTCTCTTCCGGGAACGGATCGCCCACCTCATCGATGGCATGAGCTCCGCAGAGAGCTTCCTTATAAGACACGTCATGTCCGAATTTCTTTGCTACGGCGTCCATCACAGCCACGCCCTGCTCCATTATCTCCGGTCCGATACCATCACCGGCCAATACTGCAATCTTGAGTTTCATATTCTATTCTTCTATTAAGTTCAACATTTTTATGGTAGCCTTTATGGCTGCTTCTGTCTGGTCTACATCAAGGGCATGGGTCACGAAGTTGCGTCCTTCAAATTCCCAGTCGATGGTGGTCTGCACCAATGCATCGGTACGTCCACCAGGAGGAATGGTCACATTATAATTACACAACCAAGGGAAATGGCGACCGAGCTTGTTTTTGTAGATATGGCGGATGCATCTCACGAAAGCATCATACTGACCATCGCCAGTTGCAGTCTCCTCATAAATCTCGCCATCAACCTCGAGTTGTACACTTGCCACAGGTTTTAGTCCAAAGGCGGTAGATACCATGTAACTCTTGAGTTTCACCTTCTCGTCGATAGGATTGTGCTTGAGCACATCGTTGACGATATAAGGAAGGTCATCCTTGGTAACGAGTTCCTTCTTGTCACCCAACTCGATGATGCGCGCAGTCACTTTGCGCATGGCATCTTCCGAGAGTTGGATGCCCATCTCCTCGAGATTTCTAAGAATGTTTGCCTTGCCCGACACTTTGCCAAGTGCATATTCGCGCTTGCGTCCGAAGCGTTCTGGCACGAGCTTGTTCTGATAGAGCCCATTCTTATTGTCACCATCGGCATGCACTCCTGCCACCTGAGTGAATACAGAAGACCCAACAACAGGTTTGTTTGGCGGAATGGCTATGCCGGAGTAACTCTCTACAAGATGGCTCACCTCGTTGAGTTTCTCCTCATTAATATTCGTGCGCACATGTGTCTGGTCATTGAGTACAGCCTGCACGCTCGCCAAAGGAGCATTGCCTGCACGCTCGCCAAGTCCATTCATGGATGTATGAAGTCCCTTGGCACCACGACTCACAGCAGCAAAAACATTGCCCACCGCGAGATCATAGTCATTATGCGCATGAAAATCAAAATGCAGGTCAGCATAACGCTCAGTCATCTTACTGAAGAGTTGCGTCATGTTGTAGGGGTTCATTATTCCCAAAGTGTCGGGAAGCATAAACCTGCGGATGCCACAATCTTTCAAAGCATCCATCATATTAAACACATAGTCAGGCGAATCAATCATTCCGCTTGACCAGTCCTCCAAATAGACATTGACCGTCATTCCTCGCTTCTTGGCATTTTCCACATCAGCGAGTATGTCAGCAATATGCTCTTCTGGAGTTTTCTTCAATTGTCCTTCGCAATGTTTGAGCGAGCCTTTGGTAAGAAGATTGATGACATTGCATCCGGCACTCTGTATCCAATCGAGAGATTTGTTGCCATCAACAAAGCCAAGCACCTCCACCCTATCGATAAAGCCACGTTCCTTTGCCCATCGACAGATGCTCTCCACAGCCTCCTTCTCACCTTCAGATACGCGGGCAGAACCCACCTCTATGCGGTCGATATTGAGTTCCTCAATAAGAGCCCTTGCTATCTGAAGCTTCTCATGCGGAAGGAATGACACCCCGCGAGTCTGTTCACCATCGCGGAGCGTCGTGTCCATTATTTCAATGAACCTTTGTTCCATTATCCTTTTTCGTAAGTTTCTATCTTGTCCTTATTGGAGAGGAGGAAGTCTATGTCATCATAGGCATTGGCAAGACAATATTTCTTGTAAGAGTTTATCTCGAAATGCTCTGACTTGCCAGTAGCCATGTTGGTTACAGTCTGATTAGGCAGATCTACCTTCACCTCAGTCTTTGGGTCACTTGCTATGCTGTCAAAGAGTTCCTGCTGGAATTCACGGCTCACAACTACAGGAAGTACGAAGCAGTTGAGCAGGTTGTTCTTATGGATGTCGGCAAATGAGCTGGAGATTACCACTCTAACACCATAGCCAGCTATTGCCCATGCTGCATGCTCGCGAGAAGAACCGCTTCCCCAGTTTTGTCCGCCCACGATAATCTCATGAACTCCCTTGTGTGGAGCTTCTGAGAAGTCGGGCTGATTAAGAACAAACGAATCCACGGCTTTACCCTCGGCATCATAACGGAGGTCATGCATAAAGGCATCACCGAAGAATTTCGGATCACGAGTGGTTGACGCAAGATAGCGTGCCGGGATTATCAAGTCTGTATTGCAGTTGTCTATCTGGATAGGAATACAGGTAGACTGTATGATATCGAATTTTTCTTTTGCCATGGTTGTGTATCTTATAAAAGTGTGCGTGGATCTGTTATCTTACCTGTAAGAGCTGACGCTGCTACAACTAGAGGTGATGCCAATACGGTGCGGGCACCTGGTCCCTGACGACCCACGAAGTTGCGGTTGCTTGTAGAGATGGCAAGTTTACCTGCAGGCACCTTGTCTGGATTCATTGCCAGACAGGAAGAACATGAAGGCAGACGGAGTTCGAATCCTGCTTCCTCCAAGATCTTGTCTATTCCCTCATCGATAATCTGCTGACGCACAAGCCATGAACCAGGCACGAGCCAAGCCACGACGCCATCAGCCTTCTTCTTGCCCTTAACTACAGATGCAAAGGCACGGAAGTCTTCTATACGACCATTTGTGCATGCTCCGAGGAAACAGTAGTCCACAGGGTGCCCCTCAAGTTTCTCACCAGGCAGGAACTGCATATAGTCGAGCATTGCCTGGAATTGTGCAAGGTCTTTCTCTGCGATGTCTTCCGTATTTGGTATATGCTCGTCAATGGCAATACCTGCACCTGGATTAGTACCATAGGTGATACGAGGCTTGATATCTTCTGCCTTGAAATAAACTTCCTTGTCGAATACTGCATCATCCTCACTATGGAGTGTCTTCCAATATTTCACTGCCTTATCCCAGTCTTCACCCTTAGGGGCATACTCCCTACCCTTCAGATAGGTAAAGGTTGTCTCATCAGGAGCGATAATACCTGCTCTTGAACCCATTTCTATTGACAGGTTGGAGAGTGTCAGACGACCTTCCATAGAGAGGTTGCGTATCGTAGAACCAGCATATTCCACCACATAACCTGTAGCACCGGAAGTTGTCATCTTTGACATTATATACAATGCGATATCCTTCGCTGTCACACCTTTCTGCAATTCGCCATCGATGTTGATGCGCATAGATTTTGGCTTTGCCTGCAAAATACACTGCGATGCCAATACCTCTGCCACCTCACTTGTGCCGATACCCATAGCGAGTGCTCCCACTGCTCCGTGGGTAGATGTATGCGAGTCACCGCAGACGATGGTCATACCTGGCAAGGAAAGACCCTTCTCTGGACCAACGACATGGATGATACCATTGTCTTTTGTGCCCATAGCGAAATGCGTGATACCAAACTCCTTGCAGTTGGCAGCAAGAGTTTCCACCTGCTTGCGACCTATAGGGTCATGAATGACCTCCTGCTGGTCAGAAGGCGTATTATGGTCAGGCATAGCAAATATCTGTGCCGGACGGAAAGCCTTTATACCTTTGTCTCTAAGCACATCAAAAGCCTGAGGGCTTGTCACTTCATGTGCATACAAACGATCAATGTAAAGTTGTGTGGGACCATCCTCTATGTTCTGTACTACGTGAGAGTCCCAAATTTTGTCAAACAGGGTTTTCATTATCTAAACTTGTTTATCGCATCTATATAAGCTTCTACAGAAGCCTGTACGATGTCTGTATTTGCACTAAATCCGTAATATATATGTCCATCGCATTCTACGCTCTGATGTACCTTTGCCATGTCATCAGAACCCTTATTGATGGCCTGGATGGTGAATTCCTTAAGTGTCATCTCCTTGTGAATAATCTGCTTAAGAGCATTTATAGCCGCATCTACAGGACCATTACCTGTGGCACATGCCTCAAATTTCTGTCCAGAGATGTCTAGACCGATGGCAGCTATAGAACTTGCATCGCCTGTACCAGAAGAAACACGGAGGAAATCAAGCTTAAGATTATTTCTTGCAGAACGCTCGCCACCGGCAAGTGCCAGTACGTCATCATCAGTAACCTCCTTCTTCTTGTCTGCCAAGCGCAGGAACTTCTGATATATAGCGTCAAGTTTCTCACCGTCAACCTCCACTCCATTGACATGCAGTCTATGCTTAAGGGCAGCACGTCCAGAGCGTGCTGTGAGTACGATGGCATTGTCATCAATTCCCACATCCTTCGGATTCATTATCTCGTAGGTAGAGGCATTCTTAAGTACACCATCCTGATGGATGCCACTGGAATGCGCGAAGGCATTTCTTCCCACAATGGCCTTGTTTGGCTGTACTGGCATATTCATCAGACTTGAAACCATGCGACTGGTGGGGTAAATCTTCGTAGTGTTGATATTTGTATCGATACCAAGATCAGGATGAGTTTTGAATATCATTGCCACCTCTTCGAGTGAAGTGTTTCCAGCACGTTCGCCTATACCGTTTATGGTAACCTCCACCTGACGTGCACCGCCAAGCACACCTGCAATGGTATTAGCTGTAGCCATGCCTAGGTCATTATGACAATGGGTTGACAGGATGGCCTTGCCAGCAGCAAAAGCATCAACATGTTCGTAGAGATACTGTATTTTTTCCTGATACTCGCCTGGGATGCGGAATCCTGTGGTATCAGGTATGTTGCAAACTGTGGCACCAGCCTTGGTGACTGCATCTATGACGCGTGCTAGATACTCGTTGTCTGTGCGTCCTGCGTCTTCAGCATAAAACTCCACGTCCTCAACATATCTCTTGGCATACTTCACCGCAGCCACGGCTCGCTCGATTATCTCTTCACGGTTTGACTTAAATTTATAGAGTATATGACTGTCACTTGTACCTATACCTGTGTGTATACGCTTATGCTTAGCATATTTCAATGCCTCGGCAGCACAGTCAATATCTTTCTCTACAGCTCTTGTCAGAGCGCAGATGACAGGCCATGTCACAGCCTTGCTTATCTCTATTACGGAATTGAAGTCTCCAGGACTGGAAATAGGGAAACCTGCCTCGATGACATCTACACCAAGTTGTTCCAATTGCTTTGCCACTTGTATTTTCTCCACAGTGTTGAGCTGGCATCCAGGCACTTGCTCGCCATCACGGAGAGTGGTATCAAATATAAAAAGTCTATCCATTATCTCTCTTATGTGAGTGTAATTCTTTTATTGTCAGATTCTCATCTTTCTCAATATATCTGCCATCTTCTCACGCGTAGTGATACGTGTGGGCACAAGTGGCAGTCGGAGATTATTCTCTATTAGTCCCATCTCGCTCAACAGTGCTTTCACTCCAGCAGGGTTACCGTCAACAAAAAGAAGACTATAGAGCTCGGTAAACATGTGATGAATCTTGCGTGCCGGTTCATATTCGCCATTGAATTCCAGACGAATCATCCTTGACACCTGCTTTGGCAGAGCATTACCAATGACGGAGATTGCTCCTGCAGCACCACTCGCTACCATTGAGAATGTCAATGCGTCATCACCACAAAGCACATCAAAGCGGTCAGGCTTATTCTTTATAATCTCATCTACCTGTTCAAGTGAACCGCTTGCCTCCTTTATCGCCACTATGTTCTCACAATCATTGGCAAGGCGCACAGTGGTCTCCGGTTTCAGATTCACTCCCGTTCTGCCTGGCACATTATACAATACTACGGGCAGAGGGCTAGCTTCTGCTATTGCTTTAAAGTGTTGATAGAGACCTTCCTGCGACGGTTTGTTATAATATGGACACACGCTGAGCACTGCGTCAATGCCCGTGAAGTCAGTCTCCTGAAGTTCACGCACCACATTGGCGGTGTTGTTTCCACCACATCCCATCATGATTGGCACTCGGCCATTATTCACCTCTACGATAAGATTCTTTATTTTGGTCTTTTCTTCCAATGTAAGACATGGAGTTTCACTCGTTGTACACAAGATGCACAAAAAATCAGCACCATTGTCCAACTGAAACTCTACCAAACGTTTGAGCGCAACATAATCTACAGCACCATCATCCTTAAATGGTGTTATCATTGCGAGACCCAAACCTTTGAAAACGTTACGTGCCATATATGGTTATCCTTTCTTTCAATTTGACCGCAAAGATACTACTTTATATTCAAATCAGAAAGAAGACGCGTATCTTTTTTCTACAATCCAATATTCTCAGCCCTTATTTTTAGGGAATATCAGCATACTAATCAGCCACAGGATATGACACATCTTCAAGGAAGAGTGCATTGCCAGGCATGCTCTCTCCTGCTTGAGTGCGCTTACGACCAGCCACAACTGCATCAAACTGTTCTATTGAGATTCTCTTCCTACCAACTTCAATGAGCGTGCCAACCACAGCACGCACCATATTACGGAGAAAGCGATTTGCAGAAATTACGAAATACCAAGAATAATCAGACTGTCTTACCCACTTCGCCTCAGTCACATTACAGATGGTGGTTTTCACATCGGTGTGACTCTTACAAAATGCCTTAAAGTCACTGACAGCAAGAAGATGACTCGCCGCCTCGTTCATAAGATCAAAGTCAAGATTATAATGCAGTTCACAAGAGTATTTACGGAGAAAAGGATCTTTGCGCGTATGTATATAATAATGGTAAGTACGACTCACAGCTGAGAATCGTGCATGCATATCAACAGGCACTTGATATACATCTTTTGCAGCAATGTCACGCGGAAGCAGACGGTTGAGCCTATAGGTCAACTGAGCCCCGTCTATTTCTTCCGGGAAGTCAAAATGCGCCGCCATATCCCTTGCATGCACACCAGCATCTGTTCTGCCAGCACCTACAACTTCTATATCTGTGCGGAGAATTGTTGTCAAAGCCTTCTGGAGTTCCTCCTGCACAGAGTTACCGTTTGGCTGTATCTGCCAACCATGATAATTGGTGCCGTCGTAGGAAAAGCGTACAAAGTATCTATACATAAGTGTGTCAATAGGAAATAAGTATTATCTCTTTTGATGCTTCATATGCATCTGCATCTTGCTGAATGTCTCGCGATGGAAATCCTCCTCTGCACGTATCATAGTCATGACCTTTGATGCAGGCAACACCTTGAGCATCTTTTCGTGATATGTCTGCTGCACCTTTTTGAGCTTCACCTCGTCGTTATCAAAAGCACGTATAGCCTCTGCCCAGTCTTTTTCAGAAACAGGACGCTGACGACGACTCTTCCTTCCTTTGTCCATGATAGTCACCTCCGCCTTACGCTTCTGACGGAAGAGAGGTAGGAACACAGTAGTCTCCTTTTGAGAAAGTTTCATCTTGCCGAGAACATAACACTCAAGATGTTTTTCAAACTTCTGCGGATCAAAACGTCTGTTGCCTTTATCGCCAGGTTCATGTGCACTCATGGCAAAAGACGACATAGCCATAAGGATTATCAGCAAATATCTCAGCATAACATCAAGTTGTGTATTCGTTTATATAAAATATTAAAGTTCAGCCAAATAGTTATAAATATCGGCATTATCCATCATTATGTATTCAGAGTCGTCATCATCAGAGATGTGCATTGCCTTGACATTGGTAGCTTTGGCATTGTCTTCGTTATTGAAGTAGTTCATATATGCCACTACGCCGAATACCGCCACGCAGATAGATGCTGCAGCTGTGAGGACTGGGCGCAAGAACAATCGCTGACGTTTGATCTTCACCTTGACGTCAGATTTCTGTTCTGGGAGCTTCGACATCACCTCCTGTTGAACCCTTTGGAAATAACCATCGGGAACTCTGAATGGATTTCCTTTCAACTTATCGTTATCAAGTATATTTCCTTTCATAATTGCATTTCCTTTCACTTTATATGACGTTTGGCAAGGCAGAAAGTTTAATCATGTAACTTAAAATATGCCTCTATTTTCTTCACTGCTATGTGATAGCTGGCTTTCAGTGCTCCTTCCGATGTGCCGAGTATCTCGCTCATCTCTGAATATTTCATCTCATCGAAGTAGCGCATATTGAAGACAGCCCTCTGCACAGCTGGCAATTGCGAGATGGCTTGTTGTAATTGCGCCTGCGTCTCATCACCATCGAAATATTCATCTGCCATAAGTTGGTTTGCCACTGCCTGATTTTCATCAGTGCTAATGTCATCCGTTTTGTGTTTCCTATGCGAAAAGTCAATGGCCTCATTTATCGCTATACGACTTAACCACGTGGATATCTTCGACTTGTTTTCAAATGTGCCAATGTTTAGCCATGCCTTGATGAATGTATTCTGCAGTACATCGTCAGCATCATCGTGCGAAATAACAATGCGACGTATCTGCCAATATAGCCTTTCGCTATATTGGTTTACCAACAGTTCAAATCCCCGCCTGAGGGTCTGACTGTCGGCAAGCAACCGCATTATTTCTTTTTCATCACACATGATCTACTCTATTGACTACAGTTTCATATATTCTTTCAAGTGCCTCGCTATAACCTCGTCATATCCATACACATCGGCATAACTTTCCAATCTTCCGTCGGGCATTAGCCACTCCGTGAAATAAGTAATAAAGATAGGCACCTGAGGTTTTACTGCAAGGCTTCTTATAAGTCGCGATTTGTCCACTTTGACTGCATCACTTTCATCTTCCCCGTCTGGAACACGCGTTTGTACTTCCATGGAATATTTCAGTTTATCCATAACATCCTCGTCCTTGTCGGAGAGAAGGAAGCACGCTAGTTCATATGGTTTTTCTACCCTTATGCATCCGTGTGATGCACTACGATCCTCTTTATCAAATGTAGTGCGTGAGGAAGTATCATGAAGATAGATAGAAAAATTATTTTCAAAGCGGAATACAATTCTGCCGAGTGCATTGCCTTCACCACCCTGCTGCACCACACGATAATTGCCACTCTTCATAGCTTCATACGATACATACTCTGGTGAAACATGCTCTCCTGTAGATTTATCTGTGATAACATAATTATGACGCTGGAAATAGCCGACATCACCAGCATGATGCGCCATCTCATGCTTCACGATATTAAAGGGTATAACCCATTTCGGATTGACATCCATGCGCATGACAGCACTGTTGAGCAGAGGAGTCTTTGTCTTTCTACTACCACATACAGTTTTCATCCTGATCACCTCATTTCCATCTACTGCCAATAGTCCATATGACGGTATGTTGACTGCCACGTATTTCTTGCATTCATAAGGATAAAAGCCTTGACGCCATCGGCAGCGCTCCATATTTACCATCATCTTAATACGCTCTATTCCAGTAGTATTTTGCAACCTGTGCTTAAGTTGCAGATAAAGTGGATTATTCGTCTCGGCAGTTCTTAGCATCTCGGGTACACTATCACAACTAACCAGTTTCAGAAGATGGTTCACGCCCTTGTTTCCAATGGTTTCTGTCCTTACGTCATAGAGTGTACGAAAACGGGCATGCAATGTGTCATAAGGATCCTGATCAAGTCTATTAAACACTTTCGCAGGATTCATGAATCCGAATCGTTGACCTATGACATAACGCAGATAAGCCTTTGTGAGATAATAATCAAGACGAGCAGCAAGTTCGCTGATGTCATCGTCTTCTACTGATAACGACTTCATCTTGGCGAGATCACTCTCTATTTGAGAAACAAAGAAACGCGACTGACGGAACCCTATCTCGTCGACAGTCTTCAGATAACGCAAGAGTGTGTCAGCCTGATTTGTCACGCCATGCCTTGAAACCCATAGCAACGGACGTCCAGACAAGTAATAAGAACGCGCATGACGGTCTGCCACCATAGTGTCACGGTCATTACGTGCAAGTTTACCCAACTGTTCATTGACACGAAAAGGCGCAATTTTGTACTTCTCCACAGTCAACGGAGCATATGCCTCCAATGTCAAATCACTATTTGGATTAAACTGATTTTCGTGGCATGCAAACAAAGTGCATACCACGAAAACAGCTATAAAAAAGCTTAATCTTTGTCCCAATGATTTAAGCTATTATCTGATTGATATCTTTCTTACGACCTTGCCCACCTTCACTATATAACAGCCTCTATTAAGGTTAAGGTCGTAATGTTTATCGTCACCATCCACCTTTACGGTCATGACACATACTCCCGCAACATTGTAAACTTGAAGAGTTTGTCCTGCTGCTCCTGACACGTGCAATACAGATTGCTCCAAACTAATGGTTATGCCAAACACGTCATTATCCTGATTGTCTATTATCTCTATCATTGGTCGGGCATTCGCCTCCAACGACGGAGTCATACACAATGCAGCAACGAAGGTCAACATGAGTATATTTTTCACCATAGGTATCCTTTCTTCTAAGTTCTCAAGTACAAAATTATATTTTAAATCTCACTTTCTGCAATTACATACAAAAAAGGCTCGCCGATTAACATCATTTAACCTGATAACACATATTCTCGTAGGTCAAAAGAGTGTTGGGAAATACAGATTTCGCTTCCTCTAAAAGTTGTTTCTCGTCTTTATATCTCTGACTATAATGACCTATAAGTAGTGTGTCTACTCCAGCATCCTTTGCCACCTGCGCTGCCTGCCTAGCAGTGGAATGGTTATACAGGTTAGCTCTGTCGGCATGTTCGTCGGTATATGTAGCCTCATGATAAAGCACATTCACTCCTTTCAGAAGATTATGGAGCGTAGGAATATATCGTGTGTCACTACAAAAAGCATAGCTACGTGCAGGATCAGGAGGTGTAGTAAGACGGTCGTTGGCTATTATGTTACCTTCGGGGTCTGTCCAATCAAGTCCACAACGGATATTGTCAATCTGACTAAACGGAATCTGATAGAAATCAAGCATATCGCGACGAATATGCCTCTTCCCTTGTTTCTCACGGAAGAGATAACCGCAACATGGCACACGGTGTTGCAAAGGAATAGTAGTCACCGTCATACTGTGATCTTCATAGATGACTTCACTCTTCGTTGTGTCCACTTCATGGATAACGACCTCATATTCCAGTCCAGCGCAGAAGTATTCCAGTTGGGCAGGCAATATTGCTTTCAAGTCCTTATGCGCATATATGTGAAGAGGAGCTGTCCTGCCTAACAAACCAAACGTGCTGAGCATACCCACCAACCCAAGGCAGTGATCTCCATGAAGATGAGAAAGAAATACTGCACGTAGTTTCTCGAAATGTATACGACTGCGACGCAAAGCCAGTTGGGTGCCCTCGCCACAGTCTATCATAAAGAACTTCCCCCTAATCTCTACAATCTGCGATGTGGGATTATGGCGCATAGTAGGAAGAGCACTTCCGCAACCGAGTATATGAATATTGAATGCTTCCATAAATGTATCCTTACGAAGGATTTGCATCACGATTTTAGAAATAAAAAAAACAGTGCCCCTATAAGCCGGGTTCTGTACTCTCCGCAAAGGAGAGTGTCTGTCATTAATCTACGACACAGGTCACCCCATGCCTCTAGCGTTCTACCCTCCATTGCATCCTCACGCAGAGAAACTCGGGCGGGCTACCCTCAGTCAATGGTATACGCGAACTTACAGCCTCCAGTCGGAACAGCCGACATGTCACCATGCCGCTGGTGGTCTCTTACACCACCTTCTCACCCTTACACGCTAGACGTGCGGTTATTTTCTTCTCCCTGCACCTGCTGTCACCAACAGCTTCTACATTAGGAAGTGGAGCGCCCTATGCTGCCCGGACTTTCCTCTTGCCATTACTGGCCAGCGACAGACCGGGGCACTGTTTTTATTTTTTCATCCGCTTTTTAAGTTTAAGAAGCGGTATCTTTATCTCGTCTCCTGTTTTATATTTTGTCTTTCCTGCATTGAATACTTCGACATAACATTCCATGCCTTCGCCCAAACTACTTCGGCATATGCTTTCAAATGTTTGGCCTTCACGCACTGTTATTACTTTGTCAAGACCCATAATGCAGTATGCACCTGTTCGCACCCTCACATCCTTGTTGTATTCTTCTTGCATAAGGGCGAGGGTATCTACTTTCTTGGCGTCTTGCTTCAACGTGTCACTCGGTACACTCTTCTCTACAGGTTTTGCCACTACCTGTTTCTTCTTTACTACCACTACTTTATGGGCAGCAGGCTTTACAGGCGCAACTTCTTTCATCGCTGCATTTGCTCCCATTTTGTATCCGAGGCACACAGCTCCAACAAGAAGCACTATGACAACCAATGCCAACAACAGGTAGAGAAGACGGATAATCTCTCTGCTATGAGTGATACCCTCACGTATCAATTCCTCACAGAAAGGATTACGTGCAGGAACCGTCACTTGAGGTTGGCGAACTGATTCTGAAGTCTCATCATCGCGTCTCTTAGACTCTTTCTGAGGTTCTACCTTCGCAGACTCAGATTCTTGCTTTTGATCTTCCGTCTTCTGTTCCGCCGAATTTATTTCTTTCACTTCCGATACAGCAGACTCTATGTTCTCCTGTGCCTGTTCACGTTCTATAGTATCGGACGCATCAGGTATAACCTGTTCAGTTTCATCTTCTGTAAGAATTTCCGTTGGAGTAGTTTTTTTATCCTCTGGAGATTCCTCTACAACAGCATCAACCTCTGTTTTCTGAGGCTCCTCTATAGCAGGTTTGTCATCAGCAACAACCTCCGACTCGACTTCTTCATCTTCCTTCTCATTATATTTATCATCAATGGAAGAGAAGTCTACATCATCATCGAGGTCGACAGTTTCAAACTGCGAGAATGGAGAATTTATTCTATCACGAACGGCATTCTCGGGTGTAAAGCTTATCTTCGCCCTACCCTCTATGACGATTCTCTCCTTTGTGTTGACATCAATACTCTCACGCGAGTTGACGTCAGCAAGTTTGAATGTGCCAAGACCTTTCACCTTGACTATTTTGTCCTTGTCAAGATTATCCCTTACCACACCAAAGATGGAGGTTACAAATTCCTCAGCCTCACTGCGGTTAAGCCCATAACGCTCTACGAGAGTCCCTATCAGGCTTTCTATTCTACTCATCTGTACCTCCTCCCTTTTGCATCTCGCTCTTCCATGCTATAGCAGGACGGAAAGCTAGAATAAGTTTTGGTGGCACAAGCATTTTCTTGCCGTTATTGGGATTGACGAGTATGCGCTCCATACGCTTCTTGCGCTCGAAAGTTCCAAAAAGGGGCACCTGCAAAGAATCATCCTCCTCTATCTGCGACACAAGACTATCCATGACGGAGAGAACCATCTTCTGCGTCATCTGTTTAGTATAGCCTGTGCGTTCTGCCAGTTCGGCGATAAATTCCTTGTTGTTCATACGTCGTCAATATTCGTTCTCAATCACACTATCTCTCCATACAGGTCAAACTCTTCGCTGCCTGTAATCTTCACATTATACATATGTCCTGCGCAAAGGCGCTTTGTTGCACGCACCAACACCTCGGGATCGACCTCTGGTGAACAGAATTCCGAGCGCCCTATATACCAGTCGCCTTCCTTTCTGTCTATGACAACGCGCATTGTAGTGCCCACTTTACGAGCCTCCACCTCAGCACTAATCTCCTGTTGCACAGCCATAAGTGTATCAAGTCGACGTTGCTTTACCTTTGCAGGCACATCATCCTCATAATGGTCTGCACTATAAGTACCCTCCTCAGCAGAATAAGCGAATGCTCCCATGCGCTCGAATTTCTCTTCACGCACAAATTCCACCAGTTCATTGAAGTCTTCCTCTGTCTCACCAGGGAAACCTACCATAAGAGTGGTTCTTATATGTATGCCAGGCACAGCCTCGCGTATCTTGTGTATCAGTTCCACTGTTTCCTGCTTTGACACATGACGGTGCATAGCATCAAGCATATGGTCACTGACATGCTGAAGGGCTATGTCCAAATAATTGCAGACATTCCTCTTCTCGCGCATGACGTCAAGCAATTCCATAGGGAACTGGTTTGGATAAGCATAGTGAAGTCTTATCCACTCCACGCTGGGAATATCAGCCATATCGGAAATAAGATCTGCGATATGTCGCTTGCCGTCAAGGTCTACACCATAATAGGTAAGTTCCTGAGCGATAACCTGTATCTCTTTCACTCCTTCACTAACCAACTGGCGCACCTCCTCCAAAATTTCATCTTTCGGACGACTCACATGACGGCCCGTGATTATTGGTATAGCACAATAAGCACAACGTCTGTCACACCCCTCACTAATCTTCACATAAGCATAATGCTTGGGGGTCTGACGTGGAGATGTTGCCTTAAGCCTTGTTGTAGTATGGTTAAGTTCTGGCAGTTCCTCTGCCAACTTACGGAAATTAAACTTTCCGAAGTAGCGGTCCACTTCCGGTATTTCCTCCTCGAGCTGCTGCTGATAGCGCTGCGACAGGCATCCCATGACATAGAGTTGACCTATCTGACCAGCATTTTTCATCTCCACAAGTTCGAGAATAGTATCTATACTCTCCTGCTTTGCATCTTCTATAAAACCGCAAGTGTTGACCACGACATACTCGCCCTGAGGACTTTTAGGGTCGTGTACGCACTTGTAGCCTTTGTCCATAAAAAGCTTCACAAGAGCCTCACTGTCAACGAGGTTCTTGGAGCATCCCATTGTTATTACGTCAATCTCGCCTTTTCTCATATTAGCCGAAGAGTGAGTCTACAAATTCTTTACGATTGAAGAGTTGCAGGTCTTCCATATGTTCTCCCAAACCGATATATTTCACTGGCACCTGCAATCTATCAGAGATACCTATGACCACTC
Organism: bacterium; assembly: GCA_963601795.1. Lineage (GTDB taxonomy): Bacteria > Bacteroidota > Bacteroidia > Bacteroidales > Bacteroidaceae > Prevotella. The sequence continues at coordinate 12,219 of CAVCGK010000028.1, read as the reverse complement.
CACCCTTGGCAGAGCCATCCAGTTTGGTAACGGCAAGCGATGTAACCTGAGTGACACTCGAGAATTGTTTTGCCTGTTCGAAAGCATTCTGTCCTGTCGTGGCATCTACCACAAGCATCACCTCGTCGGGAGCTGTAGGCACCACCTTAGCCATAACGTCCTTAATCTTCTTAAGTTCGTTCATCAGTCCAACTTTGTTATGCAGACGTCCTGCAGTGTCTATTATAACCACATCAGCATCGTTTGCCTTTGCGGAAGAGATAGTATCGAAAGCTACCGAAGCAGGATCTGAACCCATCTGCTGTTTGATGACAGGCACTCCTACTCGCTCACCCCATATCACGATCTGCTCTACAGCAGCAGCGCGGAATGTGTCTGCCGCGCCGAGATAAACCTTCTTGCCAGCCTTCTTAAACTGGTATGCCAGTTTGCCAATGGTAGTGGTCTTGCCCACACCGTTGACACCAACGACGAGAATAACATATGGTTTATGGTCCGTAGGCACATCCCAACTGTCATTCTCACCATTCTCGTTTTCCGAAAGCAAGGCAGAAATTTCATCTCTGAGTATTCCGTTCAGTTCGGAAGACGACACATACTTGTCGCGCGCCACACGCCCCTCTATTCTCTTGATAATCTTCAGAGTAGTGTCCACACCGACATCACTTGTCAGCAACACCTCCTCGAGGTTATCAAGCACTTCGTCGTCGACAGTTGACTTACCTGCCACGGCACGCGCAATCTTGCTCAACACGCTAGTCTTTGTCTTCTCAAGACCCTTGTCAAGCGTCTCTTTCTTTTTCTTATTAAACAGTCCGAAAATACCCATATTACATATTTAGGTTACAAAAGTACAAAAAAAATCAGAAAGGACATTTATACAATCCACATAAAAACATCATTTTTTACATAAAATCCTCTGAAAGACTCCCTTAACGAAACGTCTTTCAGAGGACAAACAAATATTCAGTGCAATAACGCTTTACGGTTTATTCCCACTCAATTGTTGATGGTGGTTTTGAGGAGATGTCATAGCATACGCGGTTGACTCCCTTCACCTTATTAATAATGTCGGTGCTCACCTGAGCCATGAAGTCATAAGGCAGATATGCCCAGTCAGCTGTCATGGCATCGGTAGAGGTTACGGCACGCAAAGCTACGGGATGCTCATAGGTTCGCTCGTCTCCCATCACACCCACACTGCGCACAGTGGAAAGAAGCACTGTGCCTGCCTGCCATATTTGGTCATAGAGGCTCACCTCTATCTCACCGTCCTTCATGTCTGCTGGCACTCCTGCCGCAAGCACACGGCGTGCGTCCTCACCGCCGAGTTTCGTCTTATACTCGCGCAAGCCTCTGATATATATGTCATCGGCATCTTGGAGTATTCGCACCTTCTCACGAGTGATGTCGCCAAGGATTCTCACTGCAAGACCTGGGCCTGGGAAAGGATGGCGGGTGATGAGATGCTCAGGCATGCCGAGCGAACGTCCCACGCGACGCACTTCATCCTTGAAGAGCCACTTCAGAGGTTCACACAACTGGAGGTTCATCTCCTTTGGCAGACCACCCACATTATGGTGACTCTTGATTACCTTGCCAGTGATATTCAGACTCTCTATACGGTCAGGATAGATAGTGCCTTGAGCAAGCCACTTAGCATCGGTAATCTTCTTTGCCTCTGCATTGAATACTTCGACGAAGTCTCTGCCTATTATCTTGCGCTTCTGCTCAGGGTCGGTCACTCCAGCAAGGTCGCCAAGGAATTTCTCCGAGGCATCCACACCGATAACATTAAGTCCCAAGCACTCGTAGTCCTCCATAACATCACGAAACTCATTCTTTCTAAGCATACCGTGATCTACAAAGATACAAGTGAGGTTCTGACCTATTGCCTTGTTGAGCAGAACTGCAGCCACGCTGGAGTCAACACCTCCGGAAAGACCAAGGATAACTCTGTCGTTGCCTACCTGCTGACGTATCTCAGCCACAGTGGTATCGACAAACGATGCTGCTGACCAGTCCTGATTGCTGCCACAGATGTCCACGACAAAGTTCTTCAGCAAGAGCGAACCCTGCACTGAGTGGAATACTTCTGGATGGAACTGCACAGCCCAAATGCTCTCTTTGCCTTCCTTGCCAGGCATGTAGTAAGCAGCATTCTCCACCGACTGTGTAGAGGCTATCACCTCCGCTCCGTCAGGAATAGCAGTGATGGTGTCACCATGCGACATCCACACCTGCGAGTTGTCGTCAAAACCGTGGAAGAGAGGGTTCTCCTTGTTTACTGTAGTGAGGTTCTGACGTCCATATTCGCGTGAACCAGCAGGCTCCACATTGCCTCCATTGGTATAGGCAATATACTGTGCGCCATAGCAGATGCCGAGCACAGGCAGACGTCCAGCGAAGTCGCCAAGGTCTACCTTGAATGCTTCTGGGTCATACACAGAGTAAGGACTACCCGAAAGAATCACACCGATAACCGACGGATCATCTTTCGGAAACTTGTTGTAAGGCAGAATCTCGCAGAAGGTGTCAAGTTCGCGTACTCGACGACCTATCAACTGGGTCGTCTGACTGCCGAAATCAAGAATAATAATCTTTTGCATTATATTGTGAGGATAAAAGTTTCAGCTTCACTGAGTGTATCTATCTTACCCACGTCCATCAGACGCAGGTTGTCTTTTACTACACCTTTTATATATATGTCCTTGCAGTTTTTCAGATAGAAGTCCATTATGGGAAATCTGTCTGGCCATTCCTGCATCAACACGGATAGTCTTTGTGACACGCAATGGATGCCAGAGAAGGCATAGAGATGGAGGTTTGATGACTTATAACTGTCATCTCGAAAATCCATACACTTTATTTCGTCATATGGCGATTTCACCTCGCCAGTCTCACGATTTGTCCATCCCACGAGGCGCATATCATCATTGAAGATAAGATATCTCTTTGTCTCGCGCCATGACACGAGCAGAGTGGCATCACTGCATCGTGACTTTTCATAGAAATCACGCAGATCTACATTGCTCAGTATGTCAACATTGTGTATCAGCACGTGGGCATCATTACCAAATAGAGGCATAGCCTTCTTCAGTCCGCCACCAGTCTCGAGCAATTCCGCAGACTCGTCACTGATTTTCACATCTTTGTCTTTGAGATAATCTTCTATCTTACTGGCAAAGTGGTGTACATTGACCACAATATTATCAAATCCCTGCGCCTCAAGTTTATCAAGCACATGTTGCAGCAACGGTTTCCCTGCCACTGGCACAAGAGCTTTTGGCATATGGTCGGTAAGCGGTTTGAGGCGCGTGCCGAGTCCTGCAGCGAATATCATTGCATTCATGCGAGCACCTCCTTTATTCCTTGTTCGCGGTGACAGATTCTCACCTCTATGCCATATTTATCGTGCAGATGATGGGCCAGATGCTGGGCGGAATATACAGAACGATGCTGACCGCCTGTACATCCGAAAGAGAACATCAGGTCGGTGAAACCTCTTTTCATATACCGCTCCACATGGGCATCAGCAAGTTTGTATACACTTTCAAGGAATGTCAGAATCTCTCCATCATCTTCCAAAAAGCGTATCACAGGTTCATCTAGTCCTGTGAGTTTCTTATATGGTTCATAGCGTCCAGGATTGTGCGTAGAACGACAATCGAACACATAGCCTCCGCCATTGCCGCTCTCATCATCGGGTATTCCTTTCTTATAGGAGAAAGAGAACACACGTACCACGAGTTTTCCTTTACCGTCGTATTTCGACACCGACGGCATATTTGCCGAAGGATTAGACTGATACTGCTCAAGCGTGATCAATCGCTTAAGCACATCCATAAGATATGCATATGGGAATTCGCCTTCAGCCAACAGTCCTCGCAAATTATCTATTGCGGGAATTATACTGTCAAGGAAATGACGCTTGCGCTCAAAATATCCACGGAAACCGTAAGCTCCCAGCACCTGCATGATGCGGAAAAGAACAAACAGGCGAAGCTTGCTTTGGAATTCCTTTCTTTCTGGAGCTGAAGTATATGCCTGCATAGCATCGTAATATTCGTCTATTAATTGCTGACGAAAATCATTGCCATAGTGGGCAGATGCTTGCCACAGGAATGAAGCAAGGTCGTAATAGAACGGACCTCGTCTGCCTCCCTGAAAATCTATAAACCAAGGATTACCGTCGGCATCGAGCATCACATTGCGTGCCTGAAAGTCACGATACATGAAATTGTCAGCCTCATCCTTTGTCAAGTCATCAGCCAGTTGACGAAACGACTCCTCAAGACGCATCTCATTGAAATCAATGCCTGTGGCCTTCAGGAAGCAGTATTTGAAATAGTTGAGATCAAAGAATATGCTTTCTCTATTGAATGACGGCACAGGATAGCACTGGTTGTAATCCAACCCTTCGCCACCTACGAACTGCAATCTCGGCAGTTCCTTTATGGTGCGCACTATCAATCCGCGCTCAGCCTCATCATAGTCGCCACCATGTTCCCTACCCTTTCTTATTACATCAAAGAGCGACTGCGAACCAAGGTCATGCTGTAGATAGCACATGCCGTCATCACTCACAGCATAGACTTCAGGCACAGGCAGACCTTTCTCGCAAAAATGGCGCGACAGATAAACGAAAGCATTGTTTTCCTCTTGCGACGTACCGACAACACCTATCAGCGCCGAACCGTCAACATCATAAAGACGCCAATACTCACGGTTGCTACCAGCCCCCGCCAAGCGCTCCATGTGATGAGGTTCATGACCTTTAAGTTTGCTATATAATAATGTAAGTGCGTCCATCATCATTTATAGTAGTTCAATGCTGCACCTATAGCAGTGGAGAATTCGCTGTGAGCAGGAATATGGAAACGCACGCCATAGAGTTTCTCCAGTATAGGGAACAGCACACGGCATTGTGGAATGAGCGAGAGTTTACCGATAAGCACATAGTCTTTTATGCCCGAACCTATGGACGACAGTATTGTTGCCGAACCGATTGTCTGGAGCACAGTCCATATGATGCCCAAAGCCACATCCTCCGGTTTGGCATCAGCCTTGGCATTGCCAAAGAGCGAAGCCGTGGCATCAAGGGGCAGGTTGGTCAACTGATGTGGAGATATGTCACCGATACTGACATCTATGGCAGAAAGGTCACCATGACGCGCCAATTCGAGCACCTGCTCTATGTTTCCTGTCTTCAGCATCACGCGTGACAATCCGGCAAGCGTGCCGCCACCGAGGGCAAGACCGCCAAGACGATGAATCTCGTCGCCATCGCAGAGCACGAGCGATGTGCCCGTTCCCATCGACACCACTATCATGCGGTCGAGGTCTACTTCATATTTTGCTCCAAGACCATCGGCGATAAACTCATCTGTGGTGGCTGTGGGGAGTCCATAGATATTGCCGTCAATATAGCCGGCACCGACTCCTGTCATCATCACCTGCTTTATGTCACTGAGTTGAATCTTGTTGTCGTGAAGATATTTGCCAAAAGCTCCATAGAGCGATGTCACTGGGTCATTGGCTTTAATTCTTATTGGCGACACAATATTCCTGTCATGGTCTATGCCGACAATCTTTGTTGTAGATATTCCTACGTCGATTCCTATTACCATTTTCTTATTTTAAGTTCAGCTGCCCTTACTGGCAGTTGTCTATAATAATCCTTCAAACAGATCTGCCTGTCGAGGCTCTGCCTTTTGTTTTTCTTTTTTATCCGCTACTGGCACAGGGGATGCTTCTTCCACTTGCATAGCAAGACTATTGCCGATGATAGAGAGAAACTCTTCCTCGCTCATTATCTGCACACCCAACTTCTGCGCCTTCTCCAGCTTTGCGGGTCCCATATTGCCGCCAGCAAGAATGAAGGATGTGTTCTTCGATATGCTTCCCACATTCTTGCCTCCATTTGCCTCTATCATCTTTTTGTATTCGTCACGACTGTGATGCTGGAACACACCGCTGATGACTATCGACTTGCCCTGAAGTGACGTACCACGGTTTTGCATCTCCTCCTCAGAGAGTTGAAACTGTAGGCCATAGTTGCGCAGTCGCTCCACTATGTCACGATTACCCTCCTCACGGAAATATCCAATGATACTGGCAGCCATCACGTCACCAATGCCGTCCACCTGACAAAGTTCGCTCACCGAGGCATTCATCAAGGCGTCCATCGACTTGAAATAACGTGCAAGAGCCTTTGCCGAGGTTTCGCCCACGAAGCGGATGCCGAGTGCAAACACCACCCTCTCAAAAGGCACTGCCTTGGAAGCGTCTATTGACTTTATGATGTTTTGCGCAGAGTCAAACTTATTGCGCTTTACATTGTCACCCCAGAGTTGTTCGACCTTGAGTTCATAAAGATCTGCAAAGTTATGGATAAGTCCCTGCTGGTAATACTCGTCAATGATTTCTTTGCCAAGGCCAAGGATATTCATAGCCTTACGCGATACGAAATGCTCTATCTTTCCCTTAATCTGTGGCGGGCAACCAGCATCGTTGGGACAATAATGTCCCGCCTCACCTGGATAGCGAACAAGAGGCGTTCCACACTCGGGACATACAGTAGCAAATGCTATTGGAGCAGCTCCAGTCTGTCGTCTATCCTCTGCCACTCCCACTATCTTTGGGATAATCTCACCACCCTTTTCCACATACACCCAATCGTCTTCATGAAGATTAAAACTCTTTATAAAATCCTCATTGTTGAGTGTGGCGCGTCGCACTGTGGTTCCGGCAAGATGCACGGGCTCCATGTTTGCCACAGGAGTTACGGCACCTGTGCGTCCCACCTGATATGTCACCTCCAGCAGACGTGTGCAAGCGCGCTCTGCCTTATATTTATAAGCTATCGCCCATCGTGGCGACTTTGCCGTCATGCCGAGCGAACGTTGCTGACGCAGAGAGTTCACCTTGAGCACTATGCCGTCAGTAGCAACGGGAAGATTCTTGCGTTCTGTGTCCCAATAGGCTATAAACTGCATTATCTCCTCCAGGGTCTTCACCTTCTTCATGCCCTCCGACATCTTGAATCCCCAACGTTTGCACGTCATGAGATTTTCATAATGCCCGTCTTCGGGCAGATTCTCACCGAGCAGATAGTAGAGATATGCATCAAGTCCACGTGCTGCCACTATGCGGGAGTTCTGCAGTTTGAGAGTTCCCGAAGCGGCATTGCGAGGATTGGCAAACGGTTGTTCTCCCTCCTCTTCCCTCTCCTCGTTGATGCGTCGGAAGTTGTCCCAAGGCAAGAGTATCTCGCCACGGATTTCAAAGTTGCGTGGCCAGTCGCCGTCAGAGAGTTGCAGAGGGATACATTTTATGGTGCGCACATTCTGTGTAACATCGTCACCTCTCACTCCATCGCCACGTGTCACTGCACGCACAAGGCGTCCGTCTTCGTAAGTGAGCGAGATTGACAGTCCGTCATATTTCATCTCGCAACAAACCTCAAACTCCTCTCCGCCAAGTCCTTCTGTGACCTGACGATACCATTCTGCCACATCCTGTTCATTGTAAGTATTGGCAAGTGACAGCATGGGATAGCGGTGAGCCACCTGGCGGAATTCCGTCTGCAGGTCGCTTCCCACTCTCTGTGTAGGAGAATTAGGGTCAGCCATTTCAGGATGTCGACGCTCCAAGTCTTCCAGTTCATGCATCATGAAATCGAAGTCCTGGTCGCTCAAGACTGGCTGATTGAGGACATAATAGCGATGATTGGCCTCGTGCAACAATTGTCGCAGTTCGAGGATACGTTCTGTTTCAGTCATCCGATATTACTTGTATTATGCATGCAAAATTACGAAAAATAAGAAGAGAGTACAAGCAATAGTCCGATAAAAGTGTACATCTTTTGTCTGCATCTCCGTTTCAGGCAAATTTATTGTACCTTTGCAGTTGATTAAAACACACAACAATTTTGAACAGGACAGACAACATCAGTATATTCCAGCGCCCTGTGTGGGTGAGTATCTTCGCCTTGACGGCAGCCATCGCCTGGGGATGGGCATATCCTCTCATCAAGATGGGAATGGACGAATTTGGCATCGCTCCCGACATGACGGGCAGCAAGATGCTCTTCGCCGGCATCCGCTTCTTCATCTCAGGTCTCATCATTCTTGCCATCGCACAAGGGTCGCACCGCAAGTTTGGCATCAGGAAAGGCACTGACACTTGGTTTATCCTCCTCTATGCGTTACTCAACACCACTCTGCACTATGCCTTCTTCTACTTTGGACTCTCTCACAACGCAGGTGCCCGATCGGCTATACTCAATTCACTGAGCGTCTTCACGGTGGTAATCCTGGCATGCATATTCTTCAAGAGCGACAAGATGACTTGGCGAAAGACTACAGGTTGCGTCATCGGATTCTTAGGCATACTGGCCCTCAATCTTGGAGGAAAGGAAAGCGGCAGTTTTACGTTTATGGGTGACGGCATGATTATCCTCAATGCCCTTTGCGGTGCCAGTGCCTCGCTGTTGACAAGAGGTTTGAGCAAGCGTGTGGATGTGTTTGTGGGAACAGGCTATTCGCTGAGCATCGGCGGTGCCTTGCTGGTGATTCCTGCGTTGGCAATGGAAGGCCGTCTGCCCGTCATCACTCCTTGGGGCATCATCATCCTGATGCTACTCATCGCCATCTCTACCATCGGTTTCTCGTTCTACAACAAACTTTTGAGTTGCAATCCCGTGGGAAAGGTAGCGATATACAATTCTCTCATCCCCGTGATAGGAGCCATCACCTCCTGCCTCTGCCTTGGCGAAACTTTCTACTGGAAATATCTGATAGCCGGAGCACTGGCTACTGCCGGAATATACATCATCAACAAAGGGAAGAAATAATAATAAAATAAGTAGGCGTTCAAAATCATTTTTTGAATACCTACTTATCTATTAGTCAAAGAATTCATCCAGATCGGCTGATAGAAACTGCTCGACGGTGATTCCGTCCGTACCCACAACAAAAGCTCGATAAGGATTAAATGCCTCTCGAAACATCCCCAAGCCTTTGTTTATGCCACGCTTTCCGCTCTTCACTTCTATCGCCCAGACCTTGCGATTTCTCTCCACGACAAAGTCAACCTCATCATTTTTATCTCTCCAATAATACACCTTATAATCTAACTTATCTGCATAATTCAAAAGGTGCGAACCTACTGCAGACTCTACCAAACGGCCCCATTTCCCCAAATCTAGGCGTTGTTCTTCGAAATTAGCTGTAGAATAAACATTCATCAAAGCATTGTTATACACTTGATACTTTGGTACTGACGCATAGCGTCGCGCTGTATCACCCGAATATTTTTGCAATCCCGCAAGCAGATTACATTCATCTAAAATCTGAATATAATTGGCAAGAGTGGTCACATTACCTTTATCTTGTAGCTGCCCCATCATCTTTGTCAACGACAACAGTTCACCTGAATAAGAGCAGCCCAATTCAAACAACCTCTTCAACAAGGCAGGCTTGTAAACCGTAGTTGTCCCCAACACGTCATTAGCCAATGCCGATTCCACCAAAGAATCTTTGACATATCTCTTCCATCTCGCCTCATTTGAAATCAATGGGGCGGTACCGGGATAACCTCCGAAATAAATGTATTGATCTAGCGTCCATCCAAATGCCTCCTTCATCTCCAGGAAATTCCAATGCCCCATCCTTATCAACTCAAACCTACCTGCCAGCGATTCCGTCAGTCCCTGTTTCAACAACAATCTTGAAGAGCCAAGAAGAAGTACCTTCAGGTTTCTCTTCTCACGAGTATCCCGATCCCATTCTCTCTTCACTACTTCGCTCCAGTTGTCTACTTTCTGCACCTCATCAATAACAAGAATATGCTCAGTTTCATGGAGAAGAGTCATCTTGTTTCTGACTGCATCCCACACATTGCTTATCCATGCATTGGTAACATTCTGCTCATTATCGGCAGAAAAACTACTGTAGGGTATCGTAATTTGCTCCAAGACCTGCTCCACCAAAGTAGATTTTCCTACTTGACGTGGACCAGCAATGACTTGGATAAACATTCTTTGCTCTTCCAACCTAGTTTTAACCTCTTGATATTCTGCTCGTACAAACATAATATTTCAAAAATGTTCAATTCATCTAACAAAAATGTTCAATTCATCTAACAAAAATGTTCAATTCCATGTGCAAAAATAGAAAAAGAAAAGTGAACAAGCAAATAATCATCTATTTTCTTTATACGAGCCGTTTAATGAACGTACGTGCATTTCTTTTTCATATTTCCCGCTTGACACTTCACTATATATAAAAAAGATGTGCTAACTTTGCATATTGTATGAGAATTGACATTATAACCGTATTGCCGGGCATGATAGAGGGATTTCTTAATGAATCCATCCTGGCACGAGCACAGAAGAAAGGACTGGCGGAAATACATCTGCACAATCTCCGTGACTACACCACCGACAAATGGCGCCGCGTGGACGACTATCCTTATGGTGGATTTGCCGGCATGGTGATGCAGGTGGAACCCATAGACCGCTGCATCTCGGCACTCAAGGCAGAGCGCGACTACGACGAAGTAATCTTCACCACTCCCGACGGAGAACAGTTTAACCAGCCCATGGCAAACGACCTCTCCATGCTCAACAACATCATAATACTCTGCGGCCACTACAAAGGCATAGACCACAGAGTGCGCGAGCATCTGATTACAAAAGAGATAAGTGTAGGCGACTATGTGCTCACCGGAGGCGAACTGGCGGCAGCCATCATCTCCGATGCCGTGGTGAGAATCATTCCTGGAGTGGTTGGTGACGAGCAGAGTGCGCTGTCAGACAGTTTCCAAGACAATCTTCTCTCCGCCCCCATCTATTCACGTCCTGCCGACTACAAGGGATGGAAAGTACCCGAGATACTCCTCTCTGGCAACGAGGCAAAGATAAAGGACTGGGAGATGGAGCAGGCTATGGAACGCACAAAGCGTCTGCGCCCAGACTTGCTCGAGAAGTAAGAATTTCTCGAGCAAGCTTCACTCCCCAACAAAGCCTATTGCAATGGTCAACGAAGCCTATTGCGATGACCAACGAAGTATAGGCTATGAGGAAATGCATATCATCTAGTTTACACTAAGCACCCATGAGTAATGGGACTTCTTCCATATTGCATGCGTCGATGTAAACGTAAATATCCATAAATTGCCACTTCTTATCTATAAATGGAGGTAGCAATTATATCATCGTATTTTGCTACACACTTCCATTCACAATGTAGCTCTTTTCTACACTGCGTGCACCATTCAAAAGGTTTCTGATAATTATATCCTGATTTGTCATTTTGTCCCATTTTCTTTCTTTTGTCTGGGAAAATAATTATACTTTTGCGTTCGGATAATTCGGCAGATGGCATCTAATGCATAAAGCCCATGCGTCCATGCCTCTGTTCACGCCGAGCCTTTTGTGGGTTTACACCTACGACAAAGGAGGTTGGGTGGGAAAAAGAGGCGCGACATAATAGAAGGCGTTTACTTGACGCTTGTCTTTGGCTAGTAAGAATCTCGCAAATTCAAATCCTAGCTAAGACTGGCAACGGTAGATGTCCCGGGTGTGATTTATCCATCCGTGTGGTTCATTGCAAGCCATCATTGAACCCTATTGGGTGCAGTGTGTTTCTGCGTGTATGCTCCACATGGTGAGATTTTCATATCGGCGTGGGCTCTGACGTTGTTCATTCTCTAGGATTGGGCAATGCGAGAGCCTTTACAAGCGGGATGAACAACAGGTAGGTTCTCCACGCTTTTACCAGTATATATTTTGTAAGTATCTGAAAAATCAAAAAGAAACTTTACAGTATCAAACGTAAATGATACCATAAAGTTCCCATTGTTTGCAAGAAATCAATCTTGCGTTGTTTACATAAGAAAATGAATTACTCGCTGCAAATTACCGATTAATATCCATTAACACGGATTTTGCAGTTTCAATGGCAGTAAGTTTCAATTCATCTTCACCATCTAAATCGCTTAGAATTTTGTCAGCAAGCCAAAGAGTGAGCATTTCATTTTCATCTACTTTGAAGTATGTCGCCATTTGAACTACTTGGCTTCTTTTGGCTCGCCTGTCTCCACGTTCAATCTTGCTGAACATGGGTGTGTCTATTTCTATGTATGCAGCCACTTGGCGCTGCAATATTCCTTGTTCGTCTCTGAGAGACCTTATCTTGTTTCCTAATAACATAT
>CAVCGK010000027.1:0-33768 GCA_963601795.1 bacterium | reverse complement strand
GAAAGAGACGCTCTGGATTGTCCCCCAGCAGTCTCTTGGCAGGTTAACGACAACAAGGCTGACACAGTTCAGTTGACGTACCCACCCTCGGACTTTCAACTACTATAGTTACCTTTATTTGCTGGATGGTACGGCGAGGGCGCCGTACCTCCTAACATTTGCATTCTATAGTAGTTGACGTGAGGACGCATCAACTACATATCCAACTTTTTTGCAAGTCCTTCTACTCCGTAGTAGTCAAGCACATAGATAGGAAATGCACTCAACACAGTCACCTTTGGACATTTGTTGTTGATATACTTTGTGTATTGGTTCTCAAATATGGTACTTTGCGCCTCGATATTCTTGGGCATTGAGTAAGAGTCATTTACCAAATAGTTCATCTTGAACACATGGGCTTTTATTAACGTCTTCCACACTTCTTCGTTGTAGTGATTTATATTGTTCAGTTGTGGGTTATTGTCACTTGCCGAAATTGATTTATAGTGTGGCTCTTGCAAACATTCGTCCAGTGTTTCACATTGTTCTTTATAAGGGCATTTCATCGCATCAAGGCTTTTACCTCGTTTGCATTTTGCGGTGGAGTTTTGAAAGGAATCCATGTCCTTATAATGCCGGATGGCTTCTACCATGGGATAACTGATATACAACAAACCGTTCTCGGTCTCATTGTCGAAGAATCGGAGCATTTCCCTAATCTTAGAGTCATCCGCCATTGTCGAATGTCCGTCATAGTCGAAAAACAAATATATGCATGCGAAACTGTCACGATTGTAGTCTTTCAAGATTTCAGCGTTTTTGGGGCTACGCTCTTTCAGAATACTGACTATATCAATGGCAAAGTCATCATCTTTCAACTGTCGGTAGAGTTGATATATCTCCGCATCGTAGACGCATTTGATAGCTATCCTTTCGCCAAGAAAGTTCTTTTCAAGTTTATCCACGTAATTCGGCTCAGCACTGTTGCCCTCATATACAAATAGTTGTAACTCCTTATTCAACATAGAAACCTCCTGCATTGTAAATCTTTTCTATATTATGCACCTCACGTAATTCTTTCTCGGTACATTTATGCAATGGAAGTATCTTTTTGTTGTTCATCAAATAGTAACAGTCGGGGCGCATCAAGTCATTGCTCATGATTGAGGTGTTATGTGTAGTCAACACAAACTGTATGCCTGTTTCTTTCAATTTCTTGACTACCAATCGAGAGAGTTTGTGATGATAGAAAGCGTCAAATTCATCAATAAAGACAAATGACACTTCTTTTTTCTGTATCTGCAAATACCAGCAATAAAAGAGCATAAGTGAACTTGTTCCCGTTGACATGATTTCACGGAACAGCACCTTGGTTGCTCCAAAATCAAAGGCTATATCTTTCTCTCCCATAACATCAACTATCGCAAGTTTACACTCCACGTTAGCCTCATTTAGGAAATTCTCGAAATCTTGTATCTTACCTTGCTGGATAATGTCATTGATCAGGGTACCTTTCTTCGATTCCAGTCCAATATAGGTTCTGTCTTCCAATGAACGGAAGAACAACATATGCTCAACAAATGAGAAAAAGCCTTTGAAAGCATTGTTCTCACCATTATCTTCCAACTCCGAGTTGTTCTTCACGTATTTCACAACCGACAACTTGTTGTCAGTAATGGTCTTGTTCAATGTCTCTGTGCCTTTCAACTTGGAAATAAAGGTAGTATTACCATTATGTCGATCAAACGAAATTACTTCATTTCCATTGATATAAAGGTTTTCTGAAACGATGGTTTTATAATCGGTCTTTATGTAGGTATACCTTACTATCGAATCTGCAATCTGAAATTCATAGTCAAATTCAGCCTCTCTACTGTCATTGTATGCATTGGTATAGTGCATATACGGAAATTCCAATCTTGCCTTTTCCGTCAGATGCTCAATAATGTCAAAGACAGCCCATCCCAAATTGGACTTGCCACATCCGTTGTAACCATATATCATGGCATTATTCACAATGCCACCCTTTACACATTCTGGGTTGAACGTGTAATTTTTTGCTGTTGAGAGGTCAAACTCAAAATCTCCCTTAAAGCACTTGAAATTTGAAATCTTGAATTTTCTTAGCATAACTACATTCTTTTGTGTGCCTACAAAGTTACTATTTCTATTTATTATTCCGTAGCAAAACTACGGAATAATAAATGTCATACCGAAAAATCCGTATATTTCCGCCTATTTTCTTGAAGTTTTCGCACTTTTTATTCGGATTCACCCACTTTGAATGCATTCCCCATGCACGGCTTATAAACTACAAATGACTTTTGGTGTACAAATCTGTTTTATGTTTAGTTCTAAATTAACACAAAAGTTAGCAATAAAACAGCGCAATTGTTACCTTTATTTGCTGGATGGTACGGCGAGGGCGCCGTACCTCCTATGCATACTTCAATATTTCAATCATCCAATATTTCCTTTTTTACAGCGAGAGCAGGTAGTCAATGAGGACCACAGCCTTCTCGGCTGACATAAGGTCGAGATTGTTCTCTTTGGCGAAAGCCTGAAGTTGCGCCTTATGCTGAGGGAATGCCTTGTAGAGGTGCTTTATGCTGCTTGCCTTATATTCCTTGCCATCCTTTTCGAAGAAATAGGTGTTGGTGCTCTTTGTCTTCCATATGTCCATACGGCGTCCGCTATCATCAGAATCATTGATGCCGAAGGAACCATTATACATGCCACCGCCTGCACCGGCAAGACCTCCAAGACCGAAGTTACCATTGAGCTGAATCTTTGTACCTCCCACCTGCGACTGTTGGCCGAAAGCACCAACATAACCTTCGTGAATCTTGCGGATACGCCACAATATCTTCACAATGCCGTGCTTGAGAGAATAAAGTTCAACAAAGTCACCGTCACGACCTACAAAATGACGGTCGCCAAACTGGATACTGTCGACAAGTTGCGTGCCAGTCATCTCCATGAGAGTCTCACCCTGCATGAAATAAATCTTGCCGTTGTTGGCATCATAGTTCATCATGCTGGCATTGACGGCACCACTCTTAAACTTGATAAATCCCTTTGCAAAGTTGTCGAAGAGAAAGATGCGCTCTCCTTGGGCAGACAGTGAGAGGAAAGCACAGGTTGCAAAAGCAGCTACGGTTAGTAATCTTTTAGCTTTCATTTTCCTTATCTAATGTTAATTGCGTATATATCCGAAAGGAGGAGAGTAATCACTACTCCCCTCCCGAGAAAAAATTAGGAAATTACAATAACCAATTACTTAGTTATTTGGTGTACCCCACTGTGGTGCATTCTTATCTTGCCATACACGCTCTGTGTTGAGAGGTGCATCGCCACCATTATACTGGCTACCCTGGCTGTTTGTGCCGAGAGTGTTGAAGCCCTCTTCCTTGTAAGCAGCCAACACTATGTCACGCATGATATCTGTTTCTAGAGGTTCTGAAACTACGAAGCGACGTGGAATAGCAGAGAGTGCTATGTCTGGGAATGTCACATAAGGAAGGAGATTTGATCCCACCTTTGGATAACCAGAGCGACGTGCTGTGACATACTGGTCATCACACTGCTCGCTGAAGTGCATCAACAGCTGGAGATAGATTTTCTCTAGGTCGGCAGACTTGTTGCCAGTCAGTTTCACATTGTCTGTAGCAAGCATAGCCTCAATCTCACCATCCTTCAGAGCAATTGACTTCTCGAATGGGTCGTATGAGTAGATACCGGGATTAGAAGCGTCATAGTAATAAGGAATCTTATTGCTTGCTGCAAGTTCGTCATACTCTTCTACAGAAGCACGCACACCAGCCTCATACCAAGCTGTGTAGTCCTTGCCACCGATGGCAGACCCCTTGAGACATGCAAACTCAGCCATGTAGAGATTAACTTCACCTGCTGTAAGATACATTGTGTAAAGAGGATTATCGTCTGTATCCTGCTTGATTGGGTTGTCCACACTACCATCTGCGTTAACAGTGATTGCTGTAGGAAGAGTAAAGTCTATACGACCCTTACGCATCTCATTAGAATAGTAGCTGAATGGAGAATAACTCTTTGTGATGTCTTCATACTTAATCTGATAACGTGTACCAGGGTTGAAGTACTCCGCATAGTCTTCATCAGAAATATCACCGCGGTCATGAGATGTCTTAGCATCGTAAACAATAGGAAGAGCTGTGTAGCGAACCCAAGGCTCACCCATGCCACCCCATCCGATGAAGGTGCTGTCCTCGTCAAGAATAACGTTCTCCTTTACGGCTGTTGGCAGATCTTTATACCTATGGTTGTCGATGAAGCTCTGTACTACAGAAGAGTTGAAGCTATTCTTGGTGTAGATGAAGCGCACGCGTGGGTCCTTAGCACCGAGCATGAACTGCAACACATTATTAGAACATGACATTGATGCAAGACCGTTGCCAGTGCCATATACATAGTCGTTGTTTCCTGTGTCGCACTTTGTAGCCTTGCAGAAGAGGAAGTCATCATCAGTAGAGGTGATGAGACCTGCAGAGTTGCTTGCAGCCTCCTCTGCAATCTGAAGTGCCTTTGCAGAGTCATTGTTATAGAGACGCACTGCAATCTTCAGCTTCAGAGAGTTGGCAAGCTTTGCCCACTTCTTCCAATCGCAACCATAAGCTGCGTCTTGTACAGAGTTAGAAGCAAGGTCTGAACCCTGAAGCAGAGTGATGTAGTTATTGAGCTCATCTATCCACAGAGTGTAGAGATCCTCCACACGATCATACTTTGGTTTGAGTATAGCCTTGTCATCATAGTGACAAGCCTCTGTGTAAGGGATAGAACCATACATATCTGTGTCGAAGATGCCGAGATAGATGGTGAGGATGCCAGTAGCTGCAAGATAGCCGTTGTTTTCTACAGAACCAGTATTATTGATATACTCCTGCACCTTGTTGCGGTACTTCAGAGTGGCAATGTACTGACTTCCCTGTCCGCCGATTTCATTCTGACCTGTATAACCTGCATCATAGCTACCGCCCGACATCTGGCTCCACTTGTTGAAATACTGCACATTGTAGTACCAAACCAGATAGTCGTTAGGCTGGAATGCATTGATGGCAGCAGTAAGCATACCCTCTGGCTTTGTTTCTGTCACATTGCTCGGATCCATGTTGATGTCCTTCAAATCGTCAGCACAGCCAACAAGCGAAAGGGCAGTCACTCCGGCAAAGAACATTGAAAATATCTTTTTCATTTTCTGTCTTGTTTAATTGTTAATAACTAACTTGTTCTCGCGAATATATCTCGTTTACTTTGTGCCAATGGTAGCTCTCAGAGTAATGGTGAAGCTTGATGTCACACCAGAGAACTGACGCATACGGAACTCAGCGGTGGTAGTACCTGCCACTGCCTCAGGGTTCTCCTTGTTAGGCATAGAGTTGAGCAAGTAGCCAAGATTATGACCAGCAGCTGTGAGGCTGAGGTTGCTAACGCCAATCTTGTTTGCTATCTTGTTGTCGAGCATATAAGAGAGAGAAACGTCACGAAGCGCGATGTAGTTGAGTGTTACGAACCAGTCATCGTTGAGAGTACCTTCACGCCATGAGTTATGGAAATAGTGCCAACCGCCAGCGTGTACATAGTCAACCTTACCCTTATCAAAGAGTTCCTGATAGGTCTCACCTGAGCTATAAGCACCAGTACCTACTGTGTAAGAACCTCCGTCAGGAGTTGCAATTGTTGTACCTACAGGTACGATACCTGTTGGGATTATACCATCGTCATAACTAGCACCGTCCCACTTTGACACATACTCTGCACCACCATTAGCAACGCCACGACCATAGAGAGATGTCTTGGTGTAGCCATATGCAGTACCGTAACGAGAACCGTAAGAAGCCACCTTACCGCCGAAGCGCATGTCGAGGCTTGCAGAGAATGTGAGGTTCTTCCAACGAAGTGTAGTGTTCACACCACCAAGGAAGTCAGGCATCATGTCGCCTACCTTCTCTACCTTGCCGCTACGCTTATAGTAAGGAGTGTGGTAACCGTTATAGTAACCCATGTTGAATACTGGCAGACCTGACTCCTCGTCAATCATAGGAGCAGCGTCAGACATCAACATACCATAGCTACCACCTACCTGAGCTACAGAACCGATGCGGTAGTTACCATAGTCTGGTGTACCCTGCAGAGTGATATAGCTTGCGCAGAGGTCAGAAAGCTCAACGATCTTAGAGTTGTTCTTTGTCCAAGTAAGGTTCAAATCCCACTGCCAGTCCTTAGTCTGGATAGGAGTAGTGTTGAGGGCAACCTCGAAACCAGAGTTCTGGATGTTACCTGCATTGATGAGAGCACTGCTGTACCCAGATGCACTTGGGATAGACACTGTCATGATCTGGTTGATGGTGTTCTCTCTATAGTATGTCAGGTCAAGACCGATACGGTTGTTGAGGAAACGGATGTCTGTACCGATTTCCCATGACTTCTTGCGCTCAGGCTTCAGATCCTGGCTGTAAGTTGTGCTTGGGAGCACTGTAGAGTAAGCGTTACCATTGTTGTTGGTATAGTTCTGCAGAGTATAAGCAGAGTTGATGTAGTAAGGATCGCAGTCATTACCTACCTGAGCATAAGATGCACGAACCTTCCAGAAGCTGATAGGCTGTGGCAACTTGAATGTGTTGCTGATCAACCATGAAGCGTTTACTGATGGATAGAAGTAGCTGAATGTACCATGGCCGTCAGCATAGATAAGTGATGAAGACCAGTCGTTACGTCCTGTCACATCAAGGAAAATCTGGTCTCTCCAGCTTGCTCCAATCTGAAATGCTACAGAGTGCATCACCTTGGTCTGCGAAATAGAGGAAGATGCAGAATAACCATCTTTACCGTTGGCAAGGAAGTACTGGTTAGGAACAATGAACTCACCCTTTGTTGATGCACCGATGTAGTGCTGGCGTCCGTTATAGTACTCATAACGGAGGAAACCGTTGACATGCCAATCCTCACCGAACTGCTTGTCATACATAAGGTTGGAGTTGAAGTTGATCTGCTCCTTACGTGTCTGAGATGTAGAATACGAACCTCCCTTGTTGTAATAGCCTGAACCAGGATATTTGCCTTCAGTGATTGTCATGTAGTAGTTGTAGTTACCCTCAGTCTGCCACTTGAGCCAAGATGTGAGATCCCAAGTAAACTTAAGGTCTGGGCGGAATACTGTTTCCTTCTGATAGTATTCGTTCTCCCAGATGCTCCACCAAATGTCACGACCGATAACGTAACCCCACTCGTCACCATAGGTAGAACTTGCAAGACCGCCATGACTACCCTTATACTTGTCGCGATAGTACTTTGCATCGTACATACGGTCCCAAGTACCGTCAATGAAATGCTCACCGATGTTTGGCTGTGCATTGCGAGGCTTAGAAGTAGCATAGGTCATGCTGCCCTCGAGCTCCATCTTGTCAGTAATCTTGTGAGAAGCCTTTGTCATGACGCTGAAACGACGGAAGTCATTGTTTGGCAATGTACCGTTGTTGTAGCGGTAAGACAGAGATGTATAGAATGAAGTGCGCTCGTTGCCACCAGAGATAGCCACGTTGGTATTGGTAGAGAAACCAGTGTCGTAAGCGTCCTTGAAGTTATTTTTGTAAGCCTCTGGTGTATAGAGCTTGCCGTCATACATCTCGATAACTCCATCCTTTGCATTCTGACGGAGGTATTCGAATGAAGGACCGAAGGCTGAACCCATCTCGCCATATGCAGACAATGTCTTGTAAGAAGCATAGCCTTCGCTGTTGGTCCAATAGAGATCGTTTACATTGAATGCTGAGTTTGGTGATGAGCAGTAGAAGAATGACTCAGCATACTCGTTCTGCAGTGTAGGCTGACTTGTCACCTTGTCGAAGCCGAAAGTCTGTGTGAACTGCACTGTGGTGTTTTTCTTGCCCTTACCACTCTTTGTGGTGATAACGACAGCACCATTAAGACCGCGTGAACCATAAAGTGCGGTAGCAGCAGCACCCTTCAACACAGAAACAGACTCGAAGTCATCAGGGTTGAGGTTCTTAAGCTCATTACCATAGTTCTGAGCACCTGATGCCCAGTCAGCATCGTTCTCCACAACAGCATTATCGAGGATTACACCGTCGATGACATAGATAGGCTGGTTGTTCTTATTAAGAGTAGATGCACCACGGATAAGAATCTTGGAAGCACCGAACATACCACCGTCGGAAGAGGTCACTTCCACACCGGCTACCTTACCCTGAAGAGCCTGCACAGGGTTGATGAGGTTGGCATTGAGTTCATCAGCCTTAAGCTCTGTCATGGCATAACCGAGGGCTTTCTTGTCGCGCTTCATACCGAGAGCGGTGACAACGACCTCGTCGAGAGCCTTTGAGTCCTCCACAAGTGTCACGTTCAGTGGGCTGCCGTTGAAGGTAACCTCTACGGTAGTCATACCGAGTGAAGAAACACGGAGAACATCTCCCTTCTTAACATTCTTGAGTGCGAAATTTCCGTTGATATCGGTAACTGTACCGATGCCTGCCTTGCCTTTCACTACGACAGTGGCGCCTATCACAGGTTCGCCCGTGGCGTCTACCACGAGACCCCTACATTCTGCGTCTTGCTGCGCACTTAGTGCGGCATTGGCAACAGGGTTGGTCTCAGCATAGACCATGCCGACACCACTCAATGACATGAGTGCTATCAGCGTGCTGACTGTTTTGATTCGCTTTGCCATAAATTTAAATTTGATTTGTTAGATAATTGTTTCATTCTGTTCACATAGCAACAGAAAACTCGTAATCTCTCTTATTGCTCTCCTGCAATTTATTTGTATATTTTTACTTTTGCGTCTAATTTATTATTAATAATGAAATATTTCTTAATTCATTGTAAGTGTTGCAAAATTAATTAATATTGTTTTTACCCTCCCTTTATTAACAGTATTTAACTACGTAACGTGCAAGAATAGTAGTTTTTTCGCATTAATATAAGCCTTTGAGGCATACAAACGTCAGTATAATGCATCATTTCTATCATTATTTGTTACCTTTGTGTCATATCACTCAATCTACACTCAATTATTAAGAAAATATGACAAGCCACTTTTTTAAGACAGCCATTGCTACATCACTCTTAGCATTGTTTACTTTCACAAACGCTACGGCGCAGACGAAAAGCGAAGACGTCAAGCCGCTAATAATCGAAGAAGGCTTCCTTTATGAGAAGGCTGAGTTCCCATCATGTCATGCTTCCACAGTGTTGGAAACAAAGCAGGGGACAACACTCGTAGCCTATTTCGGAGGCGAATATGAGGGGGCTGACGACGTGAAGATATGGATTTCAAGGCGCGACAAAGGAGAAAAGAAATGGAAGATGAGTATGGCTGCCGACGGATATGGCACGGCATGTTATAACCCTGTGCTGACACAGTTGCCTGACGGGAGGATTATCCTCTTTTATAAAATAGGTAAGAATGTGCAGGCATGGACAGGATGGTATAAGACCTCAACAGACGATGGACGGACATGGAGCAAACCCGTGGCTTTGCCTCACGGATTTCTCGGACCTATCAAGGATAAGCCGATAGTAATTGGTAACAGTTTGCTGTGCCCGTCGAGCAAGGAGAAGGACTATTGGCGTGTGCACTTCGAGACATGGAATCTTGCCACTGGCGAATGGCATTACACGGGACCATTGCAGGCAGAGAACGCCACCACTACAATGGATCTCCCAAAAGAAAACCTTCAGCCGATAGTATGCATACAGCCGACAGTGGTGCATCTGCCCGATGGCACTCTGCAGGCTCTTTGTCGCACGAAAAACGGATTTCTCGCCACGACATATAGTGCCGACAAGGGTAAGTCGTGGACTCCGATAGTTGCCACAGACATCCCCAACAACAACTCTGGTGTGGATGCCGTGACAATGGCAGACGGCAGACATGCCTTGGTGTATAATGACCTTGTGACTCCCGATGGTGGTGACATGGGACCGCGCAATTCGCTTGCCCTCGCCATCTTCTCTCCCGACATGACAACGATGACACAAAAGATATCGCTTGAGAACACAAAGGAAGGTGAATATAGCTATCCTGCCGTAATACAAACTGCCGACGGCAACCTGCTCATCACCTACACATGGCATCGCAAGCGCATAGCCTACAAAATCGTAAAACCATAGTAATTATAGGAGGTACGTGCGTTATGCGATGAACGTACGTGCATTGGCTGATGAACGTACGTGCATTGGCTGATGAACGTACGTGCGTTGGACGCAGCAAAGACACATAACGAAATTGCGCCCTGCAAAGATTATGGAACGAATCCATCTTACTTTGCAGGGCGCAAACTAACGATGTAAAGATTGGTCTGTTTGTTTTTGTGTCGTCTTAGAATAGTTTCTGTGTTGGAAATCTTATCCTGAAATCAATCTTTCACCTTAAAACACAGACCGCTGTCTGTAACCATAAACTAACTAACAACCTAAACCTATTATAACTAACTATTTATGTTTTGCAAGTACATCACTGTGCTTCCTTTTTCTGATGGCAAAGTTACTTACAGAAGCAGTATATATATGTAAAAGATGTTGCAACGAATATAAAAATTTATTCATTGTAACATTTTTATCAATATATGTAACAAAAGTAACTGCCAAGAGGATGCTGTCACTCCAAACTATGGCGCAACGAAATCGCTGCACCACCTAAGGTTACGCTTCTTTTCTTGTAGACGGCGATTTTCCAAAGAATTCACGATAACATTTGGAAAAATAGGATGGAGAAGAAAAACCTACACGATAGGCTATCTCGGAAACGCTCAGCGACGTGTCCTTCATCATAGCATCGGCACGCTTCAGGCGTTGCTCTCGGATTATCTCCACAGGAGTTTTCCCTGTAAGGGCTTTCACCTTTCTGTATAACTGCACACGCGAGAGACACATCTCATTGCCGATGTCCTCTACCGACAGTTCTGGGTCGCCAATCCTACTGTTGAGATATTCATAAAACTGGCTAAGAAACTCATTTCTTGGCAGCGTGCCGTCGTCTATAGCCTCCTCATCGGTCTGCTTCGTAGTGGTGGCATCAAGAAACTTGTCGCGTTGTTCTTCCAGTTCATCGCGCTGTCGCTCTGCCGTTTCCTTCTCATGATTAAGTTCATCGATGTTGAGCCTCAATATTTCGTTGAGCCTATGCTTCATGCGCAGCATGCGCATAGTGAATGCGAGCGATGTACACACCACTACCACCACCAGGACGATGCACCATATGACGATGCGCTCCTTCTGCAGTTCCGACAACGTGGAGTCTATGCGGCTACGCATAGTCCTTATATGATTGTTCTGCTGCTCTATCTCCTTGTTTTGCAACATAAGCAGGTTCACATTGTCGCGCGTGACGATAGAGGTGCTCATGTCATTCATCTTCTCATATGCCTCGCCCCGCAGTATGCTCACCGCCAACGCCATCAGCGCACCGCCATCGGTGGGATATATCACAGATGCCGTGAGTGTGCCCTCCTTCACCTTCTCGAGTCCTCCGCCGGGTGTCGGCAAGGCATCCACACCAATGAAGACCGTATTGGCTAAGCCTGCCACCTTCTGCTGCTCCATTACTTCCCTCGCACCCAATGTCATGCGGTCGTTGGCACCAAATACGCAGTCTATCTGTCCGTCATAGTCTTTCAGTATACGCTGCATACATCTCTTGCCCGACGATTCTTTCCAGTTGCCCTCCCCATAAGCCACAACCTTCAGTCCGGGATATTTCATCAAGCCGTCGCGGAATCCCTGGTGGCGCTCCTCTGCAGACGACGAACCGCGTTCGCCTGCTATCTCAACAATGCACCCCTTGCCATCAAGTGTTTTTGCCACATAGTCAGCCACCATCAGTCCTATGTTGTAGTTGTTAGCACCCATGAAGGCGGTGAAGTCCTTCATCTCATTGATTCTATCAAATAGTATCACGGGGATGCCCTTGTCTATGGCTCTGCTGATGACATCCGACAGACTGTCCTTCTTTTGTGGCGACACAATGAGCAAGTCAACGTTAATGTCGACGAGTTCTTCTATCTGTGACCGCTGTTGTTTTATATTATCATTGGCGATGCGCGTTTCCACTTGCACATCCTCATCATAGAAATAGGTGGCAAGGTCGAGTTCCTCGGCGAGTTGATTGCGCCATGTGTCGTCTGAACATTGTGACACGCCGATGACATATTTCTTTCCTCTATCTTTACATCCCGTAAAGATTGTCAGAAGAACGAGAATAAGGCAGGCATAAGAGATTATTTTGGTATAGCTAGTCATAATAGGTTGTCTTTTATTTTATCGGTTACAGTGGGGCTATGTAGAGATGTTATTGCCCTCATGTTCGCAAAGTTACAATTAATTATTCGTGATTTGCAAATATATTTACATGAAATAGAATTAAAATATTGAAAAATTGAAAGATTTAAATATTGAAAGATAAACTTACTGCATCCTCAATTAAAAAAGGCGAAGCTGAGAAACGCTTCGCCTTTTATAATGAGTTTATGAAGGTAATGTAATTCTATTCCAAAATATCCTTCAATGCGAAGTTAGCCAATATTGATGTTGACTGACTAAGCAGACGAATAAACTCCTGGGCGGAGTTCTTCATGTAGGCATCCTTCAGCAGATGTATGCAGCCGTCCATCTCATTGCCCACAATGTCGATGGGCACAGCCTTGAGACCGTCGACATAAGCCACGGTGCTCTCCGACAACACGGTGACGAAATTGGATCGACGCACCATACCAAGGATAATGTCTACATTGTTTACCTCCATCTTGATGCGGAAATCCAAGTCCTTGTCTTCCGTCAGATTGTCGAAAGCATTGCGTGCCTGCAATCCCTTGCTCGGCAAGATGAGACTGTAGCGCTCCAATTCGGAGAGTTTCACCGATGAACACTTCCCCAATGGATGCGAACTGTTGACGATAGCAGCCAGGCGATTGGTGAAGATAGACCGGCTGTCTATGCACTTGTCACTCTTCAGCGGTTTGAATGCCAACACCAAGTCGAGTTCCCTACGCTTCAGCGAGTCTATCAGCTCCTGCATGGTGCGATACTGAATGTTAAGCTTCACGTTGGGATAGGCATGGAGAAACGACTGGAGAGTTTCCGACATGATGTTGCTGAAGGAGAATGTCACACCTATGTTAAGTTCGCCCGTGAGCATCTTCTTCAGGTCGTTCATATGATCCATGCATGCCTCCGACGAACTCACCGTAGCCTGCGCATAAGGCTGCAATTCCTTGCCCGCCTCCGTCAGCGACACCTCGTGCGAGTTGCGCTCAAAGAGCGGCAACCCTATCTCCTGCTCCAGATGGCTTATCTGTTGCGAGAGAGTGCTCTGCGTGACATATAGTTTGCGTGCCGCCTCAGAGAAGTTGAGAGTCTCCGCCACTTTAAGGAAGTATTTCAGCTGTCTGATTTCCATTACAAAGAGGTTATTGTGTGTTTTTGTGCGTTATGGACTATCGTATTATGCAAAGATAAGCATATTTCTCCGCTTATTTCACTTCTACGGCATGCAAATCCACAAACTCGCCTCTCTTCCTCTTGCGTTCGAGGAGCATATCATAGAGTTTGAGTTTGCGTTTCGGTTCCATAATCCTTCGCATGAAGATGTTCGGGATAGCTACGCCGAGAGCGATACAGAGGATGGCGAGCGATGCCTTTATGGTGTTGAACATACCCTCTGTGACCTCACCCACAACACCGTGCATGTCGATGAATGCAAAGAGCGCACGATACATCAGCACACCAGGCACCATAGGGATGACACTCGGGATGGAGATGCACTGATGGGGAGTGTGAAACCAGTGCTGTGCTCTTGTGACGATGATACTGATGAGCGCCGAACCTGCCAGCGAGCCAATAGTAAGACCCATGTCGAGACCAATGTTGCCATTGCTCGGACCAAGGTTTACGAAGTTACGCGTACACACGGCGATGATGCCACCCACTGCCACTGCCGGCAACAGACGGCGCGGAATGCTGAAGATGGTGGAGAATCCCATTGCCGATATGGCTGCAGCAAGTGCATACTCCCAGTAAGAATGGTGGGGAGTCATGGTGAGGTCGGTGATGAAATTGTTTACACCACATATCTGTATTGCCATAGCGATGCCGAAAGACATGGCGGCAATCATGAGCAGAGTGTTGAGAGCGCGCACAAGACCCATTTCCACGTATCCGTCGAGCATATCGTTGACGAAGTTTATCAGTGGCACACCAGGCACTATGAACAGAGCACAAGCCATCAGCGGATGCCAAGGTGTGGTGGAATGCATGAAGTCAGGAAGCATGGAAGCTATCGCAGGATCAAGCGTAAGGAATGACGTGAGCCATGCTATCAATGTGGAAACGAAAGCCGCCATACCGATAGACACATAATTGTTCCATCCCTTGGAAGGCAAGAACATCCTCAGGCGGAAACCGAGGATTGCAGCCAACGAACAGTAGAAGAATGCTATCCAGTCACAACCGAACTGTATGCAGAAGCCACCGCAGGCAAAACCACCGCCTATGGCAACCTGCCACGGAGTGAAACTGCGGGGTATCTTCTTGATCTTTTCCAACTCCTCCTCATATTTCTCCAGCGAGTAGTCTTCACGTATGGCACGCCAAGTGAGTTTACTAATTAGGGAGATGGATGTGAGATTGATGCCGTGCTTCACACAACGCTGAAACTTTGTCAGCGAACGGGTCTCGTCGCTATAGTTCACCATGAGCACGTTGTAGTTGATATACAGATGCAGATATCTCTCGTCGAGTCCCAGATAAGCTGCCGTGCGCTTCATGTTGCGCATGATACGTGAAGTGTCGGCGGCACTCTCCACGAGGACACTTCCCGTGCGGAGCAGCAGGTCGAGTTTGAACATCAGTTCTTCGCGGCTTACTTCCGCACGGTTAGCATCACAGGTGCACCCTGCGGCATCACTCGCAAGGTGCTGGATTGGATTGTTGTTGTCACTAATAGTCATTTATCCCAGTGCAAATATTATGATTTGTATTGTAATAATTCTAAGGAACATGGCAAACGGATAGACGTTGGCATAACCCACAGAAGGAGCGTCTACCGATGTATTGTCGCGCACATAGCTCAGTGCCAGTGGGTTGGTGTTGGTACCTGCCAGCACACCCAGAAGAGTGTAGAAATTGATGTGGAACACATAGCGACCTATCACACCACCAATAAGAATTGGTATCATGGTAATGGCAATGCCATAGGCTATCCATATCAGTCCAGACTCTGAGGCGAGAGTGTTGATAAAGTCCTTGCCGGTGCCAAGACCCACGCATGCGAGGAATATGCATATACCTATCTCGCGTATCATGTTATTGGCACTTATGGTGTTATAGGTAATGAGATTATAACGAGGTCCGAAATGGCCGATGAGGATAGCCACAACGAGCGGACCACCAGTAAGACCGAGTCGCAGATATTCGCTTATGCCTGGCAGACGGAAAGGAATGTTTGCCACGAAGCATCCGAGCATTATACCAAGGAATATCGGTATAAGGTTAGGATAGTTCAGACGCTTCATCTGATTTCCCATAACCTTTTCGGTATGTGCCACAGCAAGTTCTGTTCCCACCACTGTCACGCGGTCACCCATGCGGAGCTTGAGTTCAGGAGTGGCAATGAGGTCTACTCCGGCACGGTTCACACGAGTGATATTCGTACCGAGGTTAGAGCGAATCTGGAGTTGCGATATTCTCTTACCATTAACTTCAGGGCGTGTCACCATGATGCGACGTGTTATCAGTTCGTCGCCGAAATCCTCCACACTCACGTCAGCAGGTTCACCAAGCAGAGCTGTCAGCGGTTCCTGAGCAGCAGGGTTAGCCACCACATAGACAATGTCACCTTCCATCAGCACGGTCTGTCCGTTGACGAGTTCGGCACGGTTATTGTCAGCATGGCGTATGATGCGCGAAATCATGAAGTCACGCTTCATCAACTGGTGTATCTTACCCACCGACTTACCAAATATCATGGAGTTTGTAATCTTTATGGAAAAGGTGTTGAGCGTAATTGCTTCCAAATGTCCGAATCCGCGACGAGCGTTAGCCTCCTCTTCTTCCTTGTTTATGCGCAAGGCATATCTTAATATAATGAATGAGAAAATTGCTCCGAGCACACCCATAGGATAAGCTATGGCATAGCCGGCAGCGATATTTGGCGCATCGATATGACGAAGGTCGCTGAATGCCTGCTGGGCTGCACCAAGGCTTGGAGTATTGGTAACGGCACCTGAGAGAATGCCAGCAATGGATGTTATTGATGTACCCGTAAGACCTGAGATAGTGAGAGCCGTAGCAATGCTTAGCATTACAACAATAAAACTGAGCAGATTGAGCACCTTGCCGTGACTCTGAAATGCAGAGAAGAAGCCCGAACCAACCTCAAGACCAATGGAATAGACAAAGAGAATGAGTCCAAACTCCTTAAGGAAGTGAAGAAGGTGCTGGTCAAGATTGAAAGAATAATAGCCGAACACGAGTCCGACAAAGATTATCCATGCCAATCCGAGCGAGATGCCCTTAACTTTTATTTTACCAAGGCTCAGTCCAAGCGTTATCACCAACGAAAGAATCATTACAGAGTGAGCCACTCCGCCTCCCCACAAGTCAGGGAAGCCATAGAAGAGATTTCTTATAATATCCATGATACAAAGTGTATTGAAAAATCCGGGTGCAAAGGTATTGACGTTTCTTAACGCAGGAAAGCGATGATATAGGATATACATAATACTTGCTATTGATTTTGCTAATAACAATACAATGGATTGGAATATTGAATGATGGTAATCATAGTAGGTGCAGTGTCCTCACTGCACCCAATAGGATTACTGTTTCTTACTTATGCGGTCGACGTGAGGACACGTCAACTACTATGATTACTTTAGATACCTCAATCGCTAATAGCAACAATAACCGAAATGGAATGTTGTTATGGTTTGTGTGTGTAGCAGAATGACAGCAAGAGGCTATTTGCATTGCAATTGGGCAATAGATAAATCGTACTTATTGCGTGGAGTTTCAGAAAAAAGAACTACTTTTGCATAGATAAACATCAACTGACGTGTCTGCCCGCAGATACGATTAGAAGGAATTAATATAAAGCCTGAAAATACTTACCGACCAAATGAAATCTACAACGACAAACGGACGAAGCCCTATCTCGTGGGTGCCGACTCTCTATTTCGCCATGGGAATGCCTTTCGTGGTGCTCAATATGGTGTGTACTCTCATGTTTAAAGGACTGGAGGTATCGGATGCACAGATAGCATTCTGGACATCCATCATCATGTTCCCATGGACTCTCAAACCACTGTGGAGCCCACTGCTTGAGATTTACAAGACAAAGAAATTCTTCGTGGTGGTGACACAGATAGCCACAGGCGTGGTGTTTGGCCTTGTTGCCATGGCGCTTCATCTGCCAAACTTCTTTGCCATAACGATAGCCCTGCTTGCTGTCATTGCCCTTAGCGGTGCCACCCACGATGTGGCAGCCGACGGCGTGTATATGGCTACGCTTTCTACCGAAGACCAGGCAAAATACATCGGTTGGCAGGGAGCTTTCTATAACATAGCAAAGATTGCCGCTACTGGAGGTCTCGTCTATCTTGCGGGCACACTAATAAAGCATTTCACTGGCGACACTACAGGTCTCGACGTTGTAGCCTTGGCAGCAGCAAAGCATCAAGGCACAGTGATGGCATGGACAACTATCATGCTCATAATAGGCGCGGTGATGCTCCTGCTTGGTCTCTATCATGTGAAATTCCTGCCAGGTGATGCTAAGAAGGAGGCATCGGAGAAGCCTTCGCTCAAAGAAAGCATGGTGGAACTGGGACGCGTCTTTGCCGACTTCTTCCGCAAGCGCCACATTATATATTATATATGCTTCATCATCCTCTATCGCTTTGCCGAGGGATTTGTGATGAAGATAGTGCCTCTCTTCCTCAAGGCATCGCGTGCCGAGCAGGGACTGGGACTAAGCGAAGAGGAGATAGGAATATGCTACGGCACATTCGGTGCTGCGGCATTCGTCATCGGATCGATTCTCGCTGGCTACTATATTGCCCACCGCGGACTGCAGAAGTCATTATTCTCACTCTGCTGCGTCTTTAATCTCCCCTTCGTGGCTTACACTCTCCTTGCCATCTATCAGCCTGAGAGTCTGTGGCTCATAGGAGGCGGCATCGTGCTGGAATATTTCGGTTACGGATTTGGTTTTGTTGGTCTCACCCTCTTCATGATGCAGCAGGTGGCACCGGGCAAACACCAGATGGCACACTATGCCTTCGCATCGGGAATAATGAATCTGGGCGTGATGCTACCGGGAATGATAAGCGGTGTGATAAGCGACTGGCTAGGCTACAAACTGTTCTTTGTGGTGGTGCTCGTATGCACCATACCCGCATTCCTCATAACATGGTTTGTGCCTTTCACATATCCTGACAAAGAGAAAACAGAATAACAACACAATAAATAAAACAAAGAAAACATGAGCGAACTGATTATCAAGGGCAATCCGCTGCCCAACATGCCATGGGAAGACCGTCCCGCAGACTCTAATGCAGTGATGTGGCGCTATTCGAAGAATCCTGTGATTCCTCGTAATCTCCTGCCTACATCCAACAGTATCTTCAATAGTGCCGTAGTGCCTTTCGGCGAAGGCTTCGCTGGAGTGTTCCGTTGCGACGACACCAACCGTCGTATGGTACTGCACGTAGGTTTCTCCAAGGATGGTATCAACTGGAATATCAATGAAGAGCCATTGCGCTTCGAGTGCGACAATGCTGAAATCGGTCAGTGGGTATATGGCTACGACCCTCGCGTGTGCTTCATCGAGGACCGCTATTATGTGACATGGTGCAATGGCTATCATGGACCAACAATCGGTGTAGCATGGACAAAGGATTTCAAGACCTTCCATCAGTTGGAGAACGCATTCCTGCCATACAACCGCAACGGAGTGCTCTTCCCAAAGAAAATCAATGGCAACTTCGCTATGCTCAGCCGTCCTAGCGACACTGGTCATACAGCCTTCGGTGACATTTTCTACAGTGAGTCGCCAGATATGGAATACTGGGGACATCATCGCCATGTAATGGCTCCAGCACCATTCGAGCTCTCTGCTTGGCAGTGCATGAAGATAGGTGCAGGTCCTATTCCTGTAGAGACTTCTGAGGGATGGCTTTTGTTCTATCACGGTGTGCTCCATTCATGCAATGGTTATGTATATGCCTTCGGTTCGGCACTCCTCGACCTCGAGACACCATGGAAGCCTATCTATCGTTCAGGTCCTTATCTCATCACTCCTCAGACTCCTTACGAGTGCATGGGCGATGTGCCTAACGTTTGCTTCCCTTGCGCCGAACTCCACGACCCAGAGACTGGTCGCATAGCAATCTATTATGGTTGCGCCGACACTGTCACAGGTATGGCATTCGGTTATATCCCAGAGATCATCGACTGGACACGCAAGAATAGCATCATCTAATACGAATAAGGAGGTACGGCGCCCTCGCCGTACCCACACCAGCAAATAAAGTTTGGTATGGATACAGCGAGGACACCGTACCTCCTATAAAAGCCTTTTTATCCGTTCTCGATAAGGCCGAGAATATAGTCGCACTTCCTTGGATTGCCAAGCACCTTTCCTTTGTCACATGAGAGTTTCACGCAGTCATGCCACTCTCGGAGTTCTGTGATGCGCCCCTTGGTGAGTTTTATCACAATATTGGCAGGACGCACATTGTCGATGTCGCACATCAGACTTGTGCCCACACCATAGGAATCTTGCACACGACCAGCGCAGTAGTTGTGTATCTCTATGCAACGGTCCACATCCAAACCATTGGAGAACACCACCTGCTTGGTGCTCGGATCGATTCCTAATGAGATGTATTTCTCTATTATCTTGTCTATCTGCTCCTCTTCTTTTCCACTGTCCACACGCAGTCCGCAATACATCATTGCCATGCGCTTCGACAGATTATTAAAGAACAGATTGTCGCCGAAGCAGTCATAGAGATAGATGCCGTTATTGCCGTCATAGACATCGGAGAACTTCTTCATCACCATGTAGTTGCACTCAAACACACCGCTTACTATCTCCTCGAAGGATATTATCTGGTGAGAAAGCGTACCCAATGGTTTCAACCCCAACTGCATGGCAAGCCACACATTGCTCGAACCAGTGAATACTCCAGGCCACGACTGCGATTTATAAACCTCATTCATAGCCTCAAGCACCATCTTCTGATGATCAAAGGAGAAGCGTCGGCGTGTGCCCATATCGCCGAACACCAAGCCTGAAGAGAAGATGCGACGTGACTTCTCTATCACCTTCTTCCTTTCACTTTCCATGTCATAGTGTTCACTATCGCCATTGAGAATATGCATTATCTCCGATATGCACGACAGCAGAGGCATCTCCCACATGATAGTGGAGAACCATTTGCCACGTATGCTTATCTCCAAATGTCCCTCTTTATCCTGCGAGATGCTCACCTCATTGGGATTGAAGCGGTAGCCCTTGAGGAATGTGAAATACCACAACGGCAGCCACACGCATTTCTCCTCCATGAATGCTATCTCCTCGTCAGTGATGATGACATTCTGCATATAGTTCACCTGCTCTTGCAAGAGGTCGGCAAAACCCACGGGATATACCGTCTCGTTACGGTCGATGAAAGTATATTCCACCTCTGCACGCGGATATTGCTGCATGACATAATATTGGCATGAGAAAGTGTAGAGGTCGTTGTCTGTGAAATGGTTTATAAGTTGCTTCATAGTATGTTAATCTGACATGATTTCATTGTTTCTATGGCTGCTGCATGCTTCTCTGGTGTTACTCCCGCACAGCATGAGGCATCCACGGAGATGGGCACTTCAGGCATGTTTGCCTTCAGCAACAAGGCATTCGACACCACACAGATGTCGGTGCAGAGTCCCACCAGTTGTATCTCGCTGACACCACACTGCATGAGCATCATGGCGAGAGGCACACTGCCGAAGGTAGGTTTGTTTACCGTCTGTGCATTCTTCTCGTCGAGAGCCGCCTGTATGATGGGGTTTATCTCCCACCCTTTTGTCCCTTCTATGCAATGCTCCACAGGCAGGTTACGTCCCTCTTGAGTCATGAGATATTTAGGCGAATGAGTGTCGCGTGTTGCCACTACGAGTCCATCCCATTCACGGATTTTCTTTTCCACGTTGCCGACAATGGCTTCCGCTTCCTTGGTACCGAGGCTTCCGTCGATGAAGTCATTCTGCATGTCGACTACAATCAGTACTTTCATAATCTATTCTATATGTATATATAATATAATGTGTATACGTTCTCTTCTTACTTCATCTCAAAGCACAAAGTGCCACCTGCCGTCAACTGATCGTGGGTGAAGAATGTCTTCTTGAGTTTCTTTCCATTGAGGGTAATGCTCTTCACGTCAAATTGTGATGCCTTCTTGCGTCCCTTTGTCTCCACCGTGAAGTCCTTACCACTTGGCAGATGGATTGTCACCTTGTCGAAGAGAGGCAGACTCATCTCATATTCGCAACTCACGGGATTGAAGGGATAGAAGCCCATGGCATTGAATACATACCATGCCGACATCTGTCCGCAGTCCTCATTGCCGCAGAGACCTGCTGGAGAGTCGTTATAGAGGCGTGTGAGTATCTGGTGTATATACTGGCGTGTCTTCTCCGGTTGACCTATCTTATTGAAGAAATAGGCAGCATGATGGCTCGGTTCGTTACCCTGCGCATACTGGCCTATCATGCCCGTGCTGAAGAGAGGCAACTTGGAGTTTTCACGTGGAGTGTAGGTAAACAGACTGTCAAGTTTCTGTGCGAAGCGCTTCTTGCCCACCAGTTTTATCAGTCCCATAGGGTCTTGCTGCACCGACCACATGTAATGCCAGCCATTGCTCTCGCAGATGTGTGGAGTATATTCGTCGGGAGAATAGTTCGGTTGAAACTCTCCCTTGGAGTTGCGTGGTTGCATGAATGTGGATGACGGATTATAAACATTGCGGTAGTTTTGTGCCCTCTTGCTGAAGGTGTTGTATATATCATTGTGCCCCATAGCCTTTGCCAATGTGGCTATGCATCCGTCGTCATAAGCATATTCCAGTGTGCGCGACAGCGACCAGTCGTCACCAAGCGACGGGTCTGCAATGTCGTAAGGCACATAACCCAAACTCTTGTAGAGACCGATGCCACGATAATTGTCAAGATTGGCAGTCTTCACACATTCAGCAAGAGCCTCATCGCGGTCAATGCCAGGAACGCCCTTGAGTATTGCCTCCACTATCACCGATGCCGCATGATAGCCTATCATCATGTCTGTCTCCGATGCCCACATGTTCCACACAGGCAGACGACCGTTTTCCTTGCTGAAAGCCAGCAACGACTTCACCATGTCGCCAGCACGCTGTGGCATGAGAATGTCATAGAGAGGATGAGCTGCGCGATAGGTATCCCATAGCGAACACGTCTCATAATTCTTCCATCCGTCAGCATGGTGCACCTTGCGGTCAGCACCCATGTAGGCACCGTCTACATCGCAGAATAGTGTGGGAGCTGTCAGTGAGTGATAGAGAGCGGTGTAGAATGTTGTCTGCTGTGCCTTTGTGCCTCCTTCTATCTCTACCTGCGACAGCACTTTGTTCCATCTGCCTTCTGCCTCAGAGCAGTAGATGTCGAAGTTATCTACAGGAACTTCTGCTATGAGATTGCGAGCCGCACCCTCAAGTCCTGTGGGCGAGATGGCGGTAGAAAGCGTCACGATGTTGTCACCCTCGGTGCCGAAGTCGAAATGTGCCACTATGCCGATGCCATTCTTCAGTTGCACGGTGTCGGTAGTCATCTTCAGGAAAGGGCGCGAGAAGCGAGTGCAAAACCACACCTGCTGGTTGCGTGCCCATCCGTCGGAGAATCTGTATCCCTCTATGGTGCAAGAGTCCACGATGTTAATGCGTGTGTCCACAGTAGCATCCCAGTTCATTGCTTTCGCAAGGTCAAGAATCACCATGCGCTGCTTCCCGTTGCGTGGGAATTTGTAACGCTGAATGCCACAACGCTCCGTAGCAGTGAGTTCCACATTGATGTCATAATCAGTGAGGCGCACCTGATAATATCCTGCATGTGCCGTCTCGTCTTCATGACTGAAGCGTGAGTGTATGCCCAAGGGTGCTTCCGCCTTGCGCACAGGCATGGTCACGGGCATGAAGGAAATGTCATAGAGATCACCAGCACCCGTACCGCTGAGGTGGGTATGGCTAAATCCCGCTATCGTACTGTCGGGATAGAAATATCCAGCTATGCGGTCCCATCCAGGAAGTCCGTTGTCGGGACTGAGCTGCACCATACCGAAAGGAGCCTGCGCACCGGGATAGGTATTGCCCGTGTAGTCAGTGCCTATGAGGGTGTTCACCTTCACTGATTCGTTATCATCGGTAGAGCCTTGCCGTGACATAGCTTGACTGGCACTGATGCTGAGCGAGCACCACATAGCCATGAATGCCATGAATACTTTGAGTGAGATTTTCATAGTTCCTTATTTATATATAAGTGTTGTCAATACGTTTTCGTCAAAAATCTCCTGAGCCACTTGCTGCAGCTCTGCGGAGGTGAGTTCCTCTATGTTGCGGTAGAGGGTCTCTATATCCTTCTCCCAACCGTAGTGGAGGAATGACTTGCCAAAGTCGAGGGCGAAGCTCTCACGACTGTCGCAAGCCAAGGCTATCTGTCCTTTTATCTGTCGCTTGGCAGCCTTGAGCTGTGCTTCGGAGAGAGGGCGCTGCATAAACTTGTCGAGTTCACGCCTCACCAGTCGGAGGCATTTGTTGACATCCTTAGGGTCGCATCCGAAATATGTGGACCATATGCCCGTGTCGCTATAACTCACCATAGATGACTCCACGGTGTAGACAAGTCCGTGCTTCTCCCTCAGCGAGATGTTGAGCCGTGCGTTCATGCCCGGACCGCCGATGATGTTGTTGAGCAGATAGAGTGCCATGCGCTTCTTGTCGTGCACACTGTAGGCACGGGTGCCTATCATGACATGAGCCTGATGCGTGTCCTTATGGCGAGTGATATTCTGCTTCTTCCGTTCCGGCATCTCAGATGAAGTTTCTTTCTTTTGCACATCCTCTGTCTGTTGCCAATCCTGTTTCTCTAGCATATGACATAAGCGAGAAAAACTCACATCGCCATAGCAGAAGAACACGGCATTCTGCGGAGTGTAGTGTCTGCGTGTGAAGCGCATGGCGTCATCATGAGTAAACTGGCGCACTTTCTCCTGACTACCGAGTATGTTGTGACCAAGGGGATGGCGGTCGAAGATGATATTCTCAAAATCGTCGTAGATGAGTTCGGCTGGCGAGTCGTTGTATGACTCTATCTCATCGCAGATGACCTCTATCTCCTTGTCTATTTCCTCTTTCGGGTAAGTACTGTGAAACACAATGTCCGTCAACAGGTCTACCGCTTTCGACAGATGCTCCTTCAATATGGCAGAGTGATAGACGGTGGTGTCCTTGCCCGTGAAGGCATTGAGTTCGCCTCCCACCTTCTCCAGTGCATTTATTATCTGCAGATGATTGCGGCGGGCAGTACCCTTGAATGTCATGTGCTCACAGAAATGAGCCAGTCCTTCATCACAGGCATCCTCATCTCTCGACCCCGCCGCTATCTGATAGCCACAGTAGACAACAGGCGAGTTGCAGTGGCGATGAATAATGCGAAGTCCGCTATTGAGTGTTATTGTATTATACATTTTCCGAGATAGAATATTATCGGCACTATGAGCGCCGGGATGTAGTTGAGGGTCTTACAGTCCTTTATTTTAAGGATTGACAAGCCCGATGATATGATGAGCAGTCCGCCCACGATGCAGAGTTCATTGAGCAGTGGTCCCTGCATAACGTCTGCCGATGACGACAGGCGCGCTATGAGATAGATGCCACCCTGCCATATGAAGAGGATGGGCGCTGCCAAGATCATTCCTATGCCATAGGAAGCACCGAATACTGCCGACGAAACGAGGTCGAGGGTGGAATTGGTGAAAAGGAATGTGTTGTCACCCTTGAGTGCCGAGAGTATAGGTCCCACGATGGAGAATGTGCCGATGCAATAGAGCAGACAAGCCATGGTCAGTCCTTCTGCCAGTCGGCTCGCTCCCTTCTTCGCAGCGAATCTATCCACGCGTCCCTGCAGGTCGAGCATACTGCCAAGGAGACCTCCGAGGGCTATGCTGAGGATGAAGAGCACAGGAAACTCGCTCTTGGATATATTCTGCACGAAGGCATTGCACCCGAGTGCTATCGATGCCAGTCCCATGGCATTGAAAAGCGAGTCTTTATAACTGTCCTTTATACCCTTGCGCATAAGGCATCCGGCGAGGGTGCCAATGGCTATACATAAGGTGTTGGTAATTGTTCCTATCATTTCTTGTGCAGTATGGCGTCATATTCTCCGTCCGACGACAGCAGTTCGATAGCTTTCTTCGACTGAGTGTCAAAGCGCAGTGAGAACTGCATGGATCCGGCATCATAATAGTAATTCTGTACTATAGACCTGCCCACCATATATTTTATCATGTCGCGGTTTACCTCAAGGTCGTGCTCCAGATTGTGCGTGAGCTTTGCCTCCAAAGCGGCAAACTCCTCCTTGGCATTATCATAATAGCCCTCAAACTTCGCAAGCTCTTTCAGTTGGTCGAGGAATTTCTCGGTCTGCTTGTCATACTTGAAGTTGCTTGCTATGATGCGCTTCTTCAGTTCGTCGAAGTCCTCGTCGGTGAGTTCGAATTTACTTGGGTCGGCTATTGTGGGATGTGCCTGTATGTAGTCATATTCATAATTGAACACCACCTCAGATGAGTCGCGAGCGTTGACAAGATAGTAGACGATGTTTGTCAGCGTGTCAGCATGTATCTCTACGTCGGGTTTGATGCCACCGCCATCGCGCACTTCCCTTCCTCCTACGGTGTGGAAGACTCGTGTCAGCGAGTCAGGGATATGCTCCTTGTAACCTCCATTCTTGTTCTTATAGTCTATTGCCTGTATGCATCTTCCGCTGGGAATGTAGTATTTGCTCGTGGTGAGCTTCAACTGTCCGTTGTAGGGCAGATCAAGAGTGGTCTGCACAAGTCCCTTGCCAAAGGTGCGTGTGCCCATGACAACGGCACGGTCAAGATCTTGCAGTACGCCAGCAGTAATCTCCGATGCACTTGCTGTGTTATCGTTTACCAACACCACGATAGGCATGATGGTGTCGATGGGTTCCACGGTGGTCTTGTATTCGCTGTTGGCACGCTGCATCTTACCTTTCATAGTGAGTATGGTGATGTCGCGAGGCACAAACATATTGATGATGGATATTGCCTCCTGCACCGAACCGCCACCATTCTCGCGGAGGTCGAAGATGAGTTTCTTCATGCCCTGCTGTTTCAGTTCGATGAAAGCACGACGCACATCCTTGGCGCAGTCTTCGGTAAACTGGTCGAGGTTGATGTAGCCTATGCCGTCCTGCATCATACCGTAATATGTCACTGGTGGCATCTGTATGGCACGTCGCGTGATGTTGAATGTCATCTCCTTGTTGGCAGACGGACGGAATATGCGAAGTTTGAAAGTGCTTCCCGCATCGCCTCTGAGGTGCGAACTCACGTAATCGGTCTTCTTGCCTATCATCGTGGAGTCGTCGATGGAGAGAATCCTGTCACCCTTAAGCAGTCCTGCCTCCTTTGCAGGCATATTGGGGTAAGGGGCGTCTATCATGCAGCACCCCTGCTGCGTGTTCTCGCGTATGAGCGCACCAATGCCGGCATACTTTCCCGTTATCATCTGGCGCAGTTCCTTCACTTCGTCGTCGGGATAGTAAATAGTGTAGGGATCGAGCGAATAGAGCATCGCCTTGATGCCATTGCCTATCACCTTGTTGGCATCCAAGGTGTCGACATACACCATGTCAAGACTGCGGTAAAGAGAGTTGAAAACATCAAGATTCTTTGCTACATCAAAATTGTGACCGTTGCCCTGCGCCATCACGCACATGTTGACAGATATCAGCAACGTCACGAGAAATCCATATCTTTTCATGCAAATGTGTTAGTTCACTACAAAATCAATAATGGTGCAAAATTACTATATTAATCCATATTATATATAAGGTAAACACTCTTTTTCGACTTTTTTATCATCAAAAAGCAAAAAAAGTGCGAAAACATTTGCAGGTATCAGAAAATGTCACTACCTTTGCACCGCAATTACAAAACAATGCTTCCTTAGCTCAGTTGGTTAGAGCATCTGACTGTTAATCAGGGGGTCCTAGGTTCAAGCCCTAGAGGGAGCGCAGAAGAGATCGCATAAGCGGTCTCTTTTTTTTGTTTATAGGGCTTGGGATGCAGTGTGAACACTACAACTACTATAATTAGCATTTGTAAGATGATAGCTTGCCCATTGCAAGCAGATACGTGCGCGGATGTTTTGGCATATGTCACAAAGGTTTGCGACAATTGTCATAAAGGTTTGCGACATATGTCACAAAGGTTTGTGACATATGCCAAAACATCGACACAACAAGGTGCTTGCAACGGGCAAGCAAAACGCTTAAATATTTCCATCTTACAATCTTACCTTCCTCTCGGTCTTTTACTAATTATTAATTAAAATCAGTTAACTATACATACTACATGCCTCTCCGCCTCTCCGCGAGAAGGGATATTATATGTATTCTCCCTACTTGACAATAGAGATGTTTCAGCAGGAGAGTGACTATGATGCAGAAAACTTCCTTGATGGCGACCTGAGCCAGTTCCAGAATGTGCTTGGTGCAGATGCCGTCATGTTTACCATAATAAAGAAGTGGATGCGCGAGAAAATATGCAATTTACTTTGTAATGTCTCTATTTTACAGTAACTTTGTGGCTTAAAATAAACAACTAAATACATGGACTTTAAGAGAACAACGGTCACCGCTGCGCTGCCTTATGCCAACGGTGGTGTACATATCGGCCATCTGGCAGGCGTCTATGTGCCAGCTGACATCTATGTGAGATACCTGCGCCTGAAGAAGCGCGAAGTGATATTCATCGGTGGTAGTGACGAACACGGAGTGCCAGTAACCATCCGCGCGAGAAAGGAAGGAATAACAGTGCAGGAAGTGGTAGACAGATACCACAGCATGATAAAGGACTCATTTGAGAAGTTCGGCATCTCCTTCGATGTATATTCACGCACCACATCCGACATTCACCACAAGTTTGCCTCAGACTTCTTCCGTAAGCTCTATGACGAGAAGAAGCTTCAGGAGATAGAGGAAGAGCAGTATTGCGATGCAGAGACTGGCGAATTCCTCACCGACAGAAACATCGTGGGCACATGTCCTCGTTGTGGATTTGAAGGTGCTTATGGTGACCAGTGCGAGCACTGCGGTTCGACTCTCTCGCCAGAAGAACTCATCAACCCCACAAACAAGAACAATCCGGGCCATGCACTTGTGAAGCGTCCTACCAAGAACTGGTATCTGCCTCTCGGCAACTATCAGGAGTGGCTCAAGAAGTGGATTCTCGAGGACCACAAGGAGTGGCGCTCTAACGTTTACGGCCAGTGCAAG
Source organism: bacterium (assembly GCA_963601795.1). Classification (GTDB taxonomy): domain Bacteria; phylum Bacteroidota; class Bacteroidia; order Bacteroidales; family Bacteroidaceae; genus Prevotella. The sequence goes on along the minus strand of CAVCGK010000027.1, from coordinate 5,133 downwards.
TCATGGCTCGACATGGATCTTCAGCCTAGAGCTATGACCCGCGACCTTGACTGGGGTATACCTGTGCCAGTGGAGAATGCCGAGGGCAAGGTGCTCTATGTGTGGTTTGACGCTCCTATAGGATATATCAGCAACACCAAGGAACTCTGCGACAAGGAACCAGAGAAATGGGGTTCTTGGGAGAAATGGTGGAAAGATAACGACACTCGCCTCATACATTTCATCGGCAAGGACAACATCGTGTTCCACTGCATCATCTTCCCAGTGATGCTGAAGAGTCACGGCGGATATATTCTGCCTGACAATGTGCCAGCCAACGAGTTCCTCAATCTTGAGAATGACAAGATCTCTACATCGCGCAACTGGGCTGTATGGCTTCACGAATATCTCGTAGACTTCCCTGGCAAGCAGGACGTGCTGCGCTATGTGCTCACTGCCAATGCGCCTGAGACTAAGGATAATAACTTCACATGGAAGGATTTCCAGGAGCGCAATAACTCTGAACTCGTGGCTATCTACGGCAACTTCGTAAACCGCGCACTGCAGCTCACAAAGAAATATTTCGGTGGCGTGGTGCCTGAGTGTGGCGAACTGCTCGATGTCGACAAGGCTGCCATGGACGAGTTCAAGGGAGTGAAGGCAAATGTGGAGGCTCTGCTCGAGACATTCAAGTTCCGCGATGCTCAGAAGGAGGCTATGAACCTCGCTCGCATCGGCAACAGATATATCACAGAGTGCGAACCATGGAAGGTATGGAAGGAAGACCCTAAGCGCGTGGAGACAATCCTCTATGTATCGCTCCAGCTGGTGGCAAATCTTGCCATAGCCTTCGAACCATTCTTGCCTTTCAGCAGTAGCAAACTGCGCTCTATGCTCAATCTCGACAGCTTCGAGTGGGAAAGCCTCGGTTCTACTGACCTCCTGAAGGCTGGTCAGCAGCTCAACGAACCAGAACTACTCTTCGAAAAGATCGACGATGAGACAATACAGCAGCAGCTTCAGAAACTTGAGGACACAAAGGCTGCCAACGAGGCTTCTGCTTTCAAGCCAGAGCCAATAAAGGAGAACGTAAGCTTCGATGATTTCGAAAAACTCGACATACGTGTGGGTACTGTTACTTCATGCGAGAAGGTGAAGAAGAGCAAGAAGTTGCTCAAGTTCCATATCGACGACGGAACACCTGACGGACGCACCATCCTCTCAGGCATAGCAGCCTACTATGAAGATCCTGCCGAACTTGTGGGCAAGCAGGTGCTCTTCGTGGCAAACTTCGCTGCACGCAAGATGATGGGCGAAGAGAGCCAGGGAATGATTCTCTCTGCCGTAAACTTTGACGGCAGTCTCTCAGTAGTGACAACATCCAAGGAAATCAAACCTGGTTGCAGCGTAGGATAAATAAAGGCATGAAGGTTCTTGTCACTGGAGCATCGGGATTCATAGGCAGTTTCATCGTGGAGGACTCTCTAAATAGGGGATACGAAACATGGGCTGCCGTGCGCAAGACAAGTTCGAGGCGCTATCTGCAGGACAGCAGAATACACTTCATAGAACTGGCTTTCGGTGACGAGGACGCCATGACGGAGCAGTTCCGTCAGCATCAGTTCGACTATATCGTGGATGCCGCAGGCGCAACAAAATGTCGCGACACGGCAGAATATTTCCGCGTAAACACAGATGGAGTGAAGGCTATAGTGAATGCCTTGCTCCGCAGTGGAATGGATGTGAAGAAGTTTGTCTTCTTCTCATCCCTTTCTGCTTATGGTGCACCGCGAGAAAAAGAGCCACACGAGGACATCAGGGAGACAGACCCCATGATGCCAAACACAGCTTATGGCAAGTCGAAACTCGAGGCTGAACGCTTCCTTGCCACCGTAAAGGACCGACTTAACTACACCATACTGCGCCCTACGGGAGTATACGGCCCTCGTGAGAAGGACTATTTCCTGATGGTGAAGAGCATAAGCCAGCACATGGATGCCGCCGTGGGCTACAGCCGTCAGGACATCACTTTCGTGTATGTGACTGACATTGTTGCCGCCGTATTCCTTGCTTTTGACCAAAAGGAGAGTGGCAGGGGATATTTCATCACCGACGGCAATGTATATGAGAGCGCCACTTTCTCGCAACTTGTGCGCCGCGAACTCGGCAATCCTTGGTGTCTGCGCCTCGTTATGCCGATAAGTATAATGAAATTAGTATGCATCATGGGCAGCTGGTGGGCAAACGTGAGCGGAAAGATTACGGCACTCAACAAGGATAAGTTTCACATCCTTGCCCAGCGCAACTGGCGTTGTGACATCGCCCCGGCACAAAAGGAACTGGGCTATAGCCCGCAGGTAAATCTTGAAGAAGGTGTCAAGCGCACCATAGCATGGTATAAACAAGAGGGATGGATATAAGCCCCTCACAGGATAAAATGAAGACAAAAGACTTTTTTACCCTTGACAAGAACCCCGTGAAGGGACTCATCCCCGTGGAATGGGCAGTACTCATCTACACCATATTGACCTCCATCCTGATGATGGTAATGTATACACGCTTGCATGCTCCTGCAGAGATGACATCGCTCCGCATAAGGGCGGTGGTGCTGATAGCAGCCATGTGGGCAATATACAGAATGGTGCCATGCCGCATGACAATGCTTGTTAGGGTGGCAGTGCAGATATACCTTCTGGCAGACTGGTATCCCGACACATATGAGTTTAACAGGTGTTTCACCAATCTCGACCACATCTTCTGTGGATGGGAACAGACTATCTTCGGTTGTCAACCGTCGATAGAGTTCTCCAAGCATCTGCCTTGGGGCATAGTGTCTGAACCCCTTGACTTAGGATATGTGTCCTACTATCCCATAATCGTGTTTACGGCTCTCTTTTATTTCCTGCATAGGCAGAGCCATTTCGACCGCACGGTATTCGTCATCATGGGGGCATTCTTTGCCTTCTATGTGCTGTTTATATTCATCCCTGTGGCAGGTCCTACATTCTATTTCCGTGCCGCAGGTCTCGACTTGATACATCAAGGAGTGTTCCCTGCATTAGGCAACTATTTCGAGACTCACAGCGACCTTTCCATAGACTGTCTGCCGTCTCCAGGATGGCGTGATGGACTAATGTGGAAAGCCGTGGAACTGGCAAAGTGGGCAGGCGAACGTCCTACAGCGGCATTCCCCTCAAGCCATGTCGGCGTAACCACAGTGTGCATGTTGTTATTATATTTCAGCGGCAACCGTAAGGCTTTTTTCTGCACATTGCCATTTGCCATACTGATGTTCTTCGCCACCGTCTATATTCAGGCACACTATGCCATAGACGCTGTCATAGGACTTATCTGTGGCATAGCATTCTATTTCCTTTTCAATTACCTCTACACGTTGTTTCCATCGACATCAGCAAGGAGATAGATTATAGTGCGGCGAGGGCGCCGCACCTCCTATATTATCTCTTCAAGTTGTAGAACCACAATAGAACCTATAGGAGGTACGGCGCCCTCACCGTATCAAAAAAAATGCAGTGTGAAGACTGCATACTACAGAAAAAGGGTGTGTCTGTTATGACACACCCTTTTTATTAGCTTCGTATGTAAAAGCTTTATTGCGCAAAGAAAAACTACTTCATGATGATGGCTTTCAACTCCTCCAGAGAGTCGGCTCTTTCTATCATGTCGCTGACTTCGCCGCGAATCATTCCACGCTCCTTCATGTCGTCGAGCATGGCAATGGTCTTATTCCAAAAACCCTTCATATTGTAGAGCACCACCTTCTTGTGGTGATAGCCGATGCTATTGGCAGCGGCAAGCGAGAATATCTCGTCGAGAGTACCGATGCCACCAGGCATTGCCACAAAGATATCGCTATGAGCTGTCATGATGTCCTTGCGGTCAGACAGATTGTCTACGGGAATCTCCACGTCAAGACATGTAGCCCAGCTTCCGTCAGCCTCCATGATGCGAGGCACCACGCCTATCACCTGACCGCCATTGTCGTGAACGGCGTGACCTATGGTCTTCATCATTCCGAGGTCAGTGCCACCATATACAAGAGAATGTCCATTCTCTCCCATCCATTTGCCCAGTTCGGCAGCGAGGGTGAAGTAATCAGGATCGATTGTGTCGTTAGCCGAACAGAATACACCTATTTTCATATGTCTTTATAATAGAGTTTTATTATTGATTAAATGGCATTTGACGTTATGTCCTGCATGACGAGACCTGCCAAGGTAAATCCAAAGATTGCGGTGACGTGTGCCATAGTGCCGTTAATTTGAGCCTTTGATGTGCACCACTCATGATTGAGCAGATCCTCACGTCCCGGGCCGTTGTGTGCCTTCGGACACATGCATTTCTCAGTACCGCAGGAAGAATTCTGACCTTTGTTCTCGAGCAATTCCTCACTGTATACGCACAACACCTTCTTTGCTGGTTTCTGCTTTGAACGCTTCATCTTCTTGCGCAAGGCAGCACCAAGCGGACATCCCCTCACTTTCCAAAACTCTGCCACTTTTATCTGCGTAGGGTCCATCTTCAGGGCGGCACCCATAGACGAGAACACTGTAGCGGGATATTGCGTGGCAGTAAGAAGGAGAGAAATCTTGTCCTTCAACGAGTCTATACAGTCGATGATGTAGTCATATTGCTCCAGATGAAATGACTCTGCCGTCTCTTCGGAATATATCTCCTGTATGGCCTCAATGTCGGCAGACGGATTGATCTCACGCAAACGATCCTTCAGTGCATCCACCTTCACCTTGCCTATGGTGCGGCAAGTCGCCATGAGCTGACGGTTGACATTGGTCACGCATACACGGTCGGAGTCTACGATGGTGAGATGTTCCACGCCTGAGCGCACAAGACTCTCTGCACACCATGAGCCTACGCCACCCACACCGAATATGATAACGCGCTTGGCAGAGATGACATTCATCATCTCAGTGCCAAGCAACAGTTCAGTACGATTGAATATACCCTTCATTATTTAGCTCCGATCTCTTTGAGCAGGCGGTCTGCATGTCCCCACTTGTCCATCATGTAGAGCACATAGCGGATGTCCACGCAGATGCAGCGTGCGAGTGTCTTGTCATAGTAGATGTCGGCAGAGAGGCTGTCCCAGTTGCCGTCGAAGGCAAGACCTATGAG
>CAVCGK010000026.1:0-34398 GCA_963601795.1 bacterium | reverse complement strand
ATGCAATGAGTACATGGTGCTCTATTACACCATCGGTGATGCTACTCCTGCTGGCAACCTCTTCACAACAGATCCTGAGGCTAACAGCACTGTTACTTCACTCGAGCACATCGTTATCTCTGTAGGTGACGGTTCTTCTGATTACGCTATAGGTGATGGCAAGTTGACAATCACTGGTCCTGACAACACAGTATTGTTCAGTGGTGATCCTGACCCTATTTTCCCAGTTAACTGGACCGATCCTGCTTATCAGTTCGAAATCTCGCTCGCTGAAGAAGCTACAGCAGCTGGTGTCTACACTATGACGATCCCTGACGGCTACTTCGTTGACTCTAACTACGAAGAAGTTGCAGGTGCAGTTATCACTTGGACTATCGGCTCTGCTGCTGGCATCAACGGTATCTCTGCTAGCAAGATTGAGAATGTGAAGATCTACACTCTCGACGGCAAGCTCATCAAGTCTACTAACGGCAAGAAGGGCATCTATGTTGTCAATGGCAAGAAGGTCATCTTGAAGTAATTCGTAGAATTACCAATATGAGGCAATTACATATGCTTCATTAACATAATTAAGGGGTGCGACTCAAATTTAGAGTTGCACCCCTTTTGCTATTCATAGTAGTTGACGTGTCCGTGTTTGGTTGCAGTGAGGACACTGCAACTACTATGAAATGCATTATATGTCCTAGCTTTCAGGGCGCATAGCAGTAACTATAGTAGTTGACGTGTCCTCACGTCAACCCCCTTAACTTATTAAATTTCCTTTCGCAATTATTTAAAATGTTCGTTCCATTGTTTGGAACGTCCGTTCCGTAGTACGGAATGCACGTTCCAAAGTACGGAATGTCCGTTCCGTTGTACGGAACGAAGATTTTAATTAGTTGCATCCATAATAGCATGCATATTCTCATGTATATTCTCCTGCATTTTCTCCTGCAATTTACATAAAACGCAGTTTCAACCTTACTTAATCATCGTTAATTATGATATAACCTTTTATTGCCATTTATATTAATTAATTGGCAGTTTGAGACTCTTTTTTCCTTGATTAATAGCAAAAGTTATCTATTGTTGCGACTTTTTAAGTAAATGTGTGTATTTATTTGCATTTTTATTGTAATTTTGCAACGATAATTATTAGTTGTATTTTCAAGTAGAGAAAATTATGGAAAAAAGACTCACGCTCTTCATCGCTTGTCTATTGATGAGCATTGGAGCAGCGTTTGCCCAAGTGGACGTGTCTGGTACTGTGATTTCTCATGATGACAACGAGCCTGTGATAGGCGCCTCAGTAACGATTGCAGGCAAGTCATCAGTGGGTACGGTAACGGATATCGACGGACACTTCAAGCTCAATGTCCCTAAAGGAACTAAACTCGTTTTTAACTATGTAGGAATGCAGTCGCAGACCCTTCCAGCAGCTCCAAACATGAAGGTGGTGATGAAGGCTGATGCTGCAGAACTTCAGGAAGTGGTCGTTACTGGTCTGCAGAAGACTGACCGACGCCTCTTCACTGGTGCTACTGACCGTGTGAATGCCGATGAGGCTAAGCTCAACGGTGTAGCCGACATCAGTCGTTCGCTCGAAGGACGTGCAGCTGGTGTGTCAGTGCAAAACGTGAGCGGAACATTCGGTTCTGCACCAAAGATTCGCGTGCGTGGTGCTACATCTATTTATGGTAGTAGCAAACCTCTGTGGGTTGTCGACGGTGTCATCATGGAAGACGTTTCCGATGTGAGTGCCGACGATTTGGCGTCAGGAGATGCTGAGACCCTTATCAGTTCTGCCATTGCAGGACTCAACTCCGACGATATCGAGAGCTTCCAGATACTTAAGGACGGTAGTGCTACATCTATATATGGTGCGCGCGCTATGGCAGGTGTGATTGTCGTGACCACCAAGAAAGGTAAGTCAGGACAGGCACACGTAAACTATACAGGTGAGTTTACCACACGTCTTATCCCTTCTTACAGCAATTTCGATATCCTCAACTCACAGGATCAGATGGGCATCTACAAGGAGTTGAAGGATAAAGGATGGCTCAACCTCTCCGACATTCTCAACGGTTCTGACTATGGTGTATATGGTAAGATGTATGAACTCATCAATACCTATAACGCCAGCTCAGGCTCTTTCGGACTTGCCAACACCTATGAGGCACAGAATGCTTACCTGCAGCAGGCAGAGTATCGCAATACAGACTGGTTTAAGCAACTCTTCTCTTCTGCCATCATGCAGAACCACTCCGTGAGTCTTAGCGGTGGTACTCAGAAGAGTAACTACTATGCTTCACTCTCGGCTATGGTAGACCCAGGATGGTATAAGTCAAGTAATGTTAACCGCTACACGGTCAACATGAACATGACTCACCACATCCTCGACAACCTTTCCATTAACATCATTGGTAGCGGTTCTTACCGTAAGCAGAAAGCTCCTGGCACACTTAGTCAGGATGTAGACGTGGTGTCAGGACAGGTGAAGCGTGACTTCGACATCAACCCTTACTCATATGCTTTGAACACCTCGCGTGCTCTTGATCCTACAACTTATTATCATGCAAACTATGCTGCATTCAACATTATGCATGAGTTGGAGAGCAACTATATTGACCTCAACGTCAGCGATGTGAAGTTCCAGATGGAATTGAAGTGGAAGCCTATCCGCGACCTCGAACTTGGTGTACTCGGTGCCATTAAGTATAACGCTTCTTCGCAGGAGCACAACATCCTGGAAGATTCTAACCAGGCATTGGCTTACCGTGCTATGGACAACTCGCTCATACGCGATGCCAACAAACTCCTCTTCACCGACAAGGACGACCTCTATGCACTGCCTATCTCTGTGCTGAGTCAGGGAGGTATCTATCAGCGCACTGAGAACCGCATGACAGACTATGACTTCCGTGCAACATTCAACTATAATCATACTTTTGCACGCAAGCATATCGTCAACCTCTTCGGCGGTATGGAGACAACAGACATCAGCCGTAACCGCTCATGGTTCAACGGTTGGGGAATGAACTATCGTGGTGAGACTGCATATTTCGAGTATCAGTATTTTAAGAAACTCAATCAGGAGAACTCTAACTACTACAGTCTGCGCAACACAAGTTCGCGTACTGCAGCTTTCTATGCCAACGGCACATATTCATTCAATGGCAAGTATGTCATCAATGGAACTGTACGCTATGAGGGTTCCAACCAGATGGGTCGTACAAACACAGCACGCTGGATGCCTACATGGAACGTGTCGGGCGCATGGAATGCACATGAGGAAAGTTGGTTTGAGAAACTCAATCCTCTCTCACACCTCACCTTACGCGTGTCTTACAGTTTGACAGGTACACCTCCTGATGCTTCTTACTGCAATGCGCTGACAAAGTTGACGATGAGCACCCCTTACCGTCCTTCTACAAGCGACAAGGAGTTGGGCTTCGTGGTGTCGGCACTCGGCAATGAAGACCTGACCTATGAGAAGAAGAATGAGTTCAACTTTGGTGTTGATGCAGGTCTCTTCAACGACCGTCTCAACGTGACTCTCGATGTATACCGTCGTAACAACTTCGACGAGATTGCACCTACTGTCACCCAGTTGCAGGGCATCACCTATGCCAACGTTGGTTCAATGAAGTCATGGGGTGAGGAGCTTAGCATCTCTTCTACCAACATCAAGACCAAGGACTTCACTTGGCAAACAAGCTTCATCTACTCGCACAACCGCACTGAGATTACCGAACTCTATAACCAGGGACGTGTCATCGACCTCGTGCAGGGCAATGGTTTCGCTAAGCAGGGATATCCTGCACGCGCCCTCTTCTCCATTCCTTTCGTAGGCATCAATGAGAAGGGTTACCCTGTGTGCATCAATGAGAAAGGACAGGAGACTGTGGGAGACATCAACTTCCAGGAGCGCAATAGCACCGACTACCTTATATATGAGGGTTCTACCGACCCAGTATACAATGGTTCGTTGGGCAACACCTTCTCTTATAAGGGCTTCCACCTCAACATCTTCATGACCTATGCCTTCGGCAATGTGGTGCGACTCGACCCTGTGTTTAGTGCAAAGTATAGCGACCTCACATCTATGACCCACGACTTCAAGAACCGCTGGATGCAGCCTGGTGATGAGGCTATTACCAATGTACCTGTAATTGTCAGCAAGTATGAATATGAGCAGAACAAGACTGCGCTTTCTACTGCATACAATGCCTACAACTACACCACAGCGCGCACAGCCAAGGGTGACTTCATCCGCATGAAGGAGATATCATTGGCTTACGACTTCCCACGCAGCTGGTTTGAGGGTTCTGTTGTCAACAACATCTCACTCAAACTGCAGGCCACCAACCTCTTCCTCATCTATGCAGACAAGAAGTTAAATGGTCAGGACCCTGAGTTTATGAATGCCGGCGGTGTGGCTTCGCCAATGCCAAAGCAGTTTACACTGACATTGAAACTCGGACTTTAAAACATATCCAATATCTACATATAAGCAATGAAATTACATTATTATATATATACAGCCGTCGTTGCCCTCGCCATGACAATGGGTCTGACATCATGCAATGACTACTTGGACAAGCAGCCCGACAGCCGTCTCGACCTTCAGAGTCCTGAAGACGTTAGCAAACTGCTCATCAATGCCTATTCGCAGGTACACCCAGGCTATCTGTTGGAAATGTATTCCGACAATACCGACTGCAACATCAATACTGGTTGGGAGGCTGCCGACCGTTTCCAGGAGCAGGCTTACGAGTGGGCAGACATCACCGAGACAGGCGTCTACGAGACTCCAAGCGTGCTTTGGTCTACTTACTATGATGCAGTGACCACAGCAAACCTTGCACTCAACTATATCAACTCGCTGAGCGCAGAAGAGCAGACTCAGTATACAGGTCAGAAGGCAGAAGCACTTCTCTGTCGTGCATACTCCCTGTTCCAGTTGGCAAATGTGTTCTGCCAGGCTTATGACGAGCAGACTGCCGACACAGACTTCGGTCTGCCTTATCCTGAGACAGCATCTACCAATGTGCATGAGAGCTATGACCGTGGCACACTCGCTGAGTTGTATGCCAAGATAGAGAATGACATCGTGGAGGGCATGAAGACCATCGGTGACAACAACTATGAGAAACCAAAGTTCCACTTCGGTTCTACTTCCGCTGCTGCCTTCGCTGCACGCTTCTATCTCTACTATCACAAGTATGACAAGGCTATAGAATATGCCACCAAGGCTCTTGGCAACACTCCGAAGTCTATGCTTAGAGACTGGGCTACATGGGGTGCGCTTACTTCCAACGGTCAGGTAGCACCTAACGCCTTCATCGATTCTTCTGTGAAAGCTAACTTCCTCTTGCAGGTTGTGGCATCAGAGTGGGGAGCCGTAGGCGGTCCTTACCAATATGGCGACATGTATGCACACAGTGCTATGGTGACAACACAGGAGACTGTGCAGTCTGATGGTCCTTGGGGCAATAGTGGCAACGTGTTCAACTACACTGTATTCAACAATCCTTCATTGTCGAAATACATCGTGCGCAAGATACCTTATGACTTCGAGTATAGCGACATTCAGGCAGGCATCGGTACACCACATGCAGAATATGCTGAGTTTACCGGCGATGAGACACTCCTCGTGCGTGCAGAGGCTGAGGCAATGCTCGGCCAGTATGAGGCAGCAATGGAAGACATCAATATGGAACTCTCTGTATTCGCCGAGAGCGGAGTGCAGATTACTCTCGACGATGTGAAGAACTTCTATAGCGATGCCACTACAGCCTACTACACACCTACCAAGGCTACACCGCGCAAGGCATTTCATACCTCATTCAGCATAGAGCAGACCACTCAGGAGCCTCTCCTGCAGTGCATTCTCCATCTTCGCCGCATCCTCACCATCCATGAAGGACTGCGTATGCAGGACGTGAAGCGTTATGGCATCACCATCTATCGCCGCAATGTGAAGAGCAATTACAAGGTAACCGACATTACCGACACTATGGAGGCTCACGACCCACGCCTTGCCATCCAGTTGCCACAGGATGTCATCGAGGCTGGACTCCCTGCCAACCCACGTAACAAGTAATAATGAAATTAAGAAAGAAGAATATGAAACGATATATATTCATGATTATGATGGCGATAGGGGCTGGCATGGCAATGGTGTCATGCTCAAGCAACGACCCCGACGGTGCCACCATCTTCCCGGTTGAATCGCCACAGCGTGACGCTTTCGACCTCTGGTTGCAGAAGAACTACACCAGTCCTTACAATATCGACTTCAAGTATAAGATGGAGGACATCGAGTCTGACTACACCTACACTCTTGTGCCTGCTGACTCTGCAAAGTCTGCCAAACTTGCCATCCTGGTGAAGTATCTCTGGCTCGACTCTTATGCTGAGGTGATGGGTCAGGACTTCGTGAAGTCTTACGTGCCACGTGTCATCCACCTCGTGGGTAGCCCTGCTTACAACAGCAACGGCACTATGGTGCTCGGTACTGCCGAGGGCGGTCTGAAGGTGACTCTCTACATGGTGAACAACCTTACCAATTCGGTGCTCACAAACTATGACACCATGACACAGTATTACTTCCACACCATGCACCATGAGTTTACTCACATCTTGAATCAGAAGAAACCTTACGACACTTCTTACAACAAGATTACGGAGTCAGGTTATGTGAGTGGTAACTGGTATCAGATAGAAGATGCCGAGGCTCACGGAGCAGGTTTTGTGACCCCTTATAGTATGTCTGAAGGTCAGGAAGATTTCGCCGAGATGCTCTCTTCCTACATCACAAAGTCGGAGGCACAGTGGCAGGCAATCATGGACGATGCTTACAACAATGGCGGTGACACTGCAGTGGAAGCTCTGGAGCAGAAGCTCACCATCGTGAGAAACTACATGTCAGAGTCATGGAACTGCGACATCGATCAGTTGCGCAACACCATCCTCCGACGCGGTTCAGAGATGCAGTCACTTGATATGGAACACTTAAAATAAGGACTACACATGAAGAAGAATATATATATGTCAATCGCATGCATCATGGCAGGACTGAGCCTTCAGTCGTGTCTGCATGACGACAAAGAATTTTTCGATGACTCGGCAGCCAACCGCATAGAGAGCACTGTGGAGAACACACAGAAGATTCTCGAGTCGGCAGGAAATGGTTGGCAGTTGCATTACTATACAGGAGAGAACTATACAGGCGGTGGCTACACCTTCCTTCTCAAGTTTGATAATGGAAAGGTAACAGTGGCTGGTGACTCCCAGTTGGCTACCTCTACTGAGCGTGCCACATCAAGCTACGGCGTAGACCGCAGCATGGGACCTGTCCTCACCTTCAATACCTATAATAGCATCCTGCACCAGTTGGGTACTCCAACCCTTAGCAATATTCAGGGCGAACAGGGTGACTGGGAGTTTGTTGTTACCAAACTCACCGAAGACAGTGTCTATGTGAGAGGAAAGAAGTGGGGCAACAGTATGGTGTTCACCCGTTTGGCAGACAACATCGACTGGACAGCGCGTCTTGACAGTATTGCCGACGTAAACAAGAAGCTCTTGGTGAACTATACAGCAAGTGCTGATGAAGATGCAAGCAAGTCGATAGAGGTGAATAACAGTTTACGCCGCATCTTGTCGCGCTCATCTAACAATCAGCTCGTGGAGCAACCTTACTATGTGACAACCACAGGTATTAAAGCTCTCAATAGTATGAGCATTGGTGGCACTGAGGTGACCGAGCTTGACATTGATGATGATGGTGTGCTTACTGCAAAGAACGCCACTGACGTGAAACTTGCTCCCTACACAGTGGACATCGATTCATGGGTAGGCAGTTGGACTCTCTCCAGCATATCAGGCGGTTGCGACATTACCATCTCTAAGGTGGAAGAACAGGAAAATATGCTGATGGGTGAGTTTACTGTGAGTGGTGTTACCTATGCTATGGGACTTACTTATGACCCGAAGACTGGTAAGGTAAACATGCCTAACCAACTTATCGAAGACCCTTCAGGCAAATATGAAGCACTCTGGTTGATCAATGCAGACCTCAATCAAGGTATGCTCTTGGGTGAGGGTGGCATGAACCTCGTATGGCACGGCGTTAGCCAGCAGGCAGAGTTTGAGGACGATGGCACATTGGCATCAGAAGGCTATGCCACCGACACCTTCGTGGCATTGGCATGTACAGCAGATGGCAGTCCTGTCAAGGAGAACAATAGCTATGTGTTTGTATTCTCTTGGTATTATCTTTCCAATTTGACCAAAAACAATTAAATGGCAACTATGAAGAAACATATAATAATAGGTATGGCTGCCTTAGGGCTGATGGCATCGTGCAGCAGTGAGAGTGAGTTTCATGCTGTGGCAGAGAGCACTATCAATGTGACCAAGGCTGAGACATCGCTCGGTCCTAACGCCAGCGAGGGATTTGTCACTGTGGACTGCGTGCCTGTAGCTGCTTATACCGACGAACCGTCATGGCTCACAGCTACCATCGACGGCAACAACGTGAAATTGGCATCGCTTGCCAACGACTCTCGCCAGTCGCGCAATGCAAAGCTCGTTATCAAGAAGGCTGAGAATGACTCTGTGACACTTAATGTGTCGCAGTTTGGTCTGGTTCTCACCGTTGATAATGCAGACATCGTGCAGGCTAATGACGATGAATGTTCCTACACAAAGACTTGCTCATGCAACACCGCTGTAGAGGTGACCTATGCTCCAGACTGGGCTACCACAACTATAGACAATGAGCAGGGGGTGATGGATGTGAAGTTATCAGCCAACACCACAGGCCACTTCCGTGCTGACTACATCAAGTATAAGGCTGCTGGCGTGAGAGACTCATTCATCGTGAAGCAGTATGACTTCGACAATGACATTGCAGGCGAGTATGTACTTGCATACAACACTTTCGACGATGAATTCAATGTGGAGTTTCAGACAGTGCGTGCCACACTGACAAGCACCGAACTCAAAGTGGCTGATTGGGGCTATAGCTTCCCAATCATTGTCAATGACTCCATAGGAGGTGTAGATATAAGAAGTAACCAGTATGTAGGCAAATTCGGTAAGTATTTTGTGTACAGTGCCTTTATTTCTACAGAGGGTGACTATTACCTCGGCACAGAGTCTGGTGTCATCACTGCTCCTTTCAAATATAGTGAGGAGTATGGCACATACGGATTCTTCACTGGTACTGCATACAACGTGAATACTGGTTCGGAGATTCTCTCCTCTCCATTCCTGTCGATGCTCCTCCAGGCTTTCAGTTCAAAGAGTTCATCACCGTCAAACTATGTGGCAGACCTCTTCTGGGTGGCAAGTCCATACATCATGAAGGTGCCTGAAGGTGAGGATGAAGCAGAAACTGAATCAAAGGCTTTCAGTGCAAACCACTTCGATGCCAAGGCAATGAAGAGAGCAGGAAGACTTAAATCTATTAGATAATACAACCATTTAATGCAATTGAATATGAAGAAATTCATGACCCTTGGTGCAGCGTGGCTCATAGCAGCCGGCTGCCTGGCAGCAGGAACTTCTGGAAAGGTTTCCTATGCACAGAAACTGAAGAAGACAGACATTCTTAATTTCGTGTCTGTGCCAGGAATGGTAAACCGCAGCAATGTCGCCCAGCAGATGGATAAAGCAGGCTTTGCCAAGTTGAAGAATGCTCCATCAAGAGTTTCTGGCGTTGAAGCCTCTAACTCATTCTCATCTGAAGGCTATGGATGGGTGACAGGTTCTGACGGCAACAACTGGTACTTCACACAGGAGAGTACCTATCGCGACAGTATCTACAGCGAGTATTACACAGCTCATTTCTATGAGACATCGAAGGTTACTGTCTATAACAATAACCACGAGCAGGTGGGACAGTTCTCTATCCAGGTGCCAGATGGCTGGCGCCATGTGTCAGGTATAGAACCTTATGGTCCTGTCACCAACAAGCTCTTCGATTTTGATGCAAAGTCAAATGAAATCTTGGTTGAGTTCCATGATTCCTACATGGGAACCAACAAGTACATGACTCGTGCTTATGACATCAACACTGGTGAGGTGAAGTTTGAGAAAGAGGGTACAGGCGTTGTATTCCAGTCTGCTGCAAATGCATGGACAGTTTTCAATCGCCTCATCATGACAGATGAGTCAAACGGCAAATATAATGTAGACATCATCGCTCCTCCTACATGGGGACAGACAGAAGCATATGTAGAGAAGAGCTTCTCATTTGATATTGACAATCGCATCAACTATCTGCAGAGCCCATGCTTCAACTGCTTCGATGTAGACGGCACACCTTATTATGTCATCACAAGCTATGACAAACCGTTTACAGACACTGATGCTGGTGACGGCACACAGGACATCGTGCAGACTCCAGACAACTATGTGACTCTCTGCACCTACGACAAGAAATTCAATAAGGTGGACAGCATTGCCGTTTCTATCGATGTTCCCGATGGTGTCGTTTACCGTTCGGCAGCCTTTGGTCTCTTTGGCAACAATGACCTCTCAAAAGGTTATTATAGCGACAACGGCAAACTCAACTATGTAGTGGAACTTCTCGACTACATGTCTTCACTTGATTCTGATCTTGCAAGCTTTGCTGTCTATGACTCAGAGCATGGCAAGCTCATGGACATCTGCGACAAGGTGACAAGCAACCAGTGGGGTATGCTCAATACCATACATGGCAAGTCTGAACAGATGTGGTTCCTCCAGACTCTTGGCACTGGTGACAACGCCGCAGAGCAGATACAACTTGTGGATGTGCCTTCATGCAAACCTGTTACTTACCTGTCGCAGGAGATAGAGGGCAACGCTATCTCAAGCAACTTCGACCGCTACGCTACAACAACAAATAGCTATGGTTATCAGTATGTTATAGCGCTCTCAAATGCTGAGTCAAACGAGAGCAATGAGGTGTTGGCTCCTATAGCATGGGTAAACCCTGACCGCACCATCGACCATATTGACCGTCTGAACCTCGGTACAAACGCAGAGTATTTTACTCCGCTCCTCAACAGCACATCTCTCAATCCTTATCTCTTCGATACTGACGACGAGATGGAATATGTCTACATCGCAAAGAAGAAACGTGACGACGGTAGCAACAAGGTGGACAATGTTCTCGAGGTGGCAAAGACCGACGGAACTATCCTCAAGTCTTGGCGCGGTGATGACGACAATGTGTTCACCACAGCTTCTCTGCCACAGATGAACGAAAACGGCAAGATAGAGATGATGGTAGGATTCAAGAACTATAACACTGGCAACTATGACATCAGTTTCTATGATGTTCCTTTCAATAAGTTTGCTGAAGGCGGAGACGGTTCTGTGGAGAATCCATATATCATCTCTACTGTAGGCGACCTGCAGCAGATGACACAGGCTCCAACCAAGGCTTACAAAATTGTCAACGACCTTGACATGAGCAAGAGCTCATCTTACTGGACACCAATAAGCAGCTTCACAGGTGTGCTCGACGGTGACGGACATACCATCTATAATCTCGACATACAGACTTCCGACTCACATGCTGGTCTCTTCGGCACACTCGACAACCTCGGTATTGTTAAGGATCTGATATTCGTAAAGCCTACTATCGAGTTGACAAGCGGCAACCAGTATGTAGGTGTTGTGGCTGGTGAGACTTCTTATGACTATACAGGCAATGGCACAGACAGCAATGTAGACAATGTGCATGTTTGCGAGGCAACAATCACTGGTACTACAGATGCCACCATCGGTGGTCTTGTAGGTTGTCAGAACCTCTACAGCACAATAGCCAACTCTTCTTTCGTGGGTAATATCGAAGCTCCTAATGCCAATTATGTAGGTGGTATCGCAGGTAAGCAGCGCACAAGCAGTAAGATTTCTGCAAGCTATGCAAACGTAGGTGCTGTGGCAAGTTCAAGCCTTGGCGGTATCGTAGGTGAGGCAGGTTCGACACAGGACGGTTGCACCGTTATCAACTGTGAGGCAGACGGTATTCTCTATGCTGAAAACAATGTCGGTGGTATCATGGGATATAGCTATGCCAACAGAATCAACAACTGCGTTAGCCATGTGGAGGTAGTAGCAACTAATCCTACATCTTGGGGCGGTTATGCTGCCGGCGGTATCTTAGGTGGTCTTGACCCAGACTGGTCGTCAACAGGTTCTTATAAAGTGATAAGCAACTGCGTATTTGACGGAACTGTGAGAGCTACTGATGAAAACGGTGATGATGTATCTAATCCTGCAACTCTCCATCAGATTGTAGGTAAGACTATTGCAGACGAGGACTATGAGGCAGGTGAGACTCCAAAGGTTGAGAATCGTCTCGCTAACAACTACACAACAAATGACTTCGGTAGCACTGACGCTGGTAGCGTAGAGGGTGCTTACAAGGACATCAAGGAAATGAACGAGGACTTCTTCGAGTCTATCAACTATGCTTACGGCACTACAGAGGCTGCGCCTTGGATGGAAGATGGAAACAACATTCCTACTCTCTATTTCAACAACATCGCTAAGGCACTCTACGTAAGCAGCAATGACGTGACTGTCGGTACTACTGACGAAGGCAACTATGTGGTGAAGGTTAGCGTTTATGGCGCTAAGGACATCGATCTCGAGTCTGAACTCAATGTGGCAGTATCCAATGGCAATGCCACTGTAGAACTTGGTGAGGCTGACGACAACACCATCGAAATGACTATCAAGGGACAGAAGCAGGGACTTGCAACTGTGACAGTTTCTTATGGTGAACTTTCTTCAGTAATCTACGTCACAGTGTTCAAAGACTATGTAAACGGTATTGAGGAGACAGGTGCTACAGCATTTGATGTAAAGGTGGCTGAAGGTCAGATTAAGGCTGAGGGAGCAAACAGCATCCTCGTATACAATGTCAACGGTCAGCTCGTAGGCAAGACCAATGGCGCAGCTTACTCTACTGCAACTCTCGCAAGCGGCATCTATGTGGCAAAGGCTACAGACAATGAAGGCCACACTGCTACAGTGAAGTTCGCTGTGAAGTAATACATACTTCGCATGACACATAAATTCGGAAAAATATTTTTGGCTATCGCCTTGGCAGCTTGCTCCATGCAGGTTGCTAAGGCGATTCCTGCTTATCCGCACCCCATAAAGGTGAAGCAGGCAGACGGTTCGATGCTCACCATCCTGATGAGAGGAGACGAGCACGGACACTACACTATGACCTCTGACGGCAAACCACTTATCTTCAATGCGGCATCGGGCAACTACGAGTATGCCAAACTACAAAACGGAAAGCTTGCTGCCAGCGGCATAAAGGCTACGGAGGTGTCAAAGCGCACAGCAGAAGCAAAGGCTTTCCTGCAGACACAAGACGCAGAGTCAATACTGAAGGTGTGCCGACAGAAACGCGAGACACAGCTGGCAAAGGTTTCGTCGATGCGTCGTATAGGTGGACAGCAGAAGGCAAGCGCGGATGTGCAGAGTCATAGACTCACCAGTTATCCTGTAAAGGGCAAGGTGCATTCGCTGGTAATCCTTGTGCAGTTTTCCGACACTCCGTTCACTACTACGGGCACAGATGCCTCGCAGTTTTACAATGACATGTTCAACAAGCAGGGGTTCACTTATAGTAGTGGAGCCAACGGCAGTGTGAGGGATTTCTATGTGGACAATTCTTCAGGTGCATTCCAACCCACCTTCGACATCATCGGTCCTGTTACTCTACCAGAGAAATGCTTCTACTATGGAGCCAACTTAGGCTCTAATGATAATCCCGAACGCATGGAGGAGTTTTTGCGTGAGGCTTGTACACTCGCCGACCCGATGGTAAACTTTGCCGATTATGACAATGACGGCGATGGATATGTAGACAATATCTACTTCTATTATGCTGGCTATGGAGCTGCCGACTCAGGCGAGGCTCGCACCATTTGGCCTCATGCCAGTACTTATCAGATCATGGCAGAGGATGCAGGACTTAGTAACACCACACTGAAACTTGATGGTGTGAATATCGGTAGCTATTCCTGCAGCAACGAGATAAACGGAAGGCTAACGACACCACAACCAACAGGCATTGGCACTTTCGTGCATGAGTTTGGTCATGTGTTGGGATTGGCTGACCATTATGACATCTATTATGGTACAGCCACATTCGCTCCTGGCAAGTTTGACACCATGGCGATGGGCTCTTATAATAACAATGGCAATACTCCTCCAGCTTTCTCCGCTTACGAGCGTGCTTGCCTCGGATGGACTGACCTCGTGGAACTCAATGCCACTACTGACACTCTCAATGTGTTGCCCGACCTTAAGGACAGCAATAAGGCTTACCGTGTATCCGTGTCTGGCACCAAGGGCAATGAGTTCTATGTGTTGGAAAACCGTCAGCAGAAGGGATGGGATGAATATATTCCCGGACATGGCATGCTGATGTGGCATATCGACTACGACAAGGACGTGTGGTTGAACAATGAGGTCAATATCACCGGTTCGCACCAGCGTGTGGACATTGTGGAGGCTGACGACAGACGCACCGATGCCACGACATCGGGCGACCCGTTCCCTGGTACATCTAATGTTACGAAGTGGCAAATGACATCGTGGGCTGACGAGAATGTCATGGCTCTTGATGACATAGAGGAGAAAGACGGCATGATAAATGTTATGCTTGGCGGTCTTAACCTCAAACTCGCCACTCCGCAGATTAACTTCCAGTCGGTGGCTGACAGCAGTGCGGTAATCTCATGGGATGCCGTACCTGTAGCCAAGGAGTATGTGCTCAATATAAAAGAGGCGAAAGACGGAGGCAAGCAATCAATAGCTGCCTACACAGACAAGACATACACCGAACCGACAATGCTTAGCATAACAGGTTTGAAGCCAGAGACTGAATATGAGTTCTCGCTCAAAGTTCAGCGCGGGTCTTATTCATCTGACGAGTTCTCGCAGACGGTGAAGACCACGGCAGTGCCTTTCAGCAAGAAATATGTCACCGACATGAAGGCTGACAGGGTAGGGGAGACCAGTTTCTCTGCTTCGTGGTCAGGCATAGCAGATGCTGACGACTATGAGGTGACGCTTTCCAAACTTGTGTATGACACGGAGACTCATCAGCAGGGTTACGATTTCACTGACGGACTCAGCGGTATGCCAAGTACTTGGAGTACTGACGGAACTGTGTTCAATAGCTTCTATGGTGAGGCAGCACCTTCCATTCGTCTGAATGCCAAGGATAGTTACGTCTCTATAGCATATGCCAATCAGCATATCTCAGCAATCAGTTTCTATGCCCGTACGTCTAATGCGACACATGCCTCGCTTACCGTGGAGGCATTATATGACGGAAAGTGGACAGAGGTGGCAAAGCTTACTGGTGGTGCTGGTATGTCTGCAGGTGATACTTATTCCTATAGCTTTGATGAGGCAGATGCCGTGCGCTTGAGAGTGGATAGCCGTCAGGCTGGAGCATTCTTCATTGACGACATCTATGCCGCTTGTCATGCACTCTTGGCTCTGCCTATGGATGGTTATGATGGTGTTTCTACCAATGGCAAGACATCCTGTGAGTTTAGCGGTCTTGAGTCTAGCGTCAACTATGCCCTTACAATAATTGGCAAGAAGGGTAGCGAGTATTCGTATCCGTCAGCTCAACTTTTCGTATCGACACCTGCGACTGCAGGCATTACCATTCCCGATATGACGGAGCAGGATGATGACAACAATGTGGAATACTTTGACCTCAATGGCTGCAAGCTGTCGGCATCGAAACCCACGCATGGCGTGTATGTTGTGAAGAAGGGGAACAAAACCTATAAGATAGTGAAATAACAAGTTAGTAACAATTTTATTTATTAATCATTAATTAAAGAGAGATTTTATGAGAAAACATTTACTCTTTGCAGCGATGCTGACTCTTGGTGCAGCTCCTGTAGTGGCAAGCAATGCTATGGTTACAGTTCAGACTGTGGCAAGTGACGATGCTGAGGTAACAGTTGATGAGGCTTATGAGGCTTTGCAGAAAGCCATCGAGACTGCCATCACAAAGATTGATGAAACCTACGCCATCATTGAACAGAAGTTTCCTGACAGCTATGTTCTCGAGTCTTTGAAGTACAACAAGGAGTTAATCCAGAGTATTGCCACAGAGGCTGCAAGCAAGAAAGAGGCAGGCACTCTGACGGTAGAAGACGTTCAGTCATATCAGACTCAGGTTGGAGAGTATGCTCAGGTTGTAGAAGGTGCAGTGGAGCAGGCTACACAGGAAGAGTATCAGGCATTGGTTAGCCAGCACTATATGGCAGCCAACGATTCTGTAAATAAGGCTATGGAGATGCCAGAGACTGTAGCTAACTACTATTACAGCTCTGTTGAGGCACTCTATGAAGAAATGTCCACCATTTATATTAATTCCTTTGATGCCAATACAGCTGAGGAATATCAGGCTGTTTGTGATGATTTCGATGCTGTTGCCACAAAGGCACATGACCTTGCAGTGACCATTGCTGCTGCTGATGCTTTGGTGGAAGACATCCTCAAGACTCTTAACAATCTCGATACTGAGATAGCTAAGGTGAAGGTAGATTTCCCAGAATATGACCTCTCTTACACAGAAGAGGCAGAGACATATTGGAAGGACTTTGTTGCAGAATTTGGTGCTGCTCCTGCTGACGAGGAGAATATATATGGTGCAGAGGATATCGTGCAGTATGCTATGCAGTTCGGTTGGTTCCAGGAAGAGGTGGGAAATATCTACAACACAGCTATGATGGACGACTATTTGGCTAAGTTTGAGGAAAAGTATACCCCTGCAAGTAATAAGATATTCAGCTATCAGGAGAAACTCTATGATGAATGTCCTAACGTGATGGAGGAATATTACAATAAATTTGATGACCTTGGTGTTGAGTTGAGCAAATTGTACGATGGATTGTACTTTGCTGAAACTATGACTGATGATGAGTTTGCTGAGATTTTGAAGCAGGTGAAAGAAATTTCAGAGAAGGCAGACAAACTCTATCAGGAAGCATTGGATGCAGAGAAGGTTGCTACTGGCATAAATGGTGTTTCTGCTGACAACACTTCAGGTGCAAAGGTATTCACTCTTGACGGCAAGGCAGTGAAGTCTACAAACGGCAAGAAGGGTGCTTATATCATCAATGGCAAGAAGGTAATCCTGAAGTAATTCAACAGAATTACCAATAGACAATAATAAGGGGTGCAACTCAATCCAAGAGTCGCACCCCTTTTACTATTCATAGTAGTTGACGTGTCCTCATGTCAACCTCCTCTATTTCCTAAACAATTTGTCAATAATCACTGCGATGGCACCATCTCCCGTCACATTACATGCTGTGCCCAAACTATCGATGGCAATATAAAGAGCTATTATTATTGCGAGCATATCAGGCGTGAATCCCAATACCGACGACAAAATGCCGAGAGCTGCCATGATGGCTCCTCCTGGAACTCCGGGCGCTGCCACCATGCATATGCTGAGTACGAGTATGAAGTGAAGGAATAGTCCTGGATCGTGAGGCAGTCCGTAGATAATGCATGTGGCAAAAGCCATGCTGGTGACCTTCAACATAGACCCTGAAAGATGTATCGTGGCACAGAGAGGAATGGTAAATCCTGCTATATCTGTTGCCACGCCATTCTTTATCGTCTGCTTCAAAGCCACAGGAATGGTTGCTGCCGACGATGATGTGCCAAGAGCAGTGAAATATGCTGGCAACATGGTGATGAAGAGTTTGAGTGGATTCCTTCTCGCTACAACTCCTGCAATGATAAACTCATAGGCAAGGACTGCTACGTGCAGAGCAAAGATGACGAGTATTATCTGTGCGAACACCATGATGATATGCAGCGCCTCTCCCGTATATGACATCTTGAGGAAGATGCCGAAGATGTAGAGAGGCAAGAATGGCGTTATACATTTGTCAATCACTCCCGATATTATCAGTTTGAATTCCCCGAAGGCATAGCCTAGAGTCAGGCTCTTGCAATAGGCAATGCCAAGGCCAGTGATAAAGGCAAACACCAGTCCGCTCATGACATCAAACAATGGCGGTATCTTTATCTCGAAGAATGGTTGCAGTTCGATGGCTTTTTCCAACATCTCCCCATTATTGCCCGTCAATAGTGACGGGAAGAATGCCGCTCCTGTGCCGTAAGCCAAAATGCCGGCTATGATGGTGTCGGCATATGCTATGCTGACGGTGACAAGAAGCATCTTGCCTGCTCCCTGACCTATCTCCGCTATTGCTGGCGT
Organism: bacterium; assembly: GCA_963601795.1. Lineage (GTDB taxonomy): Bacteria > Bacteroidota > Bacteroidia > Bacteroidales > Bacteroidaceae > Prevotella. The sequence continues at coordinate 16,121 of CAVCGK010000026.1, read as the reverse complement.
GACGAGCCCCACGATGATGAGTGGGACTATGAAACTAAGAAACTGGCTGAAAAGTCCGTTGAAGGTGAGGAATGCTCTCACACAGACATCATTGACGCAAGTGCCGAGAAGTGAACCCATGACAATGGCAATGATGATTCTTGCCAAAAGGGGAATCCTGATTCTTTTTACCATAAATGTATATCACATATTTACTTTCCTTATACAAAGTTAATGTAAATGAGCGAAAAATTATCACATTGCAATGAATTTCCATCCTATTGTGCTATCTTTGCACGTGAACTAACAAACAATCACATAATTAATATGTATAAATCATTATTCCTCTCGTTGGCCATGTCTCTGTCTATGGCAGTTCCAGCTGTGGCACAGACTGTGGCAAACATGAACGACTTGAAGGCTGAGCAGAAGTCGATGGCCGTGAAACTTAAACTTACCGGTAAACTGACAACAAAACGTAATTCGGACTTCCGTCAGCTTCGCGACCTCTGCTGGCAACTGCGTGACGTGGACCTGAGCGATGCGCAGTGCGACACTATCCCAGCCAATGCTTTCCATTCGCGCCATAAGTTGAAGAGCATCTTGCTTCCACAAGGTGTAAAAGTGATAAGCGAACAGGCTTTCTATGCTTGCGACAATCTCGCCGACATCACAATTCCTTCGTCTGTAAAGACCATTGGCGATGCTGCCTTCTCTGGTTGTAAGTCTCTTGCAAATATCACTCTTGATGGCACAGCAGAGATAGGTGAATATGCTTTTGCTCGTCTTGACGGTCTTACTACTGTGACAGTAAACTCCAAGACTCCTCCCCATGTGGCTGCCTCTGCTTTCTATGGCATTGACCGCCACAAGGTGAAACTCATCGTACCTAAAGGTGCAGAGAAGGCTTACCGTAAGGCTGATGGTTGGAAGCTCTTCTTTGCTGATGCTCCAACGGGTGCTGAGATATGCAATCCTCTCAACTGTCTGACTCCTGCTCCCTCACAGATAACAGTCAACAGCAAGGCTACTCCGCTAAATGTAGTGGCAGAGTGGGAGATAGCATGCGACAAGCAGTGCTCAGGCAACATACGCAAGCAGGCACAGCGCATACTCAATGAGCGATTGGGCAATGATGTCAACGGCAAGAAGTCGTATGCTAGTCTTAATCTCGCTATTGACAATAGTATAGCAGAAGAGGAAGGCTACACGCTTGAGGTGACTGCCAAAGGTGTTACTATAAAGGGACGCACGGAGAAGGGCGTGTTCTATGGACTAATGTCTCTCGACCAGTTGCTTCGTGGCAGTGGCACCTATCAGCATGTGGCAAAGTTGCCTCAGTTGTCGATGAAGGATTATCCTCGCACAAACATCCGCGAACTCATGGTAGACCCTGCCCGCACCTTCATACCATTTGATGAACTCAAAGCTTTTGTGCCTGAGATGGCTCGCTATAAGCTCAATGCCCTGCACTTGCATCTTGTTGATGACCAGTCATGGCGCATAGAGATAAAGAAATATCCACAGCTTACTGCCGAGGCTTCGTCACGCTGGGGACAGGATGACATGCAGTTCCCTATAAAGGGATTCTATACACAGGACCAGATGCGCGAACTGGTGAAATATGCTGCTGAATATTATGTAGAGATAGTGCCTGAGATAGAGATGCCGGGACATGAGGTGGCAGCCATCAGCGTGTTCCCCGAACTGACTTGCCATCAGCGTCAGGTACCTATTCGCACCACTTGTGGCGTTTCCAATCAGTTGCTCTGCCCAGGCAATGAGTTTACTTATGAATTCCTTGGTAATGTATTTAAGGAACTGGCAGACATCTTCCCTTCACCCTATATCCATCTTGGAGGTGACGAGGCTGGCAATCCACCGCTTGATTGCTGGACAGACTGCCCGAAATGTCAGCAGTTGAAGAAAGAACTTGGCATTACCTCTACCGACAGGTCAGAGAACTGGCGTCTGCAGGGTTATCTCTTCGACCGCATGATAGACACCCTGCGTACAAAGTATAACAAGACTCCTATGTTCTGGTATGAGTCTGATTTCAAGAAGATACAACCAGGATGCGTCACCTTCGCATGGCGTTCAGGTCAGACCAAGGAAGCCCTCAATGCTGCCGTTGCCAACAATGCGCGCATAATGCTCTGCCCAGGCGAACACTGTTATTTCGATTATCCTATGGCAAAGGGTGACATGCCTGAGGTGAACTGGGGTATGCCTACCACCACACTGAAGCAAGCCTATGACCTTGACCCTGCATGGGGAATGGGAGAGGAGTTTGAGAAAAACAATCTCTTCGGTGTTGCCGGCACATTGTGGAGTGAGTGCATAAATACTCCCGAGCGCATATTCTATCAGGCTTATCCGCGTGCCATAGCTCTCTCTGAGGCAGGATGGAGCAAAGCTGAAAATAAGTCGTGGGACGGCTTCCTCAGCCGACTTCGACCTGCATTGAATGACATGCTGAAGCGAGGCGTACCATTCTCTATGAGACTTGAGAAGTAATTAAAGAACTTGGGCGCAGTTGTGACACTGCACCTACTAAAAGAATAAGGAGGCAACGCAATAGCTGCGTTGCCTCCCTTCATTAACAACATCTGCAAAGCTGCAGCACTTATGGAATTTACTTCTTACTTTACTATAACCTTTCTCGTAGCTCCGTCAGAATAGCGTAAGATGTAGACCTTACCCTTTTCCACGACCTTAACCCTTGCGCCACCGAGAGTATAGATATCTGTGCAAGTAGCGCCGTCGGCATTCTGCCATACACTGTCAATACCATCTGTTATGGCACAGCTTACAGTAAGAGTAGCATCCATATCGTAGCGGATGGCGAGTTTGTTGGAAACAATGACATCAGATATTACTATGTCGCCACCCTCGAATTTATCATTGGCAATGATGTTGAGTCCGAACAGATTGCCTTCATTGCCATCAAAATCATCTCCTGTGAGAGCCGAGATTACCAGCATATACTCATTTGTAGTGCCAGGAATGAGATTGATTGTTGCCACGTGGTTGTCTGAGAGACGGTCAGTATATGTGATGTTCTCTCCTTCCTCATCAGCATAAAACTCTATGCCTTCCGGTAATGTTACTTTTGCTTGCAGAGCGCTGAGTGCTATAGAGTTTGTCAGCGACACGTTTACCACGGCTTTGTCTCCACTTGTGAGCGACAGAGTCTTTGTTTCTACATCCATAGATCCGACATTAAGTCCAGCCTTCACCGTGAAGTTATCCATATCGATGCGCAATGGCGTTTCTGCCGTGCCGTCGCTACCGATAATCTTCGTCACCTCTATTTCGCCACCAGCATAACTTTCGTCCGCCTTCACGTTTATAGTGATGATGGCACCGCTATTGCCCTTAATGGCAGAATTTGCTGTGGTAGCCGATGTCGACATTATGCCGAAGCGATAAGTACCTTCACTTTGTGCCACAGCCATTATGGAGTGGCTACTGCGGGTGATGCGTTCTTTCACCTTGCTGAGGCTACCTTCCACGTAGGAGAGTCCTTTGGGGAATGTCATGTCAAACTGCAATGACGAGATGTTGTCCTCATTGGTGAGTTCCACCTCAAGAGTCTTTTCTTCTCCTGGAACTATCTGAAAGTTGGCTATAGAGAGCTTGTTGTTGCCAGCCGAAGCCGTTAAGCAGCACAACAGAGCTAAAGCCAATGTGTTGATTATTTTGTTCATGGTAATTTCTTTTAAATGTGATACTCTTTGTAATGAAGAAAACACTGGCTGGCGGTGGTAAGGCATGTGTGCTTTGGCGTCATGCCAGTGTTTCCATTAATAAATCAAGTTTACTACCTATTTATTCATTACCTTCTTAGCTTCTCCGTTCTCGCCAACGATGATGTTGATGCCCTTCTTCACGGTCTTCATAATCTGACCACCGATAGAGTAGACACGTTCCTTGGCGGTAGCGGCATTGATAGAGTCGATGCCAGTAGCGTTGGTACCGTCGATGTCTCCGAGAGAGTAAGCTCTACCCTGAGCGTCGGCGAAGATAGCGTTGCTCAGCTGTATGCTGCCGTCAGCTACATTGTTGCCAACCTCCACATTGAAGTAAACCAAGTCACCGTTGTTGCCATTGAATGCATTGTTGTCGATGGTGGCAACTACTACGCGATAGATGCCGTCGCCAATCTCGTTGACAAAGATCTCGTGGCCATTGCTGCGCTCAGTCAGTTCATTGCCACTGATGCTCATGCCCTCTGGCAACTGGATGTCAAACTGGCCTGCTGTGAATGCATTGGTGTTGTTGAGGCTTACTGCCACCTTCACTGTCTTGCCGAATACTGACACTTCCTCAGCCTGCTTTGTCATCAAAATCTCGTTATCTGAAGCCACGGCACGAACTCTTGCACGAAGAACAGTCGTAGGTGTCTCGACACCGAAGATTACATTTGACACAGAGTTGAGGTCTGCCACGGTGAACTTGCCGTCACCATCGAAGTCGGCAGCATAGCGCTGTGCCTCGGAAACATCTTCGAATGCCACATTGTTGAGAATGAAGCCACGCACTGTAGAGTAGTCGTTGACTGTCACTTCCTTGTCATTGTCGGCATCACCTATGATGTAAGATGTGGTCTCAGCGTCAGACTTCAGTTGCTCAACATCAGCCTGCAGTTCTGCTATGCGGTTAACGACCTTAGGATAAACCTCTGACATGTAGTCGACAGTCACGCAAATTTCATAGCCATCCTCATCATAGAATTTGTTTCCGTTGATGTCTGCCCAAACATTGCCATAGAGATAAGCAGCGTAGTTGTAATAGTCGGTTGCATAGATAGCATTGAGAATACGAGAGTATTCATTCTCAAGTTTCTCCTTTCTTTCTGCACTATAATTGCTGCCGTCAATTATTGGTCTTATAGTGGTGTTCAGCATACCCCAAAGACCGTCTTTGTAATGCCAAATATTGAGATCCGCATCATACCAAGAAGCATATTTTTCTGCGAGGATTATCTTATTCTTCAAGTTACTAATTCTCTCCGCATAAATTTTTGAGTTAGCTACAAGGTCTACATCCTCATAAGATTTGGTAACATCCTTCTTTATCTCATTGATGCCTTCCATCCACGTTTCAAGATTTGCGTCTTCAGCATCGTTATGATACTTGAATGCAGCGATCTTCTCACTGGTTTCAGATGCCAAAGTCTCGAGAGCTATCACCTGTTCGTCAAGAGTAGCCTTTGCCGCATCATTCTTCACGTGCTTGTCGTAGAGAGCGAAGAAATCTCCTGACTTGTCAGTAGCCGACTCAACAGTAGCATTTAATGTCGCAAGGTCATTCTGCAGACCATTCTCGTGGAATAGGATAGTGCCCTTCTTTGCCTCGAAGTCGCTTTGGATGTCAGTGAGCTTCTGACGCAATGTCTCCACCATCTCGCCAAATTCAAACTCTATAGCCTCATTGTAGTTAGCCCATTCCTCAGCCTTCTTGATGCCTTCGTCAACCTCAGCTATCTTATTGTTCACAGCATCGATGCTTTCAGCCACGCGAGTGTTACCCTTGTCGAGAGAGTTGAGCTCCTGGAGCAGAGCGGCTACCTTAGCCTCGTGAGCCTCCAGTTCGCTGAGTGCCTTATCGGATGTGAGCTTTTCATTCTTCCATCTCCACTCGATGCTTGCCTTAGCTCCTTCAGCTTCAGTCTTGTCGGTGCTTTCAGGATTGCGTGAGTTGATAAGCAGGGTGTTGTAGAGATCTTCTATCTTAGCGTCATACTCAGCCACCTTGTCAAAGTCAGTCTTAGCCACCTGGTTATACTGCTCCTTCACCTCGTCAGTCTTTATTGCGAGTTCCTGAATTTCAGTGTCGATAGCTATCTCTTGGAGAGTTTCAAGCTCCGTTTCGAATGCACAACCATCATTGACAAATACCGACTTAATAATTTCCACGTTTCCATCGCATGCTCCAGTATTCAACCAGTCTAATGCATAGCGTCTATATTCATTGATCACCTCCTGAAGATTATTCATCTCAACAGAAACGACACCAGTAGCAGACTCATGACCTACTATGAGTTTCTTAATGTCTGCGGTAATCTTGTCGAAGTCGCTCTGAGCTGCGTCAAGATAAGTAATGATGCTATTGTAAGCCTGGATGTTCGCCTCGCTCTTCTGCGACTTCTTGATAGCTTGGTTATAAGCTACAGAGTGCTTTTTGTCAGTATCAAAGTAATTGTTATATGCACTGCGGATAGCTTTTACAGACTCAGGAGTTTGGTCGTACACCTCAGCAACTTCGTCAACAACCTTCTTCAATTCGTCAACATTTGCAAGATAGCTTTCCATATCGCTCTCCGACAGAGTCAACTTCTTGATTTCTGTAGTCTCTTCAGCGTGGAGAGTTGTGATGGCGTCAACGAGGAATGCCTTCTCAGCGTCGCAAGCCTTCAAAAGGTCAGCATTGAGCATGTCGTCGAGATTTGTCTCGAGAGTCACTGCCCATTCGTCCACGTGTACAGCATACATTCGGTCTTCAGGTATACCGTCAGTAGCGGTGCCACCAGCAGTCTTAGCCTTTGCTATCACGTCGGCAACATCATCAAATGCCTTGTCATGTCCTTTGTACAGATAATCCTTTACAATGTCCTGCTTCTCCTTGAGATTAGCCTCTGCATTTGCAACAACCGACTTGAAGTTCGCGTAAGCCACCTTATTCACCTCGTCTTGATATGCCTTTAGCAGTTTGTTGATTCCGTTAGAGTATTCACTTGCAGTCGTGCAGTACTCATCAGAATTGAAGATACTGCTTTCGTCGCCATAGGTAGCGGTAGAGTGGGAAGTATAGTCTGTGAGCTCCTTACTACTCAACTGGCGAATCATGTCAGCATAAGCATAAATCTTGTCGTGAGTGTCAACGAGATTTTCAAGGGCAGTCTTAGATGCCTCGTTCTTTATAGCGGCAAACTTGTTGAGGGTTTCAACGGCTTGGCTGAACTGTGTCTTTGTAGTACCAATAGTAGCGATGAACTTGTCATGCTCAGCCTTGTTTGTGGCAGCCACATTAGCATCATAGTTGTCCTTAGACTTCTGCTGTATGTCAGCTATAACGTCAGTGATGTCATTTATTGTAGCCTCAATCTCGTCGTTCTTCTCCTTTGATTGACCTTTACCGAAAGCATCCTCGATGACCTTGTTGAGTGCGGTAATCTTCTCACGCTCGCCTGCCAATTCAGAGAGATAGTTCTTAGCTTCGTCAGAGAGGTCGCCACTTGAAATGACGTCATAAGCTGCCTGCCAGCTCTCGAGCAGAGTAGCGGTGGCAGCAGTCTGATTGCCATGAGCGAGTTTGTTTGGTACGACACCTGCTCTCAGATTATCGCTCTTCGCAATGATGTCATTCACCTTTTTGGTCAACGCTTCCTGCATCTCCTTAGATTTCAGAGCAGTGTATGCATCCTCAATCTCTTTAGCCACGTTGCTCAGTTCGGTGATGAGCTTATCTGCTTCAGCGTGATAATAGGTCTCAGCTATGCCATATGTATTAGCCGTAGCATAGATTTTTAGTTCTTCGAGAGCCTTCTTTGCCTTAGAGTCAGCAGTAGTCAGGGCTTTAGTCTCGTCGTAAGCCTTCTTGTTCTCAATGGCAACGGTAGCCTGGTCATTCAGAGCCTTCACTTCTGGTGCAAGTTTTTCCAACTTGTCATTAATGATAGAGAGAGTTTCTACAGCCTTGGCAGCAGCTTCCATCTTCTTGTCCTCTGCAGCCGACAGATATTCATCTTTAGCTTTAGTGTATTCTGTTTCCACCTTAGCTATTTCTTCTGCTATCTTAGTCTTGCTCTCGCTAATAGTTTCAGCCTGATTGCCGAAGTCACCCGTTATGCCATCCAAAGTTTTCTTGTCGCTTTCAATCAACTCGGCAGCCTTGTCAAGATAAATCTGTGCAGTAGCTGTAGCATTGTTAAAGTCAAATGCTTTCTTGTTGTCGGCATAAGAATCGATGAGTGTCTGAACATCAGTAGAGACTGTCTTCGCGGCAGCTGCATTAATGGCATCGAGGTGTTCCTTGTCCTTTAATTTCTCTGCCTTGGCAAGTCCGTCGGTGATAGTCTTTACCTCTGCGACGAGTTCATCATATCTTGTCTGATAAGACTTTCCGTTGCATGATCCGTCGATGGTTACCTTCGGGTCTTCATTCATAGTCTCTGCCAACTCTGCCAAGAGCTTATTCTGAGCGTTGACTTTCGTTTGGATAGTCTCATATGCTGTAAGAGCTTCCTCTGTGTTGCTTATATAGGTAGATTGTGTGGAAGTTATTTTTATGTTTCCTTCACTAAAACCATAATACATGTAATTCACAGCCGTCTTACTGTCATAAGCTTTCTTGATAGCTGTTGTCACATCATCGATGGCAGTCTGCGCCTTCTGCTGTGTAGCTGCGAAATAGTCTGCTGGTGCGTATTTACCATCCTTGGAAGCTTTTTTAGCCTTAGTTACGGCATCATCCAATTCTTTTTGAGCATCGACAATTTTGTCAGACAGCATACTATAGGCATCATAGTTGTCAATAATAGCATCGTATCTATGCTCCTTGCCGTCGCTGATACCATTTGTAGCCTTTACTATTGCAGTCTTATCGCCAGCATACTCGTATCCATTAATCTTGTGAGCCTTATACTGTGTCTCGATGTCAGCAGAAAGTGCATCAATCAGAGTCTGCACATCAGCAATGGCGGCATCACAGTCAGTGAGTTTGCGGTCGGAGAGTTCTTTCTTGATGGCGTCAAGTTTGTCCTGCAAAGCTTTTACATCACCAATTGCTGCAGTATACGCAACTTCCTGCTGGTTCTTTTCGGCAACCTTGTTGCTTACCAGTGTGGCAATCTGTCCTGCAGCTGCATTAATGGCATTGACGCGTGCAAGATAATTTGTTGCGGCAGTGCCTGCCTCATAGTCCTTCGCATCTTCATTCTTTGCAGAGGTGATGATGCGATACTGCTCATTAAGGTCAGCAATAACCTCTTCCTGCCAATCCTTGTAATTGTCGGATGGCAGTGCATCGAGAGCGCTTGCCAACTGCTTGTCATAGTTTGCCTTTGCCACTGTGTAAGCGTTAACTACAGCTTCATGTGCAGCCTCGTTATCAGCAGCAGCCTTCTCTAAATCTTTGAGAGTCTGTTCATCTTTCAATATCTTATTGACAGATGCCGTGGCAGTGTTGATTTCTCCTTCAATAGCTGTCTGGTCATTCACGATGTCCTGCTTTGCCAGGTCATATGCATTAATCTTTTCGAGAATAGCAGGGACTTTGAGGTCATTAAGAGCCTTTGCTATCTGAGGACCCACAACGGAGTATTCAGTCTTGTTGGCAATTGCCAATTTCCCGTCAAGGAGAGCCTTCAGCACATTGTATTTTGCAGTCAGTTCTTTCTTTGCAGTGTAAGGCTTCTGCGCTGTGATGGCTTCGCTTGTGATGTTGTTGATATACAAGTTGAAGTTGTCACATTCTTCTTTAGTAATCTCAAGATCTGTGTCATCTTCATAAATAACATTCAGTTCTTTAGCAATAGAGCTCAACTGGGTCAGATACTTGCTGCTCACATCCACACAACCATTCACTGTGGTTGTGGCATCATTCAGATTTTTGCGTATTTCCTCAATGGCAGCCTTCTTCTGTGCTATAGCATCAGCTTTCTCTTCTTGTGTCATGGCAGTCTGCGCCTGGGCAGTACCTCCTATAGTTGCCAATGCAACGAGTGACAGTGTAACTTTGTTCATAGTTGTAAATTTTAAGGGTTAATGTATATATTTGTATTAAGGTTATAATCTTTCCATCTTTCAATCTCCCATGTGGTGGTTTGTGTCGGCAAATTTATCCGCAAAAATGTAGTTTCTCCCTTTTTCCTACACTGAAATATGCTGATTTCGGCTATTTTTTACGCATTTACAACTGAAAAACACTAAAAGTATATTAAATTTGCACCTACTGACGCTTGTTGCGACTAAAAAACATACACAATTGACATTTTTACTGAGATCGTAATTTTATATGAAGGGATTAAGCAATCTGACTGTTCGTCTAATGCATCTTATCGAGAGCCACCTCTGTCCAGAATATTGTGGAGTGGTGGATAGACGAAGAGTGCTCGCATACATATTTATAACTATCATAGAGGCAATAGTCATTCCCGTTCAATTCTGTTTGTTCCTCCTTTATTGGGAACCGATAGGGTTTACGGTGCTTTGCATAAACCTCATCGCCTTTGTGATTATCCAGACGATGATATGTCGTCAGAGTATCAGTCTCAGCACTGGTCTGTCGGCGATATTTCTGCTTGTGGTCTTTAAACTCTCCATCGACAATGTGTTCTGCACATTGTTTGGCGTTTTGGAGGACAACATCACCGTGTCGGGCAACATCTTCGTGACCTTTATTCTTGCCATAGCGGCGCTGAGCATGCGTCTGAATTTTGCCACACGCATCACCACACTGCTCCTTGTGCCGATGGTGATATTTCATCTCTGCACGCAGGATTCATACCTCATGGTGCTGTCGCTGAAGTCTATGCTTGTTGGATTTGTGATGCTTTTCTATGTCTATTGCTACAACCAAAGTCGCATAACGAGGGGACTGCGACAGCCACGTGACGTGTCGCAGGAAGAATTGAAAGCCCTTGAGATGTTGTCAAACCTCAAGGATATGACAGATGAAAAGGCATTGAGCCTATTGGAAAGACTTAGTCCGCAGCAGCGCAAGCATCTAGTCTCCAGCGCAAGAGACCGTCTGCAAAAGGAAGAACTCGACAATCTCGCCTGGGATATGATCTGCTCGGAGTTGACGGCGAGCGAGAAACAAATATGTCGTCTTATTCTCGAGGGCCACACGCTGAAGGAGATATGCGCCCAACTGAACAAGACGGAGTCGAACATCACAAGTCAGCGATGCCATATCCGCAAGAAACTGAATATGAATCGCTCTGACGACTTGCGACGCACGCTACAGATAAGGATGGCGGAAACCATCCAACTTCTACCTCATCACTAATGACCGCGTCAAAGCAGGGCAACAACAGAGGGGGTGAGAAGAGCCGTGAGAATGCCGTTGAGGGTAAGCCCTAAACTGGCATAGGCACCCACAAACTCATCATGCTCCATAGCCACCGAGGTGCCGAGGGCATGCGAGGCGGCACCCATAGAGAGTCCCTTAGCCATGGGATTGTTGATATGTCCTACTGACATTATCTTAAATCCCGCTATAGCACCGATAAGTCCCGTTATCACCACCACGGCTGCCGTCAATGACGGTATTCCACCAAGCGTTTGTGCCACCTCCATGGCAATAGGCGTTGTCACCGACTTGCTGGCAAGCGACACCACAACGACGTGAGATGCTCCGAGGAGTTTTGCCGTAAGCACCACGCTGACTATTCCCACCAGACAGCCCACCATCTGTGAAGCCAGAATAGGTACAAACTGCTTCTTTATCTGCGACAGTTGCAGATAGAGAGGCACACCCAATGCCACCACGGCAGGTTTTAGCCAAAAGTCTATCATGCGGGCACTCTCATAATATGTGTCATAGGAAATGTCAAAAGCCGAGAGGAAAACTATTATCAATGCTATGGCTACTAAGATTGGGTTTAAAAGCACCCATCCCGTCTTGCGCTGAAGCAGTTTTGCACCCTGATAGGCACCAAAGGTCAGTGCCAAGAGGAAATACTGGTTGGTCAATATATCAGTTGTCATGGTTCTTGCGCTTGTCTTCTATTTTGTCCTTAATCTTTGTCGTAATCTTCTTTTCACCCTTAGCCACAATCTGGTGAGTGTGGCCAGTGACTAATAGCACCAGTGCCGTGCTCACCACAGTGGCGCCGATGATAGGCACTATCTCTGCCTTGATGAGATTGAAATGAAGCATCAGTGCCACGCCTGGCGGTACGAAGAAGAAACCGAGATTGGCTATGAGGAAGTCAGTGAGACCTCTTACCCATTCCACCTTAATGACCTTCAGCTTGAGCAAGAGAGTGAGCAGTAGCATACCGATAATGCTCGACGGCAACTTCATTCCTGTCACCATGATAATAAGCTCGCCCAAAGCCATGCATCCAAATAGGATGAAACATTGTCTGACCATAGTCTGCGTCTTTTTGTGTGTTGTTATCCTTAAAACTTGTGCAAAGGTATTAAAAACAATATAAAAGGGATAACAAAACGACAAATTCTTCCTTACCTTATTATATATATGACATATGTTCAGAATAAGCAACTGCTCACAATTATTTTAAGGGTGGTTCTATAAATTAGCTTTGTCAGATTGCGGTTCTATTTTTCGTGGACAATTTGTTTGTGAGCGAAAGAGTATAGCGGGCTATACGACTGAGCGAACAGACAAATTGTACCGAAAAGAGACCGCAGGATGACAAAACGTAACTCATGATATTTTATTGTTTGTACGGCGGTAATTTATAGAACCGCCCTTAATTAACGACAATATGGACAATGATAGAAAATAGGTTTCATCGTGTTTAAAATAAGCCCTATACAAAGAAAAGCCCCTTTTTCTTTGATATTCCTCCTTTTTACAGTAATTTTGCACTATGGCGCATGCATGTTTTGCATGGCTGCCACACTAAACGCTTACAATAAATAAATAGAAATGGGAAAGATAATACTTACTGGCGACCGTCCTACAGGCAAACTCCACCTCGGACACTATGTAGGCAGTCTGCGCCGTCGTGTGCAGTTGCAGAATGAAGGCGACTACGACAAGATGTTCGTGTTCATGGCCGATGTACAGGCCCTTACTGACAATGCCGACAATCCTGAGAAAATCAGACAAAACATCATAGAGGTGGCTCTCGACTATCTTGCCGCAGGACTTGATCCTGAGAAGTGCACTCTCTTCATACAGAGCCAGATACCAGAACTTGCCGAACTGACAACATATCTCATGAACCTCATCACTGTGAGCCGCGTGCAGCGTAACCCTACGGTGAAGACAGAGATAAAGATGCGCAATTTTGAGGCAAACATCCCTCTCGGGTTCTTCTGCTATCCTGTGTCGCAGGCAGCAGACATCGCCCTGTTTAAGGCCACCACAGTGCCAGCTGGCGAGGATCAGGAGCCAATGATAGAGGTGACACGCGAACTCGTGCGTCGCTTCAACCAGACTTATGCGCCAATATTGGTGGAGCCTGAGATTATGCTTCCTGACAATGCCACAGCGCGCCGTTTGCCAGGTACTGACGGTAAGGAGAAGATGAGCAAGAGTCTTGGCAACTGCATCTATATCAGTGATTCAGAGAAGGATGTGTGGAAGAAGGTGAAGAAGATGTCTAACGGTGAACCGCGAATGAGCATCGACGACCCAGGAAATCTTGAGGGCAATGCCGTGTTTACCTATCTTGAGGCTTTCAGCACTGATGATGATTTTGCCAACTACTGGCCCGAGTTTCATAATCTCACCGAACTGAAGGAGCAGTATGTGAAGGGAGGCATCGGTGACGGCACTTGCAAGAAGTTCCTCAACACCATCATCAACAACATGCTCGAACCTATGCGCCAGCGTCGTGCAGAATATGAGAAGGACATTCCTGAAATATACAATATCCTGCGCAAGGGTACAGACAAAGCACGCGAGACAGCAGCACAGACCATGGACGAAGTGCGTCACGCCATGCGTATCGACTATTTCAATGATCAGGAGCTTATCCGTCAGCAAATAGAAAAGTTCAGCAAATAGTAGTAGTTGCAGTGTCATCACTGCAACCTCCTATATTACTATTTGTATGAACTCCGTAGTATTAATGGCAGAAGTTACGTGTATCGATGTTTTGACATATGTCACAAACGTGTGTGACATATGTCAAAAAGGTTTATGGCAATTGTCACAAACGTTTATGACATATGTCGCACAACTCTTTGACATATGTCGCACACTCGACGCATCGAGTTTCTTACATTAATGCTTGCAGATAATGTGAATGTTTCTTGTAAGCTATTACGATGTTGTTGTCGTGTGACAAGAACAGCGCTTATTTATTTTATGTCGTAAACAAAGTATTGTCTTCCATTCTTGTAGACGAATACTTGTTCTTCCTTGCCCTGTGTGATGTCGCGTAACCACAACAAGGAATTGTCGGGTGCGAGGAAATCTATTGTCTCGCCCGTGGCAACCTTTTGTCCTAGCGATACCCATCCTTTTATTCCATCTTGATAGAACAGTTCATAAGTGTCGCCAGGCAAAATGAAGTTGGCATCGTTCTGCGGATAGAAGTCTATGCAGCTGATTTGAGCAGGTTTGCTAAGTTTGAAAACTATTGATGGGCAATCTTCCGGTCCCACGAAAGCCGTCATCATGTCGTGGTCAGTCATATGATGAGGATTGTGTCTTTCGGGAATAGGCGTTATAAGTTTCATTCCGACCTCATGCTGACATAAAGTGTCTTCGTAGACAGAAATGTCAGAAAAGTTTATTGGTTTGCCGTCAGTTGTGGTATATCTTATATATTTGTATGTGTCAACATTATTCTGTGGGCGTATTTTTATGTTGCAATAGCGCAGAGTGTCATGAAATTCATACAACAGGTGTGGAGACGTGAAATTGGGATTGTTGTCTGCCTCAATGCGTGTACCTATTATGCCCTCATACAGTCGTTTTCCGACGCGTTGCACAAGCGACATTTTGCGACGTAGCGTGACTTTGTGCATTGACTCGTCATTTGGCTTAAGAATATGTGCGTGTATGCCATCGGGATCGAAGAGAAAAGGGAAACCAGCAGGTTGGCAGTTACTCTCGGTGGAGTAGGTGAGCGGTTGATATATAACCCCTGGTTCGATGTTGTGGAATACAGCATTATTGTCTTTGTGTTCGCCGAAGTCCACTGCACTCCATCCGTTCGTCGTGAATACTCCAAGATAAATGTTGTCTGATGGAGTGTCTATAGGAATTGTTACGGAGTTTGTGTCAAAATAATCGTTGGTAACATCCTTTACATACATGTCGCCTAATGATGGTGGCACATTTTTGCGCTCTTTGGCAATATGTAGGCGGTCATTCTGCAATGCATAGCAAAAGCGGTATACTTTACCCTTCTTGCGTCCGTCGCTCTGATTAATGTCGCGTCGAGGAATTATTCCGTCAAAGCCGAAAGGAAGCATCTTGCCAGTAGTGTCGCGCAAGACAACCCATTGGTGAGAGTGCTGATAATCAGGTGATGTGATGAAGAAATCACTTGCCACTGGTATTCCGCATGCACGCATGGCATAGAGTGTGAGGTCGCAGTTTTCGCGGCAATAGCCAACACGGTTATTGAGCAGAAAAGTAGCCTCTATGTGTGGTAGCGAAAATTCAGTATTGAATTCGACCCCTTGTCGCTGTAATTCGCTATTAACCGTCTTGCATGCTTCCAATACATCGCTACCATTATACAGAGAGTCAAGAATTTGTGCATAGTGATGTTCATAAACTGGGCGCCAGTCACTGAGAGGTTCGTTTCCTATGCGGTAAGGTAATAAATATTCACAGAAATCATCGAATGAAAGTGTCCTGTTCCATGGCCTGTTCTTCCAGACGCGGAAAGCACTGTCAATATTCTTTATCAGATAGTCGGCAGTTATAACGTGGCAGTCATAAACTTTTTTTAGTTCTTTTACGGAAAATGTCCCCCATCTATTACGCTGCTCCTCAGTCATTAGATTTACATTAGGGGTATTTGCTATATAGGAGAGAACAGGTTTGATGGAATCCAATTGCCATCCGCTATAACTATACCAACGTGGCATGTTGCTTATCAGAAATTTTGCAGCTTTCTGTTTCTCCGGTTCGTTATTGTAATGGGTTATTACACGTTCCAATTCGCTGCGGTTGTCGCCTGCAAATTCGAGAGCATACTCCAGTCTTGACTCATCATCCATACCTTCAGAACATGATGTAAACAAAAGTATGGTGAATAAAACAATATTCAATAGTGGTCTCATATTGATATTTATATTTATGTGAATTCGCTACAATGATACAAATATAGTGAATATTTTCCGTAAATGCATTATTGCTGTCCGCTAAAAATTTTGCAAGCATAAATAATTGGGCTGAATTTCTCACTCGAAATTCAGCCATTTAGTTACTTTTGTTTTTGCAAATAAAAGGCAAGTAACTATGAACAAAAGTAC
>CAVCGK010000025.1:0-38469 GCA_963601795.1 bacterium | reverse complement strand
CCTCTACTAATATTACCAAATGCGCTGGGTGGGATCTACACCTTTCTTCTTGGGGCTTTTTAGGAACTTGTAGGACAGGGTTACCATGCCGAAACTTGGGATGAGATTGGAATAACTCTCGGTGCGTCCCTGAGTGTTGAGAGTGTAGCGGCGGTTGCTGCGTTGTCCAAGGATGTCGTAGCCTTCGATGGAAGCTATGAGCTTGCCCTTGCAGAATGAGCGGTTCAGTTTGGCATTCCACACCACCTCGTTGGTATTCATCTGGCTGTCGCTATAGCCTCGGCGCGATGTGCCGCTGACGGTGGATGTGAGTTGCAGATGCCACGGCAGGTCGGCAGTGATGTCGCCACCATAGCCTATGTTATGTGCATTCACCGTGGTGAACCCTTCACGTTCGCTCGACTGATGGGTGAAGTCTTCGCTTGCATAGAGTGAAATGCGTATTTTGCTCGTTATGTCCCAGTTGAATGAAAGCCTATCTGACAGGTGTGCATTGCCCACTTTGCTCAGTTCATTTGTCTCACTTCCTGCCACCGTGTTGAGGTCTACGCTGCACAAATAGGTTCCAGAGATATGATTATTTATCCTTGCACGACTATTCTTGTCAATAGCGCGGTCAAAACTGAAAGATGCCTGAGCTTGCCAGTTGCCGTTGATATTTGTCGGTTTGGAAGTCGTTATACCCGTGGCCTTGTCATAGATGGTAGATGTAGCCATCGCATTGTAGGTGCGGGTGTAGTCGGTATTAAACCAGAATCCCATCTTTGTGGACATCTTGTTAAGGCTAAGTGACAGTTTCAGGTTGTGTGTGTCCTTCAAGTCAGGATTACCGAGAGAGACATAGAGCGGATTGCTGTCGTCGCGGAAAGTTATGAGACTTGTCATTGACGGTTGCGAGGAAGAATAGGAAGCACTGAGGTCGTAAGATAGACCATTCTTGAAAATAGCAAAGGTTAAATTAGGCTTGAAGTTCAACCTGTTTTGCGTCACATTGTAGGTTTGCTCGCGGAAATAGTCCAGCGAGTTGGTGATAATTTCTACAGGAAGGTTTATCCACAACGTTACACTGTTCATGCCCTTTCCCGTGTGTCGCATACGTATTGACGGCTCTACGGAGTTTGATATGTCGTGCTGGCCATATGTATAACTGTTGGGAGAGTCGAGCACCGTGTTGAGAGCTGCTGCCGTGGATGGCAATACATTGAAGGGCGTATCTATGTCGCGACCAGAAATTCTGTCGAGACGATAGAGCATATCGCTGGTGTGGTTGTATTGATGATTGTAACGATAGTCAAGGCCCAAGTCAATGTCTTGCGTTAGACTATAACTATAGGCTGCATTCGCACTGAGATTGAAGTTATGGCTCGGTGTGTCATGATAGTTGTTGCGGTGGTCGGAGGTGCCCGTCTGCTGATAGTCGTAATCGCTTAGCGAGAAACTGTTGCCCGTCTGCTTTTCATATGAAGCCTGCACATTGGCACGGATGAGGTCGCCAAACATGTTGAGAAACAAATCAGTGTTTCCCGATATATGGAAGTTCTTACTAGCCGACTCAGAGATGCTCTTCGAACGGTTGAGGGTGATGTCCTCAAAGCGGTTCTCGTTGCCGAAGACATCCTGCTGCAGGTCACGGAAGCTGATAGGGTCGGCATTAAACATAGCACTGAAGTTTTGCTGCTCTGCGTCATGCTTGGTGTATGCCATGGTGAGATTTGTCGAAGATATGCCAGTGTGGAGATTCTTCTGGAAAGTGTTGTTGCTGCTTATCCTCAAATCTTTGTTGTGGGAAAGCGAGTGAGTGCGTCCGTAGGTGTCGCCACCCTCAAGGAAATTCTGTGTCGATGACCAGTCCTTGCTGTTGACATCACTATAATAGATGTCGTTGGCTGTAGAGAACTTGTCCGCCTTGACACCTTCATCAGTCTGACGATGGTAGGCAAATCCCGCTGAGTGATATTGCGAGTCAACGGTAGGTGTGCCACCTCCGTTCCAGTCGCTTATGTTGGCATTATAGGCGGAATTTTGTCCCAGGTTGTTGCTGCTGCCATATATCATCTGCTTTGACACATCCGTGAAATGCATGGCTACCGCCTTTGCCGTATAGCGTTTGTCAGTGCCGTAGCCACCCACGGCATTCACTATCCATCCAGACGAATAATCCTTCTTCAGGCGCACATCCATGACGAAACTCTTGTCGTTCATGTCCTTGCCCATGAGTTCAGAACTGATGCCACGCTGGTCGAACACCTTTATCTTGTTCACCGTGTAGGCAGGCAGATT
The DNA here is from genome assembly GCA_963601795.1 of bacterium. Taxonomy (GTDB): domain Bacteria; phylum Bacteroidota; class Bacteroidia; order Bacteroidales; family Bacteroidaceae; genus Prevotella. The sequence continues at coordinate 36,189 of CAVCGK010000025.1, read as the reverse complement.
ACGCAGAGCCAGTTTGGGATCGCCAGTGAAGAAATCCTTACCGTTGACGAGAAGAGTCTTTATTGGCTTGCCGTTGATAGTTATCCTGCCCTCTTTGCTCAGTTCGGCTCCTGGCAGTCTTCTCACCAGTTCGTCGAGCATGCTACCCTCAGCCAGATGGAAAGCGTCAGCATTGTAGACGATAGTGTCGCCATGCATCACCATCTTTATCTTCGTGGCTTTCACGCTCACCTCATCGAGCATTATCATCTCCTTCTGAAGCAATATGTCATCAAGACTCTTTGACTTCTCACGCTTGTATTTCAACTGGAAATTGACATATTTGGTCTCATATCCCACGCAGGAAATCTTTGCTATATACTTTCCCAAAGACATCAATTCCGCAGAAAACAGTCCCTTGTGAAACTTGGCGAAAAAATTGTCGCCTTCGGCATCCTTCGTAGTGGTGGTGGTTACGACGGTGGAGTCCATGTCGAGAATCTCTACCGACACGTTTGGCATAGGAGTGCCCTCGAAGGCTTCAATGACGCGGCCCGACACCGTGTAGTTCTTTCCTCCGTTGAGGGTGATTTGTTGAAACTGTGCGTTTGCGGTGATAATAGTCATTGCCGTCGTCAGGATGACAGCAAGTAATCTCTTCATCATATTTATTTCTTGTTAGTGGTTGTCACAGGAGGCAGGGCACCCTCCTCCTATTGTTGATTATTGAGGGCAGCCGTCAATTCGTCAATACTAATTCCGAGCAACTTCATCTGCCGACAGATGCGAGGAATGCCCTGTTCATAAAACTCCCTCCGTCGCTCGTTCTTTATCTGCTCGTTGGCTCCCGGTGTGACGAAATATCCCAGACCGCGCTTGTTGTATATGATGCCGTATTGTGCCAAAGTATCATAAGCCTTCATCGCAGTATTGGTGTTCACCCCGAGATTTACGGCACACTCTCTCACCGACGGAATTCTGCTCTCAGGCAGATAGACTCCAGCCGCAATCTCGTCCATGAGTCTGTCTGCCATCTGCAGGTATATAGGTTTCTCATTCGTAAAATCCATATAGAGTGAGGATTTACAGGTTGAACAATCTATTGCCAATCACCGTCATTCGCTTGTGTATGCGATAGGAAAACCACAGGTTAAATATGGTGAACAGAATGCCGGCAATAGTTATGATAACAGGGACGGTATTATAACTGTTAAGCCATGAGTCGCTGGTTATCACAAAGCATCTGTCTACCATTGATGACACAATGAAGAGTGAACCGCTTATGACGATTGACCAAAACAGGAACCACACTATGCATGTCATGACGAATGGCATCTTGCGGAAGAGATAGCCTCCAAGCATAAAGGATGAGAATCCCCACGCTGCCATAGAGATGTAGCATGGAATATCTATGATGGAGTGCTTAAAATATCCATCACTTAATATCTCACGGAAATGAGTCACATAGGCATAGGTGACAGAGGCTTGTGTGCCAGAGAATATTGTCGACATCAGCATATTGAGCAAGTCTGCAAGACATATAGCAATTGCCGAAACGATGAAGCCCATGACTGCGGTAACAAGCGCACGACACCAAAACTTGTGGCTATTGGAAGCCGGTACCATGAAATAGAGCGTGCGCTGCTGTTTTGTCTTCAAGTCATTAGCTATATTTGATGCAAATATTCCCGATGCGAGGATGTATGCCATACTCACGGTAACGGCACATGAAGTGGCACTGAACAAGTTGACACCGTTGCGATAGAGTAAGAAGATGCCCGTCTGTATGCTTATTATACCGAAATAAGCCACAAAGAGATATACGAATTCTTTGACGATGCGTCTTTTATTGGTCAATATATACCAACGTAATGTTGTTGCAAAACCGTTCATATAGTATTTTTATTGTCGGTTGATTACTGTTTGTTTATCTTGAGTCCCGTGGTGTTTACACCCTTGCCATGGGTAGAGATGCTCTTGGCATTGCCTTGCAGTTTGATATCGCCAGAGCCAGACACAGCGGAATTAATATTTCCGCAGTCCTTCAAGTCAAGGTCGATGTCGCCACTGCCGTTAACGTTTGCTGTCACCATATTGCAATTGGTTACATCGGCATCAATGTCACCACTACCGTTCACACTTGCATTAAGATATTTTGTGTCTATGGCAGTCTTTGCCTCAAAGTCTCCGCTACCCATTATGTTGACACCATTCAGCTTGGGAGATGTTACGCGCACAGTGTATTTGCCTCGCGCCATTCTCATTTCCAGTCCTGCCTCTGTCTTGAATCCTCCGTTTTCACGAGTTATCACTAAGGTGTTGCCCTTTACATCTACTTTCACACCCTTCATGGCAAGTTTGGTGGCAACAAGTTCCACCTTATATTTATCTCCCTGTCTGTATTCTACATCACCGCTACCCTTGATGTCGATAGCGTTAAAGTCAGTGCATTTGAGAGTTTTGGTGATGACCTTTCCGTCATCTTCTATATTGCTTACCTTAGATGAACATGCCACAAGAGCCAACGTGGCAAGTGCAAGCGTTGCAAAAAGAGTCTTTTTCATAACCTATATATTATGTATGATGTGTGTTTGTTATTTGTTTTATCCTTTTATCTTGTGCTGTATCACAGCATTGAAGAAGAGTTCCAGGTTGAGGCTTGTCTCTTCTTTGTCGCCTCGTGGAGCCATGACGGCATTGCCCTGAAGTGTCGGTTCGGCATGAAGCACGTCAGACATGTCGTCAGGAGTGCGGTATTCAAACACAAACTTGTCGCAGATGTCGCTGACAGAAGCATTGTAGAGAATCTGCGAATTGTCGAGTATGAGTACATGGTCGAGCAAGTTCTCTATGTCGTGCACCTGATGGGTAGAGATGATGACCGTGCGGTCAGGGTTTATTACGTGTGCCGCAACCTTGCGAAACTGTGCCTTTGACGGGATGTCGAGACCATTGGTAGGCTCGTCCATGATGAGATAGCGTGTGCCTGTGGCGAGTGCAAAACTCATGTATATCTTCTTTTTCTGTCCCATTGACAGGGCAGAGAGAATGGGGTCGCCAGACATCTCAAAGTCTTTCAGACATTCATTCATCACCTCGATGGAGAAGTTAGGATAGAAGATGCTGTTGGCTTTCACATACTCGCTAAGTCTGATGTCAGGCAATTCAAATTCTTCTGTCACTATGTAAATATCAGCCAGCATTTCTGCCATGCGCTCCTTTGCCTCATGTCCGTCAACCTTTACATTGCCTGACTCAGGGCGCAGAAGACCGCAGATGAGATAGAGCAAGGTGCTCTTTCCCATGCCGTTCTTGCCCAACAGACCATAGATGGCGTTGCCTTCCAACTGGAGATTCAGGTCATGAAACACTCTTTTGTTACTACCCGAATAACGGAAAGATAAGTCTTTAATGTCGATCATATAATAAGTTTGTTAGTGTACTACTATGCTATTACACCGCAAAGGTATGCTAAAGGAATGTATCCTGCAAGCTTTTTGCCTACTATTTTTGCTTGTCTACGATATTTAGTGTAACTTTGCACATTGGGTAATAATGATTTAGAATAACACATAATTAATTATATAAGATGAAGATAGAAGAGCTGATACAGAGTAGCGCTCTTGCTGCTGTGAAGGATCTTTATGGTGCAGAAGTGCCTGCACAGATGATACAGTTGCAAAAGACCCGTCCTGATTTTGAGGGCAACCTCACCCTTGTCACATTCCCATTGCTCAAGACTTCTCACAAGAAGCCTGAGGAGACAGGTCAGGACTTGGGAGAATATCTGGTGAAAAACTGCGCTGCCATCAGCGGTTATAATGTAGTGAAAGGATTCCTCAACCTCGTGATTGCTCCTGAGGCTTGGGTGGGACTCCTCAATGACATCAATGCTGACGAGCACTATGGCGAGAAGAAGGTAACGGATGAGAGTCCGCTGGTGATGATAGAATATTCTTCTCCAAATACCAACAAGCCTCTCCACCTCGGTCATGTGCGTAACAATCTTCTCGGCTGGTCGCTCTCGCAGATTATTGCAGCCAACGGCAACAAGGTGGTGAAGACAAACATTGTCAACGACCGTGGTATACATATCTGTAAGTCTATGCTCGCATGGTTGCGCTATGGCAACGGCGAGACTCCAGAGTCGTCAGGCAAGAAGGGTGACCACCTTATCGGCGATTACTATGTGGCTTTCGACAAGCACTATCGCGAAGAGGTGAAGGAACTCGTTGCCAAAGGTATGGACGAGGAGACAGCCAAGCAGGAAGCTCCGCTCATTAAAGAGGCTCATGACATGCTCGTGAAATGGGAGAACAATGATCCTGAAGTGCGTGCTCTGTGGCGCAAGATGAATGAGTGGGTGTATGCAGGATTCGATGAGACCTACAAGATGATGGGAGTGTCGTTTGACAAGATATACTATGAGTCAGAGACATATCTCGAAGGTAAAGAAAAGGTAGACGAAGGTCTTGAGAAAGGTATCTTCTATCGCCGTGAGGACGGTTCGGTATGGGCAAACCTCACTGCCGAAGGTCTTGACGAGAAGCTCCTTCTCCGTTCTGACGGTACATCCGTATATATGACTCAGGACATCGGTACTGCTAAACTCCGTTTCCAGGATTTCCCCATCGACAAGATGATATATGTTGTGGGCAATGAGCAGAACTATCACTTCCAGGTGCTGTCTATTCTCCTTGATAAACTCGGTTTCAAGTGGGGTAAGGACCTGACACACTTCTCTTACGGTATGGTGGAATTGCCTAACGGTAAGATGAAGAGCCGCGAGGGAACAGTGGTGGATGCCGACGAACTCATGGCTGCCATGATAGAGGATGCCCGCAAGACAAGCGACGAACTCGGCAAGTTTGATGACATGAGCGAGGAGGAGAAGAACGAGATAGCACGCATCGTGGGTCTCGGTGCACTGAAATATTTCATCCTCAAGGTGGATGCCCGCAAGAACATGCTCTTTAATCCAGAGGAGAGTATCGACTTCAATGGAAATACCGGTCCGTTCATACAGTACACCTATGCCCGCATACGCTCTATCCTCCGCAAGGCAGAGGCTGCAGGCATTGAAATTCCTGAGACTCTCGGTAGCGACTACAGTCCTGTAGACAAGGAAGTGGAACTCATTCAGAAGATTAGCGAATATGCCGCTGCTGTGGAGCAGGCTGGCAAGGATTATTCTCCTTCTGGCATTGCCAACTACTGCTATGAACTGACAAAGGCATTCAATCAGTTCTATCACGACTACTCTATACTCAATGCCGACACTGAGGGCGAGAAGATATTCCGTCTCGTACTGGCAAAGAATGTGGCAAAGACCATCAAGAACGGTTTTGCTCTGCTCGGCATAGAGGTGCCTGAGAGAATGTAAAAGCTATTAGGGAGAGTGTAAATGGAGAAACTCGTAAACCCACCAAGTTGGAGAACCGACACAGTGCTGCCTCTGCATAAGGACGTGAAAGCTAACGCCTGGGCAGTGGATGCAGCCTGTTCCGGTAATCCCGGGCCGATGGAATACCGTTGTGTAGACTTGCAGACAGGTCAGCAGGTGTTTCATTTCGGTCCTGTGATGGGCACAAACAATATAGGCGAGTTTTTAGCGATAGTCCACGCGCTGGCATTGATGGAACAGCGTGGCATAAGGGACAAGGTGATATATTCCGACTCCTATAACGCTGCCCTTTGGGTGAGCAAGAAAGCATGTAAGACGAAGTTGCCTATAAATCCGCAGACTGCCAAGGCTCACGAATTGATTGCAAGGGCCCATACATGGTTGCGTACGCATCCTGTGCAGGTGCCGATAATCAAGTGGGAGACGAAGACGTGGGGCGAAATACCCGCAGACTTTGGAAGGAAATAGGTGTGAACGAATCTAATGTGTGAGGGGAAAACAATTATGAACCGCCAACTCTGCAAAATGCTCTTCTTCAGCTTCGGACTATGTCTGGCAGGCTTGTTCTCCGCATGCCGTGGCTGTGTTTTGTATATTGGTACATATAAAATAACTAATCAAACTTTTTACTCTATGAAAAAACTTTTACTCGCTTTGTTTACTGCGGTGCTCGCTGTTACAGCATCCGCACAGACGGTCGTGACGTTCGTGGCTGGAACGGATAAAACTAATGTAACAGATTCCAATAAACCTGACGAAATTACTAAGGATGGGATAACCATCTCGTTCTCATTGGGCAATTTCGGAAATGCTCAATATCGTTGCTATAAGGGTGCAACTATGACCGTAACTTCTTCAATCGGCAATATTGCAAGTGTGGAGATTGTTAGCACTGCTAATGCTGGTAAAAATTATGGTCCAGATTTGTTTTCTACGACTGCTGGAACTTATACATACGAAGGAAAAAATGGCACTTGGACTGGTGATGCAGAGTCTGTAGTGCTCACTACTTCTGGTCAGGTGCGTATGTCGCAGATTGTCATTACCACAGCAGCTGCAGAGGGCACCGTAGCAAAACCAACAGTAAAGCCTGCAGGCGGTACTTACTATGGTGACTTGGAAGTAAGCATGACTGTAGCTGACGGTTGCACTGCAAAGTATACCGTCAATGATGCTGGATATGAAGACACATATGACGAGACAATCACTCTTGAGGCTCCTGGCACCTACACTGTTAAAGCCTATGCAGTGGATGCTACCGGAAAGAAATCTGATGTAGTGGAAACAACTTATGAACTCAAGGAAATAGTAAACTACACTTCTATCGCTGATCTCCGTGCAAACTGTACAGCAACATCACAGAGCACTGCTGCAGTTGTCACTTTCTCATTCGAGAATCTTCTCGTGACAGGTGTTTCCGGTAGCAATGTCTTTGTTACTGACGGCTCTAATTCATACGTCCTTTATGCTGCAAATACACTGAAGAAGGGTGACATGATTTCCGGCAAGGTGGCAGGTAAACTCTATCAGTACAATGGTCTTGGCGAACTTTCTGTTACAGATAGCTTTGCTGACGTGACTGTTGTTTCAAGTGGCAACGAGGTGGCAGCAAAGACTATCGCTATTGATGACGCCGTTTCTTCTTACGACACTTATGAGGCTTCTTATGTGAAGTTTGCCAATGTTACCTTCCAGGCTGATAAGATCGGAACAACATATGGTCAGTCTGATTATAGAGCAGTAGCAATCGAAGATGAGGCTGGTGACCAGATAAATATCTATGACCAGTTTAACGTTCTCACAGAAACAACTTTCTACACAACAAAGAAATATGATGTTTGCTGCTATGTAGTAAACTACAAAGGCACAAAGCAGGTTTATGTTCTTGATGCCAGCGATGTAAAGGTTCTCACCGACCTTAAGACTCCTAATTTCAAATGGATAGCAAGAGAAGTAACAGTTTATATGGGTGATAAAGTACCTATGGCTCTTACAAATGATTCTGATGGTGAGGTGGTATACTCTTCTTCTGATGCGACAGTTGCCACTATAGATGCTGATGGCAACATCACTCTTGTAGGTGCAGGTAAATGCGACATCGTTGCTGCTGTGCCTGAGACAGAAAACTATCTTGCTGCCACTGCAACGTTTACTCTTACCGTAATGGAGAAGACTGGTGGCATTGAGACATTCGCGAACGGTGGTTTCGAGGAGTGGAAATCTGACTCTGAACCTACAGGTTGGAAGTCTACTACAACAGCTTCAAACGCTACACTCTCAAAGAGCACTGATGCTCACAGCGGTGACTATTCTGTATGCGTGAAGAATACTTCTTCTAACTCACGTCTTGCTTCCAAGGAATACCTCCTCGAAGCAGGTTGGTACACAATGCAGTTCTATGCTAAGTCTGTTGCAGATGCTGAGAACAAGGCTACAACATGTCCTGGATATGCACCTTGGGATTCTGAAAAGAATAAGATGGGAACCTATGTCTATGGTGCTTACGCTAATGATCTTAGCTCAACAGAGTGGACTCTCGTGACCTTCACCTTCCAGCTCGAAGAGAAAACACAGATTAACCTCGTGGCTATGAATCCAAAGTCTACGGATACTGTTAAACATGGAAATCTGCTTGTTGACGACTTCAAGTTCCGTGCAGCTACTGAAAACGAGATTGTTGCAACAGGTATCTCTTCTGTAAAGGCAGAGACTGAAGATGGAGCTATCTACAATGTTGCTGGTCAGAAGGTAAATGCTGACTACCGCGGCATCGTTATCAAGAATGGCAAGAAGTATCTGAAGAAGTAATAGACATTACAAAATGTATAAATGAATCCTGCGGGTTTAATAAGCTCGCAGGATTTTTTCTTTCATAAAACATGGTCACAGTGGATATTGCTACACGCAAGTTTATTGACGAGCACAAGAATGACGACGTGCGCAAGCTCGCTTTCGAGACAAAGCGCTTTCCTGAGATAGACATGCCTTTTGCCCTCTCGCAGATTGCAGGATGGCAGACGGCAAAGACAAAACTACCAGAGTGGGCGGAGAAAACGCAGATAATATATCCTCCGCACCTTTCTATGGAGCAGTGCAGCAGTGCTTCTACTGCTCACTATAAAGTGTCTGTCATCAATCGTCTCGTTAAGGATGGACTCATGCTCAATGGATGCATGACTGACCTTACAGGAGGTTTTGGAGTGGATTTCTCCTACCTCGCATGCCAGTTTGACACTTCTACGTATGTAGAGATGCAACAACATCTCTGCGACATCGCCTTGTATAACTTCAAGGAATTAGGACTTGCAGAATCAAATGTAATATGTGGTAATGGTGAAGATGTGCTTCAGACGATAACGCCCCAAGATTTCATCTATCTCGATCCTGCTCGCAGAGATGCCAATGGGGGCAGGACTTATGCCATCGAGGACTGCACGCCAAATGTCATTGCCCTCAATGAATTGCTCCTGCAGAAGGCTGCGGTAGTTATGGTGAAACTCTCGCCTATGCTCGACTGGCGCAAAGCCATCAGTGAACTACATGGTGTGAGCGAAGTGCACATAGTTTCCGTGAATAACGAGTGTAAGGAATTGTTGCTCGTCATGAATCGCAAGGAAACGTCAGTGGATGATATTCGCATATTCACCGTCAATAACGACCAAATGCTCTCATACCCTCTCGGTGCGGAGAGACTCGCCAATGGCAATATGGCTAATTTCCTTAGCAATCAAAACCACGAAGAACCGCTTTATCTGTTTGAACCGAATGCCTCCATCATGAAGGCAGGATGTTTTTCTTTATTGTGCCAAAAGTATGGTGTCAGCAAGATTGGCAACAACTCCAATCTTTTTATTTCCTATGATGAAACCATCGATTTCCCTGGTAGACGTTTCCTTGTAGAGTCTATCTCTACGATGAACAAGAAGGAGTTGCGCAATGCACTAGACGGAGTTACGAGCGCTAATGTGGCAGTGCGTAATTTTCCTCTCACAGCACAGGAACTAAAGAAGCGTCTGAAACTTAAAGACGGTGGCAATCATTATCTCTTCGGAACGACAGACTCATCCAATCGACATATTATCCTTTTGTGCCATAAATTATAATTAACCCCTTAATATTGCCATTTCCGATATTTTTATATAAATTTGCAACCTTATAGGTGGATTCTGAAAATTAGCTTTATTAGATTCCACCATGATGTAAGAAGAAACAAATTATAAGATACGAAATGGCAAATGTCGAAATTCGCAAGGTTGCGACTAAGAAAGACCTTGCGCGATTCATAGACGTGCATTATGACCTCTATGAAGGCAATGAGTATGACGCTCCTAACCTCTTCTTCGATGAGATGAACACTCTCAACAAGGATAGGAACGCCGCTTTTGAATTTTGCGAAGCAGAATATTTCATCGCTTACAAGGACGGAAAGGCTGTAGGACGCGTGGCAGCTATCATCAATCATAAAGCCAATGCAAGATGGGACCGTAAGGATGTACGCTTCGGTTGGATTGACTTTATTGATGACCTGGAGGTCTCAGGCGCTCTGCTCAAGTCTGTGGAAGACTGGGGCAAGGAGCGTGGCATGAACCAAATTGTAGGTCCGCTTGGTTTCACCGACATGGATCCCGAAGGTATGCTGACCTTTGGTTTTGACCAGTTGGGCACAATGACCACACCCTACAACTATTCCTACTATCCAGAGCATATGGAAAAGCTCGGCGGATGGGAAAAGGACAACGACTATGTGGAGTGCAAACTGCCTATTCCTGACAAAGTGCCAGCGCGTTATGCCAAGATATCAAAGATGATAGAGACTCGCTATGGTCTGCGCGTTAAGAAAATAAAGAACCGTAAGGAAGTGTATGAAGGTGGTTATGGCCAAAAGATTTTTGAGGTCATAAACACTTGCTACAAGGATCTCTACGGCTTCAGCGAACTCACACAAAAGCAGATAGACCAGTATGTCGAGATGTATCTTTCATTTGTCGACTACAATATCATCACACTCATTGAAGATTCCACCTGCGACAACAAACTTGTCGGCATCGGCATCACCATACCTTCTCTCAGCCGCGCACTGCAGAAATGCCGTCGTGGACGACTCTTCCCCTTCGGTTGGTGGCACATACTCCGTGCATTGAAATTCCACAAGACGAAGGTTGTAGATTGTCTGCTCGTGGGAGTGTTGCCCGAATACCGCATGAAGGGAGCCAATGCTCTGCTTTTTGCCGACCTTATTCCACGTTATGTGAGCTACGGATGGGAATGGGGCGAAACTCAGGTGGAGATGGAGACCAACCACGCCGTGCAGAGCCAGTGGAGCGAACTCGATGTTACCATCCATAAGCGTCGTCGTTGCTATAAGAAGACTCTATAGAAAATAGATATTTATAAGAATGTCAGAAGAAACCAAAGACCAAACCCTACCGCAGACCGAATATGTAGACTCCAACATCAAGACCCTCACCGATGTTGAGCACATCCGAATGCGCCCTGGTATGTATATCGGACGCCTTGGTGACGGAAGTATGCCCGAAGACGGCATCTATGTGTTGCTGAAAGAGACAATCGACAATTCCATCGACGAGTTCCGTATGAATGCGGGCAAGAGAATTGAGATTGATGTCGACGACAATCTTTCTGTCACCGTGCGCGACTATGGCCGTGGCATCCCGCAGGGAAAACTCGTGGATGCAGTAAGCAAACTCAACACCGGTGGCAAGTATGACTCCAAGGCATTCAAGAAGTCCGTGGGTATGAATGGCGTCGGCATCAAGGCAGTAAACTTCCTCAGCGAACGCTTTGAAGTGCGTTCCTATCGTGATGGTAAGGTTAGAACAGCCATTTTCGAAAAGGGTATTCTTCAGACAGACACTACTACGGACACCGAAGACGAGAACGGAACTTATATATCATTCAAGCCTGACAACACTTTGTTTGTCAATTATAAGTTTAAGAACGACATTGTGGAGACCATGCTCCGCAATTACACCTACCTCAACTCAGGACTTACGATAATGTATAATGGCAGGCGCATATTGTCACGCAATGGACTCGAAGATCTCCTGCGCGACAATATGACCACCGATGCCCTATATCCTATTATACATATGAAAGCTGAAGACATCGAGATTGCCTTCACTCATACCAACCAGTATGGTGAGGAGTATCACTCGTTTGTCAACGGTCAGCACACCACCCAGGGTGGTACGCACCAGAGTGCTTTCAAGGAACATATCGCCAAGACCATAAAGGAATATTTCGGTAAATATGAGTCGGGCGACATCCGAAACGGTATCGTTGCCGCCATAGCACTCAATGTGGAAGAACCTATCTTCGAGTCGCAGACAAAGATAAAACTCGGTTCGCTGGCAATGAGTCCCGGTGGAGAGAGCATCAATAAGTTTGTGGGCGACTTCTTGAAGAAGGAGGTAGACAACTATCTCCACATCCACACTGACATCACTGAGGTGATAGAGAGCAAGATCAAAGAGAACGAACATGAGCGTAAAGCCATGGCTGGCGTCACCAAACTGGCAAGGGAACGCGCCAAGAAGGCTAATCTCCACAACCGCAAACTGCGTGACTGCCGCATACATTTCTCTGATGCGAAGAACGAGCGCAAGGAGGAGTCGAGCATCTTCATCACTGAGGGAGACTCGGCATCAGGATCTATCACCAAGAGCCGTGATGTTAACACTCAGGCTGTGTTCTCTCTGCGAGGCAAACCACTCAACTCCTACGGACTCACCAAGACTGTGGTCTACACCAATGAGGAGTTCAACCTTCTGCAGGCAGCCCTCGACATCGAAGACGGCCTCGACGGTCTGCGATATAACAAGGTGATAGTAGCCACCGATGCCGATGTCGACGGCATGCACATCCGTCTGCTCATCATCACTTTCTTCCTGCAGTTCTTCCCCGAACTGGTGAAGAAAGGTCATGTCTACGTCTTGCAGACACCTCTCTTCCGTGTGCGCAACCGTCGCACGAAGATAAAGGATAAGTCGGTGGTGAAGGCTGAGGACGAGCGACTGGCAAAGCGTAATGAGAAACCAAAGGATTTCGTCACACGCTATTGTTATAGCGAAGAGGAACGCCTTGCCGCCATCAAGGATCTTGCACCCGACCCAGAGATAACCCGATTCAAGGGACTTGGAGAGATATCACCAGAGGAGTTTGCCGGTTTTATCGGTCCTGACATCCGTCTGGAGCAAGTCACTCTGCAGAAGAATGACCAGGTGGGCAAACTCCTGGAATATTATATGGGAAAGAACACCATGGAGCGTCAGAAGTTTATCATTGACAACCTCGTGGTGGAGGAAGACAGACCCGAAGAAGACACAATAACAGATTAGAATAATGAGAAAACTTGCAATGATTGTCGTTGCGACGGCAATATCCTTGACTGCTAGCGCACAGCATAATGCAAAGATTAATAGTGCCCTGCAGAAACTCTACATGACACAGATGGCTGTCACCGAACTCTATGTCGACACGGTGAATGCCGACAAACTTGCTGAGGACGGCATCCGTGGCATGCTCAAGGAACTTGATCCGCATTCCACATATACCACTGCCAAGGAGACAAAGTCTCTCACCGAACCGCTCGAAGGTTCTTTCGAGGGAGTTGGCATACAATTCAATATTTCCCAAGACACTCTTCTCGTTATCCAGACCATTGCCAACGGTCCTTCAGAGAAAGTCGGCATCCTTGCCGGCGACAGAATCGTGAAGGTCGACACTGCCGTTATTGCTGGAGTGAAGATGGCACGCGACGAGATTATGCGCCGTCTGCGTGGTAAGAAGGGTTCGGTGGTAAACCTTGGTGTTGTGCGTCGTGGCATCAGCGACACCTTGACCTTCGCCGTGACGAGAGACAAGATACCTCTCAAGACCGTTGATGCCTCCTACATGATACGCCCAAACACTGGCTACATAAAGATCGGTAGCTTCGGTGCCAACACTTATCAGGAATTCATGGCTTGCGTGGATTCCTTGAAGCGTCATGGCATGCAAGACCTCATCATCGACCTTCAGGAGAATGGCGGAGGCTATTTGCAGAGTGCCGTGCGCATTGCCAACGAGTTCTTGCAAAAGAATGACCTTATCGTATATACCGAGGGAAGATCTAACCCACGACAGGAATTCCGTGCCGATGGCAAGGGTCGTATTCTCGATGGCAGGGTGATGGTTCTCGTCAATGAATATTCCGCTTCGGCAGCCGAGATTCTCTCTGGTGCCATCCAGGATCAGGACCGTGGTCAGATTGTAGGTCGCCGCTCTTTCGGCAAGGGTCTTGTGCAACGCCCTATAGAATATCCTGACGGTTCGATGCTCCGCATCACCGTGGCTCATTACTATACCCCTTCTGGTCGATGCATACAGAAACCTTATGAGAAGGGCGACAATAAAGACTACGAGCAAGACATAGAAAACCGCTTCAAGCACGGCGAGCTCTATAGCCGCGACAGCATCCACTTTGACGATTCGTTGAAGTTTCAGACTCTCCGTCTGCACAAGACAGTCTATGGCGGAGGTGGCATAATGCCCGATTTCTTCGTACCTCTCGACACCACGCAGTATACTGCCTATCACCGTCAACTGGCTGCCAAGGGCATCATCATCAACCAGACCCTGCGCTACGTAGACCAAAACCGCAAGAAACTGCACAAGCTCTATAAGACCTTCGACAAGTTTGAGACAGAGTTCATCGTTCCTGACGAACTCCTTCAGGCTGTCTATAGCGAGGGCGAGAAAGAGAAGGTGAAACTCAAGGACGAGGAAGAGCTTCGCAACAGTGAGCATATGATAAAAGCTCAGCTCAAGGCTCTCATCGCCCGCGACGTGTGGGACATGTCGGAATACTTTAAGATAATGAACGAGGAGAGCCACGTCGTGATGAAGGCAGTGGAACTTCTCGGCAAATAAGTGACTAGTCATATGGAGAGCGAGGAATTCTTTGTAGAGAAATTGCATCACCGCGACATCAAACCGACTGCCATACGTCTTTTGGTACTTCGCAACATGTTTCGTGGTGACCAGGCACTGTCGCTTCCCGACCTTGAGCGTCTGCTCCCTACGGTAGACAAGTCCACCATCTCGCGCACATTGTCTCTCTTCCTTCTCCATCAGCTCATCCATGCCATCGACGATGGGTCGGGAGCCATGAAATATGCAGTATGCGATGACGACTGCGACTGTGAGCCTCAGGACGAGCACACTCATTTCTATTGCACCCAGTGCCACCGCACCTTCTGCCTCAAACAGATACATGTGCCCAGTGTGCCGCTCCCCGATGGTTTTACGCTACAGAATATCAACTATGTGATGAAGGGTCTCTGCCCTGAATGTAACGAACGCTATGCAAGACGAATTTGACATACACGTATCACCAGGCTCCGCTGAGAAGGAGTTTGAAAATGCTCTCCGCCCGCTGAGTTTCGATGACTTCAGCGGACAAAGGAATGTCGTAGACAACCTGAGAGTGTTTGTCGAGGCTGCCAAATATCGCGGTGAACCGCTTGACCATACTCTCCTTCACGGTCCTCCTGGACTGGGAAAGACCACTCTTAGCAATATCATTGCCAATGAACTTGGCGTAGGTTTCAAGATAACCTCCGGACCAGTGCTCGACAAACCGGGCGACCTTGCCGGCATTCTCACGTCTTTGGAAAACAATGATGTGCTCTTTATCGATGAGATACACCGTCTTAATCCTGTCGTGGAGGAATATCTCTATTCCGCTATGGAGGACTATCGCATCGACATCATGATAGACAAAGGTCCGTCGGCACGAAGCATCCAGATAGACCTCAACCCATTTACCCTTGTTGGAGCCACCACCCGCAGCGGCATGCTTACAGCTCCTCTGCGCGCCCGTTTCGGCATCAATCTCCATCTTGAATACTATGACCCCGAGACGATAATGAAGATCATCAAGCGATCGGCATCCATCATGCGTGTGCCCATAAAGGATGACGCTGCCATGGAGATAAGCCGTCGCTCGCGAGGAACGCCACGTATAGCCAATGCCCTGTTGCGTCGTGTGCGCGACTTTGCCCAAGTGAAGGGCACAGGCACCATCGACCTTGCCATCGCCAATATGGCTCTCACGGCACTGAATATCGATAGTTATGGTCTCGACGAGATAGACAACAAGATACTCCTCACCATCATCGACAAGTTTCGTGGTGGTCCTGTGGGAGTGTCTACCATAGCCACAGCCATAGGCGAAGATGCAGGCACGGTGGAGGAAGTCTATGAGCCATTCCTCATAATGGAAGGTTTCATCAAGCGCACACCGCGCGGACGTGTGGCAACCGAACTCGCTTACCGTCATTTCGGACGCAATATCATTGGTAGCAATGCAGCAGAACCCACTCTCTTCGACTAAGGTGCTCTTTGTCGGCAGTTTCGATCCTTTCCATGAAGGTCACCGCAGCATCGTGCAGCGGGCACTGTCGATATTCGGCGAGGTGGTGGTGGCAGTGGCTGTCAATCCCGACAAACATTACATGTACACCACTCAGGAGCGCATGGCAAGGATAAGAGCGGAGTTTCATGACAACCCACGGATTATTGTCGACCATGTGGAAGGTCTCACCATCGACTATTGTCGTAGCCACGGCATAAGCCACATAGTGAAAGGTGTGCGCAATGCCATAGACTTCGAATATGAGCGCAAGCAGGCGGAGTGGAACAAACAACACGGACAGGTGGAGACTCTCCTGCTCTTCGCTGCTCCCGGTCTTGAGAACGTGAGCAGTACTGCAATAAGGGATAACATAAAGAATAGCAAGTAACGAGTAATAAGTAAAAAGTAAAAAAAATATGATTACTTACAGTGCGGAAGGTGTGAAGATGCCTGACATAAAGAAACGCGACACCAACAAGTGGATTCGTGCCGTTGCCGCCACCTATGGCAGGAAAGTGGGCGAGATAGGCTATCTTTTCTGCGATGACGAAAAGATTCTCGAGGTCAACAATGAGTATCTCGGACACGATTATTACACCGACATCATAACCTTCGACTACGATGAGGACGATGTTATCAATGGCGACCTCGTCATCTCTCTCGACACAGTGCGCACCAATGCGGAAAAATTCGGCAAGTCTTATGACGAGGAGTTGCATCGTGTGATTATTCATGGCATTCTCCACCTTTGTGGCATCAATGACAAGGGACCCGGCGAAAGGGAGATCATGGAGGCTGCCGAAAACCGTGCCCTATGCATGTTGTAATCGTCGGAGGCGGTGCTTGCGGTTGTTTCTGTGCGGTAAACATCAAGCGCCGTTTGCCGGATGCTCAGGTCACGGTGCTTGAAAAGAGCACGCGCCCAATGGCGAAACTTGCCGTTACGGGTGGCGGTCGCTGCAATCTCACCAACTCTTTTCGTGACGTGCGAAGCGTCAAGCAGGTGTATCCCCGTGGCGAAAAACTCATGAAGCGAGGACTTAAGATGTTCTCGCATGAAGACACCATGCGCTGGTTTGAAGCCGAGGGCGTGCGCCTTGTAGTGCAGGACGACCAGTGTGTATTCCCCCAGTCGCAGGATGCTATGGAGATTGTCAACACCCTGCTCCGTCTCATGCGCACGCTCGGAGTCGACCTTATCACTTCCACTGCCGTGGAGAGCATCTCTCACCACGACGATGGAGAATACTGCCTTCTTACCTCCTCTGGCAAGGAGATTATAGCCGACAAGGTGGTTGTCACTGTTGGTGGCAAAGCCCATTTGGATGGCTATAAGTTTTTGTCACCTCTTCAAATACCATTTGAACACCCTGTGCCGTCGCTCTTTACGTTTAATGTAGACGATGCAAAGTTGCATTCCCTCATGGGCACAGTGGTAAATCCAGTGACGACACGCCTCATTTCCACCAATTATACTGCCGAAGGACCGCTCCTCATCACCCATTGGGGACTGTCAGGCCCTGCCATACTCCGCCTTTCTTCTTATGGAGCCGTATTCCTCGCTGAGAGATTTCACCGTGCCGAGGTGGGCATAAACTGGTATGGCAAAGCTACCTTTGCCGAGGTTTTGGAAATTCTCAAGACCACGCAGACGGACAATCTACGCAAACAGATAGCAAATGCTAAACCCCTTGACACCATTCACCAGACTCCCATAACACAGGCTTTCTGGACTTATATTATAGAAAAGGTGGGACTTCCTCCGCAGAAACCGTGGGCAGAGGTAGGACCTAAACAGCTCAACCATCTTGCTACCGTCCTCACCAACGACATCTATGCCATCACGGGAAAAGGACAATATAAGGAAGAGTTTGTCACCTGCGGTGGCGTCTCGCTGTCATATGTTGACATCAACACCCTTGAGTGCAAACATCACTCAGGACTATTCTTTGGCGGTGAATTCCTCAATGTCGATGCCGTGACAGGCGGTTTTAACCTGCAGGCGGCATGGACTATGGGCTACATCATAGCAAACAACATATGAAAAGTTTTCTTTTCTCCCTTCTCTCCATTTTCTTCCTCTTCATCGGCAATGCCTCTGCACAGATAACTATGCTTGCCCAGCAGAAGATGTCGCGATGGAATGTGCCTGCCGCCAACTATAGCGGCATCACGCCAATAGGCGACAATCGCTATGCCGTGATAAGCGACAAACAGGATGGCGACGGCTTTTGGGAGTTTGAGATTCATCAGAACGAAACCACTGGTCAGGTGGAAGACATGAGTGTCATTGCCTTCCATAACAACGGTGGCAACAGGCGTGATGCTGAAGGCATAGCATTCTTTCCCGACAGCAACACCGTGTTCGTCTCTGCCGAAGACGACCAGCGCATAAAGGAATATTCTCTTGACGGCAATCTCACAGGACGTGAACTTGCCGTTCCCGAACAATTGCAACTGGCAAATATCAACAATAACTACGGCTTTGAAGCTCTTACCTATTGCGACATAACCGGACTTTTCTGGACATGCACGGAGAATACACTTAAGTCTGACAGTGCTGTCTCCGACGACAAGAACCCCGTTCCAGCCAAGATAAGGGTGCAGTCTTTCGACCGCCATATGCAACCGCTCGAGCAGTTCATTTATGAGACCGACGCTCCCTTGGCACGGGGCGAAGTGAAGCAGATGGCTTTCGGCATTCCCGAACTTCTGGCTCTTCCCGACAGCAGCATGCTTGTCCTTGAGCGTGAATTTCTCGTTGCCCAAGGCTATCTCGGCAGTTATGTCACCAACAAAATTTATAAGGTGCGCTCCGCAGTAGAGGGCAAGACCCTGCAAGCACAATGGACCACTTCCCTCGGACTTTTCTCTCATACCATAGCCAATTATGAAGGCATGTGCCTCGGCATCAAGCTCGCCGACGGCCGTCAGACCATCCTCCTCGTCTCCGATTCCCAAGGCGGCTATGGCAACTCCCTCTTCCACCTCAAAGACTACATCCGTGTCGGCATCATCGAAGCCTCGGATGAGGTCTCCACGACAGATGTGTTATTGCCCTGACAATATGCGCTGCAACTGCGATATTGCATACAGAGGGCACACTGTCACGTGCCTCAAGGCATCATTGTCTTGCGCGTCTTTATAATCAAAGGCAGAGAAATTCTCCAGAGAACAGCGGACAGCCAGGTCAAGATGTTTTTCGCGCATAAACATCCACAAGCTCTTCATTCCTCCCTGTGTACCAGCTTTCACCTCTATGGGAAGCACCTTTTGTTGGTAACAGGTGATATAGTCTATCTCAGCCAACGAATTCTTTGCCATACGTTGCCAGTAGTATAGTTCATGACGCAGGTTAGGAGTGAGGTAATGCAGCAACTCCAGACCTGCGGTCATTTCTGTCATTGGCCCCTTGTTGACAAGGTCTGCAATGCTTGATGTCAGTATTTGAGCGACGATAGGACTAATGTCTCCTGTAGTCATGTTGAGCAGTCTTAAGGCAATGCCTGTGTCCATCACCAACATCTTCCTATAGTTATGGTCAGCCTCACTACCCATCGGTATGCCGTTGGCTGCACTATGCGTCACGGGTATAAGTATTCCCGCAAGAGTCAGAAGTTCTATGGCATTCTTTACATCAATTGTCTTATAGCCGTTACCCACGGCTGAGTAGACAAATTTCGATGTTGCCTGTTGGGCTGCACTGCGTAATGTAGCCCTGAGCAACATGGGGTCTGCACGCTTCTTGTACTTTGGGAAATCGTCTTCATAAGTGAGCACAATGTCGTCGAGCACCTCCTGACAATTCAGGTAGTCGTGTGTCTCAACCCATTTTGCCACCGATTCGGGCATGCCACCCACAAGCATGAAGGTGCGGAAAAGATACACCAATTTCTCATAAAGTGGCTGTGACATGGGCGAATTTGCCGTAGCCCTATTGCGTGCCTCCATGAGAAGTTGTTCGCCGTTGGCTATGAGAAATTCGTCAAAGGTCATGGGATACATGAACATGGAATGTATCCTGCCAACGCCGAAAGTAGGCAACTCCTGCAAAGCAAACTCAAGTAGCGACCCCGCCGCCACTACGTGCAGTTCAGGATAATCTTCCTTGAAGAAACGCAGCGACATTATGGCCTGTGGGCAAGCCTGTATCTCATCAATGAAAAGCAATGTCTTTCCTGCTACGATAGGTCGTCCCGTCATGGCTGCCAGTTCAGCGGTGATGCGTTTCACGTCAAGGTCGCGCTGGAAGAGTTCGGAAAACTGTGGACTTCGTTCTAGGTTTATCTCCACAAAACTCTCAAATTGTTCGCCAAGGTGACGTATGGCAGTTGATTTTCCCACCTGTCTTGCTCCCCTTACCAATAATGGTTTGTGTGCATCGCGTGATGCCCATTCTGCCAAGCTTCCATCTATGAGTCTTTGATAATACATGTCCTGTCTTTCTTTTTATATTTTTATGTAGGCATAAGAGCGTACTGATGTGTGCAAAGATACAAAAATGTAAAAAATCCAAAGAAATAATTTATTCTTTTTCATAAAAATCCAAAGTAATAATTTGTACGAATAGTATAAAATCCAAATAAATAAATATATAATAATGAAAAATACCGACAATGTCGGCAAAAAGTAGTAACTTTGTAGTAGTTTTCAAGACATTCTTACCACTATGTTAAAAAGGTTTATACTCTTGTCGACACTCGTCTTCTCTCTTTCAGCAAGTGCAGAGGAGACTGTGCCAACATTGCCCGATTTCCTTAACGAAAAGACTTGTGCTGCCAGCGACACAGTACATTTTCAAACCAAAAGCGAACGTTTCTTCGCCAAGCGATGGGTGCAGTCAACGTATATAGGTGTGCCTCTCATTGCCGCAGGACTCATAGAGATGGGCGAGAACAAGCATTTCCGCTCGCTGCGCAACGGTTTTATGCCCACTTTTCATAATGAATTGGACAACTACATACAGTATTCTCCCGCTGCCCTGATGCTCGCTCTGAAGGCTGCAGGAGTGGAGAGCCGTAGTTCGTGGAAGAAGATGCTCACTGCCGATGCATTCTCAATGGGACTTGTCATCGCCATGACAAGAGGTATCAAACCGCTGGCAAAGGAGGAGCGACCTGACGGATCCAACAACCACAGTTTCCCTTCAGGCCACACTGCCACCGCCTTCATGTGTGCCACAATGCTTCAGAAAGAATATGGTCATCTGAGTCCGTGGATAGGTTTTGGCGGTTACACTGTAGCCACAGCCACCGGTGTGATGCGAATGATGAATAATCGCCACTGGATGAGCGACATTCTTGCAGGTGCCGGCATGGGAATCCTCGGCACTGAGTTTGGCTATTGGCTTGCCGACCTGGCATTTCCCAGTCACCCCAAGAGTTACGACCCTCGCACCATATGGATTGTCGATGCCGACAAGAATCCTTCTTTCTTCGGCACCTATGCCGGATTCCTTGTACCTCTCCACCGATATAACCTCAGTACCACACGCCACATGCAGTCTTCCACGGGAGCCTCTTTCGGTCTTGAGGGAGCCTATTTCTTCTCCCGCCATTGGGGAATAGGAGCGCGTGTCGGAGTCTTCGACATCAAGTATATCACCGATGATGAAGACCGCATGGAAAACTCCTCGCATTCCTACACTCTCAAGGCTGGCGTATGGTTTCATCAGAATATCTATGAGCGCCTCTTCGTAGAAGGCAAGGCTCTCGCTGGCTTTACTCTCTATCCCAATTCCAATGAAAATGTCGTGGAAAACCCAAGCTACGGCGGACTTGGCACTACTTTGGGTGCAAGTCTTGGCGTTAGAGCAAGGCAACATCTTGACTTCAAGGTGAATGTAGAGCATGAACTCTTCCCGTCGCCTACCAAGGACCACGGCAGTCAGGGAGCTCTTGTTCTCTCAGGCTCCGCCTATATCCGCTTCTGATTTCATAAGGTATTCTTAGGAGGTACGGCGCCCTCGCCGTACCAAAGCCCCTGAATACATTGCTTACAAACGGGCAATGCGAGGACGCTTCGCCTACTATGAATTGTTGTAAAAACTGGATGGAGCATTGTAAGAACTGCGGTGCTACGAGTGTGCGACATATGTCAAACGATTGCGCGACATATGTCACAAACCTTTATGACAATTGTCGCAAACCTTTTTGACATATGTCACACATGTTTGTGACATATGCCAAAACATCGAAGCAAGCAATAGCTTGCAACGGGATAACTAATTGCTTACATCGGCGCAAGCAAATGCTCACATCATTTTTGTTGGTCTTTACCCTCGCGCCACCTTTGTGGAGTGCATGCTGTGAGGCGATGGAAATATTTGCAAAAGAAGCTGGCATTGGGGAAATGCATGGCGTCAGCTATCTGCTGAATACTGTCGTCGGAGTGGCGTAGCATCACCTTCGCCACGGTGATAACTGCCTTGTCAATCCACTCTTTTGCCGTGATGCCGCTCACCAGTTTCACTGTAGTGCCGAGATGGCGTTTTGTCACGCACAGGCAGTCGGCATAATAGTCCAGTTGGCGTTCTTCGCGGCAATGAGCATTGACGAGTGTTATGAACCGCTCAAAGAGGTTGTATGCCGTGTCATGAGGTTTTCCCTGCGGAAAGTCAGCCGTATTGTGATTGCTGAAGATGTCGTTGTAGACATTGGCGATAGTAGCCACCATGCAGTTTATGGCGGTTTCACCGACGTTTTCTGTATGAGTGAGATTCCATAAACTCATAAACAACCTGGCTATAAGTTCTCTTTCCGAGTCATTGGCATGCACTATCTTCGTGTTGCGCTGTCCCTGAAAGATTGCCGGCAGAGAGTTGTTGTGGAGCATGCGGAAGCGTTCTGCCGAGATTCCCATGCCCGTAATGACGAAGTCTTCACTCATCTCCAGTGGTTCTATAATCGATCCCGGCACCATGATGACAATGCTTCCTGCCTCTATGCGGTATTCCTGCAGATTGATTATGCCCCGCACAAACCCTTTCAGCACATAGCCCATGCGGAAATCTTCCAATAGGAAGGGAGCATTATAATAATGTATGAACAGGCGAAAGAGTCTGCTCGTGTTCATCACTATGGCAAGATCATTGCGGAAACAGATGTTGCTGAGCAGCGAGGAGTCATCCTCTTTGATGCGCTGAAACATCATGTCTATGGTGAGCTTTTCTGGAGTCTTCATGTATGCAAAGATAATAAGAATGCCGTGTTTTGTAGCATCTTTTGGCTATAATCCTACAAAAAGAACATTCTTGCAATTGAAAGGATAATGGCATACGCTAATGTTCATTGTAACTTTGCCATCGAAAACAAATCTGATGATGACAAGATTATGATGAAGCGAAAACTGATTCTCTTGTTGTGCATGTCGGCTCTCTGTGGCATTGTTTCTGCACAACAGATTACTCTCGACGAGTGTCGCCGACTGGCGCAGGAGAATTATCCTGCCATAAAGCAGTATGGCATGATAGACCGCTCGCGTGACTATGACCTCAAAAATGCCGCCACGGCGTGGTTGCCTCAAGTGTCGGTGTCGGCAGGTGGCTATGGTTTCACCGACATAATAAATGGTGACAGTAAGGCTGCAATGATGGGCATCGACATGAACAATCTGGTGGCGAGTGCTTCGGTCACAGTGAAGCAGACGGTCTATGACGGAGGCAAGATAGCCTTGAAGCGTCATGTGGCTGAGGCGGAGTCGGATGTGCAGTCGCGCCAGTTGGATGTCGCTATGGACGATGTCTACGACCGTGTGGAACAGATATATTTCTCCATCCTCCTCCTTGACGAGAAGCTCCGTCAGAACGCCACGCTCCAGGAAGACCTGCAAGTGAGCATGAAGACTGTGGACGACATGATGCAGGGTGGCATAGCCAACCAGTCGGACAAGGACATCTTGCGTGTGGAGCAGTTGAAAGCCATTCAGCAGCACGACCAACTCACGGCTTCGCGCATGGCTTATCTGCGTATGCTCGGGAAGTTTATGGGGACAGAACTCGGTGAAACCGCCACTTTAATGAAGCCCGATAATATATATAATATGTCGGGCGATGCCTCTCTACGTCCTGAGATGCTTCTCTATGCCTCGCAGGAGAAGATGCTCGATGTGCAGCGCAAGAGTCTTGATGCCAACCTGCGCCCCACGGTGGGATTCATGGGAATGGGCGCTTATCACACTAAGGTGAGCGACCTCATCAACAATGGCATACTCCTCGGTGGCGTGTCGCTCTCATGGAACATCGGTGCGCTCTATACTCGCAAGAATGATCTCCGCAGACTTGATGAGCAGAGACAGAAGATAGGTGCGCAAAGGGAGACCTTTCTCTTCAATAACACACTGCAGCAGGAGCAGACCGACGGAACGATAGATGCGCTGAAGAAGCAACTCTCGCATGATGACGAGATAGTGGCTCTGCGCGAGAACATCCGCATCATAAGCGGCAAGAAGGTGGAGATGGGCACGATGAGCATAAACGACCTTGTGCGCGACATCAATGCCGTGGCAATGGCAAGGGCGCAGAAGGCTGAACACGAAGTCATGTTGTTGCAAAGCACCTACAAACTCAAGCGACTGAAGTATTAATAGGAGGTAAATATTATAAGATATGAGAAAGAATATATTTATAACTATGACATTGGCGACAGTGATGTTGGCATCATGCGGCAATGGTGAGAAAGAATATGATGCCACGGGCACTTTTGAGGCTACGGAGGTGACGGTGTCAGCAGAGCAGAATGGTGTGCTGCTGGAGTTTATGCCTCAGGAGGGCGACAATGTGGAGGCAGGGGCACAGGTGGCTCTTGTCGACACGGTGCAACTCTATCTTAAGGCGTGTCAGGTGGGAGCTCTTAAGCAGGTGTATGCCTCGCAACGTCCCGACATGACGAAGCAGGTGGCTGCCACACGTCAGCAACTTGCCAAGGCACGTCAGGAGCGTGACCGCTTTGAGTCTCTCGTGAAGTCGGGGGCGGCAAACCGCAAGACTCTCGACGATGCCGACAGTCAGGTGAAGGTGCTGGAACGCCAACTCGAGGCACAGATGTCGTCACTCCACACATCCACCAACGGTCTGCAGGCGCAGATGAATACTGCCGACATAGAGCGCATGCAGGTGGCAGACCAATTGCGCAAATGCCATGTGAAGAGTCCTGTCAGCGGCACCATATTGGCAAAATATATGCAGCAGGGAGAGTTTGCCACTGTGGGCAAACCATTGTTTAAGGTTGCCGACACTGACAACATGTTCCTGCGTGCCTATTTCACCAGTGCCCAGCTCAAGGACATTCGCCTGGGGCAGAAGATGACAGTATATGCCGACTATGGCGGTGGCGAGCGAAGAGAATATAGCGGCAGGGTGGTATGGATATCGTCGAAGTCGGAGTTTACTCCCAAGACCATCCTCACCGATGATGAGCGTGCCGACCTTGTGTATGCGGTGAAGATAGCCGTGAAGAACGACGGCAACATAAAGATAGGCATGTATGGAGAGGTGACATATGCTGAAGGTAAATGACATATCAATGTCTTATGGCAAGGTGCAAGCCCTGCGTGATGTGTCGCTAACGGTAGAAGAAGGCGAGATATTCGGATTGATAGGTCCCGACGGTGCTGGCAAGACCACTCTCTTCCGCATCATTGCCACGCTGCTTCTTGCCGACAAGGGCAAGGTGACCGTCGATGGACTCGATGTCGTCAGTGGCATGCGTGACATAAGAAGCAGGGTGGGATATATGCCAGGCAAGTTTTCCCTCTATCAAGACCTATCGGTGGAAGAGAACCTCGAGTTCTTCGCCAGCCTTTTCGGCACTACCGTGGAGGCAGGCTATGACATCATCAAAGCCATCTACAGTCAGATAGAACCCTTTAGCAAGCGTCGTGCAGGGGCGTTGTCGGGAGGTATGAAGCAGAAACTGGCACTCTCTTGCGCCCTTGTGCATTCGCCCCGCCTTTTGCTCCTCGACGAACCCACCACGGGAGTAGACCCCGTGAGCCGCAAGGAGTTTTGGCAGATGTTGTCATCGCTACGCGAAAGAGGTATCACCATAGTGGCGTCCACGCCATATATTGACGAGATTAAATGTTGCGACCGCATAGCCTTCATGCAGGAAGGAGAGGTGAAGGGCATAGGCAAGCCCGACGACATACTCGAAGAGTTTCGCGATGTGTTCTGCCCTGAGGGAATCAGTCATAGCGAAAGCCGTATGCATACCGACGATGAGGACAATGTGATAGAAGTGAATCATCTGGTAAAAGCCTTCGGCACTTTTCATGCCGTGGACGACATATCATTCAGCGTCAAGCGCGGTGAAATCTTCGGTTTTCTCGGTGCTAACGGTGCCGGCAAGACCACTGCCATGCACATTCTAACAGGACTCAACCGCCCTACGGCGGGCATGGGACGTGTGGCAGGATGCGACATCACGACGGAATATGAGAAGATAAAAAGCCACATCGGATACATGAGTCAGAAGTTTTCTCTTTATGAAGACCTCACGGTGCGTGAGAACATACGCCTCTTCGCTGGCATATACGGCATGAAGCGACGTGACATAGAAAGTAAGATGAAGGCTCTGCTGGAGCGACTGCAGTTTGCAGCCCATGCCGACGACCTAGTGAAGAGTCTGCCCTTGGGATGGAAGCAGAAGTTGGCATTTTCGGTCAGCATATTCCATGAACCCGAGGTGGTGTTTCTCGATGAACCTACAGGAGGCGTAGATCCTGCCGTGAGGCGACAGTTTTGGGAACTCATCTATGATGCCGCCGACCGTGGCATAACGGTGTTTGTCACCACCCACTACATGGATGAAGCGGAATATTGCGACCGCATCTCCATCATGGTGGACGGCAAGATAAAGGCTATGGGGGCGCCCTCCGAACTGAAGGAGCGTTTTGCGCAGCCTGACATGGACCATGTGTTCACTCTGCTGGCACGCACTTCCACACGACAATAAGAAAGAAGCATGAGACAGTTCATATCATTCATAACAAAGGAGACACGCCACATACTGCGTGACCGACGCACGATGCTCATACTCTTCGGTATGCCAGTGGTGATGATGCTAATCTTCGGTTTTGCCATCTCCACGGACGTGAAGAATGTGCGCACGGTGGCGGTGATGTCATCTCTCGACCATGAGACACAACGCATGACGGAGCGTTTGGCTCAGAGTGAATATTTCGACATAGTGAGTTGCGTGCATACTCCTGTCGAAGCAGAAAAGCTCATACGAAATCAAAAGGCGGACATAGCCGTGATATTCAGTGCCGACTATGCCTCAAGGCACGACGGAGTGCAGGTGATGACCGACGGCAGCGATCCAAATATGGCGCAGATGTATGCCAACTATGTGGCGCAGATATTGGGGCAGGACAGTGCCGGCATGATGCCTTTCAGTCTTAATCTCTCTCTGCTCTACAATCCGCAGATGAAGAGTAGCTACAACTTCGTGCCAGGCATCATGGGTATGCTCCTGATGCTTATCTGTGCCATGATGACGAGCATAAGCATAGTGAGAGAGAAGGAGCGTGGCACTATGGAGGTGCTCTTGGTGAGTCCTGTGCGCCCGATAATGATTATCGTGGCGAAGGTGGTGCCCTATCTTGTGCTCGCCTTCTGCATACAGTTTTTCATCCTCTTCATCTCACATTTCATCCTCGGTGTGCCCATAGCAGGTTCGTTGGTGAGCATAGTGTTCGTGTCGGGCATATATGTCACAGTGGCATTGTCACTCGGCATGCTCATCAGCACCTTTGCCCAGACGCAACTTGTGGCGCTCCTCGCCTCGGCTATGATGCTCATATTGCCCTGCATATTGCTCAGCGGCATGATGTTTCCCGTGGAGAGTATGCCCCGTGTGCTGCAGTATGTGTCGGCGGTGATGCCCCCGAGATACTATGTGGCAGCTCTGCGCAAACTGATGATTATGGGTGTGGGACTTGACAATGTGGCACATGAAGTGGCAGTACTTGCTGGCATGGCAGTGGTGCTGATGTCAGCGGCACTTATGAAGTTTAACAACAGACTTTAGGAGGTACACTGCACCTCCTATGATTGCTTTTAAAGATTAAGGTTTACGCCGACTTATATAATATTATAAAGATGGTTCTCAAATATTTGTTGCAGAAGGAGTTTTTACAGATAAGGCGCAATGCCTTTCTGCCAAGACTTGTGGTGATGTTCCCGATAATGATAATGTGCGTGATGCCGTGGGTGGCAAGCATGGAGGTGAAGAACCTTGTGGTGGACGTAGTAGACAGTGACCACTCCACTATGTCATCACGACTAATACACGAACTGGAGGCATCGCGCTATTTCGTGTTCGGAGCGCAGAGGCAGTCGTATGAAGAGGCACTTGCGGACATAGAAAACTCGCGTGCTGATGTCATCCTTGAAATACCACAGCATTTCGAGAGCGACCTCATAAACGACCGCCATCCGCAGATGCTCATTGCCACAAATGCCGTAAACGGCACTAAGGGCAGCATGGCTGGCAGTTATCTGTCGAGCATTGTGACCACTGCCGTGACAGGCACATCGGGGAGCGACATGGTGAAGGTGCTGTATCTTTACAACAAAAACCTAAACTACAAACTATTCATGATTCCGTCGCTCATGGCGATAGTGATGCTACTGATGTGCGGTTTCTTGCCTACGCTCAACATCGTGGGCGAGAAGGAGAGCGGCACCATAGAGGCTATCAATGTGACGCCAGTGAAGAAATGGGAGTTTATATTGGCGAAACTCATTCCCTATTGGATTATTGCCATGGTGGTGATGACCATCTGCTTCATCCTTGCATGGGCTGTTTATGGCATCACGTGTGAAGGTTCGCTGCCGCTGGTATATCTCATCTCCATACTCATGGCACTCATCTTCAGTGGTCTGGGACTCATCATCTCCAACTATAACGACACCATGCAGCAGGCAGTCTTCGTGATGTGGTTTGTCGTGGTGAATATCATCCTGCTCAGCGGTCTGTTCACTCCCGTGCGCTCCATGCCCCATTGGGCTTATATGACAACATGGATAAACCCAATGCACTATTACATCGATGCCGTCCGCACCGTCTTTGTGCGCGGAGGCACCTTCATGAGCATCGCCCATCAAGTGGCGGCCCTCGCCATCTTTGCCCTCGCCGTCAACCTGTGGGCAGTGAAGAGCTATAGCAAATACAAGTAATATTGAAAGATGGAAAAATTGAACAATTGAAAGATGATTGGTGTAAAATAGGTATTTGGCGCAGAATAATCGCAGTGTATTTTCATTCGTCATTCTTTGCTTTTTGAAGTGTATTTGCGTATATTTGCACCTTAGAAAGTGCACGAAATACTATAATGTGCACTTTTCAAGGTGCACATAGTAAGATATAAGCATAAAAAGAACTCTGTATGGATATAACGCTAGTAAACTACATGAAAGAGCAACTGGAACTTGTCAGCCTCAGTTTTAAACGCTACATGAGTAGCCAATTGCCCTGGGAAGCAAGGCTGGTCGGACTGATGGGACCGCGAGGAGTGGGCAAGTCCACTATGGTGTTACAGTATCTCAAGGAACAGTCGGACTCCATCAAGGCAAAAAGCCTTTATATATCTGCCGACCATATATACTTCACACTCAATACACTGGTAGACACTGCAGCCCAATTCGTACGTGAAGGAGGCGAATGGCTTTATATCGACGAAGTACATAAGTACGACGGCTGGTCTAGGGAACTGAAGCAAATCTACGATTCACATCCTGGTCTGCACATATTCTTCACGGGGTCCTCCATCCTCAACATAATGGATGGCGAAGCCGACCTAAGCCGCAGAGTATTGCTCTATAGTATGCAGGGGCTGTCATTCCGTGAATATCTAGAGCTATTCCACAACATCAAGACACCAGTAAAAACGCTCGATGAGATATTGGCAGACAATGTTGAAATAGAAGGTGTACTTCATCCTATCCCTCTCTTTAACCAATATCTGCGTGAAGGCTACTATCCATTTTCCAAAGAAGGTTTCTTCCAACAAAGACTACAACAAGTTATCCAACTAACCATGGAGGTAGACATTCCTCAATATGCCAATATGTCGCCAGCTACAGGCAAGAAGTTGCGCCGCATGCTGTCCATCATCTCGCACAATGTTCCCTACAAGCCAGAGGCAACGGGTCTTGCCAACGAGATTAAGGTGAGTCGCAATGACATACCCAACTATCTGCTCTATATGGAGAAAGCAGGAATGATAGGGCAACTGCGTGACGAAACTGGTGGAATGCGTGGGTTAGGAAAGACAGAAAAAGTGTATCTTGACAATACAAACATCATATACGCCCTCTCAGGCGAAAATGCCAACATTGGCAACGTTAGGGAGACTTTCTTTTACAACCAAACTCGCCTGACGCAGGATGTGACCTCATCAAAAGTTGCCGACTTCACCATCGGCAAATATACCTTCGAAGTGGGAGGTCTCAAAAAAAGTCACAAGCAAATAAAGAATGTCCCCAATTCCTTTGTAGTGAGGGATGATACAGAACATGCCAACGGTGACATCATTCCTCTTTGGGCTTTCGGACTATTGTACTAAAGAACAGTCTACAACAAATGAAAATATTGATGGTAAATAGGTGCAGCGTTCTCGCTGCACCTAAGTCTTATAGATAATTCTTGCTTTCATGGGCAAAGCGAGAACGCTTCGCCTACTATGATTACTTTTAATATTTCAATCTTTTAATCTTTCCATCTTTCAATCATCTTCTCCCGTTTCTCCCTTCTTCATCTCAGACATGATGTAATAGGCGTTGTCGAGAGCAAGGGTCTCGTCGGATGCTACAGTGGATGCTATTTCCACAAAGCCTTTCTCTTCGCGACCGCGCTTCACCTCTATAGGATGGAATGTCCATTTGCCATTGGAGTGACGGACGGAGAAGATGTAGGAACTGCCGCTGTCATCGACCACTCCCTCCGTTGACATGGCTTGCAGCATCTGACTGTCGGCAGCCACATGACCGCAGAGATACATGCCTGGCACAAGACCTTCATGATTGCCGTCGATGCTGACACGCAGATGCACAGCCTTGGTGTCGCCCTCAAAAGTCTGTCCTACAGACTCCACCTTGCCCGTGAACGTCTTGCCTGTGGATGACTTCAGCGTGAGAGTGACTGTCTGTCCTACTTTGACAAATGGTGCATCCTTCTCGAAAACTTGAAGGTCGGCATACACGTTCTTGGTGTTTATGATGCGAAACATCGGTGTCTGCGAGTCTACATATTGTCCGGTCTTGACATTTATCTCCTCCACCGAACCGCTGATAGGACTTGTTATTGCCACGGCAGTCACCGTGTGGCCAGAGCGCAATGACTGCAGGTTGACACCAAGCATCTGCAGTTGGGCGGCTATGGTCTGCAGTTCTGCCTTCAGCGACTGATATTCCGACTTTGTCTGCTGATATTCCTTGCCCGATGCAATCTTGTCGTTGTAGAGTTTCTGCTGACGCTCATATTCCTGCTGCACATATGCCATGCGGTTGTATGCTGCGAGATAGCGGCTCTGCATGTCGAGCAGGTCAGGATGCGTCACATAAGCCAGTGCCTGTCCCTTGCTGACCTTTTGTCCCGCCTTCACGATGATACTTTTTACATTTGCCCCTATGAATGATGACACCAAAGCCTCGCTCTGAGGCATTATCGCCACGGTGCCGTTTGCCTCTATCTCACCTGCAAAACTGTGTTGGGGCATTTTGCCTACGGTCACTTTCAATTCTTTCACTTGTGCATCCGTCAGCGTCACGTCGGTGAGTCCTTCTTCCGTCTCTTCCGTTTCCTCCTGTGAAGAGTTGCCGTTGCCGCATGCCACGATAGAGCATGCCATGAATGCGATCATTATATATTTTAGTGCTTTCATAATGATTTCTATTTTATGTATTCCAGTTTGAATCTTGATTTCATGTATTCTCCAAAGCAGTCCCAATAGTCGAGCTGCACCTGCGAGGCATCCTTCATGTTCTGTATGAACCCTATGTAGTCCGTAGCCCCCTCCTTGTAGCTCGTCACGGCAGCCTGCTGCTGTTCTTTGGCGAGAGGCAGAGCCGTGGTGCGGTAGTAGTCGAGCATAGACTGCCATTTCTTCATCTCACTTGTGGCAGTGGTAGTCATGACGTTTACCTCACGCTGACGCTGCAGATATTCCTGATTGGCAGCATCCTTTTCTAGTTTGGCAGACTTTGTGCGACTTGCCTGTGCACCAAATACCAGTGGCAAGCTCAGTCCGATGGAGTAGGAGTAATAGCCCGATGTGGCACCTATCTTCTGCAAACCATACTCTGCAAAGAGTTTGGGCAGGAACTCCGCACGCTCCGCCTTCATCTTCTTGTCGGCAAGTGTAACCTTCTCTTGTGCCAACAGGAGCGACGGATTGATGTCTGTCGATGAAGAAGTCTCCATGTCGGGCAGACTCTCGTCGGTGGTATATGTGATAGAGTCGCCAAGCCAGCGATTGAGATTCTGCATGGCTATGCGCTCGTCGTTCTCAGCCTGCAAGAGTTGCAGACGTATCTGCCTCACTTGATTCTGCGCAGAGAGATATTCCAGTCGTGATGTAGCCTCCAGTTCATAGCGACGGCGTGCCACGTTCTCAAAGTCCTTGTATGTTGTCTCTATCTGTCTCATGACCTCTGCACGCTTCTTTGCTACATAGAGTAGGGCATAGTCAGTGCTCACCTCCTGCGTGACTTCGCGCTTGAGCACTTCCTGCTCAGCCTTTGCCACATTCTCCTGTTGGCGGAGCATGCTTCGACGCGAACCTATGGCAAGAATGTCGAGATTCTGACGAATGGTAATGATGTTGGTGATACCGTCAGGATTGCCATTTCCATTTTCCTCTCCGCCAGTGGAGAGTTCGGTCTCACCGATGTCATAAGCAGTGCCCTTCATAGCCCGTGCACTCTCCACGCGCAGTTCTCCAGCCCTCAATAGCGGATATGTCTGCAGTGCCTTAGCGCGTGCCTGCTCAAGGTTTATGGGGGTCTGTGCCTTTGCCGAGAGAGGCACAAGCAGGAAAAGAGCCACTATGGCTACTGGTGCTTTCATGTGGTGAAACCGCAGTTTTTCCTCTACGGCATAGAGTATTGGCACGATGAGCAGAGTAAGCAAAGTGGCAGAGAAGAGACCTCCGATTACCACTGTTGCCAATGGACGCTGCACCTCAGCTCCGGCACTCGATGACACAGCCATGGGCATGAAACCCAGCATGGCAGCAAGGGCAGTGAGCAGGATAGGGCGAAGACGCTCGCGAGTGCCCTCCTTGATTCTGTCCATGACATTGTCCATGCCCTCTTTCTTCAGTGCGTTGAAGCGGTTGATGAGTACCAGACCGTTGAGAACAGCCACACCGAAGAGGACTATAAAACCGACACCTGCCGAGATGCTGAATGGCATTCCCCTTGCTGCAAGGGCAAAGATGCCTCCGATGGTGGCGAGCGGCACAGCCATATATATCATCAGCGACTGCTTGACAGAACCAAGAGCAAAATACAAAAGCAGGAAGATGAGAGCCATAGCTACGGGCATCACTATCATCAGACGAGCCTTGGCAACCTGCAAGTTTTCAAACTCTCCTCCATAGGTGATGCGATAGCCTGGTGGCAGTCGGAGGTCTTTGTCGAGAGCCTTCTCTATGTCAGCTACTACCGACTGCACATCCCTGCCACGCACATTGATGCCCACATAGATGCGGCGCGAAGCTTGGTCGCGACTTATCTGCATCGGTCCGGGCTGATAACTGATGTGTGCCACCTCCTTGAGAGGAATCATTTGTCCACCAGGCAAGTCCACCACAAGATTTTCGAGGTCATTGATGCTTGTGCGCTCAGAAGCGTCGAGGCGTATCACCATGTCGAATCGTTTCTCGCCCTCAAAGACCACTCCCGCCTTTTGTCCGGCAAAGGCAGCACTGATGTATTGGTTAAGTTTCTCTATGTCAAGACCGTAGCGTCCCACCATCTCACGGTCGTAGGTAACGGTAATCTGAGGCAGACCCGCAGTGCGCTCCAGCGACACATCCTCCGCACCCGGAATGTGGCTTACTATGGCGGAAATCTTCTCTCCGAGCATATTGAGAGTGTCGAGATCCTCACCGTAGAGTTTCACCGCCACATCCTCACGTATGCCCGTGAGCAATTCGTTGAAACGCAGCGCCACAGGTTGCGAGAACGAGTAGTTGAGTCCTGGCAAAGTCTCCAGTTTCTCCTTCATCTTCTCTATGAGTTCATCCTTCGACTTTGCCGATGTCCATTTGCTCATGTCTTTTTCAAGAATGATAAACGAGTCGGTGTAGTCGAATCCCATAGGGTCGGTGGGTATGTCTGCCACACCGATGCGTGCGCAGACAGTCTTTATCTCGGGAAATTCCTTTAGGAGCAGACGTTCCACTTCCTCCTCGCGCTTGACGGTTTCGCTCAGCGAACTGCCGGGACGCAGGAAAGTCTGCATGGCAATGTCGCCCTCATCGAGTTCGGGGATGAACTCGCCTCCCATACGAGAGAATGTGAATGCCGTCAGCAGTAGAAGACACACGGCAGTAGCCAACATGCCTTTCTTATGGCGCAGGGAGAAAGAGAGCATAGGAGCATACACCTTATATATATTGTTCATCAGCCTGGCACTGCCTTTGTCTAGACTGCGCTCCATGCGGGCGATGAGGCTATTGGGATTTTTCGATGGTTTCATCACTATTGCCGACACTGCCGGCACATAGGTGAGGCAGAGAATGATGGCACCGATGAGAGCAAACGAGAATGTGTAAGCCATCGGTTGGAACATCTTGCCACTCACGCCAGTGAGAAACAGGATGGGGGTGAAGACTGTGAGGATGATGAGTTGGCCGAAGAAAGCCGAGTGCATCATGGTGGATGCCGACTCATAGCTTATACGGTTCATGTCGTCACGGCTAAAGGTAGATTTTCCTATATGTCGGTCTATCGTGCCTGCTATGCCCTCCACGATGATGACAGCACCGTCGACAATGATGCCGAAGTCGATGGCACCAAGACTCATAAGGTTTGCCCACACACCGAAGATGCGCATCATGATGAATGCGAAGAGCAGAGCCAAGGGAATGACCGAAGCAGTGATGATGCCTCCACGGAGACTTCCCATGATGAGCACAAGCACGAATACCACGATGAGAGCGCCCTCAATGAGATTGCGTGCTATGGTGCCTGTGGTGCGCTCAATGAGATTAGTGCGGTCGAGGAAGGGGCGTATCTTTATGCCGTCGGGCAGCGTTTTCTGCACTTCGCTGAGACGCTCCTTGGTGAGTTTCACCACCTTGGCGGAGTTTGCACCCTTGAGCATGAGAATCATACCGCCCACAGCCTCATGGCCGTCTTGCGTGAAAGCACCATAGCGCACCTGACTGCCAAAGCGCACATCCTTGGCAATGTCGCGAATGAGTACGGGCACTCCGTTTTGATTCTTCACCGTGATGTTTTTGATGTCCTCTATGCTCTTCACCAGTCCTTCGCCACGAATGAAACTTGCCATGTGGTCCTTTTCGATGTAAGCACCACCAGTGTTTTGGTTGTTGCGGCTCAGAGCCTCGTAGACCTCGCTGAGAGTCACCTTGCATGCATTGAGCTGTTCCGATGACACGGCAATCTCATATTGCTTGATGCTTCCTCCGAAGGAGTTCACCTCCACCACACCGGGAATCATTGTCATCTGTCGCTTCACTATCCAGTCCTGTATGGAGCGCAGTTCCTGTGGCGAGTATCGTGCAGTGTCGTCAGGCACAAGTGTGTATTGGTATATCTCACCCAATCCTGTGGTGATAGGACCCATCTCCGGAGAACCGAATCCCTCAGGTATTTCCTCCTTCACCTCTTCGAGTTTTTCCTGCACCAGTTGTCGTGGGCGGTAGGTGCCCATGTCATCCTTAAACACCACGGTGACCACGGAGAGACCGAAGCGTGATATAGACCGCACGTCCTCCACGCCGGGAAGATTTGACATGGCTTGTTCCACAGGATATGTGACATACTGCTCAATGTCGGCAGTAGACAGGTTGCCGGCAGTGGTTATCACCTGCACCTGATTGTTGGTTATGTCGGGAGTGGAGTCCACATTGATGGTGGAGAGCGACCACAGTCCGCCGACAATTATCAATACGACCAGCAGAGCCACAAAGAGCTTGTGGTGTATTGACAGATTGATAATCTTGTTTATCATATGTGTCTTGTTGTTCTTGTAGTTATACTTTGGTTGCGATAACTATTCCCTAGTGCCGCTTCAAATGCACGTACGTGCGATGGCGGTTGCACATACGTGCATTTGCACTTTCACGTACGTGCATTTGGTGTTGCACGTACGTGCGTTTTGAGTTACACGTATGTGCATTCGGGTTGGGAATT
>CAVCGK010000024.1:0-38996 GCA_963601795.1 bacterium | reverse complement strand
AATCATAAATAATTGGGCTGAATTTCTCGCTCGAAATTCAGCCCTTTAGTTACTGACTTGAACTAGAAAAACTTGACACATTTTGAGGTCTAAAAATGAAGTCAAGTTTTTCTAGTTCAAGTTATAAGCGCAATGCTATTATTCCCGTATTCGGGTTGCAGTGAGGACACTGCAACTCCTATTGATGTTTCTTCACGATGACTTTCACCTTTGATATGCGGCGGTCTTCAAGTTTTGCCACTTCAAAGATGAAGTCGTGATATTCTATGCGCTCACCCTGAACAAGGAAGTCGCCTTTGAGTTCGAGGAGCACTCCAGCAAGGGTGTCAGCATCGCCCTGCATATCGGCAAACTCGTCGGCATCGAGATTGAATGCCTTGCAGAAGTCGCTCAGCAGAGTCTTGCCCTCAAAGAGATAGGTGTTGGCATTAAGGCGAGTGAAGGGTTTCTCCTCGTCGTCGTATTCATCGTTTATCTCGCCCACTATCTCCTCAAGAATGTCCTCCAGGGTGACAAGTCCGCTGGTGCCGCCATATTCATCCACGACGATTGCCATGTGCACCTTGTTCTCCTGAAACTCTCGCAGCAGGTCGTCTATCTTCTTCGTCTCGGGCACGAAATAAGGAGGGCGCATGAGGCTCTGCCAATGGAAAGTCTTGCCCTTGGAAAGATAAGGCAGGAGGTCTTTGATGTAGAGCACACCCTTTATGGTGTCCTTGGAATCGAGCGAAACGGGGATACGACTGTAATTGTTTTCCACTATGCAGGCGAGCACCTCGTCGAAAGTGCTGTGCAGGCGGATGTTCACGATGTCATGGCGAAGGGTCATGACGTCCTTGGCAGTCTCGTCGCCAAAGCGTATGATGCCTTTGAGGATGTTGCGCTCGTCCTTGATGGCGTTTTTATCCGTCAGTTCGAGAGCTTGCTCGAGTTCATCCACTCCGAGCACATGGTTGTCCTGCGGCATCACTTTCTCTGCCAACACGCCACTGCGGAGCAATATGGACGCTATGGGCCACACTATCTTGCGCGAGGTGAACACAAAGCCACTGCACAGGCGACAGAAAGCCAGCGAATTCTGACGTGCATAGACCTTGGGTATGATTTCGCCGAAGAGCAGGAGGATGAAGGTGAGAAGCACGGTGACGACGACAAACTGCAACCAGAAATTGTCGTGGAAGTCGACCACTCTGCTGAAGATGAAGTTGCAGAGCATGATGATGGTGACATTGACGAAGTTGTTGACACAAAGGATTGTTGCCAACGTGCGCTCACTGTCGTCACGCAGTTGCTGTATGCGGGCGTCACGATCGTCTTTCTCGGGTTCGAGTTTCGACAGGTCTGTGGGCGAAAGGCTGAAGATGGCTATCTCCGAACCGCTCGCCAAGCCTGACGCAAGAAGGAGTAAAATGGTAAGCAGAAGCGACAGCACGACAGCCAGGGAAGGGGCTGTGAAGGTCACTTCTGCCAATGCGTTGTATAATGGGGATATGTCCACTGTCTGAGATTTATCGTGGTATTTTTCTTTAAAACTCTCCTTTTGTCAGAAGGGGAGATTGGAGCCCGACGCGTTGTCGTCGACATTTGTCGTCTCGGCTTTAGGCGAAGGCGAAGGCGAAGGTTGGGCATTCTTGGGCGTGAGAAGTTCCATGTTGTCGGCAAGAATCTCCGTCACATATTTCCTCATGCCACGGCTATCGTCATAACTGCGATATCTTATCTTGCCCTCAATATAGAGTTTGTCGCCTTTATGCACATAGCGCTCCACAATCTTGGCAAGACCATGATATAGCAGAATGGTGTGCCAGTCAGTATGGTCGGGCACCTGAGTGCCGTTTTTCAGCGTGTAGCCACGCTCTGTGGTGGCAAGAATGACTTGCGCCACCGCCATGTCCTGGTCGTAATAGCGCACCTCAGGCTCCTTGCCTACATTGCCGATGAGCATCACCTTATTCATAATCGAGCACGTTGTTTGTGTATATGTGTGTATGTTTTATTTCCACTTACCTAAATAGGTAAACTTGAAACTTTTTCCTTTTGCAGAAGGGAACTGCGAGCGACGGTCTACATTTGCCTGCAGATATTCCACTATGCGGTTGTAGCAGTCGAGACCTGAAACGGCCTTGCAACGATACTGCACGTGGGTGTCCTTATATTCAAACTTGCCCGTCTGTGGCACCATCGTCACGCGCTTGAAGTCGAGCTGACCGTCATACCAGCCTGCCTTCTCATCGGTGAGTCCTGACTGCACAGGTGACGCCTTGTCGGGTTTCTGTGTGTTGACAGCCTTCTTCTGCTTGAAGTCTGCCATGGTGGCAGCGGTGGTCTTGAT
Source organism: bacterium (assembly GCA_963601795.1). Lineage (GTDB taxonomy): Bacteria > Bacteroidota > Bacteroidia > Bacteroidales > Bacteroidaceae > Prevotella. The sequence continues at coordinate 36,664 of CAVCGK010000024.1, read as the reverse complement.
GATTATAAAATATACGCGTGGGCGTATCTTGTATCTTTTTGGATAACACATGTCGCTATTGACATAGTCGCGGACTTCGGCTTCCAACTGGGCATTCATACCGATTTCGGGAATGGACGACAGGAAATCAAGAGCCTCGTCAAGACTATAACAAAGCGTTTCGTAATCAAAATATCTTATGTAAAGGTTCATCTTTTATATAATCAATATAAAGTATATAAAGGTCTTCTTTATCAATAATAAAAAGTGATAAGGAATGAGTTTTTATGTCTAGCTAAGAATAAAAAAGAGCGGAAAACGGGACTCGGACCCGCGACCCCAACCTTGGCAAGGTTGTGCTCTACCAACTGAGCTATTTCCGCATATGCAAGTCAAAAACAGGTTTGTCAGCGTAGACTGGACAAAAATTGCGTCGCAACACAACCGCCATTAGGTGTCTGCACTAACATTCCCTTTTTGCTTTTCTCAATAAATTTAATATTGCATTTCGCTAAATGCGGTGCAAAGGTATGACTTTATTCCGATACCTCCAAACGTTTTCGGGAAAAATTTCAAAAAAAGTTTGATTTTTCTTCTTTTTTGACTCTTTTCAGCCTCTAATATTAATATAATAAGGTGTAGGAAAATATTTCTCCAAAAACATCGGAAGACAGAAAAAAGTCACGCCCAGCATCATTTTTCTCTTAATTGATACGTTTTTTATCAATCCATACGATTTTTATAGTCTTCATATCCATAGCGGCGCAGCATTTCCAATTCGCCGTCGGCATGAAGGAGCGCGAGCGAAGGATGGTGTATGCCGTTAAACATGCATGTCTTCACGGTGGTATAGTGTATCATGTCTTCAAAAATAATTTTCTCGCCCACCTGAAGTTCATGGTCAAACTTCCATGCGCTCATGAAATCGCCCGACAGACATGAATTGCCCCCAAGTCGATAGACGAAGGGCGAGCGCATATTTGGGTCAGACGGTTGACAGTCTTCCAAAGTTTCGGCTCCACGCACATTGGGCCAATAGGGCATCTCCAGGCAGTCGGGCATATGACAGGTGAAACTGACATTCAGTATGGCGGTCTTTATACCTTTGTCCTCCACTATGTCGACCACCTCGGACACCAGCGGACCCGTCTGCCATGCGAAGGCACTGCCTGGTTCGAGTATTATCTTAAGATGAGGATAGCGCGCACGGAGCCCCTTGAGGATGGAGATGAGTAGTGGGACGTCATAGTCCTTGCGAGTCATCAGATGACCACCACCAAGATTGAGCCATTTTATCTGACCAAACCACTTCGAGAATTTCTCCTCTATGTGAGCGAGCGACCTTTGCAATACGTCGGCTCCGCTCTCGCAATGGCAATGGCAATGGAATCCGTCAATGCCTTCGGGCAAGATGTCGGGCAACTTGTCGGCAGTGACTCCGAAGCGTGTGCCAGGGGCGCAGGGATTATATAAATCGGTGCCCACCTCGGAATATTCGGGATTGACGCGCAAGCCGAACGAGACATCGGCATTGGCAGATTTTGCCTTCTCTGCAAATCGGGCATACTGACTTAAGGAATTGAATGTGAGGTGGCTCGAGCATCGGGCTATCTGCTCTATCTCGCCGTCGGTGTAGGCGGGAGAATAGGCATGCACGGGCGAACCAAACTCTTCGTATCCGAGACGAGCCTCATAGAGCGAGCTCGCCGTGGAAGCAGAAACATACTCGCGGAATATGGGGAATGTGCGCCACAGGGCAAAAGCCTTGAAGGCAAGGATAATCTGCACGCCAGCCTCACTGGCAACATGCGAAATCAACTCAAGATTACGGCGAAGGAGCGACTCCTCCATTATATACACAGGCGTTTCTACACCTTGGAAACCAATATTATCTGTTTTCATAAAGCAAAATGTTAGGATTGTGCCACATGATGATGGAGAGTGGCGAAAAAGCCATACAAAGGTAGTTTTTATTTGTCATATAATTGCAAATACCGATGGTTATTTGTAATTTTGCACAGAAATATAAAACTTTTCTCAAAGGAATGTAATATTCCATTTCAAACAACGCTAGATAATGAGTGACAACAACTCCTTTATGGTATTCTCGGGCACAAGCACGAAATACCTGGCAGAAAGAATCTGCAAGTCATTAGGTTGCGAACTTGGTCGCATGTCAGTAACCAGATTTGCCGACGGAGAGTTTGAGGTATGCTTCGAAGAGTCAATACGCGGAAAGGACGTATTCCTCGTGCAGAGCACATTCCCCAATGCCGACAATCTTATGGAACTTCTCCTTATGATTGATGCAGCAAAGCGCGCTTCCGCACGCACCATCAATGCTGTGATCCCTTATTTCGGATGGGCCCGTCAGGACCGCAAGAGCAAACCACGCGTGAGCATCGCAGCAAAGCTCGTGGCAGACATGCTCTCAGTGGCTGGCATCGACCGCGTGCTCACTATGGACTTGCACGCAGACCAGGAACAGGGTTTCTTCAATGTGCCTGTTGACCACCTCTACGCAAGTAGTGTGCTGATTCCTTATGTAGAGAGCCTCAAACTGAAGAATCTCGTAATCGCAGCACCTGACGTAGGCGGTACAAAGCGCGCAAGCTCTTACGCAAAGTATTTCAACTGCCCACTGGTATTGTGCAACAAGACTCGCGAGAAAGCCAACGAGGTGGCTTCCATCCAGATTATCGGTGACGTGAAGGGTGCCGACGTGGTGCTCATCGACGACATGGTGGACACAGCCGGAACTATAACAAAGGCTGCAGACGTGATGATGGCAGCAGGTGCCAACAGCGTGCGTGCATGTGCAAGCCACAGCGTGATGAGCGACCCTGCTTCCGACAGAATACAGGCTTCAGCTCTTGAGGAGATGGTATTCACCGACTCTATCCCCTACTCTAAGCGTTGCGACAAGGTGAAGCAGCTCACCGTTGCTGACATCTTCGCCGAGACCATCCGACGCGTGGAGAACAACCAGAGCATCTCTTCACAGTATCTAGTGTAGGAAGATTGAAATATTGAAAGATTGAAAAATTGAGATATTGCGGGCTGTAGGCGATTTGTCTTACAGCCCGCAAATGGTTTTCATAGTAGTTGACGTGTCCCCACGTCAACCATCCAAGCTAGCATGTGGGTTGCAATGGGGACACTTTGTCCGAGTGATTAGGAGCCACTGTGCCCTTTACACGCAATTCCGAAAAAAAACGCACGTACGTTCATCAGCCAACGCACGTACGTTCATCAGTCAACGCACGTATGTTCATCTGCCAACGCACGTATGTTCATCTGCCAACGCACGTACGTGCATTTTTCTCATATAGTCTTAGGTAATCATAGGAGATACGACGCCATCACCGCATCAACCGTAAGCAAAAGAGGTAACAAATCTTTCATTCTTTCCTTGCTTTACTCACAAACTCCAGCGTCTGAGGCAATTTCTGCCATTTGCGGTTGCGGGCAATCTTCAGCGTGCTGCCACCCAACTGCTTAAGCTTATACACTGAGTCATTCTCATTGGTAAGCAAAGCCTCAAGATCTTCGCTCCCCTCATCATTACTTATCTGCAGAACAAGCGAATTCTTCGATTTCTGCTCGCAGTCGAGAATGAGCCACTTGCGGAAGTCCTTTTGGTCGCCGATATATCCCACCATCTCGCCCATCACCTCCTGATTGGGAATCATCACGTTCTTATCCACAGAATTGATGACAAGATAGATGCTATACTCCTTATTATATATAGTACCCACAAACGGGCCCTTAGCCTGAGCCGACACATTCTCAAGGAATGCCACCGTCATTAATGCGCAAAGAAATAACTTTCTCATATTGTTACGTTTAACCACCAACAAAGTTAGCTATATAAATCAAGAAAAATCAGATATCTTCACATTTTTACACAAACTCGCTATCATTTTCTGCTTCTTTATGGTAACTTTGCAACAAAATGTGTATACATATGGATAATGAGATGTTATTTCCCGACGTCATACTCGAATCGAGTTGGGAGGTATGCAATAAGGTCGGAGGCATCTACACCGTACTGTCCACAAGGGCTAAGACCCTGACAGAGAAGCTCGGTGATGGCCTCATATTCATCGGACCTGACGTTTGGAATGGTGTGCCATGCCCTTATTTTCAGGAAGACACATCATTGATGGCCGACTGGCGCAGCAAAGCTGCAGAAGAGGGACTTGACCTCAAAATAGGCCGCTGGGACATACCCGGACAGCCAGTCGCTGTACTTGTAGATTTCAAACCGTTCTTCGAAAAAAAGAACGACATCTATGCCCGTATGTGGGAAGACTACCAAGTGGACAGCCTTCACGCCTACGGTGACTACGACGAAGCAAGCATGTTCTCTTATGCCGCCGGCAAGGTGGTGGAAAGCTATTACCATTTCTTCCTCGACGACACCAAGCGTGTGGTTTATCATGCCAACGAATGGATGACAGGTATGGGCGCACTTTACATCAACAAGGTGCTTCCACAGGTGGCGACAATCTTCACCACTCATGCCACAAGCATAGGACGAAGCATCTGCGGAAATAACAAACCGCTCTACAACTATCTCTCCGCCTATAACGGTGACCAGATGGCATGGGAACTCAACATGCAGAGCAAGCACTCTATAGAGAAGCAGACGGCTCTGAATGTGGACTGCTTCACCACCGTGAGCGACATCACAGCCACAGAGTGCAAGGAATTGCTTGACAAGGAGTGCGACGTAGTGTTGCCTAACGGTTTCGACGACAGTTTCGTGCCAAAGGGTGCCACCTTCACTGCTAAGCGTCGCAAGGCCCGCAAGGAGTTGATGAACATAGCAAACTGCCTCACGGGAATTTCGTTTGATGACGACACCATCATCGTTTCCACCAGCGGACGCTATGAATTCCGCAACAAGGGCATCGATGTATTCCTCGATTCTGTCAACCGTCTGCGCTATGACAACCGTCTGAAAAAGCGCGTATTGGCATTCGTGGAAGTGCCAGGATGGGTTGCAGGTCCTCGTAAGGAACTTCAAGAGAGACTTGCTACAGGACTTGTATACGACACTCCCATGAGCTATCCACAACTGACTCACGACCTCCACAACCTCAATGAGGACAGGGTGATGAACACCTGCGCATGCCTCGGACTGTGGAACACCAAGAACGAGAATATCACCGTGATATTCCTTCCTTGCTATCTCACAGGCAACGACGGCATACTCAACCTGTCATATTATGACACCCTGCCTGCCAGCGACTTGTGCGTATATGCCTCTTACTATGAGCCATGGGGATATACTCCGCTCGAAGCTGTGGCATTCAAGACACCATGTGTTGTCACCAACCTGTCGGGATTCGGCATGTGGGTAAATAGCGAACTGAAAAGAAGTGGAGAGTTGAAGGACGGTGTGAAAGTGATCCGCCGTGATGACTATAACTATCACGAAGTGTCGGATGCCATAGAAAATGCCATCGTGGAGTTCTCATGCATGACCGATGCTGAGGTGACAAAGACAAGGGGCAACGCATCTAAGTTGTCGAAGAAAGCATTGTGGAAACAATTCATCACTTATTATAATACTGCCTACGACTTTGCTCTACGCAAGGCTGAGACAAGAAAACAAGAAAAGAAAAACAAATAACAAAAAAAAACACCAATGAAGATTAAAGCAGACTACACCAACGCTCCTATGTGGAAGGAGCTTTCAGTGAAATCAGCATTGCCTGAGGAACTGCAGTGTCTCAACGAACTGGCTCACAACCTCTGGTGGGCATGGAACTATGAAGCTCGCGACCTGTTTAGCAGCCTCGATCCTGAACTCTACAAGAAGGTAAACAAAAATCCCGTGCAGCTCCTCGAGCGTCTTTCTTACGACCGTAAGGAGGAAATCGTGAAGGACAAGAAGATCATGAAGAATGTACACGACGTGTACAACAAGTTTAAGGAGTACATGAGCGTGAAGCCAGACAGCAAGCGCGCTTCTGTGGCTTACTTCTGCATGGAGTATGGTATCGATCAGACCGTGAAAATCTATTCCGGCGGTCTCGGTATGCTCGCAGGTGACTACCTTAAGGAAGCATCCGACTCTAATGTAGACATGTGTGCCGTAGGTTTCCTCTACAGATCAGGTTACTTCCGTCAGAGCCTCTCTATCGACGGACAGCAGATTGCAAACTATGATGCTCAGGACTTCAACTCCATGCCTGTGGAGCGCGTGAAGGATGCTGACGGCAATCCTCTCTTCATAGCTGTACCTTATAATAATTATAATGTATACGCAGGCGTATGGCGTGCTAACGTAGGTCGCGTAAGCCTCTACCTCCTCGACACCGACAACGACAAGAACTCAGAATACGACCGTCCTATCACTCACGCCCTCTATGGCGGTGACTGGGAGAACCGTATCAAGCAGGAGATTCTGCTCGGTATCGGTGGTATGCTCACTCTGAAGGCCCTCGGCATCAAGAAGGACATCTACCACTGCAACGAAGGTCATGCAGCATTCTGCAACCTCGAGCGTCTCTGCGACTACAGAGCACAGGGCATGTCATTCAATCAGGCTATGGAGCTCGTGCGTGCTTCAGGTCTCTACACCTGCCACACTCCAGTGCCTGCAGGTCACGACTACTTCGACGAGGCTCTCTTCGGCAAGTATATGGGTGGTTATCCTGAAAAGCTCGGCATCTCTTGGGACGAGTTCATAGGTATGGGACGTACTAACCCAGACGACCACTCAGAGAAGTTCTCCATGTCTACATTCGCCATCAACACCTGCCAGGGTGTCAACGGTGTGTCAAAACTCCACGGATGGGTTTCACAGAAGATGTTCGCAGGCATTTGGAAGGGCTACTTCCCTGAGGAGAATGCCGTAGGTTATGTCACCAACGGTGTGCACCTGCCAACATGGACAGCTACAGAATGGCGCAAGGTTTACGACAAGTATTTCGATCCTTCTTTCCTCGGCGACCAGTCAAACGAGAGCATCTGGCATGCCATCTACAATGTGCCCGACGAGGAAATCTGGGCTACACGTATGGCTCTGAAGAAGAAGCTCACAGACTATATCAAAGAGCAGTTCCGCGGCACATGGCTCAAGAATCAGGGTGATCCTGCTCGTGTGGTTTCTCTGCTCGAGAAGATTAATCCTAACGCTCTGATGATAGGTTTCTGCCGTCGCTTCGCTACATACAAGCGCGCTCACCTGCTCTTCACCGACCTCGACAGACTCAACAAGATCGTGAACAACCCAGAGCACCCAGTACAGTTCATCTTCTCAGGTAAGGCTCACCCTGCTGACGGCGGTGGTCAGGGTCTCATCAAGAGAATATTCGAGATTAGCCAGCGTCCTGAGTTCCTCGGCAAGATCATCTTCCTCGAGGACTACGACATGCAGCTCGCACGCCGTCTCGTTTCAGGTGTCGACATCTGGATGAACACTCCTACTCGTCCTCTTGAGGCATCGGGTACATCAGGTGAGAAGGCTGAGCTTAACGGTGTTGTAAACCTCTCCGTGCTCGACGGTTGGTGGCTTGAGGGTTACCGCGAGGGTGCAGGATGGGCTTTGACAGAGAAGCGCACCTATGAGAATCAGGGCTATCAGGATCAGCTCGACGCTGCCACTATCTATGGTCTGCTCGAGAATGAGATTGTGCCTATGTACTACAACAAGAACGAGAAGGGCTTCTCTGCTGACTGGATAAAGGTTATCAAGAACTCTATCGCCACTATCGCTCCTCACTACACCATGAAGCGTCAGCTCGACGATTACTATAGCAAGTTCTACAACTCACAGGCTGAGCGTTTCACTAAGCTCTCTGCAAACAACTGCAAGCTTGCCAACGACATCGCTCTCTGGAAGGAGACTGTAGCTGAGCGTTGGGATAGCATCAAGGTAGTTTCATGCGAGACTGACTTCCCCGTTGACGGAGCAAAGACTGGTGCAGACTACACCTTCAACTACACTCTCGACGAGGCTGGCCTCAACGACGCTGTAGGTTTGGAGCTTGTGACTGTCATCAACGAGAATGGCGAGGACAAGATTAGTGCCGTTTATCCATTCGAGATGGTGGGCAACGAGGGCAACCTCTACACCTTCAAGGCTATCTACACTCCTGACACAGCAGGAAGCTACAAGGTGTGCGTACGTATGTTCCCAAAGAACGACCTGCTGCCTTACCGTCAGGACTTCTCTTATGTGAAGTGGCTTGACTAAGATATAGATTGCAACACACATATGGTGGGGAAATTTTAGAACCCACCACATATAATTAAGGGGCTGCGCTTAATTGCGTAGCCCCTTAATCGTATGTTGCTTTATATGGTGGGAATTTTTAGAACCCACCATATATTCATTTATCAGAACGCGATGTTCATACCCAAAGCGACATTGGCATTTCCGCTCAAAGGAATGTACTCCTTGCTCACGCTTCCGAGGATGTGGTCGGTAGCGAGGAAGAAATTGAAACCAGCTGGATGGATGTTTAATACCCAACCTACGCTCGTAGTGTAGCTATTGACAGCGAAGCTCACTCCTCCGTCAATCCATTTCAGAGGTTCCCAGTTGGCGCTTACACGACCTTCTGTCCAAGAGAAAGTTCCATTGATGCGTGTTGTGCTAAGTGCGCCAAAGGTAATCTTTCTATAAGCAGGGAGATTATAGGTAGCACCGACATTTACAGTAGCACCGATGCCTGTGGTGCGTCCACCCACTTCACCGTCGTCATGCAGATTGACAAAGTCTGCCAACTGATCGTCATACTTGTCGAGCTGATCATCAATGGTATTGTCTTTATCTGAAGTCACCGACACGTCATGGAAGCCCTCAAACTCGAATGAGTTAGTAGCACTTGTAGCCTGCTGAGTCTTTGTCCACTTGATGAAACCAAGGTCCTTGACAGCAGCATTGACAGTCCAGTCTTCATTAATCTTATAGATAGCACCGAAGTCGAAGGCAAGACCAAAACCACCAATTCCCCAGCCATCGACATCTAAATCATTGACACGGTCATATGACTCGTCTCTACTGTTGTAGTCCTTCTCCTCACTTCCGTAGCTGAATCCTGCCATAGATACATTTGTCTCAATCTTTCCTGCTGTCAGAGTCCACTTGTCCGACTGCGAGAGGTCAGCCTTCATGTCCTTAATTCTAAGGTCAGCACGGCCAACACCGAGGAGAATCTTAGCCTTGGCACCTACGCGCAACTTCTCGTTGATGTCATGCGAATGACCGAAACCAAGTTCCACATACGATTGTGCCATCATATCCACGTTGCCTATCTCATAGCACTCGTTGCCCGTGTTCTTGGCAAAGGCAAAGAGGTCATAAGGCAATGACATGCCCAAATTCGAGCGCGAAGCCAGTTCGATGGTGTTATATCCGCCAAATCCCTTGAATCCTAATGACAGTATAGTCATGTCAAGAGATGCCGTAAGTCGGTTTGTGCCCTTGCTGAATCCTTTCAGAGCCTCCTCATTGGAGATATAAGGATTCATGAAGGTTGTGGTCTTCTTTGCTCCTTCCACTGTGCCATACTGTGGATTCTTGTAGAAGAGGGCTTCATATCCGAAGTTGCTCTGCATGTTCACATTAGTATTGCCGAGCACTGGGATGGCAAAATATCCGTGGTCATTGCCAAAGGCAGGGTTCATGTCATGGCGATACATGTAGTCGCGCGTGTAATATGCCGTATTGAGGCTCTGTGCGGTGGCTGAAGCAGTAGCGCCAAGCAGACAGGCAGCCATCAGACCTTTCATATATGATATTGTTTTCATAACTTTCGATAATTGTCTTTTTAATAATCGTTGTCTGTTATTTCTCTCTCTTCCTCATTAGTTGAGGTCGGCAACCACCTTACCGATGAGTTTAATTTTGAGGTTCTCCACCTTCATCTTCTGTGTCTTGGCATTGAGAGTCACACCCGTCACAGCACCATTCTTACCGTTGGCACTACCACTGATGGTCATTATCACACCGTCGAGCACATCAAGTGCATCCTCTGTCATGAGAGTCATATTGGCAGCTACTGGTGATGTGACAAGTTTCTTGCCGTCGGAAGCTACCACAGTCTCAGGATTTGTCACCTTGATGATATTGCTACTGATAGCCTTACCATCCTTGTCAACAGGTTGTATAGAGAGAGTCAGATAAGCCGGAATGCGGCTCACGATATCTGCCGAAAGTTCCACGCTTGTGTTCTTTGAAGGGTCGTTCTTGTCGATGAATGGAGTCACGTCCTCAAGGTCTACTGACCAGTTATTGAGAGTATCTTTATACACGATGCAACCCTCTTCGCCGAAAGCTAAAGGTGCATACACCTCATAAGAAGGAGCCACTGTGTATCTGCGTCCGAATACGAATGTCGACACGCGGTTGTTGTCTGCACGCGCATTGATATTCTCCACCTTTATGGCATCAGGAATAGTCTTTATGAGCGATGACAAATCAGATATCTCGCGCACCTCGTCATAAGTATCGGTAAGTTTTGACGCATCACGGCAGATGCAGATGGTAGTGGTCACAGGATTTGACGGTGTACCTGGCTTGATGGTTATTTCAGGCAGGTCTACACTTGCCAGCACCACACCGTTCTTTGAAGACACGATGCTTGTCTTCTTTCCGTCTACAGTTCCACCAATCTTAGCTGCCACATCCATGTCGCTCTTTATGGTGAAGCGTATCTGAGGGTTGTCGAGGTCAGCCACCACATTTCCGTCAGAGAGGAAGTCTGGTATGCCGTTAACACTTGTCTCGCCTATCTCAAAGTCTATGTCAGGATTAAACTGCCCCGTAGCCTCCTTGATCACCATTGTCTCACCTTTAACTTGAGATATGAGGTAGAGACTGCCTATCGAAGAAATATCGTCGACTGACCAGTCAGCCTGTATAGACACATTATACTTTCCATTCAGCGTAATAAGATGAGCATTCTTGTCTATACTAAGTGAACCATATTGGCTGCTTGATGTTGTCTGAGTGAAGTCAATACGCTTCAGATTGAGGGTAAGGGCAAGGGTTGATGCAGTGGAAACATTGCTGAGAGCCACGCTGGTAGATTCTTTTTCCTTGCTCACCTGGATGCCTACACTCTGGTTTGATGTCACATCATCTGACGAGAGGTCGAGATAGCCTGGCAATGACAGCTTTAGCTGACTGATAGTAGGCATAACACTCTCGACACCAGAGAAGTCCAATTTTATGCTGATGGTTGTTGGATCGAGTTCTATTGATGACAGACTCTCCACTACATCGGAATGACCAGTAAAGACGAACATCTGCTGCAAATTGGTGGTCTCATTAATATGACCGCTTACGCGTTTCGCCTTTGTAGTCCCCTTGGCTGATGAAGAAATATTAAATCTGAATTGATTTGTTATTTCCGCCATAGGATTCAGGCTCACTTTAGCCACTTCAGGATGAGCACTCGTCACATGCTTGCCAGCCATTTGGAACACGTAGTCGCCGTTTTCCAAGGTCTTAACATCGCCGTCTTCCGACAGGTCGAGCACATCGGAGAGCATTATTGAGTCGGTAGAACTCGTAGGCAAGGAGATGCCGTCGCCACCTATGCCTATTGTAGCGTCAAGGTCACCGAGGTCATAATTGTCATCCACACCCGCACAGCTTGCAATAGCCAGCATGCCAGCTGTAAACATCAAGGGGAAAAATCCCTTCTTTGACAATCTCTTTTTCATAACTTGTAACTTGTTTGGTTTTTAATGGATATTATCGATTTTTGCAAAGATAGTCAAAAATATACAAATAAGTATAAAAGAGCAATTAAAAAGTCATTACACTATATTATGCAATGACTAATGATTTTTTATAAAACCTACCTTACATCAAGTCGTGTATGAGCCTTATTTCCCAATATTCGTAGTCGGCGCCCAGTGACTCCTTAATCTCCGAAAAGTGTTGCATCTCGGGATGAGCCAACAGAAAGCCCTTGATTTTCTTCTCATGGGCTGACGGCACCAAAGCATGCAGACCTATCCTACCATCCTTCACATAGGGAATGAGATGACCTATGACGGTGCCTTTCACAAGATTACGCTCGGTGGCTATCTGATCTATCGTCATGCCCTGCTGGAAGAGATTGAAACTGACTTCCTTGGTTGGAACCTTCGGAGCCTTCGGTTGCTTGGCTTCTTGCGAATACTTGCGTCCGCCTCCGCGAGTATTCTTGGAGCCTGATGCGAATGCTTCCTCTTGACTCAACAAGAACTGTGCTTTCTTCTTCAAGAAGTCGCTCACCGAGAACTCTGCGTCTTGCTCATATCGCAAGAGTGACTGCTTGAGCTTCGCCTCACTATCAAGAGTTGAGAAGCGGTCTTGAAATTGTTTCTTCGCAGTCTTGTTGTCAGTAGCCACATTTGTCTTTTTGAGCAAGTCGGTGATTACTCCCATCTTTTGCCAAAAATATTTCGCACCCTTGTGTATGCGTTCTTGCAGCTCAAAGTCGCTCACCTTGCCACCTGCTGACAACATCTGCGTATATTGCACCCTAAACTTGTCTGACACGGAAATAAAACTCTTGAACACGACATTCATCTGACGATACTCGTCGATTAAGAGAGGATATTTTGACGAGAAATGTTCCAGCAAACAGCGCATCAAATACTCATAACTGGACTGCATCTGACGGAAATCAAACAACTCGTAAATAAGTTGTATGCTATACTGCCTTTCCAATTCAGAAATATAATCTGCCGTAGGAGCCACCATGTTGTCATTAAAGGCATCGATGGTGCTGTCGCTGATAATTGCCGAACGGGAAAGGGGCTGACTGAGCACCATCCCTTCCAACGACTTGCAACGACTCAATGCCACATAGGTCTGCCCATGGGTAAACGAACGGGAAGCATCAATGATGGCATGCTCAAAGGTCAAACCCTGACTCTTGTGTATGGTGATGGCCCAAGCCAAGCGTACAGGATATTGGCGAAACACTCCTTGCACAGTCTCCTCTATCTCTTTCGTCTCTTCATTGAGAGTATATTTCGAGTTTGTCCACTCCGCCTTTTCGAGCACAAACTCTTCATCGGTGTCCTTGCTCCGCACAGTTATCTCCTCGCCAACAATGCTTTTCACCTCGCCTATCATGCCGTTATAAAACCTGTGCTGGGCATCATTCTTTATAAACATGATTTGTGCTCCCGACTTCAAAATGAGTTTGTAGTCGGCAGGATAAACCTGTTCGGGAAAGTCGCCCTCTACATCAGCAGTAAACGAATGAGCTGGAGTCGGCAGGGCATCAAGTTCTTGTTCGTTGATACTGTTGGCTGGGGCATTGTGGGTGGTCAGACGGATATACTTGCCATCCTTTGGAGGAGTGAAATCGGGAATATATCTTTGGTTGAGCGCCTGCAGGGTGTCATCGTCAGCCTTATTTTCCCTTATCTTGTTGAGAAGCGAGATGAAGCGGTCGTCATGCTGACGATACACCGTCTTCAGTTCGATGGTGAGGTAACGCGCCTGTTGCAGTGCCTTGCTGGAAAAGAAGTATGGAGTGTCATAATACTGACGAAGCATCTCTTCATCTTGACCTGTCAAGACTGGAGCCAACTGATGCAGGTCACCAATCATCAGGAGTTGCACACCTCCGAAAGGAAGATTGTGCTTGCGGTAACGACGCATGACGGAGTCTACAGCATCGAGCAAATCACTTCTCACCATACTGATTTCGTCAATTACAAGCAAGTCCAAAGAGCGTATGATGTCTCGCTTCACCTTACTAAACTGATATCGCTTCTGCTCGCTTCCACCAAAACTTGTGCCTGGAAGGTAGGGCGAAAGTGGGAGTTGGAAAAAGGAATGAATGGTGACACCACCCGCATTGATGGCTGCGATACCTGTAGGAGCCAGCACGACCATTCTTTTCGGCGACTTGCGCTTTAGTTCCTTGAGGAAAGTTGTCTTACCCGTACCTGCCTTTCCCGTAAGAAACAGGTTTGCCCCCGTCTTTTCCAATATGTTCCATGCCATCATGGACTCTTCGCTCATCTTCATTCGTCTTTGTCTTTAGTTTATTTGACTATCATCGATTCAAATCGTACTACGAATTTACAATATTTTTTCGGATAAATTTGTAACTTAGCATAGTAAAAGAACATAAAGGTGAGACATAGGATAATATAAGTCATGGACACAACAACGATAATTGACTTTCTGCGCGACATCGCTTCGCACAACAGCCGCGAATGGTTTCTTGCCAACCGCAAGCGATATGACAGGGCTAAGGAGGAATTTGAGAATGGTGTGGAGCAACTGCTCAGTGCCATCACGGAGTTTGACCCCTCGGTGATGCACCTCACGGTGAAGGACTGTACCTACCGATTCTATCGCGATGTGCGCTTCTCGTCGGACAAATCGCCCTATAAACGTCACTTCGGTGCATATATCAGTGCCAAGGGCAAGAAGTCGCTCCATGGTGGCTATTACATTCACATGCAACCAGGCAACTGCTTCATAGCCACGGGTGCTTACTGGCTTCCCACCAATATCCTCACTGCCTGCCGCAATGAGATAATGGTAAACATCGACACATGGCGCAAGGCTGTGGAGAACGGACGGTTTGTAAATCTCTACGGTTATGCTGGTGATAACGACATGGGAGAATATACCGACGGCGACAAGATGCCGCCTAAAGGGTTCGGCACATCACATCTAAAAAAAGCACCAAAGGATTTCCCTAAAGACTATGAGCACATGGACTATCTAAAGATGAAGGACTACTGTTGCTGGCACTGCGTGCCCGATGATTTCTTCGACAACGATGGATGGATAGATAAAACTGTGGAGATGTTCAAGGTGGCAAAACCTATGATGGACTTCACCAATGCCGTTATCGATGACTATGAATAGTCTGCGCATGATGCCTGCGTTGCCATTTGCATCGGCTTTTGCCGTAGGCATCGTCATGGGCTACAGTTTGCCACCAATTTATTTCTTGTGGATACTACTTGCCATCAGCGCCGTGCTTTGCCTAGCAAGTTGTTTTCTAAAGAATAGGATTCTACGTACAGCATTTCTCTGTATGGCATGCGCTATTATGGGCATCATACTGATGGACTTGCAGAAGGCTCGCATCCATGTTGGCATTTCTGACGATGAGGTGCAGGTGACTGGCATCGTCATAGAACAGCCACGCGCTTCGGAACGTAATACATCTACTGACATCTATGTCACCGACGGCAGTCTGAAGGGACATAAGATTCGTTGCTATATATATCATAATGGTAAAGGGACGTCACCACTTCTTGGTGCTACATACAGTCTAAAAGGCAGACTAAGGCATTTTGGAAACAATTCTTCCGACTCCAACTTCAACTATAAGAAATGGGCGGACTGTCATTCGCTCACTGCCCAAATGACTGTTTATGGCGACAACCTTATTCCCGCAGTTGACGCTATCGGCAGCATGCCTTTCATGGAGAGAGTGGCGGTGAAGGCAAAAATGCTAAGGGAAGAATTATTGAAGAGTCTCCACGACAAGGGACTCACAGGCACTGACCATGCTGTGGTGGCTGCCATGGCATTCGGCGACAGGAGTATGCTGTCAAAGGAAACCCGTGATGACTACTCCCGCACGGGCGTTGCCCATCTGCTGGCTTTGTCGGGCATGCATCTGGGAGTACTCTTCATGCTGCTGACAATGGTTTTCGATAGATTGCGCAACAAACTGCTACGGTGCGTGATAATCGTCACCACCGTGTGGGTATATGTCGTCCTTGTAGGTATGCCGTCGAGTGTAGTGCGCGCTGCCACCATGCTCACCATCTATTCGTTGGTGGCAGTGAGTGGCAGAGACAGCATGAGTGTCAACGCACTGTTTGTAACCTTTGCCGCCATGCTTGCATGCAATCCGATGATGATATGGGACGTTGGATTCCAACTGTCATTCCTTGCTGTCATGTCCATATTCATATTCTTCCCAACTATATATAATATAATGTCGGAAAGAATACTCTTCGACCATCCTCTTGTACGGTTCCTGTGGTCTACCATAGCCTTGTCATTGGCGGCACAGATTGGCACATCGCCACTGTCAGTATATTATTTCGGCAGATTTCCACTAATATTCCTGCTCACCAACATAGTGGCAATACCTCTTGTGACATTGCTCCTCTACTCCACTTTCTTACTCCTGTTGTTCTACTTTATACCCGTCATCAGCAGTCTAATGATGTTGAGCGTAAAGGTATGTACATTGATATTGTCGAGAGTGATAGGCACATTCGCTTCGTGGGAATGGGCTACAATAGAAAATATCAGCATCAACTGGGTGCAGATGATGCTGATATATGCAATGATAGCTGTGCTGACCTGTATGTCGGCACGGCTTATTCGACGTTGAAATAACTCTCGAGTTCAGCCTCGGCAGAGTGGTCTGTGTTTTGCAAGTCCTTCACTATCACACCATGTTCAAGCAGAGTAATACGTGTGGATATGTCTACCGTGTGCTGCAGATTATGACTACTCACGAGCACTGTGGCATTTCGCTCCTGTGCATAAGCCGTAAGCATCTTCTTCAGAACATTCTGGCTTGACGGATCAAGGAAATTAAAAGGTTCGTCTAGGATAACTATCTGCGGAGCGGAGAGCAAAGCTGCCACGATGCCTATCTTCTGCTTGTTGCCAGCTGAGAAATCGCGGATGAGTTTCTTTTGTCCGAGAATCTCTCCTGCCATAAACTTTTCACACCAGTCAATATGTGCCGTCACCTCTTCCTTATTCAGGCGTGCTACCTTACCTATAAAATCGAAATATTCTTCTGGCGTGAGGAAATCTATGAGAAAGCCGTCGTCTATATAAGCACCGACATATTGTTTCCACTCCTCACTCTTGGCAGGATTGATGTCACCGATAAGCACCTCGCCGGCATCAGCTTCGGCAAGGTCGAGCATAAGGCGAAAAAGAGTGGTCTTGCCGGCACCATTGTTGCCGACAAGACCAAGTATTTCTCCTTGGCGGATGACGAGGCTATCAATGTCGACAGCCGTCTTTCCGCCGTAGCATTTTTTAAGACCTGAGAGTCTGATGTCCATAACCTTACTCCAAACCTCTGCCGTGGCAGTTCTTGAATTTCTTGCCCGAACCGCAAGGACATAGGTCATTGCGTCCAGGAGTCTTCTCCTTCACTACCGGCTGTGCAGGACCCTGTGCCGACTCGCGTGTATCCTGAGCGGCAGCCTGCTGCATGCCTCCGCCTGAGAGCACCTCGTCAGCATCATCCTTCTGCTCGGTGTAGCGTGGTGTGTGTTGCTCTGGTTCTGCTTCACGCACCTCCTGAGATGCCACCTGTTCAGGTATCATGGCACGCAAGAGGATAGAAGCAATGCGGTTGTTCATGTCGTTAACCATGCTATCGAAGAGTTTCACACTCTCGAGCTTGAAGATGAGCAATGGATCCTTCTGCTCGTAGGAAGCATTCTGCACTGAGTGCTTCAGTTCGTCGAGCTGGCGGAGATTCTCCTTCCAACAGTCATCAATGATGTGAAGCATTATCACCTTCTCAAATTCCTTCACCACTGACTTACCCTCTGTGCGGTAAGCCTCCTCGAGATTGCAAGGGATATTGAATATGAGACGACCGTTAGTCACAGGCACCATGATGCGCTCATAGAGCATGCCCTGCTCCTCATAAACGCGCTTGATGACAGGCCAAGCCACCTCCTGTATGCGGTCGGTGCGACGCTTGAAGTTTGCCATTGTCAACTGGAATGCGTTCTCCTGCAGGTCTTCCATCTTGCCGTTGAGGAACTGCTCCTCTGTAAATGGACATTCCATAGCCAATATCTTGAGGAACTGCTCACGGCATCCTTCATAGTCGTTGTTGGAAGTGATGTTTACCACACGATCCCAAAGTATGTTGGCGATATCCATGCCCATGCGCTCACCCATGAGTGCGTGGCGACGCTTCTCATAGATTACTGTGCGCTGCTTATTCATCACGTCATCATATTCGAGCAGGTGCTTACGTGTGCCGTAGTGGTTCTCCTCTACCTTCTTCTGTGCTCTCTCGATAGACTTGGAAATCATTGATGACTCAATACGCTCGCCGTCCTTGAATCCAAGACGGTCCATGACGCCTGAGATACGGTCAGAACCGAAGAGACGCATAAGTTTGTCTTCAAGAGATACATAGAATACAGATGAACCTGGGTCACCCTGACGTCCTGCACGACCACGCAACTGACGGTCTACACGACGGCTCTCATGACGCTCAGTACCGATGATGGCAAGACCGCCAGCATCTTTCACTTCCTTGGTGAGCTTGATATCGGTACCACGACCTGCCATGTTGGTGGCAATGGTAACAACACCAAGTTTCTTCTCCACTGGTTTGCCGTCTTCCATAACCGTAGCAGTCACGCACTTACCAGCCTGAGCCACGATGTCAGCTTCTTTCTGATGCAACTTAGCATTGAGCACCTGACAAGGGATGTGGTTCTGATCGAGCATTCGCTTGAGAAGTTCAGAGATTTCCACAGAGGTGGTACCCACAAGGCAAGGACGGCCAGAGTTTCTCATGTCAATGATCTCCTGGATAACAGCCTTGTACTTCTCACGGTTTGTGCGGTATACACGGTCTTCCAAGTCATGACGCAGCACAGGACGGTTGGTAGGAATCTCCACCACATCGAGCTTATAGATATCCCAGAACTCACCAGCCTCTGTCACAGCAGTACCGGTCATACCACCCAACTTGTGATACATACGGAAGTAGTTCTGCAGGGTGATGGTAGCAAAGGTCTGTGTTGCAGCCTCCACTTTCACATGCTCCTTAGCCTCAACAGCCTGATGCAGACCGTCTGACCAACGGCGACCTTCCATGATACGTCCAGTCTGCTCGTCGACAATCTTCACCTCGCCGTCGATGACAACATATTCGTCATCCTTATTAAACATGCAGTAAGCCTTGAGCAACTGCTGTAGTGTGTGCACGCGCTCGCTCTGCACTGCATAGTGTGCCAGCATCTCATCCTTCTTCTCTATGCGCTGCTCCTCGCTGAGTTCCTTCTGGGTCTCGAGAGCCGACAGTTCACTTGTGATGTCAGGCAACACGAAGAGCTTATCATCCTTCACCTCATTGGCAAGCCATGCTGTACCCTTGTCGGTGAGGTCGCAGGAGTTGAGTTTCTCGTCCACCACGAAATAGAGAGGTTCTACAGCCTTTGGCATCTCGCGGTTGTTGTTCTGCATGTAGTATTCCTCAGTCTTGAGCATATTGCTCTTGATACCTTCCTCAGAAAGATATTTGATGAGAGCCTTGTTCTTTGGCAGAGCCTTGAAAGAACGGAACAATGCGAGGTAGCCCTCCTCAGTAAGTTTAGATCCTTCGGACTTCTTGCCCTGCTCTGTGAGCTTCTGTCCCTCAGCAATCTTTGTCTTTGCCTCGGCAAGATACTGTGTAGCGAGAGTGCGCTGCACAGCTACGAGTCTTTCCACGAGTGGCTGATACTCCTCAAACATCTGGTCGTCGCCCTTCGGTATAGGACCTGATATAATAAGAGGTGTACGTGCATCGTCAATGAGCACAGAGTCCACCTCGTCGACAATGGCATAATTGTGCTTGCGCTGTACGAGGTCGGCAGGCGATGTTGCCATGTTGTCACGCAGATAGTCGAAACCAAACTCGTTGTTTGTTCCGAATGTGATGTCTGCCTCATAAGCCTTGCGGCGCTGTGCTGAATTAGGACGGTGCTTGTCGATACAGTCTACAGAGAGTCCGTTGAACATGTAAAGAGGACCCATCCACTCAGAGTCACGCTTAGCCAGATAGTCGTTGACGGTCACCATGTGCACACCATTTCCGGTCAGCGCATTGAGGAACACAGGGAGTGTACCTACGAGAGTCTTACCCTCACCGGTAGCCATCTCGGCAATCTTACCCTGATGAAGAGCTATACCACCGAATATCTGCACGTCATAGTGTACCATGTCCCATTTCACCTTGTTGCCACCAGCGGTCCACTCATTGTGATAGATGGCCTTGTCACCGTCGATGGTCACAAAGTCATTGGCTGGATTGGCAGCGAGGTCGCGGTCAAAGTCCGTAGCTGTAACCACCACTTCTGCATTCTCTGCAAATCGGCGTGCAGTGTCCTTCATGATGCTGAAAGCCACAGGCATCACCTCATCGAGAGCCTTCTCATAGAGGTCGAGCACTTCTTTCTCAAGTTTGTCAATCTGATTGAAGATGCTCTCGCGCTCATCGATTGGAGTGTCCTCAATCTTCGCCTTCAGTTCGGCAATCTTGTTCTTCTGTTCTGTTGCAGAACCCTGCACATACTGTTGCAGTTCCTTTGTCTTTGCGCGCAGTTCGTCGTTCGACAGTGCCTTGATTTCAGGATAAGCGGCTTTCACCTTTTCCACGAGAGGCTGTATCAGCTTCATGTCGCGTGATGACTTGTTGCCAAACACTGACTGCAGGAATGATATAAAACTCATATTTTATTATTTTTGTTTTCTAATTGTGAATGTATATATAATATATATGTGTAAATGTATTGTCTCAGGAGCATCTGTCCTGAGAGTCTGTCATGCCACGTCAGAATAGCGGGGCTGAGTTGCAGGCATTGGGTGCCCTGATGTGTATACACTTGGCGATGGTCGGTGCTATGCGTTCAGTTGTTATCTCCTGTTGCACATGCTCCGCCTTGACATTTGCGCCAAGGAATATTACGGGGAAAGGCACGAAGCCCATTCGGGACTGGTAGCTTTCGCCCGTGTCTTCATTATATATTCTCCAACCTGGGGTAACCTCCACTTTCAGGTCGCCCGATATGGCTGTGTCATAGGGAGAGTCTGCCACCGACGCCACGCCAGTGGTCAACATAAGCAAGTCTTTGGAGCGCTGTAGCACATCCGAATAGCTTGCCTTGCTATTCTCTATGAGTTTATGGTTGAGATAAATCTGATTTTTGAAATACGACTCCACCCAGTTGCCGCTGCCATATACGGCAGATAGATACATATTGAGCAACTGCGCAGTGCGGTTAATATAGAATGTGCCTGTAGGTATGTTATACTTGGCATAATCTACATCAGGTTCTGACGTATAGCCTGTGGATGTCAGCACAAACATCACCTTGTCGGCTCCCACCTTAGCCTCTATACCGTTGATGAGTGTGGCAAGAGAAGTGTCGAGTGTGGTGTATACTCCCTCCATCTCATTACGCGTACCCATACTGTCGCCGAGCGATGCTGACAGGGTGACTGCCAAATAGTCAGTCACATTGTCTTTTCCCATGGCGTTGTAGGTAACACAACTGAGGGCAGCCTTCACCACAGCATCGTTGGTCTGACTCTTGTCTGCCCTTGGAGTGGTGGCATTATATGCCTTTGCCCATGTCTGTGCGGCAGCGGGATAATAGGAAGATGTGGTCCACTTCGAAGTGGTGGCATCCAACCAAAATGCACCATTGGCAGCATGTCCAGCCGAGAGTATGGCGGCATCCTGCGACTCTGCCACGGCAAACACCAGCGCACTGCCGTCTGTCTGCACCTTCAGTTCGTCACCGATAGTGGATGTAGCCATATGTGCTGGAGACACAATGGTTTTCTTGTCGTAGACGCAATATTCAGGTCGCAGAGTCTCGCGGTTGAGCCACTGCTGAGATATTATCTTGTTGTATTGTGGCGTAGCACCCGTTGCCACGCATGCTATTGCCGAGGCACGATCTACAGGTGCAAAAGGATAGCTCACGGCTTCATAGACGCGTCCGCTTTGTAGCAGACGACGGAATCCGTCCTGCTTGTAGAGCGGTGAGAAATGCTCTATGTAGTCAGTGCGCAATTGGTCTACGGCTATATTAACAACAAGCCGTGGCGCTATATTAAGTGTCTGTGCTTCTGTTTCCAGGCCGTATAGTGTGGCTATGAGAGCGGCAAGGCAAATGCCACTAAGTCTCCACTGCTGGGCAGAAGCGCGTTTATTCTTTTTTCGTTTCATCTTTAGAGAGTCCTGATCTCCTCATATATGTTTCTAGCAAAAATATTGCCAACAGTCCCACTCCCTCTGCATAACGCTGAAAGAAGAGTCCCATGACTATTCCTACGAATGTCAGCAAGGCAAGGCAATTGAGATATGGAGACGGCTTTCGCTGGCGCAAATTCTTGATAATTGGCTTAAGGAACAGCAACGACAGTGGATTAAACACCAGTATCTGGAAATTAAGGCTTACTGTAGGGTGTTGCGAGAATACCATCGCCAACAGCACTAATCCCAATATGCCTGTCACTGCGAGCACAAAAGCATCAAATTGCCACAGGCGAACATTGCGCTTACGCTCTATACAGATTACGCCTATCAGCACTAGCAGATAAGCCACTGCCACTGATTCGGGGCGGAGCAACCACTTGTCGGCAAAGGTTGGAGTCGCCTGCACATAAGCCGATGGCAATGCCCAGCGTGTGGCGGTGACAAGTTTGCGATCTGCATGTCCTTTGCTGACGATGCGCGCCTTATTGAAATCATTCAAAAGATTATAGGGCAAGAACTGCGACTCGCGTGTAGTCACCTTTCTGTCTGCTTTCACACCGAGCAGGATATCATTGCCCCAGCGCGCCCATAGATGTCCACCGTTCCATTCGTGTATAAGATGGCGAAATGACTTCGGTTCATCCTTATGGTTGTATACGATTTTGCCGTCAACACTTTCCTCTATGATGTCCCGGGCACGGGTGGTGCAGTTGTCATAGAAATAGTTGTAGCGATAGTATCTATTTTCCGGCTTATAGTTCTCTGCCACAGCCTCGATGATCTTCATCTTCTCGTCTGCCTTGAGATTGAGAACCTGCTCCTGTATGCCACAACCATAGTAGCGATATCGTTCGCAGAACTCCTGCCATGGCTCTATCTCCATCCTGTAGTCGGTGAGTCCGAAGGTAAAACGGAGTACGAAGAAACGCTGTTTGAGTTCAAAGATACCCCAGTTTGCCAAGGCGTCAATACCATGAACTGGGTCATAGATGCGCAGTCCAGTGTGACCATAGAGGCTATACACCTGATTATATGGTTCACAGGTCACGAGACTTATCTCCACATTGTCGAGAGCAACAGTGTCGAGGGCTGGCAATGCAGGCTGCACGTCATCGTCAGTAAAGGCACAAATGCCCTGTACTGACGACATCAGAAATGCCACCAGCACAACAAATAACCGCATGCAGTGCGGCAAACGTATTGCATTATTCATATCAATAATGCAAAGTTAAGTGTTTTTTCTGGGTTATCCAAACAATAACAAGGCAATATGTAAGTATAGGGGACGTGCGAGAGTTCAACATTTTTCGTTGACTCGTCATATATTGCCGAAAGAGTTTGCCGAATCCCACTCCATAAGAATGTCACATCGCTCGTAAGCATTGCCTTTCAAAGGGATTTCCACAAAACCGAGGCTCCTATATAGAGCAATGGAGGCTTTCAGTCGGGTATTACCTTCAAGGAAGATTCTTTGTATGCTATGTTGACTGGCATATTCCAAAACAGCTTTACCAAGCAAATGACCTATATGTTGCCCCTGATATTGTGGTGAAACTGCCATCTTTGCCAACTCATAAGCGTGATTCTCTTGGTGGTGTTTTAAAGCACAACACCCCATAACATCTCCACAGTCTGTAATGGCGAGAAAAATCTGTCCACCGACACTCACTATCTCATCCACATGCAAGAAAGTTTCGATATCAGAAGGTTCTATCCGGAAAAAAGTCTCTATCCATTCTCTGTTGAGACGAATAAAGTCTTCCTTATATTCAGGTTTATATGTTTCAATATGCACCATACACTTTTCTTTGATGGCAAAATAGTTACGTTCGGCTCATGCTATTCCTAGAAGTTCTATCTCAAATATCAATGTAGAACCACCAGGAATGCCTGGCTGCGAGAACTTGCCATAACCCATTTCAGCAGGGATATATATTTCCCACTTATCACCAATGCACATCTGTTGCATAGCTATAATCCAACCTTCTATGAGGTCGCAAAGACGAATGGCAAGTGGAGCCCCTCCTCTACTGCTGTCGAACTTCTTTCCATTGATGGTCCAGCCTGTGTAGTGAACCGTCACGATACTACGTGGCGATGGATGAACTCCATCGTTCATTCCCTTCGACAACACCTTGTACAATATACCATTGGAGAGAATGTTCACACCCTCTTCCTTTGCTTTCTCTGTCAGCCAATCCTTGTTGACCTGTGCGTATTCACGTTTATTCATTGTTTACTCGTTCTCAGGAATAATGTCGGTTACAGTTAGTCCCGTTATCTCAGAGATTAAGTCTATTGACATTCCTTTTGCAATCATAGCCTTTGCCATTACTTTCTTACTTATAGCTTCGCCTTCAGCACGACCTTCAATAATGCCTTCAGCACGACCTTCAATAATGCCTTCAGCACGACCTTCTGCAATGCCTTCTACTCGACCTTCTGCTCGACCTTGAGTCAAGCCATCTATTCTTGCTCCTTCAAGCACAGATATGGTGTCACGATACTTGCGAAGACCCTCATCATACTTCAAACGGTCTTCACGGGAAAGGGATGCCACTTCAGCTATCTCCTCCAACTTCCTAAATACAGCACTCTGGGCAGCCCAGGGCAGTCTTGTCAGTGTCTCCATGTTCTTCAGCAAATAAATCCATCTTTCAAAATCATTCTTACACTCGTCAGCTTCCTTCCGAAACAAGGGCAACTGTAGATATGTCATACGTATCTTATCCGAGAAAACCGTCTTAGTATCAATATCCGTCAACTGTACGTCCGTACGAAACTTCTTGTCAAGATCCATCGGACAGAAATTGAGGAAAGCCACCAAGTATACTGCATCAATATCGTAGTGCCACAAAGCCCCACGCTCACCTTGACGCGCTACGGCTTCCGACACATAGTAGATACTGCGGTTCTTGAAGTATGGCTGTGACTTATTCTGCATCTCAACGATTATCTTCTTGCCACTATCTGTCTCGCAGTATATATCATATATCAGTGAGCGGTCATCGTCATACATAGCAGGTTGCTCCTTGTCCAAGAACGTCAAGTCCTCAATATGCTCCTGTCCCTCAAGCAACAGATTCAAAAAGTCGAGTAACAGAGGCTTTGACATCTCTTGCCCGAAAATTCTTTTGAAACCTATATCAGTAAACGGATTGATGTATTTTGACATATTCCACTTCTTTTTATTTTGGACAAAGTTACTAAGTTTTTTCTATTATGCGAGACGTCTCGCTATTTTTTAAATCTTTAGGGGCTACAAAAAACACTTGGTATTATTTTGCATGTATAAAATATCCATCCGCGAGGGACACCCTATTAATTAAATGGATGACTTTTTGCAAGTTTAACAGAATATTTCCAAAGAAAACTTTGCACAGTAATATAAAAAGACATACATTTGCAACACAAATAACGAACAAAACGTAAGCTACTATTATTATGAACGTAAACACTATAATGCAACAGCTGGAGCGCAAGCATCCAGGCGAGAAGGAATATCTGCAGGCAGTACACGAGGTTTTGCTGTCGGTGGAAGATGTATACAACCAGCACCCTGAGTTTGAGAAGGCGAAGATCATAGAGCGTCTTGTAGAACCGGAACGCATCATTACATTCCGTGTGCCATGGGTTGACGACAATGGCGATGTGCAGGTGAATATCGGCTATCGAGTGCAGTTCAACTCTGCCATAGGCCCTTACAAGGGCGGTCTGCGCTTCCATGCATCGGTAAACCTCAGCATACTGAAGTTCCTCGGCTTTGAACAGACATTCAAGAATGCACTCACCACACTACCTATGGGTGGTGGCAAGGGAGGTTCAGACTTCTCACCACGTGGTAAGAGCGACGGCGAGGTGATGCGTTTCTGCCAGGCTTTCATGACAGAACTCTACCGCCATATAGGTCCTGACGAGGACATCCCTGCGGGCGACATCGGTGTAGGCACACGTGAGATAGGCTATCTCTTCGGCATGTACAAGAAGCTTACCCACCAGTTCCAGGGCGTGCTCACTGGCAAGGGTTTGGAATGGGGCGGATCACGCATACGTCCTGAGGCTACTGGATATGGTGCTCTCTACTTTGTGAGCCAGATGCTCAAAGAGCACGGACTCGACATCAAGGGCAAGACTGTGGCTATAAGCGGCTTTGGCAACGTAGCTTGGGGTGCAACCAAGAAGGCCACAGAACTGGGAGCAAAGGTAGTGACCATAAGCGGTCCTGACGGCTACATCTATGACCCTATGGGCATCAGCGGTGAGAAGATAGACTATATGCTAGAACTCAGAGCAAGTGGCGAAGACATCTGCGCTCCTTATGCAGAGAAATACCCCGAGGCTACATTTTTCGAGGGAAAGCGTCCTTGGGAACAGAAGGTTGACATAGCTCTGCCTTGCGCCACACAGAATGAGGTGAGCGGTGAAGATGCGGACAACATTCTGCGCAACGGCACTCTATGCGTAGCAGAGGTGAGCAACATGGGATGCACAGAAGAGGCTGCCAACAAGTTCCTTGCTGCCAAGCAACTGTTTGCTCCTGGCAAGGCGGTGAATGCAGGCGGTGTGGCTACATCGGGTCTTGAGATGACACAAAACTCAGAGCGTCTGAGTTGGTCGAACGAAGAGGTGGATGCAAAACTGCACCAGATAATGCTCGGCATTCACGAGAGTTGCGTGAAGTATGGTCGTCAGGCTGACGGATATGTCAACTACGTTAAAGGTGCCAACGTGGCTGGATTCATGAAGGTAGCAAAGGCCATGATGGCTCAAGGCATAGTGTAAGAACAACATACCAAACAAAAAAAACAATAACACACTAATGAAACAGATTTCAACAACAGCGGCACCTGGTGCCATCGGACCTTACAGTCAGGCCATCGAGGCCAACGGATTCGTTTATGCTTCAGGCCAGCTTCCTATCGACCCTGCAACAGGTGCTTTCCCTGAGGGTGGAGTAAAGGAGCAGACCCGTCAGTCACTTCTCAATGCACAGGCAATACTGCGCGAGGCAGGACTGGAACTCACCAATGTAGTGAAGACTACTGTGTTCCTTGCCGACATGAACGACTTCGCTGCCATGAACGAGGTTTACGCCGAGTTCTTCCAGGCACCATTCCCAGCACGTTCTGCCATAGCAGTGAAAACTCTGCCTAAGAATGCCCTCGTGGAAATAGAGTGCGTTGCTGCAAGATAATACAGAGTTCTTAAATCTTGGTACGGTGAGGGCGCCGTACCTCCTATGAAAATCATTTAGGAGGTACGGCGCCCTTGTTGTATCCATACGAACAAGCACAACTTGTCCGTTTTTACATAATATTCAGACTATTAGCCTATATTTCCTACTTTTATCAGATATTCTGCTATCTGCACGGCATTGAGGGCTGCACCCTTGCGTATCTGGTCACCAGTGAGCCACAATGTGATGCCATTGTCATTGGCGAGATCCTGACGCACACGACCAACATAGACATCGTCTTTGCCAGCACTTTCCAGAGGCATAGGATAAACATAGTTCTGAGGATCATCAACGAGAGTGACGCCATCTGCCTTAGACAAAGCCTCGCGCACTTGCTCTACAGTCAACGGTTGCTCAGTCTCGACCCATACCGACTCTGAATGTGAACGAAGAGAGGACACACGGACACAAGTAGCAGAAGTACGCACGTCGGAATGCATTATCTTGCGTGTCTCGTTATACATCTTCATCTCTTCCTTCGTGTAGTCATTGCCTGTCATCACGTCAATCTGCGGAATGACATTGTAAGCCAACTGGTGAGGGAACTTGCTGACAGTTTTCACCTCGCCATCTTCCACGAGTTCTTTATACTGTTGCTGCAATTCTGCCATAGCGGCAGCACCTGCGCCAGATGCGCTCTGATAAGAGGATATATGTATGCGCTTGATGTGACTCATGTCCTCTATAGGCTTGAGTACTACCACCATCATAATAGTGGTACAGTTAGGATTGGCTATGATGCCACGTGGACGGTCGAGGGCATCCTCGGCATTTACCTCAGGCACTACCAACGGCACATCGTTGTCCATTCGGAATGCACTGGAGTTGTCTATCATCACGGCACCATACTTTGTGATGGTCTCGGCAAAATCCTTTGATGTGCCACCACCGGCAGAGACGAAAGCCACGTCGACACCCTTGAAGTCATCATTGTGCTGTAGCAATTTCACCTCATAGTCCTTGCCCTTGAAGTTATATTTACTTCCTGCAGAACGCTCGGAACCGAACAACACGAGGTCATCGATGGGAAAATCTCTCTCTGCAAGTATACGAAGGAACTCCTGTCCTACTGCTCCACTTGCACCTACAATAGCTACTTTCATATTTCCAACAGTAAAAAATTAATCACTGTTGCAAAGGTAGTGCAAAAAGGAGAAATATGCAAACAAGCGCTTGCGTTTTCTTTCTATTTAGAAATATAATCAGTATCTTTGCATACAAACTATACATATCCTGACTACACATATATCACGATGATAAGTTTCCCGATCACTGATCCCACACTCATATTCTTCGTAGTATTGCTCATAATCCTTCTGTCGCCCATCGTCATGGGTAAACTGAGGATTCCGCATATCATAGGTCTTGTATTGGCAGGTATGCTCATAGGACCACATGGATTCAACATTCTGACACGCGACAACTCCTTCGAACTGTTTGGTAAGGTGGGACTCTACTATATCATGTTTCTAGCCGCCTTGGAGATGGATATGATGGGTGTGAAGAACAATGCCAAGAGGATGGGAATATTCGGATTGATGACCTTTGCCATTCCGTTCGTCCTTACATTCGTAATGGCGCACCTGTGGCTTGACTACACTCCCACTGCCATATTGCTCTTGGGATGCATCATGTCGTCAAATACTCTTGTGTCCTACCCTATCGTAAGTCGCTACGGTCTGCAACGCAAACCGAGCGTGATGCTTAGTGTGGGTGCCACGATGATTTCCCTTTTCATCTCGCTGGTGGTATTGGCATCGATAGTGGCAGCCAACACGGGCAACAGTGGCATAACATTCTGGCTGTTGTTCATAGGCAAGTTTGCCGCTTTCTGTGTCGGATTGATAACAATTATGCCAAGGCTTACGCGGTGGTTTATAAGACAGTATTCCGACTCCGTGATGCAGTTCATATTCATCATGGCAATGCTGTTTCTCAGTGCCGCCTTGTCGGAGATGATTGGACTGGAGGGCATCTTCGGAGCTTTCTTCTCTGGGCTCATCCTCAACCGCTACATACCAAGAATGTCGCCTCTGATGAACCGCCTTGAGTTTACGGGTAACGCTCTCTTCATCCCCTATTTCCTCATCGGAGTGGGCATGCTCATCAACATCAGATTGCTCTTTAGCGGTGGTAACATACTTTGGGTGGTGGCGCTCATCGTCTTCTTCGGTACATTCGGCAAGGCCATAGCGGCATATCTGTCGTGCATAATCTTCCGCCTGCCAATGTCATCGGGACATATGATGTTTGGTTTGACTTCTGCCCATGCCGCCGGAGCGATAGCTATGGTGATGGTGGGAATGCGCCTTACTGGTAGCGACGGCAGTCGTCTGGTAGGCGACGACATGCTCAACGGAGTGGTGATAATGATTCTCATCACCTGCATCATCTCTTCTTTTGTCACCGAGGGTGCTGCACAGCTGATTACGCTCCGCGATCAGGAGATACCCGAGGAGAATCCCCCTTACTATGACGACGAGAAGATTATCATACCGATAAAATATCCAGAATATGCCAACCGCCTGGTGTCGCTCGCCACGATGATGATGAATCAGAAACTGCATCGTCCGCTCGTGGGACTCAACATCGTGTATGACGACACACACATGCTGCAGAATCAGGAGAAGGGACAACGTCTGCTCGATAAGGTCACGAAGTTTGCCGCTGCCAGCGATGTGATGATGGAAACTCAGGTGCGTGTGGCGGCAAACATCGCCAACGGCATCAAGCATGCCTTCAAGGAGTTTCGTGCATCAGAGATTATCATCGGCATGCACATGCACAGAACGGCAAACAACAAGTTTTGGGGCGAGTTTCACCAAAGTCTCTTCAATGGTCTGAACAATCAGATCATAATGGCGAGTCTGATGCAACCGCTCAACACTCTGCGCCGCCTCACCGTGGCAGTGCCGTCAAGAGCACAGTTTGAACCGGGTTTCTACCGTTGGCTCGAACGTCTGTGCCGTCTTGCCAAAAATCTAGAATGCAGGATGGATTTTCACGGCAGAGAGGACACCATCGAACTCATACGCCATTACATCGAGCACCGCCACCGCAATGTCAGGGCTTCTTATCATGACATGGAGCATTGGAACGGACTTCCAGCTCTGGCAGAAACGGTTGCAGACGACCATATGCTGGTGATAGTGACGGCAAGAAAGGGCACGGTGTCATACAAGAGTGCACAAGACAGATTGCCGGAAGAAATCACCAACCATTTCAGGGGAAAGAACTACATGATAATATTCCCCGACCAGCATGGTGACAAGATGGACGAGATGACATTCGCACAGTCACAGCATATAGAGCAGACGAGTGCTTACGAGACTATACACAACTTCATTCATAGACGCATATTACGCAGAAAGAAATGATTGAGATAAAGAATATAACAAAGAGCTTCGGTTCGCTGAATGTGCTCAAAGGCATAGACCTACACATCGGCAAGGGCGAGATAGTGAGCATCGTGGGACCGAGCGGTGCCGGCAAGACTACACTGCTGCAGATCATCGGCACTCTCGACAGACCTGACTCCGGTCAGGTGATCATCGACGGTACCGACGTAAGCAAGTTGTCGGGAGCAAAACTCAGCGACTTCCGCAACAAGCATATAGGGTTCGTATTCCAGTTTCACCAGCTTTTGCCGGAGTTTACGGCTCTGGAGAACGTGATGCTTCCTGCCTTCATCGCAGGAATGTCGAAGAAAGACGCACGCAAAAGGGCAGAAGAACTACTGGAGTTTATGGGACTGTCGGACAGGGCTGACCATAAGCCCAACGAGATGTCAGGTGGCGAGAAACAGCGTGTGGCTGTGGCAAGAGCGTTGGTAAACAAACCTGCCGTAATCCTTGCTGACGAACCGTCTGGAAGTCTTGACTCTAAAAACAAGGAAGATTTGCACAATCTATTCTTCGAACTGAGAGACCATTTCAACCAGACATTCGTCATAGTGACACACGACGAGCACTTGGCACAGATAACCGACCGCACAATAGAGATGCGCGACGGTATGCTCGACAAAGAGAATACATTGGAAACCAAAGAGGAAGAAGAAACAAAGGAGAAAAGCAATGGAGAAGATTAAACTCGGTGACTATAACCGCATGACGGTGGTGAAGAAAGTGGACTTCGGACTGTATCTCGACGGAGGTCAGGCTGGAGAGATTCTCTTGCCGACAAGATACATACCTGAAGGAACAGAGATTGGCGACGAACTCAACGTGTTCATCTATCTTGACCAGGACGAACGCATAATAGCCACCACCGAACAGCCTCTTGCCAAGGCTGGCGACTTTGCCTACCTGGAGGTGAAATGGGTGAACGAATATGGTGCATTTCTCGACTGGGGACTGATGAAAGACCTCTTCTGCCCATTCCGCGAACAGAAGAGAAAGATGGAGATTGGCGAGAGCTACATCGTGCATGTGCACATCGATGAGGAGAGCTACCGCATGGCTGCATCTGCCAAAGTGGAGCACTATCTCTCCAATGAGGGATGCACTCTGCAAAGTGGCGACGAGGTGGATCTGCTCGTATGGCAGAAGACTGAACTGGGATTCAAGGTCATCATCAACAACCACCACTTCGGACTCGTATATCAGGATCAGGTTTTCGCAAGTCTGCACACTGGCGACAGGGCGAAGGGTTACATCCAGACTGTGCGTCCTGACGGAAAGATTGACGTGGCTCTTCAGAAGTCAGGCAGACAGCACACTCTCGACTTCTCCGACACATTATTAGATTATATACGCGCGCATGGAGGCTATTGCCAATTCAACGACAAGAGCAATGCCGAGGACATCTATCGTGAGTTTAACGTTAGTAAGAAGGTATTTAAGAAAGCCGTGGGCGACATCTACAAGCGCCGCCTCATAACAATTGCCGACGACGGTCTGCATTTGGCATAAAATAGCGGAGGGTGTGTCGATTATGACACACCCTCCGCTATTTATTTTATACTGGAAGTATTAGAACTCTGCAGACTTTGGAGTACGTGGGAAAGGAATCACGTCGCGGATATTCTGCATACCTGTGACAAACAGGATGAGACGCTCGAAGCCGAGACCGAATCCTGCATGAGGACATGAACCATATCTACGGGTGTCGAGATACCAGCTATAGGTGCTCTCTTCCATGCCACGAGCCTTAATCTCTGAGGTCAGCTTGTCATAGCTCTCCTCACGCACAGAACCACCGATAATCTCTCCGATACGAGGGAACAGCACGTCGGTGCCCTGCATGGTCTTGCCATCGGCATTCTTCTTCATATAGAAAGCCTTTATCTCTGCAGGATAGTCGGTCATGATGACAGGACGCTTGAAATGCTCCTCAACGAGGTAGCGCTCGTGCTCACTGCTGAGATCCATGCCCCAACCAGTGATAGGGAACTCAAACTTCTTGCCGCCATTGACAGCTTCCTGGAGGATATTGATACCCTCTGTATATGTGAGACGCACAAAGTCTTCCTTAACAACAGACTCGAGAGTCTGGATAAGGCTCTTGTCTATCATCTTGTTGAGGAACTCAAGGTCGTCCTTACAGTTGGTCAAAGCCCAGTTCACGCAATACTTGATGAAGTCTTCCTCCAAGTCCATCAACTCTGTCTGATCCATGAAAGCCACCTCAGGCTCTATCATCCAGAACTCAGCCAAGTGGCGTGGAGTATTACTGTTCTCTGCACGGAAAGTAGGACCGAAAGTATAGATGGCACCGAGAGCCGTAGCACCAAGTTCGCCTTCGAGCTGACCGGAAACAGTGAGGTTGGTCTTCTTGCCGAAGAAGTCGCGGTCATATTCCACCTTGCCACTCTTTGCCACGCGATCGAGGTCAAGAGTTGTCACCTGGAACATCTCGCCTGCACCCTCTGCATCGCTTGCAGTGATGAGCGGAGTGTTGAAATAATAGAAGCCATGCTCATGGAAATAAGTATGGATAGCCATTGCCATGTTGTGGCGGATGCGCATCACAGCACCGAAGGTGTTTGTGCGCAGACGCATATGAGCATACTGACGCATATACTCAAATGACTGACCCTTCTTCTGCATAGGATAGTCTGCACCGCAAAGGCCATAGACCTCTATCTCTGTAGCCTGAATCTCTGAAGTCTGACCCTGTCCCTGACTCTCCACAAGAGTACCGTTGACAGTGATACATGCACCTGTGGTTATACTCTTGAGCATGTCGGCGTCAAACTTCTCCGGATCAACGACAACCTGCACATTCTTTATTGTCGAACCGTCATTGAGGGCGATGAAGTCTACCGCCTTGGAAGAACGGTGGGTTCTTACCCATCCTTTGACATTCACTGCCGCACCGAAGTCTGTGCTCTGCAGAATGTCTACAATCTTTGTTCTCTTTATATTTTCCATTGTAAGTAGGTATTCTTAATTACTCGTAAGCGCCCATGCGGAGCATCTCTACCTCTTTCTCGGTGAGGAATCGCCAGTCGCCACGGCGCACGTTCTTCTTGGTCAAACCACAGAACTGCACGCGGTCGAGCTTGGTGACATGATAACCGAGGCTCTCGAAGATACGGCGCACAATACGGTTCTTGCCACTGTGAATCTCTATTCCCACCTCATTCTTCTCTGTAGGTGAAGAGTATTCGATGGCATCAGCATGTATCTCGCCATCCTCAAGCTGTATGCCGTCAGCAATCTGCTGCATGTCATGAGCTGTGAGGTTCTTGTCGAGGAACACGTGATATATTTTCTTCTTGAGGAACTTTGGGTGTGTCAGCTTAGAAGCCAGTTCTCCGTCGTTGGTAAGAAGGAGCACACCTGTGGTGTTGCGGTCAAGACGGCCTACAGGATAGATACGCTCAGGACAAGCGTTCTTCACGAGGTCCATCACAGTCTTGCGTTGCTGAGGATCGTCGCTTGTAGTGACATAATCCTTCGGTTTGTTGAGCAGCACATACACCTTCTTCTCGAGTGAGACGAGCTGGTCGTGGAACATCACCTTGTCTGTGCGCAAAACCTTTGTTCCGAGTTCGGTCACTACCTCGCCATTCACAGTAACGACACCTGCCTGGATGAAATCGTCAGCCTCACGACGTGAGCATACACCTGCATTGGCAAGATACTTGTTAAGACGGATTGGCTCGTTTGGATCGATGTGTGTTTCCTTATACTCGATGCGCTTCTTCAAGCTGTATTTAGCATTTGGATCATAGCCTGCAGTGTGCTGCTTGCGGTAGCCACCCTGCTGAGGACGCGAACCGAAATTATTGCGATAGCCTCCCTGCTGACGTGGCTGATAGCCGCCTTCCTGATTATAACGAGGACGATAGCCACCCTCTGACTGCTGACGTGGCTGATAACCACCCTCCTGCTGCTGGCGTGGCTGATAGCCACCATCCTGATTGTAGCGAGGACGATAGCCACCTTCCTGTGAGCGTGACTGATAGCCACCTTGCTGGCGAGGCTGATAGCCTGGCTTACGGTTTGACTGATAGCCACCCTCCTGATTATAGCGAGGACGATAGCCGCCTTCCTGCTGCTGACGTGGCTGATAGCCACCGCCATTGTAGCGTGGACGGAAACTAGACTGCTGTTCATCACGATTTTCCGACTGCATGCCGAAACCTGATGGACGGAAACTTGAGTCATCGCGACGCTGCACACGTGGGCGTGCTATTCTCGGACGCTGGGTGCGTCCCTCGGAGTTGCTTTCACGGTTGTAACCTGTTGCAGGACGTGACACTCGCTCATAGCGGTGTCCGTTTACACTCTGTGTAGACGATTCCTGGCTCTCAAAGTTCTTTTCTGAATCCATGTTGTAGTTGTCTTAAGCCTCACGGCTGTTTACATTATAATATATTAAATACCGGTATAATTGCTTGGAGTTATTGCCATCAGCTCTGCTTTCACAGCATCGCTGACATCCAAGCCGTTGATAAATTCATGTATTGTCTCCTTAGTCATGTGCTTATTGGTACGTGTCAACGACTTCAGCGCTTCGTAAGGATTAGGATAAGACTCGCGTCTGAGGATGGTCTGTATAGCCTCAGCCACCACTGCCCATGTGTTCTCAAGGTCTTCATCGAGCTTCTCCTTGTTGAGGATGAGTTTTCTCAGACCCTTAAGTGTGCTCTGGATGGCTATCACTGTGTGACCGAAAGGCACACCGACATTACGCAAAACGGTGGAGTCAGTGAGGTCGCGCTGCAGACGGCTCACAGGAAGTTTCTGTGCAAGGAACTGCAAAACGGCATTCGACAGTCCGAGATTTCCCTCTGAGTTTTCGAAGTCTATAGGGTTTACTTTGTGTGGCATGGCACTTGAACCTACCTCACCTGCCTTAATCTTCTGCTTGAAATACTCCATGGAGATATACATCCAGAAGTCGCGGTCAAGGTCGATGATGATGGTGTTGATGCGACGCAAAGCGTCGAATACGGAGCCCATGCAGTCATAGTTGCTGATCTGTGTGGTGTACTGTTCACGCTCTAGACCGAGTTTTTCGGCAACGAAGGCATTGGCAAAAGCTACCCAGTCATTTGAAGGATATGCCACATGGTGGGCATTGAAATTACCTGTAGCACCACCAAACTTTGCTGTGAGCGGAGCTTTCTTCAGTTCGTCGAGCTGACGGCTAAGGCGATAGGCAAACACCTTTATCTCCTTTCCGAGACGTGTAGGCGAAGCTGGCTGACCATGGGTCTTTGCCAACATGCTGACTTCTGCCCACTCCTCAGCATAAGCATCAAGCTGTGCGATGAGTTCCTCCACCTGAGGGAAGATAACATCAGCAAGCGCCTCCTTGATGGAAAGTGGCACACTGGTGTTGTTGATATCCTGCGACGTAAGTCCGAAATGCACAAACTCCTTGAAAGCATCAAGTCCGCCGATGGCGTCAAATTTCTCCTTGATGAAATATTCCACAGCCTTCACATCGTGGTTGGTAACCTTCTCGATGTCCTTGACACGCTGTGCATCCTCTACGGAGAAATCCTTGTAGATGGCACGCAATGCCGAGAAGAGAGACTTATCGAAGTCTTTCAGTTGCGGAAGAGGCAACTCGCAAAGAGTTATAAAATACTCGATTTCCACTCTCACGCGATAGCGTATGAGTGCATACTCTGAAAAATACTCTCCGAGAGCATCAGTCTTTGTCCTGTAACGTCCGTCGATAGGGGAAATAGCGGTCAGTAAGTTCAAATCCATTGTGTCTATCCTGTTTATATGTAACTTTCTCAGTACAATTATCAACAATATGTTTTACACATAGCGTTATCCAAGTGCAAAATTACAAATATTATTCCTAACTATAAGAAAGTGATGGGGAAAGTTTAAGACAAAGAAGAAAAAAGTTGATATAGACAACTTAAAAATATTGAAAGATTAAAAGATTGAAACATGGAAATATGAAAATGCACGTACGTTCATCGTCAAACGCACGTACGTTCATCAGCCATCGCACGTACGTTCATCAGCCATCGCACGTACGTTCATCGCCCATC
>CAVCGK010000023.1:0-39960 GCA_963601795.1 bacterium | reverse complement strand
CGTTCAAGTTCATTGAAAAGA
The DNA here is from genome assembly GCA_963601795.1 of bacterium. GTDB lineage: Bacteria > Bacteroidota > Bacteroidia > Bacteroidales > Bacteroidaceae > Prevotella. The sequence continues at coordinate 39,939 of CAVCGK010000023.1, read as the reverse complement.
TTGGTCTTTCGCTCACTGCCAACAATCTCTTCACTATCACCAACTACAGTTGGTTTGACCCTGATGTCAATGCCGGTGGAAGCAATGCCGCTTGCCCTGGCGTAGATAGCTATTCTTATCCAAGTTCACGCAGCTTTGCTTTGGGACTGAATATTGTATTTTAAATAAGACAAGGACAATGAAAAAGAATATATTATCCGTACTCGCCATTGCTGCCGCATCAGTGTTGTCGATGTCAAGTTGCAGCAGTTGGATAGAGGAGAATCCCGACGGTCAGATTACCGAGGATAAGGTGGGCGACAGCGTAGATGCTGCCAGCTCATGGGTGACAGGCGTATATAGCAAGTGGATCTACGACATGTTCTGTTGGGGCTATTTCCCACGCGTACTGGAGATAGATGCCGACTATATATCAGGTCCCGACTGGATGTTCAATAAGTTTGGCACTGGTAACTTCCAGGGCGAGAGCGATGTGACCGATGCACTGTGGAAAGGTTGCTATGGACTCATCAAGCGTGCCAACCTTGCCGAGAATCGCATCAATGAGATGACAAGTCTCACAGAGGCTCAGAAGAATAACTTCATCGGTGAGGTGCGTTTCCAGAAGGCATTGTGCTATTTTCTCCTCGTGCGTGCCTATGGCGAAATTCCTATCCAGGCAAACGACTCCAAGTATGAGAACATTAGTCAGCCACGTCAGTCTATCGACAAGGTGTATGAATATATCACCTCCACTCTCGAGAGTGCAGCCACGCTGATGTATAAGAATACAGACTCCAACTGGCAGGAAGGCCATGCCTCTGCCGGCACGGCTGCAGGTCTGCTTGCCAAGGTCTATGCCACCGAGGCTTCTGCAGCAATGCCTGCCGGCACCGCCATTACCATTCGCTCGGGCAAGGCTTATGACGGCAGTGGCGACAGCAAGACCTATGCTCCTCTGCGCAGCATCACTCTGCAGAAGCAGGCTGTCGACGGCTACACCAATCTTGATGCTCAGGCTCTCTATGCCAAAGCTGCACAGTGGGCAAAGGCTGTCATCGACGGCGAATATGGCACATATGAACTCCTCGACTATGACAATCTGTGGAAGCGTGCCAATGCCAATGCTAGCGAATTCATGTTCTCCGTGGGTAGCGTGAGTGGCGATGCGACATATAAGAATGCTATTCACACCCAGTATGCTGGCTATAAGACTGCCACAGGTTCTGACTTCATCCAAGAGGGAGGATGGATTGGTTGCACTCGTCATTGGTATGATCTCTTCGACCATGATGACCTGCGCATCGTGAAAGGAGTAAAGCACCGTTGGCGTGCCTACACACAGGAACAGTCAAACTCAGGATTCTACTATCCGAAGGACGAGGAATACACCATCATGGCTACAGGCTATAACCTCAATGGCGATGAGGTGGGCAATCCTACAGGCATCTATGCCGACGGAGTGAGTTACTATTATTCTATGGACTCGCAGTGTCTGGCTTTCACCACCAAGTATGACGACGTTACCAATGATGCTATCAAGGACGCTGACTGCAACTGGCCATTCCTGCGCTATGCCGACGTGCTCCTTGTCTATGCTGAGGCTGAGGCAGAACTCGGCAATGCCGACAATGCCGTGAAATATCTCAATGAGGTGCGCCGAAGAAGCAATGCCACAGAGGCAACACTCACTGGCAATGGTGCTCTCAATACTACCGAGAAACTCCGTTCTGCCATCATCGAGGAGCGTGCTAAGGAGTTTGCCTGCGAGGGAGACCGCCGTTGGGACCTTATCCGTTGGGGCATCTATCTCGATGCCATGAACGCTCTTGAGGGTAGTGACGACTCAGGTGTGAGCAAGGTGCGACAGCAGCGTTGTCTGCTCTACCCACTGCCTGCATCGGAGATCAATACCAACAAGTATATCGACAAGAACAATCCAGGTTGGAACTAATCATTACTACGACTATGAACAAGAACATATTTTCCATCAGAACCTTTGTGGCAGCATGTGCTGTCGCAGTGCTTCCGATGATGTTTGCCGCATGCGACAACATCGTGGAATACAATAACGGCTACACTCCTGCCGACAAGGCTGCAAATACAGGTGCGCCTGAGATAAAGGCTGTGTATAATATAAGTGACACAGCTCTCACCACTCCTATCAATCAAGCTGAGATAGGCACGATGGTGCGCATAGAAGGAAAAAACCTCAATAATGTGCGCTCGGTGAAGTTTAACACTGTGGAAGTAGACCTCAAGGAGGCTTACACTGCTTCCACCTTTGCCAATGTGCGGGTGCCAGAGACATTGTCGTTTGAGACTGTCAATAAGATAGAATATGTCACCGACCTCGGTTCGGCACTCTATGACTTTGTGGTGCCATTCCCTACACTCACCATTGGAGGACTTGAGAATGAGTTTGCCAATGCCGGCGACTATGTCACTGTGAGTGGTGCCAACTTCGATGTCTATGGTTTCGGCTCTCAGTCAAAGGTGCTCGTCAATGGAGAAGAGACCACTGTCAGCGATATTACCAAGTCGTCGATGAAGGTGCTTGTGCCACAGGGCACTCCCGATAACTCCACCGTTACCCTACAGTGGCAGACGAGCGATGGTGTGCAGAAGACTACAGAACTGCCTTTCCGTCCTACATCAAATCTCCTCTATGGCGACTTCGACGGTGTGTCGATGAGCGTCAGCGGTGATGTGTCAGTGACGGTGGAGGGCGATGACGCTACATCTACAGCAACATCTTCACTCGGCCATAATCATCTGCACTTCACAGGAGATTTTGGTGCATGGGCATGGAATACGATAGACCTTAGCTACAACATGATAGACATAGGCGAGATGGAAAATCTTGATGACTATGTGCTTAAGTTTGAGGTACTCAACACCAAGGATCATCCTCTCACTTCCGCTACTGGACTGAAGTTCTGCTTCAACTGGGGTAGCGACTGGGCATGGAATCCTGCCGATGGAGCTGGCATCAACACCTTCGGCAACTGGCAGACAGTTACCTTACCATTGGCATCGATGGCAACCAACGGCATCAGCCAGGCTGGTTCATGGCAGACATTGCGACTCATCTTGCAACCATCGGCAGCCTATAATGCAGACTTCTGCATAGGTAACATACGAATCGTGAAGAAATAACGTTTGAATAGTATTTGAATAACATTTAAATACCATTAGAATATGAATAGATACTTAGCATCATCACTGCTTGCACTCTGCGTTGCCCCTGCCTTTGCCTGGCAGGGCAAGGTGGAGGTGAACACACCAAATACCACAATGTTGCTCCAAGCCAACGAGGGCGAAGACATCCGCATGGCTTACTTTGGAGCAAAGGTTTCCAATCCATGGCAGGTGAGCGAGGCTGGCGACGATCTCAACTTTTCTGCTATGCCCGCCTTTGGCACGGTAGATATGATCCATCTTCCTGCCTTGCAGATAAAGCATGCCAACGGCGACATTAATCTCGAACTCACCGTCGATGCAGTGGAGACGCACGATGAGGCTAATGCCCGCGTGACGGTGATAACGATGAAGGACAAACTACAACCAGTCACCGTGAAAGTCTTCTATAAGGCTTACACCACAGTAGACGTGATAGAGACATGGACGGAGATTTCTCATAAGGAGAAACGTGCCGTTACGCTGAAGCGCTATGACAGTGGACAGATTACTTTGCGCCGTGGTAATGTGTGGCTCACCCATATGCATGGCAACTGGGCTGCCGAAACTGTGCCTACGCAAGAACCGCTCACACCGGGACTGAAAGTCATCCGTAATACTGATGGTGCGCGCAATGCTCATTGCGATGCTCCCGAGATAATGCTCTCGCTCGACGGCAAACCACAGGAGCGCAGCGGACGCACCATCGGTGCCGCACTTTGCTGGAGCGGCAACTATGAGATACGTGTCAACACGGCAGACTCCAAGACTCACCATGTCTATGCTGGCATTGACCCTCAGTCGTCGGAATATGTGCTTTCTCCAGGTGAGATATTCTCCACTCCTCATCTTGCCCTTTCCTATTCCGATAAGGGTATGGGCGGAGTGAGCCGCAACTTCCATTACTGGGCACGCCACGAGGGAATGCTCCATAATGGCAATGCCGTGCGCAACATATTGCTCAACTCATGGGAAGGCATCTATTTCGACATTACGGAGAAGAAGATCATCGACATGATGGACGACATAAAGTCTATGGGTGGTGAACTCTTTGTGATGGACGACGGATGGTTTGGAGACAAATATCCACGTAATAACGACTCCACATCGCTTGGCGACTGGGTTGTCGACAAAAATAAGTTGCCCGGAGGACTGGAAGCTCTTTGCAAGGCTGCCAAGGAGCGTGGCATAAAGTTTGGCATCTGGCTTGAACCTGAGGCTGCCAACACCAAGAGCGAACTTTACGAAAAGCATCCCGACTGGATGCTTCAGACACAGGGACGCGAACTGAAACTCGGTCGTGGCGGCACTCAGCTTGTTCTCGATATGACAAATCCCAAGGTGCAGGATTTTGTCTTCAATATCGTTGATGATATGCTGACAAAGTATCCTGAGATAGCCTATATAAAGTGGGATGCAAATGCATCAATACAAAACTGCGGATCAAAGTATCTCGCAATGGATAAGCAACAGAATCTATATGTGGACTATCATCGTGGACTTGTGAAGGTGATGGAGCGTATACGCGCAAAGTATCCCGATGTAGTCATTCAGGACTGTGCCAGCGGTGGCGGACGTGCCAACTACGGATTGCTTCCTTACTTCGACGAGTTTTGGACAAGTGACAATAATGATGCTCTGCAACGTGTCTACATACAGTGGGGTACAAGCTATTTCTTCCCGTCGAATGCCATGGCACAGCACATAGCTGGTTCACCTTACCACATGACAGGACGCGTGATGCCAATAAAGTTCCGTTGCGATGTTGCCATGAGCGGACGCCTTGGTATGGAACTCCAGCCACGCAACATGACTGACGAAGAGCGGGCACAGTGCACCACAGCCATCAATGACTATAAGAACATGCGTCAGACCATTCAGCTCGGCAATCTCTATCGCCTCGTGTCACCTTACGATCGCGAGGGCTATGCTTCGCTGATGTATGTGGACGATGCACGTCAGAATGCTGTACTCTTTGCCTATAAGACAGAAAACTTTCTCAATATGACAATGCCTCGTCTGCAACTCGACGGACTTGATGCCTCGGCAACATATGTGCTCCATGAGCGCAATGTGAAGCATGGTGATAAGGCTTCTTCGCTCGATGGCAAGACCTTCACTGGTGACTTCCTTATGCAGGTGGGAGTGGAGATGCCACTTGACGGCGACTATGCGAGCCGTGTATTTGAGATAACAAAACAGTAGGTTTTATGAAGACATATATAAACAAGTTGGTGATGACAGTGCTTTCTCTCGCTATGGCAACATCAGTCATGGGTGCATCCCGCAAACCTGCCATAAGACTTATAAACCGCCTTGCGGCATTGCAGAAGCAAGGTGTGATGATAGGCCATCAGGATGATCCTGTTTATGGTTGCTCGTGGAAATGGGACGAAGGTCGCTCTGACGTCAAGGAAGTCTGTGGAGACTATCCTGCCGTAATGGGATTCGATCTCGGTGACATTGAGTTGGGTAAGGACGCCAATCTCGACGGAGTGCCATTTGACCGCATACGCCGTGAGATTATAGCACAGCATGAGCGAGGTGGCATCGTCACTCTGAGTTGGCATCCTAATAATCCCGTTACGGGCAAAAATGCGTGGGACCCGACAGGCGATGTTGTAAGCAAAATATTGCCTGGCGGAAAGCTCCACATGCAGTTTGATTCTTGGCTGAAGACAGTGGCAGACTTCATTGCTTCGTTGCGTACCAGCAACGGACAACTCGTTCCCGTCATATTCCGTCCGTGGCACGAGATGAGTGGAGCATGGTTTTGGTGGGGTGATACCCGTTGCACAGTGGATCAATACAAACAACTCTACCGCTACACGTATAAATATATAATGCGTCGCGGTGGCAGCAACATCGTGTGGGCTTACTCGCCCAATCTCGCTGACCAGACGGAGACAGTGGAGCATTATGAGAAATACTATCCTGGTGACGACGTGGTCGACATGCTCGGCATTGACATCTATCAGCGTGAACCCAATAATGCACAATATCAGCAGTGGGTGCGTTCGGAACTTGATGTGATGAAGCAAGTGGGGGAGAAGCATCGTAAACTCATTGCCCTGACCGAGACAGGATACAACAATGTGCCCGATCCGACATGGTTTACCCAAGTGTTGCTACCCATGCTCAAAGACTATCCCCTCTGCTATGTGCTCTTGTGGCGCAATGCGTGGGACCAGCCTGAAGAAAACTATATGGCAGCTCCCGGTAAGGTGTCGGAGGACGACTTCCGTCGCTTTCATGCAGATGAAAGAACTTTGTTTGTGAATGACATTGCCAGAACGGCGAAATAGACGATAAGTGTAAATGTTAGGAAACGACAACACAATAGACATGAATAACTTTAAGACAAGAGAAAAAGAACTTCGCAGCGCACACGAGGCGTTGCTCACCAAGAAGAATAACCCAGTAAAGCATTCCAACGGTATCTATGTGCGCTATGAGAACCCGATTCTCACTGCTGACCACACTCCGCTCGAGTGGCGCTATGACTTCAATGAGTCTACCAATCCTTATCTCATGGAGCGCATCATGATGAATGCCACACTCAATTCGGGTGCCATCTATAAGGACGGAAAATTCCTTCTCGTGGTGCGTGTGGAGGGTGCTGACCGCAAGTCATTCTTTGCTGTGGCTGAGAGCGACAATGGCATTGATAACTTCCGCTTCTGGGATGAACCCGTAGTGATGCCTGAGGATACTGTTCCTGCTACTAATGTATATGATATGCGACTCACACAACATGAGGACGGATGGATATATGGCGTATTCTGCGCCGAGCGTCACGACGATAGTCAGCCCGGTGACCTCTCTGCAGCAACAGCTACTGCCGCCATAGCGCGCACCAAAGACTTGAAGACATGGGAGCGCCTGCCTGACCTGAAGACTCGCAGCCAACAACGTAATGTGGTGCTGCATCCTGAGTTTGTCGATGGCAAATATGCCTTCTACACCCGTCCACAGGATGGATTCATAGACACAGGTTCTGGCGGTGGCATTGGTTGGGCTCTTGTCGATGACATCACCAATGCGGAAGTAAAAGACGAGAAAATTATCAATGAGCGCCACTATCACACCATAACCGAAGTGAAGAATGGCGAAGGTCCTGCACCAATAAAGACCGACAGAGGTTGGCTCCATCTTGCCCACGGTGTGCGCAATACGGCGTGCGGTTTGCGCTATGTACTCTACATGTATATGACATCATTGGAAGATCCTACTCAGGTGATAGCAAATCCCGGCGGATTCTTCATCGTGCCTCAGGGCGAGGAATATATCGGTGATGTGATGAATGTGGTATTTTCCAACGGATGGATAGCTACCGAAGGCGGCACAGTGTATATCTACTATGCTTCTTCCGACACTCGCATGCACGTGGCAACAAGTACCATAGACCGACTTGTGGACTACTGCATGAACACTCCTGAGGACGGCTACCGCTCGGAGACATCGGTGAAGAACATTATGCAGCTGATAGAAAAGAACCGCCACAATGGATAGTCAAACATTTGCGGCAGACGCTCGCCGTCTGCTCGAAGACAACATACTGCCTTTCTGGAGCACTGTGATGGTAGACCGCCATCGCGGTGGCTTCTATGGTAGACAGGATGGTGAAGGAAACATCCATCCCGATGCTCCACGCGGAGCTATCCTCAATGCCCGCATACTGTGGTCGTTTTCCGCTGCCTATAGAGTGCTGCATCGCAAGGAATATCTCGACATGGCGACATGGGCGCGCGACTACATGCTCCTTCACTTCATTGACAAGGACTTTGGAGGTGTCTATTGGTCGGTAGATGCTGACGGCAATCCTCTCGACACGAAGAAGCAGACCTATGCCATAGGTTTTGCCATCTACGGTTTTTCGGAGTATGCCCGTGCCACGGGCGATGTGCAGTCGCTGCAGGCTGCCATTGACCTCTACCGCAGTCTTGAGGCGCATGCCTTCGATGCTGTCAATAGTGGTTACCATGAGGCTTTGACACGCGACTGGCAACCGATAGGCGACATGCGCCTTAGCGACAAGGACGAGAATTGCGACAAGACGATGAACACCCACCTGCATGTCATCGAACCCTACACCAATCTCTATCGTGTGTGGAAAGACGAGGGACTGCATCGACAAATAATGCATCTCGTGGATGTATTCACCGACAAATTGCTCAATCCTGAGACTGGTCACCTCGACCTCTTCTTCAATACCGAGTGGCAGGGACGTCGTGATATAGAGAGTTTCGGTCACGACATAGAGGCATCATGGCTCCTTGATGAGACTGCTGATGTCTTGGGCAATGCAGCCCTTACAGCCCGACTGGCTCCCATCGTGAAGCGCATAGCGGATGCTTCGGAAGAGGGACTCAACAGTGACGGATCTATGACGGGTGAACGCTGGAAGAGTGATGGTCATACCACCACAGAACGTGACTGGTGGGTGCAGTGTGAATGTGTCATCGGTGAGATGAACATGGCGATGCACACCAATGGCGAAGAGAGTAGGGCATATATGGAGCGTGCGCTGAAGTGCTATGACTATATAAAGACTTATCTCGTGGACACCGAACATGGCGAATGGTATTGGAGCGTATCGTCCGTAGGTACGCCAAACTTGCGTGACGACCATGCCGGATTTTGGAAATGTCCTTACCATAACACCCGTATGTGTCTTGAAATCATTGAAAGGCAGAATAGTGTCACTAACGGTTAAGATTGTGGCTATGAGTATTTGTGGGATGCAGTAACTTTGCACTGCAACTATAGCACAGCATTGTGGCAAGATGTTTATTGTTAGATAAATATTAGTAGTTAGTTTTAATTGCCTGAAAAAGGCAGATTGGTTTTCATTCTTAAGTGTCTTGGGATACCTGCATAGCATATGGTAGGTGCTCCAAGGCACTTTTTTGTTATACTTTGCTTTATACGAAAAACTCTCGAGCATAATTTGCTCGTTTAATGCTTTTGTTGTAACTTTGCATGAGCTTACGGGGTGTAGCGCAGTTGGTAGCGCACTACGTTCGGGACGTAGGGGTCGGGCGTTCGAGTCGCCTCACCCCGACTGATAAGCAAAAAGAGGGCGTGTCAAATTAGACACGCCCTCTTTTTGCTTCATTATAGTTTTCTGTTTTCTTACTTTCTCTTCAGCAACAGTTCCTGAGTGTCCTTGGCAATGACGAGTTCTTCATCGGTAGGAACAACGCAGACTGTGACCTTTGAGTCAGGAGCAGAGATGATGGCTTCCTCGCCCTTCACATTGTTTGCCTCTGCATCCATCTTCACACCGAGGAATTCCAGACCCTCGCAAGTGTCCATACGCATGCCAATCTGATTTTCACCTACACCGGCTGTCCATACGATGATGTCGACACCGCCCATGGCGGCAGCATAAGCACCGATATACTTCTTGATTCTGTATGCATACATGTCAAGGGCAAGACGTGCGCGCTCATTGCCTTCATTGGCAGCATTCTCCACGTCGCGCATGTCAGAACCTACGCCGGAGATGCCGAGCACGCCGCTCTCCTTATTAAGGAAGTCTGCCATCTCTTGTGGCTTCTTGCCGAGTTTCTCCATGAGATAAGTCACGGCTGAAGGATCGATATCTCCAGAACGGCTACCCATCATAACGCCAGCCAATGGAGTGAGACCCATAGAGGTGTCAATACACTTGCCATACTGCACAGCGCTTACTGACGCACCGTTGCCGATGTGGCAGGTGATGATGCGCTGAGTCTTGATGTCACGGCCGAGCATCTCGCATACGCGCTGTGACACGTAGCGGTGAGAAGTGCCGTGGAAACCGTAGCGGCGCACATGATATTTCTCGTAGAGATTGTAAGGGATGGCATAGAGGAATGCCTTTGCTGGCATAGTAGAATGGAAGGCATTGTCGAAGACGCATACCTGAGGAGTGCCAGGCATATTCTTGTCTACAGCCTTCAGACCCTTCAGGTGACCAGCGTTGTGCACAGGTGCGAGGTCACAAAGTTCCTCGATACCGTCTTCCACGCTTTGGTCTACGATGACGCTCTCGCAATACTTGTCACCACCCTGCACCACTCTATGGCCTACAGCATCAATCTCGTCGAGTGACTTGATAGCTCCCAACTCAGGGTCGGTGAGCAAGCTTAGCACGAAATTTACGCCCTCGTTGTGCTCAGGCATGTCGTGCATAATCTTCTTCTTCTCGCCGTTAGGCAAGGTAACCTTCACGAAACTCTCGTCAAGACCGATTCTCTCGGCGCCACCGGCAGCCATCACAGAGTGGTCGTCCATGTTGTAGAGTTTGTATTTGATGGAACTGCTACCACAGTTCAATACCAATATCTTCATTGTCGTTGTTTTGTTTGTCGTTATGTTGTTTATGATGCCTTATGCGTCCTTTGCATCCATAGCCTGGCAGGCTGTGATTGCAACCATGTAGTAGATGTCGTCTACAGAGCAACCGCGTGAGAGGTCGTTCACAGGACGTGCTATACCCTGAAGGATAGGACCGATGGCAGTAGCACCGCCAAGACGCTGCACGAGCTTGTAGCCGATGTTGCCCACTTCGAGGTTTGGCACTACGAGCACGTTTGCCTTACCTGCCACTTCACTGCCAGGTGCCTTCTTTGCTGCTGTTGCAGGGTCGAGGGCTGCGTCAGCCTGCAGTTCTCCGTCAACCTTCATGTCAGGATAGCGCTCCTTTGCAATCTTTGTGGCTTCCACCACTTTGTCGATGATATATACGCTCTTGCCTGTAGCCTTGTCGATGGCATCCTTGGCAGAACCCTTTGTAGAGAAGCTCAGCATGGCAACGTGAGGATCAGAGAATCCTGCCACGCTCTTTGCTGTCTGACATGTGGTGTAGGCAATCTGTGCCAGCTGGTCAGCTGTAGGATTAGGGGTTACAGCCACGTCGCCCATGACAACGATGCCGTTTTCGCCATACTGCTGCTCATGTGTGAGCACAAGCATTGCACCGCTCACGCAAGAAACGCCAGGGGCGCACTTGATGATCTGAAGTGCAGGGCGCAGAGTGTCGCCAGTGGTGGAAAGAGCACCAGAAATTTGTCCGTCAGCCTCTTCTGTCTTGATAATCATACATCCCAAATAGAGAGGATTCTTCACCAGTTCACGAGCCTTCTCGATGGTCATACCCTTGCTCTTGCGCAGTTCAGTGAGCAGAGCGGCATACTCCTCGCTCTTTGGGTTGTCGAGCGGGTCGATGAGTGTGGCCTGGTCAATGTGAGAGAGACCCCACTTGGCAGCCAGATCCATAATCTCCTTTTTGTTTCCGATAAGGATGAGGTCAGCCAAATTGTCGGCAAGAACCTTGTCGGCGGCACGAAGTGTACGCTCCTCGGTAGCTTCCGGGAGCACGATGCGTTGCCTGTTACTCTTGGCACGCATGCAAATCTTTTCTAGTAAATCCATTGTTTATATTAATTCTCTGTCAATATGCTTTCCAATTCTTCTGCGGAGAGTCTTACTCTGAACTTTCCGTTTTTTGCCACTGTGATGCGGCCTGTCTCCTCTGACACCACGATGGCAAGGGCATCGCTGCTCTGCGATATGCCCATGGCGGCACGGTGGCGAAGACCGAATTCTTTCGGTATGTCCATATCGTGTGCCACAGGCAAGATGCAACCTGCAGCCTTGAGGCGTTTCTTGGAGATGATGAGTGCTCCATCATGGAGCGGTGAGTTCTTGAAGAAGATGTTCTCTATGAGGCGTTGGTTGATGCGAGCATCGATGATGTCGCCAGTCTCCACCACGTCGTCGATATTGATGCCTTTCTCTATCACTATGAGGGCTCCCGTCTTCTGACGCGCCATGTTGAGGCATGCCATGACGATAGGCATTATCGACTCCTTGCTCATGGATTCTTCTTTCGAACCGATGCCGAGCATGTGGGAGAAGCGTCTCACACGGTGATGGGAACCGAGACTGTAGAGAAACCTTCTTATGTCTTCCTGAAAGAGGATGATGAGACCGATGACACCTACGTTTATCAACTGGCTCATGATGCCTCCTAGCAGGCGCATCTCAAGAATCTGGCTGACGATGAGCCATATGAGTACGAACACCACAATGCCCGTGAAGACGTAGAGCGAGCGCGACGCCTTCATGACCCTGTATGCATAATAGAGCAACAGAGCCACGAGAATGATGTCTATGGCATCCTTTATTCCGAAGTTCAAGAACATTTTGCTATAATCTTGATTGTTTCCATAGCCTGCTTCACGTCGTGCACTCTAAGAATGTCGGCACCCTGAAGCAGTGCGTAGGTGTTGACCACTGATGTGCCGTTGAGGGCTTCATCGGGAGTAGTGCCGAGCAGTTGCCAAATCATGCGCTTGCGACTGATGCCGACGAGCATGGGGTAGTGCGATATGCGCAACTCCTGTTGGCGCTTCATTATGCTGAAGTTTTGGTCAATGTCTTTGCCGAATCCGTAACCAGGGTCGAGGATGATGTTGTCACATCCCAGATCATTGAGTTCTTTAGTCTTGTCAACAAACAGTGTCTTTACGTCTTCGGTGGTGGCACCTGTAGACATGAGAATGTAAGGCACTTGGAGGTTTGTAGTCAGGCGGAACATTTCTTCGCAACCTTCGGATACGTCGTTGATGATGTCTACATCAAACTCCTCCACACCCATCTTTGCCACATTGGGACGGAATGTGTCTACCGACAGTATGGCATCTGGCTGCTCATGGCGAACAATGACAAGAGCCTTTCTCAAACGCTCCATCTCTTCATCTTCCGAAACTGGCTGTGAACCAGGACGTGTGGAGCAGGCACCAATGTCGATCATCGTGGCCCCTTGGCTGATGATTTCATTTGTGCGTTGTGCAATGTCTTTCTCCGTCTGCTTCCTGCTTCCTGCAAAGAAAGAGTCGGGGGTGACATTGAGTATTCCCATGACCTGAGGCTCAGGGAAACAGTACTTTTCTCCGTGAAGAGTGATGTATGGTATTTCTATCTGTGACATCATGTGCAAAATTACTAATAATATCAGATATTGCAATCTTTACATGACAATATTTTTGTTGTCTTTCGTTGTCCCGTAGAATAATTGTTTGTAATTTTGTGCAACTCGAAAAATATATTAGTGATGTCAATCGAAGAAATCTATGAATTGTATGCAAAGCAGGGATGTTATACCACCGACAGCAGAAACTGTCCTGACGGTTCGGTATTCTTTGCTTTGAAAGGCGCATCGTTTGATGGAAACAAGTTTGCACTCGCTGCCCTTGAGAAGGGTTGCAGTTATGCTGTGGTGGATGACAAGATGCTGTTTGCCGATGTGGAGGACAACAGGATAATCCTTGTGGATGACGTGCTTCAGACATTGAAGGATATGGCGCGTGAGCATAGACGAAGATTTAATATCCCCGTGATAGGTATTACAGGAACTAATGGAAAGACAACGACAAAGGAACTGGTTTCGGCTGTGCTCAGTGCGAAATATAACGTGATGTTTACTCAGGGTAACTTCAATAATGATGTTGGTGTGCCGAAGACATTGCTTCGCCTTACTGCAGTGCATGAGATTGCCGTGGTGGAGATGGGCGCAAGTCATCCTGGTGACATTAAAACTCTTGTGGAAACTGCCGAACCTACCTGTGGACTTATCACAAATGTGGGACGTGCGCATTTGCAGGGATTTGGAAGTTTTGAAGGTGTGAAGCGTACGAAGGGAGAACTCTATGACAACCTCCAACAGCGCGGCAAGAAGGTTTTCCTCAATATGCATGATGCTGACCTTGTGCAGATGGCTTCAGAGAGAGGCATAGAGACTATTGCTTATGTAGATGGTCATGTGGAGAGTTGTACTCCTTATCTCAATGTGCGCCTTGATGATGGGCTGCTTATTGCGACTCACCTGATAGGAACGTATAACCTTCCTAATGTGCTTGCTGCAGTTACTGTGGGCAGACACTTCGGGGTGGATGACGGGAAGATAAAGTCGGCACTGGAGAATTATCTGCCGAGCAACAATAGATCACAGCTTGTGGTGACTGCCACTAACAGTCTTGTAGTGGATGCTTATAATGCCAACCCTACGAGTATGGCTGCCGCGATAGAAGATTTCAGTAAGTTGGATGTCAATAAACCAAAGATGGCTATCCTTGGTGATATGCGTGAACTGGGAGAGGTGTCAGTAAGTGAACACCAAAAGATTGTGGACATGCTTGAGGCTACGGACATGCAGACTGTGTGGCTCGTAGGTGAGGAGTTTGGCAAGACAAAAACATCATTTGCTATATTCCCGAATGTGGAGGCTGTAGAAGAGGCTATCAAGTCAAAGCATCCAGAGAATCATTGCATATTGATAAAGGGAAGCAATGGAGTGGGGCTCTATCGTTTGCCTGAGCTTTTATAGTTTGATATTTTATATAAAAGTAACAATCCATTCACATGTGAACCATGTAGAATGGATTGTTACTTTTATATGGATATATAGCCATTGGCTATGTGATGGTCATTAAGGATTGCTTTCTCCCTCTATGTAGTTCTCCATGAACATGTTCTCTCCATCCCAGACGGCATAGGTAAACTGTGTAATCCAGTCGCCGAGAATCATCATGCGAGTCTTCGACGTGAGCATGAGGTCGAGTTCGATGTGGCGGTGGCCATAGATATAGAAGTCTATATCCTTGTGAGTTTTCATATATTCCTTAGTGAAGAGCACCAAGTGCTCCTTGTCCTCACCCATATAAGGAGGTTCTTGTCCGTCCTTTCGCTTCAGACGACTATGCTTAGCCCATGTCAGTCCTACCTTCATGGCAAAGTTGGGGTGCAGAAGATGGGAGAACATCCATTGGCATACTTTGTTATGGAATACGCTACGTATGAGTTTGAACGACTTGTCAGGATCGCCCATTCCGTCACCATGAGCGAGGAGAAAGAGTTTGCCGTAGATTTCTGTCGTCAGCGGTTCATAATGTATAGTAACACCACATTCCTGTTCCAAGTAGTCATATGCCCATATGTCGTGGTTGCCAGTGAAGTAGTGTACCTCCACGCCCATGTCCGTAAGTTCAGACAGTTTGCCGAGGAAACGGGTATAACCTTTTGGAACGACTTGTTTCCACTCGTACCAGAAGTCAAACATGTCGCCGAGCATATAGACGGCAGATGCCTTGTCCTTTATAGAGTCAAGGAAACGAACCAGTCGTCGCTCTTGTGTGCGACGATGACTGACGGCAAGAGAACCGAGGTGTGCGTCGGATATGAAATATATCGGTTTCAATATGTTATGTTTCTATCGATTAGTCAAAACCAAGTTCTACTCTCGCCTCTTCCGACATCATTGACTTGTCCCATTCTGGTTCAAACACAAGGTTGACATTTGCTGTTGTCACTCCATTGATGTTGTCGAGTTTCTGTCTTACGTCCTCCATGATAAAGTCTGCAGCAGGGCAACCAGGAGCTGTCAATGTCATGTCGACCTCGAGTGTGCCGTCATCATGCAGGTCGATGTTATAGATAAGTCCGAGATTATATATGTCTACAGGAATCTCAGGGTCGTAGACGGTCTTCAGTACGTCGACGATTCTTGATTCTATGTTGTTCTTTTCTTCTATTGTCATATCTTTCCGTTTTCACGGTAACTGTAGTAGTCACCGTCGGTCACTATTACATGGTCGAGGAAAAATATCCTCATTGTTTCGCATGCCTTGTTTACTGTCGACGTGATGCGATCGTCGTCGCGACTTGGCTGGTTGTTGCCACTCGGATGGTTGTGGCAGATGGCTACTACTGTGGCATTGCATAGCAGTGCTTCCTTGATTATCATCCTGACATCCATTGCTGTCTCTGTCAGTCCTCCTTGTGACAGTCGGAAGTCGCGTATCAGTTTGAAGTTTCGTGTCATCAGTAGACACCATGCTTCTTCTATCTCTTTGTCCTGTAAGCGACTGTGCATATACTCGTATATTGCCGTCGCAGAACTTAAGTCTTCTCTGTCGGCTGCCTTTTCCAGTTGCCGACGCTTGCCGAGCTCGCAGGCGGCAAGTATGGTGATGGCCTTTGCTTCTCCTATGCCAGTATATCCCATCAAGTCGCGTATATTCATCTTGCCGAGCGTGTTGAGATTACCTTTGCAATCATTGAGCACCTCCTGCATGAGTTCCACTGCACTTTTCTTGGGAGTTCCCGAACCAATGAGAATAGCTAGCAGTTCAGCTTTTGTCAAAGCCTCAGGACCTCTATCGCGCAGTTTCTCTCGCGGACGGTCCTCTTCTGCCCATTGGTTTATGGCAAGGCTTCCCATGGTAATTGCTTATTTATAGAATGTCTTGTTGAATGCAGAAAATTCGTCCCTGCCCATGACACACCTCTTCCACCATGCGTTGATAAATCCTGTGCCGTAGCCTGTCAACTGCACGAATGCAGCAGGTATGCTCAGTAGTCCCACCTTCAGACTCTTGTTTCGTAGGGATGAGTCTATGGCGATGATGATGGAGTAAAGCAACAACGGGATTAAGGTCGCTATGCTGAGAATCGTTCCTATGATGCACATTGCTGTGCCCAAAGTGAATACTGCTGGCAGCATATGTACAAGTTTCAGTGACTCAGGATATTTCTTGTAGAGATTTATGCGTGCTATACCTGAGTTGTACACCTGTCGGAAGAACTTGCGGAAGTCAGTGCGACGTTTATGCCATACCCATGCTTCAGGAAACAGACGGCATCTGTAGCCACCTTTGAATATCCTTATGGAGAAGTCTATGTCCTCGCCAAATCGCATCTTGGAGAATCCGCCAAGCTTCTGATATACAGACTTTCGTATACCCATGTTGAATGAGCGAGGATAGAACTTGTCGAGTTTCTTCTTGCCTCCTCGTATGCCTCCTGTGGTGAAGAATGAAGTCATGGAGTAGGAGATGGCTTTCTGCACAGAGGTGAATGACGGGTGCGACCTGTCAGGACCTCCAAAAGCATCGGCATCCTCGCGGTCAAGTTCATCTGCCATTGCCTGTATATATCCCGTAGGCAGTACTACATCACTGTCTAGTATCAATAAAAAATCTCCGGAAGCCCGTTCAGCGCCGCAGTTGCGACTCTGTCCGGGTCCGGAGTTTTCCTTATATATATAAATAATGTGTAGTCTGTCGTCGTATTTTGAACATACATCCTTGCATGGGATGCTACTTCCGTCCTCTACGATAATGACCTCGAAATCCTTGAGAGTCTGCTTTGTCAGGCTCTCCAACAACTCGTTCACTTCATCGGGACGGTTGAATACGGGGACGACAACAGAAAAGCGCATTATGCCTTTACTCTTCCTACGTAGCTACCGTCGCGAGTGTCAACAGTGATAGTGTCACCCTCGTTGATGAACAGAGGAACACGGATTTCAACACCTGTCTCCAGTGTTGCTGGTTTGAGGGTGTTGGTAGCGGTGTCGCCCTTGATGCCAGGCTCGCTGTGTGTCACCTTCAGGTTGGTCTTGATAGGCATTTCTGCATAGAGGACAGTGCCGTCAGTAGTGTCGCTGACAACAGTCACAGTGTCGCTCTCCTTCATGAATTCTACGCCTGAGATAAGATCCTTAGCGATAGGAGCCTGCTCGTAAGTCTCGAGGTTCATGAAGATGAAGTCCTCACCCTCCTGATACAGATACTGGTAGTCGCGGTGCTCGATAACCACGTCCTCAAGCTTGAAACCTACGTTCCATGTGCGCTCGATTACACGGCCGTCAACCACATTCTTGAACTTACAGCGCATTACGGTGTTTCCCTTACCAGGCTTGATGTGCTGGAAGTCAATACATACCCATATATATCCGTCCATACGGATGCATGTGCCTTTTTTGATGTCTTGTGAACCAATCATTTTCTTAAAGTTTGTATGTTTTGTTATTGTTTATTTTACTCGCATAACATGTGCAAAGTTACGAATTATCTTCCGCAAATATGCTGAAAAACAAGAAAAAGTGTGTAAAAGGGGAATAATTCTTGGTTATTTCAAAAGAAAAGAGTAATTTTGCATTCCAAATTGGAGTGATTGTTAAGTCATTTCCACTTTTCTTGTGTAATAACATATATAAAAATAATAAGAAAATGAAAAGAACATTCCAGCCGCACAACCGTCGCCGCGTTAACAAGCATGGCTTCCGCGAGAGAATGGCCACAAAGAACGGTCGCCGCGTATTGGCTAACCGTCGTGCACGTGGTCGCAAGAAACTTACTGTTTCAGACGAGAATCACGGTAAATAACATTATTTCCGTTATCGGCGTCCTTTACAGCGACAAAAGCAGCATCAGTCTATTATAGTCTGAAAGCTGCTTTTTGCGTTTAAGGGAATGGTGAGGACGCTTTCTTCTGACTATTGCTATGAACTTAACGGAAATCATTAAAAAACTTCGTGACAACTATTTCTGGGGTAACATTCTTGCCATGATAGTTGTTGTAGTGGTGCTTATCGGTGCTGCGTGGATTGGTCTTGATGTTTATACCAAACATGGCAAAGCCGTAGTTGTTCCAGAGGTTCGTTTCAAGTCTATGGTAGAAGCACGCCGTATGCTTGAAGGCCAAGGACTGGTTGTCGTTGTCACCGACACCGGTTATGTAAAGTCGCTCCCTGCTGATTATGTGCTTGAGCAGACTCCAGAGAGTGGCGAGAAGGTGAAGCCGGGTCATGTGGTTTCCATTATAGTTAATGCTTCGCGCACACCAACAATAACTCTCCCTGATATCATACAAAACAGTTCGCTTCGTGAGGCTGTGGCAAAACTTAAGGCAATGGGCTTTAAGGTTGGCACGCCACAGTATGTCGACGGCGAGAAAGATTGGGTCTATGGTGCCACTGTCAATGGACGTTCTGTCATGGCAGGTGACCGTATACCAGTGGATGTGGAGATTGTCCTGCAAGCGGGTAGCGGTATGGCATCGGAAGAAGACAGTGCTGATTTCGTCAACTCTCAGATGGATGTTGTTGACGAGTTCTCTACCGATGACGGAGATGTAGACGACTTTGTGGAAATCCCATGATAGAAAACGAATCAAAAGACTTTATAGAAGAGCTTGCCGATGACGAGCAGGGGCAGCTCTATGAACATTTCCGACTTGTGGCAGATCCTCATCAGGAACCTGTCAGAGTGGATAAGTTCATGGTAGAGAAACTGCAGCACTCTTCGCGCAATCGCATACAGAAAGCTGCCGATGCCGGTTATGTGCATGTCAACGATCGCCCTGTAAAGAGTAATTATAAGGTAAGGGCAGGTGATGTGGTTACGCTTATGCTTGACCGTCCACGCCATGACACGTCAATACTTCCGGAGAACATTCCTTTGGATGTGGTCTATGAAGATGATGACGTGATGGTGATAAACAAGCCTGCAGGACTTGTGGTGCATCCTGGTGTAGGTAATTTTACCGGTACGCTGGTGAATGCACTCGCTTATTACCTGCGTGATGTTCCTTCATATGATCCCAACGACCCTGAGGTGGGACTTGTGCACCGTATTGACAAGGATACTTCAGGACTCCTTGTAGTGGCAAAGACTCCTATGGCAAAGACTTCGCTCGGTGCACAGTTCTTCAATAAGACTACCCACCGTTCCTATGAGGCTCTCGTCTGGGGACACTTTGTGGAGGACGAAGGACGCATAGAGGGTAATATCACCCGCGACCCCAAGGACAGACTCAGAATGACAGTCACGTCTCCCGACTCGGGCATAGGCAAGGAGGCTGTTACCCATTATCGTGTGATAGAGCGTTTTGGTTATGTCACCCTCGTGGAGTGTATCCTCGAGACAGGCCGCACCCATCAGATCCGTGCCCATATGCGCCATATAGGTCATCCGCTGTTTGCTGACGAGCGTTATGGCGGAATGGAGATACTCCGTGGTGAGCGTAGCAGCACCTACAAGGCATTCATACAAAACTGCTTCAATCTCTGTCCACGACAGGCATTGCACGCACGCACGCTCGGATTTGTGCATCCCAAGACAGGTAAACAAATGGACTTCACATCGGAATTGCCATCAGACTTGAGCTCTCTGCTTGAGAAATGGCGTGGTTATGTGAAAGGTACCACGAAAGATACATTTATGATATGAAAAAGAGAATAGCTATTGTTTGTGGAGGTGATTCCTCCGAACATGATGTATCCATGCGCTCTGGCGCAGGATTATATTCGTTCTTCGACAAAGAACGCTATGATGTGAAAATTGTTGAGACACGTGGTCTCGACTGGCAGGTGCATCTTGACGACGAGAAACGTGCATCTATAGACCTCAATGATTTCTCCTATCAGCAGGATGGCGAGAAGCAAGTCTTTGATTATGTCTATATCACAGTGCATGGTGCACCGGGTGAGAACGGTGTGTTGCAGGGATATTTCGAACTGCTTCATATTCCTTATTCTACAAGCGGTGTACTTGTGGAGGCTCTGACTTTCGACAAGTTTGCCCTTAACAACTATCTTCGTACATTCGGTGTCAATGTTGCTGACTCTGTACTTGTGAGAAAAGGTGAGGAGCGTCCTTCTGACGAAACTCTTGTGGAGCGTTTCGGTCTGCCGTTCTTTATCAAACCAGCTGCCGACGGTTCTAGTTTCGGTGTGAGCAAGGTGAAGAGCGCGGATGACATTGAGAAGGCTCTTCAACTTGCTTTCGACGAGAGCGACGAGGTCATGATAGAGGCTTTCCTTGATGGCACTGAAATATCCCAGGGAGTATACAAGACAAAGGACAAGTCCATCGTGTTGCCAGCTACTGAGGTGGTGACAAGCAACGAGTTCTTCGACTATGATGCAAAATATAATGGTCAGGTGGAGGAAATCACTCCGGCACGCCTTGCTCCAGCTACCGCCGGGAAGGTGGCAGAGCAGACAAGTCGCATCTATGACATTCTGCATGCCAATGGCATCATCCGTGTGGACTACATCATCTCTAAGAATGCTGACGGCAGTGACAAGATCAATATGCTTGAGATTAACACTACCCCAGGCATGACTGCCACTTCATTTATCCCGCAGCAGGTGCGCGCAGCAGGACTTGACATCAAGGAAGTGCTGTCAGAGATAGTGGAAAACCAATTGCAGAAATAATTACCAGCCTTTGCTGAATATAAATCATATACACGAGTATGGCAACACTTTCCGATTTTGACGATATCAGACCCTTCTCTGATGAAGAAATGCCTCAGGCTCTCGATAGCCTGCTTGCTGACCGCCAGTTCCGGATTATTCTGAAGGGCTTTGCTCCATGGCTTCCGCAAACGTTGTTGCGTGGTCTGATTAAGATGAGTTTTGTGGGACTGAAGACGACTCTTGGTTTCCAGAAACGCTTCATGAAACCTGCCATAGCCTATCTGTTGAGGAAATGTTCTGACGGTTGTACTTTCGAGATGCCGAAGTGCAATTCCTATGACCATCGCTATACGTTTGTGAGCAACCACCGCGACATTGTACTCGATTCAGCCATACTCGACTATGAACTGATAAAGGATGGTGCTGCCACCACTTGTGAGATAGCCATTGGCGACAATCTCCTCATCTATCCGTGGATACGCACAATGGTAAGACTCAACCGAGCATTTACTGTGCGCCGTTCTCTCTCATCACGCGACATATTGCGCAGTTCGCAACATATGAGTGAATATATACACTTTGCCGTGAACGAGAAAAAGGAGAATGTGTGGGTGGCTCAACGTGAGGGTAGGGCTAAGGACTCCAATGACCGTACTCAGGAGTCTGTACTCAAGATGCTTGCTCTCGGTGGTGAGGGTTCGCCTGTGGAGCGTCTTAAGGATTTGAACATAGCTCCGCTGACCATCAGTTATGAGTATGACCCATGTGATTATCTCAAGGCAAAGGAGTTTCAGATGAAGCGTGACAATCCAGCTTTCAAGAAGTCGCGTCAGGATGACCTCGACAACATGAAGGTGGGAATACGTGGATATAAGGGGCGCATACATTATAGATGTGCACCCTGTATCAATGCTTGGCTTGATGAATTGGCAGACCTCAAGGGCAATGAGTTCTATCAGGAGGTGGCACGCAGGATGGATAGGGATATTCATGCCGGTTATGAAATCTATCCCAACAACTATGTTGCCCTCGACGAGCTGAATGGAGACAGTGCCAATGCCAGTCATTATACTGCAGAGGACAAGGCTCGTTTTGATGCATACATAGAGAAACAGTTGGCAAAGATAAAGATTGCCGACAAGGATGAGGCTTTCCTCAAGGACAAGATGCTCAATATGTATGCCAACCCGTTGCGCAATTATCTTAAGGCTATAGACAAGTAAGTATATATTATAATTATAATAATGTCAAAGTTTAGCTTCTCGTATCTCCTGTTGTCTGTCATTATGGTAATGCTCGTCGTCGGTTGTTCTGTCGACAGTTACGATACTGGCGACGGTGACTATTCGTATATGACTTCGGCATTCTCTATGCTTAACACTGACAGCCAAGGAAAGGCAGTGTCGTTTGTTACCGATGAGGATGCAGAATATACGATAACAAGTCCTGTGGAGATAAAGGGAGCGAAACCTGACACTACATATAGGGTTCTTGCCTATTATAATGAGTCTACGACGAAGAAAGCGCCTCTTCGTGGGATAAAGTCTGTCTATGTGCTCCGTCCTCATTCTGAGGGAAGTATTCTTGATATATTGACCGACCCTGTGGTATTCAGTTCCGTGTGGACAAGTGCCAACGGTAAATACCTTAACCTCGGTTTTTATCTCATGGAGGGAGTTGCCGACAGTGATGATCAGACCAGCCAGTCATTGGGTATGGCAGTCTCAAGCAGACAGCAAGCCTCAGGCGCTGCATACAAGTCTTATAATCTCACTCTGCTGCACGGTCAGAATGGAGTGCCTGAATATTATAAGACCATGACATATGCGAGTGTTCCGCTTGACGGCTTTCACAAGAACGACACTCTTAACATAAAAATAAATACATACGACGGCATATGTCAGAAGACTATTATTGTGCCGTAGTATGTATTTATATTTTCTTTTCCAAAATTCTCTTATAGAGACTCCAACATACGCTTGATGACAACCTGAGCAGATATCTCACGGTTGGCAGCTTCGGGTATCACGATGGAGTTTTCACTCTCTATCACATCATCTGTAACGATAAGACCGCGTCTTACTGGCAGACAGTGCATGAACTTTCCGTTGTTGGTCCAACTCATGTGCTCTGTGTCTACTGTCCATGACTCGGCATTCTCCACAGGCAGAATCTTTCCATAGTCAGCAGGATTGCTCACTCCAGGGCAACTCCAGTTCTTCGCATAGATGAAGTCTGCACCCTCGAAAGCCTTCTTCTGATCATACTCCACAATGGAGTCCTTCACAAACTTTGGATCCAGTTCATAGCCCTTTGGCTGTGTGATGACGAAATCCACGTCAGCGGCATTCATCCACTGTGCAAACGAGTTAGGCACAGCCTGTGGCAAAGCACGACAGTGGGGAGCCCATGTCAGCACTACCTTAGGACGCTTCACAGTCTTGTATTCCTCTATTGTTATGAGGTCGGCAAATGCCTGAAGAGGGTGCACGGTGGCTGTTTCCATCGCGAATACAGGCTTACCTGAGTACTTCACAAACTGGTTGTATACAGTCTCTGCATAGTCATAGTCGCGGTCTGTAAGTCCTGCAAACGAGCGTATTCCTATGAGGTCGCAGAATGAACCCATCACAGGGATAGCCTCCAATAGATGTTCACTCTTGTCACCGTTCATGATGACACCGCGCTCAGTCTCAAGTTTCCATGCACCTGCATTCACGTCGAGTACTATGACATTCATGCCGAGGTTCATAGCCGCCTTCTGTGTAGAGAGGCGTGTGCGCAGTGAGTTGTTGAAAAACACCATGAGCAGTGTCTTATGCTTGCCGAGAGTGTCATATTTAAATCTGTCGGCTTTTATTTCTAGGGCTTCCTTCAATGCTGCATTGAGGTTGCCGAGGTCTTCTACATTAAGAAATGTCTTCATATTTGTTATATCCTTGTTTGTCCGTTTCCGTTGATTAACCATTTGTATGTCGTCATCTCCTCAAGAGCCATCGGACCGCGCGGTCCGAGTTTCTGGGTGGAGATTCCTATCTCAGCGCCAAGTCCGAACTGTGCCCCGTCGGTGAAACTTGTGGGTGCATTGACGTAGACGCATGCCGCATCGACCTCTCTTTGGAATTTCTCCGCAGCTTGTGGGTTCTCTGTAATGATGCATTCCGAGTGTCCCGAACCGTATCTGCTGATATGGTCTATCGCCTCGTCTATGGAGTCAACCACCTTTATTGCCAACTTGTAGTCCATCCACTCCGTTCCGTAGTCACTGTAGACGAATTCTACTATTCCTTTCATCTTACTTGTCAGCTCATCAATGTCGTCAACCCTTGATTTGTGGACGAGCAGGCAGTCGAGTGCATTGCACACACTCACACGGCGTGTCTTGGCATTGTTGATGATAGCCTTGCCCTTTTCCAAATCACCATCAGCATCGAAATAGGCGTGAACGACTCCAGCTCCTGTTTCTATTACTGGCACGCGCGCATTGTTGCGCACAAATTCTATGAGTTTCTTTCCTCCTCTCGGTATGCACAAATCGACATATCCTACAGCTCTGAGAAGTTCCGCTGTGGCTTCGTGAGTAGGTGGCATAAGGTTAACAACATCAGGATTGATGTCATGGTCTGACAATACTCTACGGATGAGTTGCACGATGGCATTATTACTGTTCTCCGCATTGTTGCTACCTTTAAGCAGACAGGCATTTCCGCTTTTGAAACACAGTGTGAACACGTCAAACGAAACGTTGGGGCGTGCTTCGTATATTACACCTATCACACCGAACGGTACGCTCACCCTACGGATGTATAATCCGTTGTCAAGGGTGCGCTCCTTTGTGATGTGTCCGAGCGGTGTTGGAAGTGCCGCTACCTTCCTGATGTCACTGGCGATACCTTCAAGTCGTGCGGCATTAAGCAACAACCTGTCATAGAGAGGACTCGTGGTGTCCATCTTTTCGAGGTCGAGTCTGTTGGCGGCAAGCAGTCTGTCTGTGTTGACAATAATCCTGTCTGCCAAATCATGGAGTACAGCCTGCCTTTTTTCATCGGTAATGCACTGTACATCCTTTGCTGCCTCCTTTGTTTTCTTTATCGTTTCCAGCATCAGAGTGTAAATTCTGTGTGTTCCGTACTGTCGGGATGTGTGACAAGATTCGTGAGAATATTGTCGCGGTTGCCGTTTGCGATAATCACCCTTATGCCAGCTGACGCTGTCTTGCGAGCTGTATTGTATTTCGATTCCATACCGCCTCTCCCGGCTTTGCTTGTGCCTTCCTGAATATAATGTGATATGTCGTCTCCTGGAGTTACCTTTTCTATCAGTCTACTGCCCTCCTTGCCGGGAATGCCAGTATATATGCCGTCCACGTTGGTGAGCAGGATGAGGAGATCAGCGTGCATCATCTGTGCGATGAGACCAGAGAGTTCGTCATTGTCAGTAAACATAAGTTCCTCCACACAGACGGTATCGTTCTCGTTTACAATGGGTATAACATCGTTTTCCAGCATCACTTCCATGCAGGCGCGTTGGTTCTGGTATGTACGCTCTGTTGAGAAGTTGTCCTTTGTGGTGAGCACTTGCCCTATGTGGATGCCGTACTCGCGGAACAGGTCATAGTAGAGGTTGACGAGTTTCACTTGTCCCATGGCAGAGAATAGTTGTCGTTGTTCTACGGAGTCAAGACTGTGGTCGACTTTCAGTTCTTTTCTTCCACATGCCACAGCACCGCTCGACACCAAGATGATGTCGAAACCGTTGCGCCGCAGAAAGGCTATCTGGTCTATGAGAGCTGACATTCTTGTGATGTCGAGTTTTCCCTCGTCGGTAGTCAGCACATTGCTGCCTACTTTCACCACAATCCTATGTTTTGCTGTCAATGGATTTTTCATTTCAGTCCTGCCTTAAGGCTTCTTATCACGGCGGAGTTGAATCCAGCGTGATCAAGTTCGTTGAGTCCCTTTATTGTCACTCCTCCAGGGGTAGTCACCCTGTCGATAGCAGCCTCTGGATGTAACTTTGTCTCTTCCAGAAGTGTTATTGCTCCCTGCATGGTCTGCATCGCAATCTGCATGGAGTCGTCGGGACGGAAACCCATTTCCACGCCTCCTTCCATCATAGCGCGCAAATACCGCATCACATATGCTATGCCACAGCCAGACATCATCATTCCTGCTTCCAGTTGTTTGCGGCTCACCACCTTTGTCTTTCCCACGAGCTGGAAAAGAGCGTTAGCAGTTTCCAAAGCTTTCTTGTTGACGCTTTCTTCTATGAATGTCATGCTCTCGCCGAACTCAGCAGCGATATTTGGCATGGCATACACGTCTATGGCCTCGTTGCGTGCGTTTGCTGCCACCGACACGATAATTTTTCCTTTAGCGATGTTGCCAATCTCTTCTATCACGTCATCAATAATCCAAGGCTTCACGGCAAGTATGATGACATCGGCATCAGCCACTGCGTCATTGTTGGACAAAGATACAGATAATCCTGAACAACAGTCTTTCAGTCTGTCCAAAGTTGTCTGCGTGTGTGCCGTAACGGTCAAGTCCTTTTCCATACCTGCCCGTAGCCAACCCTTTGTAAGGGCGCCACCCATATTGCCAGCCCCGATTATTGTAACTTTCATGACAATGCTTTCTTCAGTCTTTCAATGAAATCGTCTGCTTGCTGCTGTGTAATGCACAGTGGTGGAAGAAGTCGTAGTACGTTTGTACCGGAACACCCTGTAAAACAGTGCTGTTCCTTTACCAACTTGTTTCTCACTTCCTTGTAAGGGATATCCAGTTCTATACCTATCATGAGTCCTTCGCCACGCACTTCGACCACATGTGGCAATTGTGCTTCCTTCAGACTATTGATAAGATGAGAGCCTACATTGTGTGCATTTTCCACAAGATGCTCATTCTCTATGACGTCAAGCACTGCAATGGCACCTGCGCATGCCAGATGATTGCCTCCGAATGTTGTGCCTAGCTGTCCGTATACGGGTTTGAACTTAGGCGATATGATGACTCCACCCATAGGGAAACCGTTGCAGATGCCCTTTGCCACAGTGATGATGTCGCCCTTGACATCAAGATGCTGGTGGGCAAAGAACTTGCCGCTTCTGCCATAGCCACACTGTATCTCATCAAAGATAAGCACCGTGTTATACTCGTCGCAGAGAGCGCGGAGTCCCTGCACGAACGACTTCTCTGCCATACGTATGCCACCTACACCCTGTATGCACTCTATGATGACAGCACACACGTCACCTTTCTCTATCTCTTTCTTCCATGCCTCAAGGTCGTTGATGGGAAGATATGTCACATGACCATTGTCATTGATTGGGGCGATGATCTTTGGGTTGTTGGTAGCCTCTACAGCGAGCGATGTGCGTCCGTGGAATGCCTTCTCAAGCGACAGAATGCGTGTGCGTCCGTTGTAGAAAGAAGCCAACTTCAGAGCGTTCTCGTTGGCTTCAGCTCCTGAGTTGATGAGAAACAGTTGATAGTCATCATAACCGCACACCTTGCCCAGTCGCTTTGCAAGTTCCTGTTGCAGAGGGTTCTGCACGGAGTTGCTATAGAAACCGAGTGTGTTGAGCTGACGGGTCATTGACTCCACATAGTGAGGATGACAATGACCGATACTGATGACAGCATGACCTCCGTAAAGGTCGAGATATTCCTGACCTTCAGAGTCCCACACCGCGCAACCCTTGCCCTTGGCAATTGTTATGTCGAAAAGAGGATATACGTCAAATAGATTCATTAGAATGCGCTTGCTTTTAATTGCAGTCCTGCCTTTTCATCAAGGCCGAACATAAGGTTCATATTCTGTACTGCCTGTCCGACAGCACCTTTTAGTAGGTTGTCGATGCAACTTATCATGAGGAGCTGGTCTTCATATCGCTCCACATACACCACTGCCTTGTTGGTATTCACCACCTGCTTCATGTCGGGCGACTTTGTGGTGAAATGCGTGAATGCCGCATCCTTGTAGTAGTCGGCATATATCTGCTGCACTTCATCTATGCTCTTGTCGCACTTGGCATATGCGGTGACGAATATTCCGCGTGCAAAGCATCCTCGCTGTGGTATGAAAAGCACTCTTCCGTCGTATCCAGGATGCAACTCCTGCACAGTCTGGTTTATCTCCAGCAAGTGCTGATGCGTGAAGGTCTTGTATACGGATATGTTGTCGTTGCGCCATGAGTAGTGTGTTGTGGCACCAGGCTTCTGTCCCGCTCCCGTGCTTCCCGTAATACCATTCACATGGATGTCGCCGGAGATTATTCCTGCTTTAAGTGCTGGAAGCATAGCGAGTTGTATGCATGTGGCAAAGCATCCAGGATTGGCAAGATGGCTGGCATTCTTGATGCTGTCCTTATGCGTCTCGGGCAATCCGTACACATAGTCGTGGTTGCCAGCTATGCGGAAGTCCTGTGCAAGGTCGATGATTTTCACATTTTCCGGTATGGTGTGTTCTTTGAGAAACGCTTCACTCTTGCCGTGACCGAAACAGAAGAACACTACGTCCACATTGTCAAACGGCATTTCGGATGTAAACTCCATCTCCGTGTCGCCTATCAAACCCTCATGCACGCTGTATATCTTGTTGCCGGCATTGCTCTCGGAGTTGGCAAAGACTATCTCTGCCTCGGGATGGTTTAAGAGGAGACGTATTAACTCGCCTCCTGTATAACCGGCTGCACCTAAAATTCCTACTTTAATCATTTATGTCCTTTGAAATTACTGCCCAACAAACGAGATAGATGCTGAAACTTTGCCATGATTATCTTTTTTCGTCTGGGTGTGCCAGATAGTAAGCGCGGAGTGCGGTCGATGTCACCTTGATGAAGCCCTTGGCATCTTCTGATGACCATGCCTTGGCAGTCTCGCCATATTCACCGAGCTTATTCTTTACGAGGTCGTTAGGAGAGTCTACACCTACGGTCTGGAAACAGAGAGGACGCAGTTCGAGAGTCACTTCTCCTGTCACATTGCGCTGTGATGATGTGAGCATAGCCTCGATGTCCGGCATCACTGGCTCGAGATACTGGCTCTCGTGCAGGAACATGCCATACCAGTTGCTCACCTGATCCTTCCAATACTGCTGCCACTTTGACAACACATATTTCTCAAGGAAGCGGTGCGCGCCGATGATGAGCATAGGTGCTGCAGCCTCGAATCCCACACGACCCTTGATGCCGATGATGGTGTCGCCCACATGACAGTCACGACCGATGCCGTAAGCGGCACCAATCTCCTCAACCTTCTGTATGGCCTTTATCTTGTCGTCAAACTTCTCCCCGTTGACAGAGCAGAGTTCGCCTTTCTCGAAGCCGAGCTTCAATATCTCAGGACCTTCCTTTGTGACATGCTTCAGATATGCGCTCTCTGGCAGACCCTGTGTAGAGTCGAGAATCTCGCCACCGCAGATACTTGTTCCCCAAATACCTACGTTGTAGCTGTACTTAAGTTTTGTGAAGTCAGCGAAATATCCGTGTGCATTCAGATAGTCCACCTCTTCCTGACGCGAGAGGTTCTTGTCGCGTGTGAGGGTGATAATCTCCACTCCTGGAGCCTTCACCAGGAATGTCATGTCAAAACGTATCTGGTCGTTGCCGGCACCCGTCGAACCGTGTGCTATGGCGTCTGCACCAATCTCCTTGGCATATTCTGCTATGGCGAGAGCCTGGAATATGCGCTCTGATGATACGGATATAGGATAGCAGTTATTGCGGAGCACATTTCCGAATACCATGTATTTCAATGATTTTTCGTAATACTCCTGAGTGACGTCGAGAGTAACATACTTCACAGCACCCAACTTATAGGCGTTTTCCTCATTCTTCTTGAGCTGTTCCTCACTGAAACCGCCTGTGTTGGCGCATGCGGCATACACGTCGTATCCCATCTCCTTGGTGAGATACATCACGTTATAACTTGTGTCAAGACCTCCAGAGAAGGCCACTACTACTTTCTTCTTTGCCATAATAAATTAACCTTTATCCTTTTTGTTTGCCATCCAGTTCCTTGATTCTCTCTATCACATCTTCGGGCAATGATGCCGGCAGATGTTCTGTCGGGTCATAGAGCATAGCTGTGCATATGCAGTATTTCCTGCCTGTGCGGTGGAGCACGTCCACATTGATGCATCCCTCACATCCTCGCCAGAAGGCTTCGTCATCGGTAAGGTCGGCGAATGTCACTGGCTTGTAGCCCAACTGCGTGTTCATTCTCATCACGGCAGCTCCGCTCGTGAGCGAGAATATCTTCGCGTGTGGCCAGCGTGTGCGTGCCAATGTGAATGTCATGTCCTTGATGCGCTTGGAGAGTCCGAGTCCTCGGAAATCGGGGTGCACTATCAGACCCGATGTAGTTACATAAGTTTTGTTTCCCCAGGTTTCGATATAGCTGAAACCTGCAAACGTGTCGCCCTTGAGAGCTATGACAGCCTTGGCTTCACGCATTTTAGTTGCAAGGTATTCGTGTGTACGCTTGGCTATGCCGGTGCCTCTCACCTTTGCTGCATCCTCTATTGTCTTGAGGATGTAGTCGACATATTTTTCGTCTTCCTTACCTGCTACTTTTACTTCTATCTCATTCATTTCCTAAGTGTGTGTCCTTGTGTCGTGTGTATCTTCCTACCCGTGTATGGGTATTATGGCATCAAGGCTTTGTGTTATCTCATTTGTGTCGCTGCCCTCACGGATTATTATGAGTATGGTGTCGTCACCTGCTATCGTACCCAATATTTCGGGTATGTCGCTGTTGTCGATGTTGTAGGCGATGCTGCTGGCATAGCCCGGGCGTGTCTTGATGACACCGACGTTGCCTGAGAAGTTGAGTGATACAAATCCTGATGTGGCAAGCATCTCGCTTGCCTTCTTTGGTGTTGACACGCGGCGGTACATGGTGTCGTTTGGCAATACGTACACATATTTTCCACTCATGCTTGCTGCCTTTGCCACTTTCAACTGCTTGAGGTCGCGGCTGAGAGTTGCCTGTGTCAGTGTGAATCCCTCTTTCTTTAGGGCACGCAGAACTTCCTCTTGTGAACCCAGTTCCATACTTGAGATGAGCACTTTAAGAGTTTCCAGTCTGCTTGTCTTTACTTTCATAATATAGCCTTTCCTTTTAAGAGCTTTGTATTCTCTGTATAATATAACATGTCTTTATCCACATGCAAAATTACAACAAATATACATATGCAACAAATATTATTGCATAAAATAAGCCCTTAAAAGGAAATAACTACTAATTATATGCAGGATATTCTATTTTTATGCAGTTATCCGCGTTAGTTCTTGAAGCTGTGTATAGGTGCAGGTATGCGTCCTTGTCTGTTTACGAGACGGCTACAGCCAAACGGATTTACTGGCATTATGGGAGCATAGCCCAACAGTCCGCCAAACTCCACAGTGTCGCCTACACCCATTCCTATGACGGGTATGATTCTCACTGCGGTGGTCTTCTGGTTTACCATTCCTATGGCAGCCTCGTCGGCAATGATGCCCGAGATGGTGGTGGCAGGGGTGTCGCCCGGTATGGCTATCATGTCGAGACCTACGGAGCATACGCATGTCATGGCTTCGAGCTTCTCTATAGAGAGTGCTCCTGCATTGACAGCATCTATCATACCTTGGTCTTCGCTCACTGGGATGAATGCTCCCGAGAGTCCGCCGACATAACTTGATGCCATCACGCCACCCTTCTTCACCTGGTCATTGAGCAATGCCAAGGCTGCAGTTGTGCCGGGTGCTCCAGCTTGGTCTACTCCTATGCAGTGCAGGATGTCTGCCACTGAGTCGCCGATGGCTGGGGTAGGGGCGAGCGACAGGTCGATGATGCCGAATGGTATGTGCAGACGCTTGGATGCTTCTTGAGCCACAAGTTGTCCCACGCGTGTTATCTTGAATGCGGTCTTCTTGATAGTTTCGCACAGTATCTCAAAGCTCACTGGATTGCCGTCGGCTGACTTTGCATCCATCTGTTCCAAAGCGTATTTCACTACACCAGGTCCGCTGACACCTACGTTGATGATGGCGTCGGCTTCGCTCGGTCCGTGGAAGGCTCCTGCCATAAATGGGTTGTCGTCAGGAGCATTGCAGAGCACAACGAGTTTGGCGCATCCCATCGAACTGTTGTCCTTCGTGGCTTCTGCCGTTTCCTTTATTATCTCACCCATGAGGCGCACGGCGTCCATGTTGATACCAGTCTTCGTGGAACCCACATTCACACTTGAGCAGATGCGCTCCGTCACAGCCATAGCCTTCGGTATGGAGCGCATGAGGAGTTCGTCGCTCTTGGTCATACCCTTCGACACCACTGCCGAGTAGCCTCCGAGGAAATTGACACCAGTGTCAGCGGCAGCGCGATCCAAGGTCTTTGCTATCTCCACATAGTCGTCGGGAGTCTTGCAGCAGTTGCCACCCACCATAGATATCGGTGTGATGGATATTCGCTTGTTGACGATAGGGATGGCAATCTCGCGGCTGATGGCTTCGCCCGTTGCCACGAGATCCTTGGCAAGAGTCGTTATCTTGTTATAGATATTATCGCATGTGGTCTGCAGATCGTGGTCGGCACAGTCCAGGAGACTGATGCCCATCGTAATGGTGCGCACGTCGAGATTTTCCTGCTCCACCATGCGGTTGGTTTCGAGAACTTCGTTGATGTTAATCATATCCTGTGCATTATGTTGAATATGTCGTCAAGTTGGCATTTCACCTGTACTCCTGTGGCTTTGCCCAGTTCGGAGAGTTCCGAACTTACTATGTCAAACTCTTTTTCGCACTTTGCGAGGTCTACTATCATCATCATGTTGAAATATTCCTGCACGATGGTCTGGCTGATGTCCAGAATGTTGATGTCCTGTTCGGCGAGGTATCCGCATACGCTTGCTATGATGCCTACGGTGTCCTTGCCCACTACGGTGATAATGGCCTTTCTCATTTTCTTATTCTTGTTGTTATTGATATATTCGCTTATTTCATGTTGTCTGCACTTGGTGGCTCGCATCCTTCTGTTGCGCCCCAACTCTTGTTTGGGTGAGCGCCCATCTCAAGTACGAGTGTTGCGCCGTCCTTGATGTCGTCATGACTAAACCATGGCTTGTCCCAGGTCTTGCCGTTGAGGGTGGCACTCTGTATGTACTTGTTTTCAGTGCTGCAGTTGTTGGCAATGATATGGAATGTCTTGCCATTAGGCAACTGCACTTTTATGTCGGAGAACAGTGGACTGCCGATGTTGTAGCATGGCATGCCTGGGGTCACAGGATAGAAACCGATGGATGAGAACACCACAAACGAGGTAAGTCCGCCACCGTCTTCATCGCCTGGGATTCCCATGAGGTCGTTGCGGAACCAAGTCTTCAGACATTGACGCACGCGTTTCTGGGTCTTCCAAGGCTGTCCTGCGTAGTTATATATATAAGGTATATGGAGCGACGGTTCGTTAGCCATCGTAAACTGACCTATGTTTCCGGTCTGGTCAGGTAGTTGGAAATAAAACTCGCGCTTGCCGTTGCCCATCGGTTCGGCGAATGTCTGGTCGAGGTTTGCCACGAGTTTCTCGCGTCCGCCCATCATCTTCACGAGGTCGGCGAAGTTGTGCTGTAGATCCCAACGGTAAGTCCAACCATTGTTTTCATCATATGCATCGCGCGCTCCTATGCCGCCTCCGAATATGTAGGAGAAGTTTGGCAGGAACTTGCCGTCCTTGTCTTTCGGATGGAAGAATCCCGTCTCACTGTTGTACACCGTGCGGTAGTTGTGTGAGAAATCGAAGAAATGCTTTGCCTCGTCCTTGTTGCCGATGAAGTCGGCGATGCGTGAGAGGCACCATGTGTCGTAAGCCGTACCGAGAGTAACGGCTATTGGCTGACGCTTTTCGAAGTTTGACACGTTAGGGTCAGTCTCCTTCTCGCCCAAGTTGAGAGCAGGTATGTATCCGTTCTTCCAATAAAACTCGTCTATCCATCCTGCCTTGTTGCCCGACCATGGAGCGAGAGTCTTTTCTGTGATTCCCTTCTTGCAGTATTCGTAGGCGCGCTTGCCGTCCACTTTCAGTCCCTTGTATAGGGCGTCAGCCACCATTGCCACACCGTGGTTGCTATTCATGCGGCGTGAGTCACCTGTTATCTCTGGGAATGTAGGCATCCATTTCGTTCCCATCTGTTCTGCCATGCGAAGGTAAGACTCTATGATGGCTTCCTCCTTTGCGGGTTGGATGAGTGCGCGCAGAGGATGTGCTGCACGGTAAGTGTCCCAAATCCAGTCGTCGGTATAGAATGGCGTGCCCTCGTCCTCATGCACCTTGTGGTCGTAGGCGCTATAGTAGCGACCGTCCTCGCTAAGGCATACGGGGCGCTCGAAAGTGCGGTAGTAGGAAGTGTAGAGCACTGTCTTCTCGTCCTCATTTCCGCCCTCAACCTTTATCGTTGACAGAGTCTCGTTCCATTCCTTGCGTCCTTTCTCCTCTATAGTCTTTCGGTCGAAAACCTTGCCCTGCTCGCGCTGCAGATTCTTCTGAGCCTGTTCTTCGGAGATGAGCGATATACCATAACGGAGCGACACTTCGCCTGTACCCTTTGGCAGACGCAGTGCCACGCTGACGTTCTTACCGTCGATGGTTGTCTCCTTTGTGGCTATCTTGCCATCGCGAAGTATGCCGCACTCCGAAGGCTTGACGTTCAGTTCTGCATAGATGTAGACATTGGCTTGTCCCCATACGTCCTGATAACCTTTGATGACGTTGCCCTTCACAGTGAGGTGACCTTTTTCGGAGTTGAGAATGATGTAAGAGTCCTTGTCCTTGTCATAGAAACTGATGTCATAGATAGCACTCTGGTGAGCTACAGCCAGTTGGGCGCGCATCGTGTTGTCCGCCATCTCGATGTCGCTCGAGTAGGGGGTGATGGTCTCGTGATCCCAGTTCATCTTCACCGTCGGTGTCAGTGTGGAGTTTTGTGTCGGTGATATGCA
The DNA here is from genome assembly GCA_963601795.1 of bacterium. Lineage (GTDB taxonomy): Bacteria > Bacteroidota > Bacteroidia > Bacteroidales > Bacteroidaceae > Prevotella. Next base: position 4,771 of record CAVCGK010000023.1, on the reverse strand, counting down.
GAATGCCGAGTGCTCGCGATGGTTTGTCACCATGACGGGCAGACCTTCCACCAGTTCGTCGGTGTAGGTGTAGCGGCTCGGGTATATTCTCAATAATGAATTAGGTAGCTGGATAGTAGCAAAAGTCGGAACCAGCAGATGACTGATGTTTCCGATGTAAGGGTTAACGTAGTCCACAGGCTGCTTCTGTGCCGTCACTGTCGTGAGGCAGGTTAATGCGGCGAGTGCAATAGAGACTAATCTCTTCTTCATGACAATATTTAAGTTTTTATGTTATTCCTATTGGGGTTGTTGTTGTTCCTCTTGGAATCTTATCTTGTTCCTCTTGGAGTTTTATGATGATATTTTTTTTGGTTTACTTGTAACCAATTACAAAAATACTCCTTTCTGCTGAAACAACAAAGTTTGAGCCTTCTTTTTTGTACTTATAACTCCTAACTTGGCTGTTTGACAGAGGTCAACGTAGTTGCAGTAGTCTCTTCTGATGGTGTAAATAGTTACTAGTGTTGTTGTAATGTGCTAGGTTCTCCGAGTGTGCGACATATGTCACAAACGTGTGCGACATATGTCACAAACCTTTTTGACATATGCCAAAGAACTTTATGACATATGTCACACAACTTTGCGACATATGTCAAAACATCGATATACCCAACATCTTGCATCTTCTTATCGATATTCTTACATTCCCTTAATTGTCTTCTTGCATCGCTCAAATAACTGTCATTAACTTCTTTAGTTTTATTTGCTTGATATGTTACTACTTATGGTTCTTGTTTAAACTGCGTTTTTGACGCAAAATCACATAAGTTCATCTTAAATTAGGTTAACAACGTTTAATAATTGTAAGATATTAGCTATTCAGATGTATAAATAGTTCTATATATTATGTATTTAGGAGAAAATTTCGTAACTTTGCACTTCGAAAGCGGTTGATAATAGGCTGACTCTGACGAGAGTTGGGTCTTGGATGTCAGGCGAGTGAGATTCTGATGTTTGCCGCACTTGAAAGATTGAAAATAGAATAGAAACAAATATAAATTTTTAAAGTAACAATTATGCCTACTATTTCACAATTGGTAAGAAAAGGCAGAAAGGTTCTTGTAGAAAAGAGCAAATCACCAGCTTTGGAATCATGTCCTCAGCGTCGCGGTGTATGTGTTCGTGTTTATACAACAACCCCTAAGAAGCCTAATTCGGCAATGCGTAAGGTTGCCCGTGTTCGTTTGACAAACCAGAAGGAGGTTAACTCCTACATCCCAGGAGAGGGACACAACTTGCAGGAGCACTCAATCGTGCTTGTTCGCGGTGGTCGTGTAAAGGACCTTCCTGGTGTACGTTATCACATCGTTCGTGGTACTCTTGATACCGCAGGTGTTGCAAGTCGTACACAGCGTCGTTCGAAGTACGGTGCTAAGCGTCCTAAGGCAAAGAAGTAAAAAGAAGGTTAGGTGCTTATATATATAATAATGTGGAATGCGAGTTCCGAAAATAAGCACTGCAGACAGAGGTCTAACCTAAGTATTTATTTAAAGTAGTTTTGCTGGAGAAAGTTGGATACACCGGTTGAGTAAGTGTCAAAGAGATGATGCTGAAGATAATCAGAACGAGACAGCCCCAGAAAACAAATCATTAACAAACAACAATGAGAAAAGCAAAACCAAAGAAGCGTGTGATCCTTCCGGATCCAGTTTTCGGTGACCAGAAGGTTACAAGATTCGTTAATCACCTTATGTATGACGGAAAGAAGAGCGTGGCTTACACTATCTTCTATTCTGCTCTTGAAATCGTAAAGGACAAGATGGCTAAAGAGGAGAAGGCTCCTCTCGAGATCTGGAAGCAGGCTCTCGACAATATTACTCCTCAGGTGGAGGTAAAGAGCCGTCGTATCGGTGGTGCTACATTCCAGGTGCCTACTGAGATTCGTCCAAGCCGTAAGGAGAGCGTTTCTATGAAGAACCTTATTATCTTCGCTCGCAAGCGTGGCGGTAAGTCAATGGCTGAGAAGCTCGCTGCTGAGATTCAGGATGCTTACAATAATCAGGGTGGAGCATTCAAGCGTAAGGAAGATATGCACCGTATGGCAGAGGCTAACCGCGCTTTCGCACACTTCCGTTTCTAATAAAGATTTAACGATAGCATAACAATGGCAAAGCACGATTTACATTTGACCAGAAACATCGGTATCATGGCTCACATCGATGCCGGTAAGACAACAACATCTGAGCGTATTCTTTTCTACACCGGTAAGACTCACAAGATTGGTGAGGTTCACGACGGTGGTGCAACAATGGACTGGATGGCTCAGGAGCAGGAGCGCGGTATAACCATTACTTCCGCTGCTACAACTTGTTTCTGGAATTATGATAACAAGCAATATAAGATTAACTTGATCGACACTCCGGGACACGTTGACTTTACCGCTGAGGTGGAGCGCTCGCTCCGCGTTCTCGACGGTGCTGTCGCTACTTACTGTGCCGTTGGTGGTGTTGAGCCACAGTCTGAGACTGTATGGCGTCAGGCTGACAAGTACAACGTTCCTCGTATTGGTTACGTTAACAAGATGGACCGTTCTGGTGCTGACTACTATGACGTAATCAAGCAGATGAAGGAAGTACTTGGTGCAAACCCAGTGAACATCTGCTGTCCAATCGGTGCAGAAGAGAACTTCAAGGGTTTGGTTGACCTTATCAAGATGAAGGCTATCCTTTGGCACGACGAGACTATGGGTGCAGAGTATGAGGTAGACGATATCCCTGCAGACATGATCGACGAGTGCAACGAGTGGCGCGACAAGCTCCTTGAGGCTGCTTCTGAGTATGACGAGTCTCTCATGGAGAAGTATTTCGAGGATCCTTCTACAATCACTGAGGAGGAAATCATCGCAGCTATCCGTAAGGGTACTATCGCTCTGCAGTGTGTACCAATGCTCTGTGGTTCTTCATTCAAGAACAAGGGTGTACAGACAATGCTTGACTATGTGTGCGCATTCCTTCCTTCTCCAATGGATACAGAGGCTATCATCGGTACAAATCCTTCTACTGAGGAGGAAGAGGATCGTAAGCCTTCTGAGAATGAGCCTACATCTGCTTTGGCATTCAAGATTGCAACTGACCCATACGTTGGTCGTCTGGTGTTCTTCCGCGTTTACTCTGGTAAGATTACCGCTGGATCATACGTATATAACCCACGTACTGACAAGAAGGAGCGCGTGAGCCGTCTGTTCCAGATGCACTCTAACAAGCAGAATCCTGTTGAGGAGATCGCAGCTGGTGATATAGGTTCAGGTGTAGGTTTCAAGGATATCCGTACTGGTGATACTCTCTGCGACGAGGCACACCCAATCGTGCTCGAGTCAATGACCTTCCCTGACACTGTGATCTCTATCGCAGTTGAGCCTAAGTCTCAGGCTGACATTGCTAAGCTTGACAATGGTCTCGCTAAGCTTGCTGAGGAGGACCCAACATTCACCGTTCGTACCGACGAGCAGAGCGGTCAGACCGTTATCTCTGGTATGGGTGAGCTTCACCTCGACATCATCATCGACCGTCTGAAGCGCGAATTCAAGGTTGAGTGTAACCAGGGTAAGCCACAGGTTAACTACAAAGAGGCTATCACTCGTGAGGTTAATCTCCGTGAGGTTTACAAGAAGCAGTCAGGTGGTCGCGGTAAGTTCGCTGACATTATCGTAACAATCGGTCCTAAGGACGAGGATTACACAGAGGGCGACTTGCAGTTCATCAACGAGGTTAAGGGTGGTAACATTCCTAAGGAGTTCATTCCTTCAGTACAGAAGGGATTCGAGGATTGCCTCAAGGCTGGTGTTCTCGGTGGATTCCCAGTAGTTGGTCTTAAGGTTGTGCTCACTGACGGTTCATTCCACCCAGTAGACTCTGACCAGTTGTCATTCGAGCTCGCTGCTCACAACGCATTCAAGAATGGTTGTCCTAAGGCAGGTCCTGTTCTTATGGAGCCTATCATGAAGGTTGAAGTTGTTACTCCTGAGGAGAACATGGGTGACGTTATCGGTGACCTCAACAAGCGCCGTGGTATGGTACAGGGTATGGAAGAGGCTCGTAGCGGTGCACGCATCGTGAAGGCTATGGTTCCACTGGCAGAGATGTTCGGTTATGTGACAGCTCTCCGTACTATCACTTCTGGTCGCGCTACTTCTTCAATGGAGTATGATCACCACGAGGCAGTGTCAAGCTCTATCGCAAAGACTATCCTCGAGGAGATGAAGGGTCGTACAGACCTCCTGTAAAAAAATAAAGTGAACAGGCACCGTTTAGCGAATGACTCTTAAGCGGTCTACCTGTTCGCTCTACATAGAAACATTATAATAACATTTAATTTAGACAATGAGTCAGAAAATTCGTATCAAGCTGAAGTCTTACGACCACCAGTTGGTAGACAAGTCAGCAGACAAGATCGTTAAGGCCGTGAAGGCTACTGGCGCAGTTATCAGCGGTCCAATTCCACTGCCAACACACAAGCGCATCTACACCGTGAACCGTTCAACATTCGTTAACAAGAAGGCTCGTGAGCAGTTCCAGCTCTCTGATTACAAGAGACTGATCGACATCTACAGCTCAACAGCAAAGACCGTTGACGCACTGATGAAACTTGAACTTCCAAGTGGAGTAGAGGTAGAGATCAAAGTCTAGTACGCAAATATCAATGAAGAAATCTTTTATAAGTAATAATTATTAATATTAATTGAAATGCCAGGATTAATTGGAAGAAAAATCGGAATGACATCCGTTTTCAG
>CAVCGK010000022.1:0-41603 GCA_963601795.1 bacterium | reverse complement strand
TAATTTGAAGAAAATGATTGCAAAAAGCGCATAAGGAGCGTTTTTGCCATGTTTTTACGCTTATATTTGCCTTATAGACCCTATTCTGGAGGTTATTGCCATTATAATTCTACTTTTGAATGAAAAAATAAAGCCTCGCTGTATGGCTTTATATCGGCATACAGCGAGGCTTGTTTTTTATAATTCAGGGTTTTGACACACCCTCCTGCGGAGAGTTCTATGATGAGCAGCATATCAACGACTGGGAGGCGGACATGGCCCGTCAGGCAGCGGTGAAGACAATCCGCGAGACCGGGGCCGACGTGGTCATTAACCAGTGGTGGCCCGTCGAGTTCATCACCTCCATCAAGGCGGAGTGCCCCGGCGTCAAGCTCATCAAGTGCCACCATACCACGTTCTGCAAACCTATCTTCGACGACCCCAACCCCGTCAAGCGCATCGCCAAGCAGGTGCTCCGACCCCTCTACCTCGCCCGTAAGCACAGGTGGGCGGTGGATGGGGTGAGCCGAGTGCTGCCCTACGTGGACCGCTACGTCTTCCTCTCGCCTGCCTTCCAGCGCGAGTACGAGGCGATGGCGCACTACGACAATGCCTCGGGCAAGCTCGATGCCGTGCCCAACCCGTCGGTATATCCCCATTGGGCGGAGCCTGACTGTCTGGCCCAGAAGGAGAACGTCGTCCTTGTGGTGGGGCGCATGCTGGAGGGCCAAAAAAAAATCACCCGTGTGCTCCAGGCGTGGAAGGTCATACAGCAGAGCGCTGCCGCTGCCAGCTGGCGGCTGGAGATAGTGGGCGAGGGCCCCGACCTCGAGTCCTACAAGGCCAGGGCCGCCCGGCTGGGCCTGCAGCGCATCTCCTTCGAGGGCTACCAGCAGCCGCTGGCGTACTATAAGCGTGCCCGCATCTTCCTCATGACCTCCGCCTTCGAGGGGTTCGGCATGACGCTCGTGGAGTCGCAGCAGCAGGGTGTGGTGCCCGTGGTGATGGACAGCTTCGCCGCCCTGCACGACATCGTCAGGGATGGCTACAACGGTCGCATCACCGTGGAGGGCGACATAGAGCAGTACGCCGCCACTGTCCTGAACCTGATGACCGACGGCAGCCAGCGCGACGAGATGGCGGTGAACGGCCTGGAGTCCTCCCGCATGTTTGCTGTAGAGAAGATAGTAGACCGCTGGGAGCGTCTCATCGGTCATATCGTAGGGGGGGGTAGAAAAGCGGTAACCTCCTCTCTGCCAGCTTATTCGTGCTGCGAGGAGGAAGGCAAGACCATCTCCGTGGTCATGCCTTCCTACGGCAGGGCGCACTTGCTCCGCCAGACCATCCCCACCTATCTGCAGGAGGGCGTCGTGGAGTTGATTCTCGTGGACGACTGTTCGCCCGACAACACTGGCGAGGTGGTAAGGGAGCTACAGCAGATCTATCCGCAGATAAAGTACCTGCGCAACGACTGCAACATGAAGCAGACCGCCTCCAAGAACCGTGGCATCGACATTGCCAAGGGCGACTACATCTACTTTGGCGACGACGACTCTCTGCTTCTCCCTGGCACTATCCGCAGTCTGAAGCAGACTCTGGAGTACTACGAGGCAGGAGCTGTCATGGCACGTCCGGTCTGTGCTGGTCCAAACTACGAAGCGATGCATCACGACCGTTACGTCAGGTGGATAACGCAGCGAGGGCTTACCGCCGATGCCCATGACGTTTACGATGTCGCCCACCTGCGCTTCAACTGGGGCAAGCATCTGCTACGCCCCGTGGAGGTACCCTGCCTGCCTGCATGCATGCTAATAAGGACGGAGTTGGCGAAGGCATGCCGCTTCGACACCAACTATCATGGTTGCGCCTACCGCGAGGAGACAGACTTCTCCTTCCGCTTGAGCTTGGACCACGGTGCTAAGCTGATGTACGATGCCCGCGGTGTCCAGTTTAACCTACCAAACTATATGGTGCGGCAGACTGGTGCCCGAGCCGGCGGCTACGAGGTATGGCGCAAGACGGCGCTGGAATGCAACCAGTACTTCCTGGACAAGAATTGGGATAAGATAGCGAAGCGTTATGGTGTTAGCACCAAGAAGGAGGACCTACAGATGGAACTGGAGCAGAGTTTGAAGGAGCCGCATGAGAGCCGCATACGTAAGATATTGAAGGACATATACTTTTATATTTTATATCAGAAATAGAAAATGTTGAATCGTGACAAAGTGAAAAACAGTAGACTGACCTATAACCTTCTCTTGTGGGGCTTGATATGGGTGATAATCCTTTATGACATTATACAGTTCTATACGGGGTTCTCGTATCTGGACGAGTTGTATACCCTACTCCTTGGCGTGCTGATATTCATGAGGCACAGGAACGGGCTGTATATGCGGGAGTTTCTGGTGTGCTTAGGCGCATTCTTGTTTTTCCTCGTGTATTCCCTCTTGTATGGAGTGAACGTGCATGAGGCAGTATGGATTGACTTCCTCTTGCAGCTGAAACCGTATGTCTCGTTCTATGCTGTCTGCCTGCTCGACTTGCAGATGAGCGACTGCCATAAAAGGAAGCTGCACAAGATATGCAAGAAGCTCGGATGGCTGATGATTCCCTTCGGCTTCCTTACGCAGTATGGCATCATCACGACAGACGCCGGCGGACCTCGCTTCACGTCCATGGTATCCATCATCGGACTCTTGTACCTCTACACGTCAAACATGACTAAGAAGGACCTGCTATGGACGTTTGCCATCTGGACGGTGGCGTTCATCCCGATGAAGTCCAAGTTCTTCGGCTTCTACGCCCTGGCTCTGGCACTGTTCTACGGCTTAGGCGACGAGCGGATAAAGGTAAATCTCAAATATCTGTGCTTCGGCGCGATAGCTGTTGTCTTCGTCTTCTTCGCGGCATACGAGAAGTTCAGCTTCTACTTCATGGAAGGTTCGCAGAGCGAAACGATGTTTGCCCGTCCTGCGTTGTTCTTCGGTGCCTGGGAGATATTGAAGGACTATTTCCCCTTCGGGTCAGGCTTCGGTAGCTATGCCTCCTTTGCTTCGGCAGAGTATTTCTCTCGTCTGTACTGGACTATGGACGTGGCAAGGTATTCCGAGCTGTCTGACGGTGCGTTCCTTTGCGACACATTCTTCCCCTCCTTGGCACAGTGCGGCGCAGCCGGTGTGGTGCTGTTCGTCTGGTTCTGGCGGCGCAGAGTGCGCGACTTCAACTACTGTTATTCCCCCGACGACGTATACCGCTACAAGTGCCTCTTCCTCATGTTTGGTTATTTTATGATAGAGAGCACGTCCGACACGTCATACGTACAGAACCGCGGTCTGTACATGTTCATGCTGATGGCTATCTTCATGAACGAGATGAGGGCACGTAAATCAGAAACAAATACCCAGAAAAAAATATGAAACATGGATTTATGATTATGGCCCATGGTAACTTCGGGCAACTGAAGGAAATCATCGGGCTGCTTGCTGCCCCTAACCACTACTTCTTCGTCAATATTGACAGGAAGGTATCAGATGTGGGGGGGTAATTAGAGAGTGTAAAACGCTGAGTGACAATGTGGTGTTCCTTGAGGGGAAGGAGCGTATGGCGGTGGCGCACGGCGGCTACAGCCAAGTGGCCGCCACGTTCCGACTGCTCCACAAAGCGCAGGAGGCCGACATGGACTACTGCCACCTCATCTCTGGGGTCGACTACCCCTGCCAGTCCAACAAGGCGTTTGATGCCTTCTTCGACGAGCACGCCGGGCGCAGCTATATGCTCTTCGACACCCCGGCGCAGCACGACGAATGGATAAAGGAGAAGTACCCCCAGCGCCTGCGCTACTACTACCTTTGGGACGTGCCGCACCGCGAGATACGTCTCTGGGATCTCACCGTCCGTGCCGTGGGTCGTCTCGTGCGCCTCGTCCCCCTGCGCCCCATGCCCGAGTTCATCGATGCGGGGTGGAACTGGTTCAGCTGGCACCGTCAGGTGGTGGACTACGTGCTGGAGCAGGAGCGCACCAATGCCGGGTTCTTCCGGCGGTTCCACTGGACCCACTGCTGCGACGAGCTGGTGTTCCACACCCTGCTGTCGCACCATACCGAACGCCTGAACATAGAGCGGTACAATAGCCTTCGGTATATCAACTGGACGAAGCCGAAGGATGCCGACCGTCAGCACCTGAGCGGTCCGCTGTCCTTGAACGAGAAGGAGTACGACGAGATAGTAGCCTCCGGTGCCTTCTTCTGCCGCAAGGTCCACCCCGACGTGTCAGAGAAACTCAAAGCGATGCTGAGGGAGAGGATGGGGAAGCAGGGATAGCTCGTGAGATAAAGGCGAGACATACAACGATAACAATAAAGAAACAGAAAAATAATGATTATTCGCAGTAAAGCGCCGCTTCGCCTTGGACTGGCTGGAGGCGGCTCAGATGTTTCGCCGTACAGCGACATCTATGGAGGTTTGATATTGAATGCTACAATCAATTTGTATGCATATTGTACCATCGAGGAGACTCATGACAGCCTGATAACCATCAATGCATTTGATGCGCATTGCTCCAAGAGCTATCCGATGGCGGAGAGCCTGGAGATAGACGGGGAAGCGAGTCTCATCAAGGGGGTATATAACCGTGTGGTGAAGGACTTCGGCGTGGGTGCCAAGTCGTTCAAGATTACCACTTATAATGATGCTCCTGCCGGTTCTGGTTTAGGTACGTCGTCCACGATGGTTGTTTGTATCTTGAAGGCTTTCGTGGAGTGGCTCGGACTACCGCTTGGAGACTACGAGATTTCCCGTCTTGCCTACGAGATAGAGCGCAAGGACTTGGGACTCTCCGGCGGTAAGCAGGACCAGTATGCGGCTGCTTTCGGGGGATTCAACTATATGGAGTTCTTGCAGAACGACATCGTCATCGTGAATCCGCTGAAGATAAAGCGTTGGATTGTTGATGAGTTGGAGGCGAGTATGCTGCTCTACTTCACAGGCAAGAGCCGCAGCAGTGCCGCCATCATCGAGGAGCAGAAGGCGAACACCTCGAAGGGTGAGAACGATGCCGTGGAGGCGATGCACAAGATAAAGCAGAGTGCCAAGGACATGAAGCTCGCCATACTGAAGGGTGACATCGACGGTTTTGCCGACATCCTGCGTGAGGGTTGGGAGAACAAGAAGAAAATGGCGAACAACATCACCAATCCGATGATTCAGGAGGCAATGGACGTGGCGATGGCTGCTGGTGCTAAGGCTGGTAAGGTCTCAGGTGCTGGCGGTGGTGGCTTCATCATGTTTGTGGTAGAGCCTACTCGCAAGAAGGAGGTGGAAGAGGCATTGAAGAAGCTCAACGGTTTCGTGATGCCGTTCCAGTTCTCTGACGGTGGAGCACATGGATGGAAGATATATCCTACTGATAGTGTTAAGAGTTTAGAGTTTAGGGGGCAGAGTTTAGAATTTAGAAGATAGATTTAAGTAATTAGATAACAGTGTGATGAATTGTGACAAACTGATTCGGGGGGGCAAATTGAGGTCTTTGACTTCATGAGATTTCCGTTGATATGTATCGTTGTACTGATACATACTTTGCAGGGTGATGGACATGTGGAATTCAGCGGGCTGTACCATGATGCCCTGTACTTCTTTCAAGAGGCTATAGGACGGTCGGCAGTTCCGGTGTTCTTTGTCATTTCGGGGTATCTGTTCTTCTATCAGGTAGAGAGCCTGACGAAGGATGTGTATCGGAGTAAACTGAAGCGAAGGGTAACGTCACTGTTGGTTCCCTATCTGATATGGAATACCTTGGCGCTACTTGAATGTTTGGTTAAGCATTTGCCTGTCTTTTCGGGCTTGTTTCCTAATATAGGTAAGATACCGGTTGACCTCGCGTTCTGCATCGAGTCCTTTTGGAGGCTACCTGACGGCAGTTGCCCTATATACTATCCGTTCTGGTATTTGAGAGATTTGATGGTGTGCGTACTGCTTGCTCCTGTCACATTCTATCTGGTAAAGAAGACAAAGGTTCTGTGGTTGCTGCTCCTATTTACGGGTATGTTATTGAACGTAAAACTGGTGCCGGGGCTTAGCCTCAGTTCTCTGTTTTACTTCTCAGTAGGTTGCTACTGGTCTGTTTTGAAGACAGACAATACTCCGAATCTCTATGCACTCGTGGCTATCAGTCTGTGCTGGATACCCCTTGCTGTATTGGACACTATGACAAGGGATTACTATTGGCACCTATTGGCAAATGTATCTGGGGTAGTAGGTTTGTATTTCTTGGCTCTTCTTGCCGTGAGAATGTTCCAGTGCAGAATATCACGGAACTTGGTACAGTCAGTATTCTTCATCTTTGCCATTCATGCTTTCTTTGTAGGCTATATGAGTAAGGCAGTCTTTGCGTTGCTTAGACCTTCAAACGAAATAGTGTGTTTCTTGTTACAATTCGTCATCGTGGCCCTTACGGTCATGTTATCTATAGGCATTTATGTTATGATTAACCGTTATGCACCAAAACTGTGTAAGGTGTTGACGGGCAAAAGATAGTAAGTGAAATGAATAAGCATATCGATACATTGGTGCAGCGCTATCCTCAGTTGGAGAGCTGCCAGGAGGATATATTGAAGGCTTACCAGATATTGGAGGAGACGTACGCCGCAGGACGTAAGTTGCTCGTGGCTGGCAATGGCGGCTCTGCTTCCGACTCGGAGCATATCGTGGGTGAGCTGATGAAGGAGTTTAAACTGAAACGCAAGATTTATGCGGCACAGATAGACCGACTGATGCAGATAGACGCAGAGATGGGGACGGTGCTTGCCGACCACTTGCAGGGCACGCTCCCTGCTATCTCGCTGGTGGGTGAGCCATCGCTGACCACGGCGTTCATGAACGATGCCGTGCCGGTGCTTATCTTTGCGCAGCAGGTAAATGGTCTGGGTAAGGCTGGCGACGTGTTCTTGGGTATCTCTACCTCGGGAAACAGTAAGAATGTGCTGTATGCTGCTGTGGCGGCGAAATCGAAGGGGCTGAAGGTAATTGGACTGACTGGGCAGAAGGAAAACCAGTTGGAGCAGTTTGCCGATGTTTGCATACATGTGCCGGAGACCGAGACTTACAAGATTCAGGAACTTCATCTTCCTGTATATCACTGTTTGTGCTTAATGTTAGAAGAGAAGTTTTTTGGGTGAGGGTAGAGTTTAGAATTTAGAAGTTAGAATTTTAGAGTTTAGAAGTTAGAGGGGTGATTTTAGAATTTTGAAGTTGAATTTTTGAATTATGATGTTATGACTTTGTTTCATTTTGAGAACCTTATAGCGTTTCAGAAGGCGAGAGGGTTGGTGAATCATGTTTATGACTTGCAGGAGCACTTTCCACCTACTGAGAAATGGGCTTTGGGTGACCAGATACGTAGAGCCGTCGTTTCCGTCACTTCTAACATAGCGGAAGGGATGGGAAGGACATCGCTAAAAGAGCAGGTCCACTTTCTGGAAATCTCCATAGGCTCATTGATGGAAGTATACAGTCAGCTACTAATAGCAGTTGACCGTAAGTTCATAAGCCAAACCGACTTCGATAATATATCAAAAGAACTGGCAGAAGTCTCCAAACTAATATCCGGCCTCCGCCTATCTATCATAAGAAAACAAACTCAAAATCCCTAACTATCAAAGAATCCAAATTCTAAACTCCAAACTCTAAAATCCTAAGTTCTAAACACTAACCTCTAAATTCTAACTTCTAACCTCTCAAAACTAAAATCAAGAAAAAGAAATGAAAGTAGTAATAATTGCAGGGGGTAAGGGTACTCGTATTGCTTCTGTTAGAAGCGACGTGCCTAAGCCCATGATTCAGATATGTGGCAAGCCTATTCTGGAGCATCAGATAGACAATTTGAAGGCTTGCGGTTTGACGGATATCATCCTCGTTATCGGATACCTTGGCGACAAAATCAAAGAGTATTTCGAGGACGGCAATAAGTTTGGAGTCAACATCGAGTATTTTGTGGAAGACCATCCTCTCGGCACCGCTGGTGCCCTTTTCTATATGGCTGGTCTCTCCCCACAAAATTCTAAAATCGAACCACTAAACTCTAAAGAAGAGTCACAAAATACTAAACTCCAAACTCTAAATCCTAAACTCTTAACCGAGGATTTCCTGTTGCTTTGCGGCGATGTCATCATTGACGTAGACTTCAATCGCTTCATCAGGTTCCATAAGGAACATCATGCATGGGCGAGCTTGATGGCTCATCCAAATGGACATCCATATGACAGTTCTTTGTTGGTAACGGAGATAGACGAACCGAAGACCATTGGCGGTATGCCTGAGGACACGCATAGGGTAATCCGCTGGATGGCGAAGGAGGATGAGCGTACCTATTACAAGAACCGCGTGAATGCTGGTATTGAGTTGATTTCTCCCGAACTTCTGAAGGAGACGATGAAGAACTTCGTGCCTCGCCATCCTGAGACACCTGAAAAGATAGACCTCGACCGTGATGTGTTGAAGCCAAACATTCCAAGTGGTAGAATCTATGCATATGATACTCCTGAGTATATTAAGGACATGGGTACACCTGATAGATTCTATGAAACAGAAAAGGATATTGAGGAAGGTAAGGTTCATGCCCGTAACTTGAAGAACAAGCAGAAAGCTATCTTTTTGGATCGTGATGGAACCATCAACAAGATGGTTGGCTTTGTTACCAAGCCCGAGCAGTTTGAGTTGATAGAAGGCGCAGCCGAGGCTATCAAGACTATCAACAAGAGCGGCTACCTCGCTATTGTCGTTACTAACCAGCCCGTCATTGCCCGTGGCGACTGCACCTTTGAGGAATTGCAGACCATCCACGACAAGATGGAGACGGAACTGGGCAAGACGGGTGCTTTCGTGGATGCCATCTACGTTTGTCCCCATCATACCGACAAGGGCTTTGCGGGTGAAAGGCCAGAGTACAAATGCCACTGCGATTGCCGCAAGCCGAAGCCTGGCTTGTTGCTGCAAGCCGCCAAGGCCTTCAACATCGACTTGTCACAGTCATATATGATTGGCGACAGTCACCGTGATGTAGAGGCAGGCGAGAATGCAGGAGCGAAGGCAAGCATCAAGGTAGAGGAGAACAAAGAGAACGGATTGTTGGACTGCGTAAAGGAACTGTTGGGATGAGTATGAATAATTTGGTAATCATCAACAATGAATGTTTTAGGGATACCGACATACCATTGGCACTACTGTTGGCAAAGAAATATACAGTAGACTATTACATCATACTGGACAGTAATTCAAAAATCAATAAGGCAGACATTATCAAATCTTTGGCGGAAAACAAGAGCGTTTCCGTTCACGTAGTCAACGGTCAATATCGCAGACGCGAAATAGGCTATTGCCTTCTGATGAGAAAAGTTTTCAAACAAATCAAGCGTACAAATCCGGTATGCCTGTTGACGGCAATAAAGGATGATATCTTTTGCAATATCTATCTGTCGACGTTCTTCCGTGGTAAGTTGCTGTATATGTCGCACGACGTAGAGAGGCATCCAGTAAACGGCTTCTCAATGTCAGATTATGTGGGACGTTGCCTGGACTCCTTGATGATGCGTTCCACCCATCGTTTCCTGTTGTTCTCCTACGAACAGTATGCGCTGTTCAAGAAGTTATATCCGCACAAGGAAGCCAATTATATCCTCAAGCCAATACATAATTTTGGAGAGTCTACTTTAGAGAAACCCCAAATAGAGGAAGTCTGCAACTTTCTGTTCTTGGGAGGCATAGCATACCATAAGGGTTTGGACATACTTATTGATGCGTTCGAGAAAGTACTTGCTGAAACGAACAAGAAAATTACTCTCTCAGTATACGGCAGAGGTTATAACGATGAATGGCGCACGCATATAAAGACAAAGGAAGCATATAACCTGCATATAGGTTTCTTTGATGATGCCGATGTCCCCGACATATTCAAGACGAGCCATTTCCTGGTACTTCCTTATCGGCAGGTTACGCAGTCCGGACCTTTCTCTATCGCTTTAGGTTATGGTCTGCCTGTTGTTGCGTCGAATATCGGTATCTTTGGCAACTCCATAACCGACGGCGAGAACGGATTCCTGTTTGAGAAGGAAAATGTGGATGACCTTGCCCTGCACCTAAAGCAGTGTGCAGCAATGAATACAGCTGACTACAACCGAATGTCGGAGGCGGTATTGCAGTTGAGGTACAAGATGTACGACGATGCAATGGCACTGGCCAAAGTAGAGGGTCTCATTTCCTCTGCCCCTGTCAGCCAATAAGACACCTTTTCGGGCGAACGGCCTGCCGTCCCTCCCTTTTATGAGCTACTTTTCGGGGGCGGCGGCTTAGTAGCCTGAATTTTCTTTTTATAACTTATGAACAAGACCCAACTTACCCCCCCCACCGCCGCATCGGTGCAGGGGCGGGAGAACTATGCTGCGCTCGACGGACTGCGGACGTATGCCGCCGTAGGTATCGTGCTGATGCACGTGCGGTATAATGTGGCTGTCAGGCCGAGTGTTAATGTGTTGACGGAGACGGTGATGCCGTGGTTCTCGGACTTCACGCTGCTCTTTATGATGGTCAGTGCATTCTCCATGTGCTGCGGTTACTATGAGCGAGTGAAGAGCGGAGCGATAACGCCGCAGAAGTTCTATGCCAAGCGGTACGGGCGCACGTGGCCGTTCTTTGCCATGATGGTGTGCATCGCCTTTGCGATGGAGCCGTCGTGGAGCACGTTCTGCCAGAGCTTCGCCAACCTGACGATGTGCTTCAACCTCCTGCCTAACCCCGACATAGAGGTGATAGGCGTGGGATGGTTCCTCGGAACGGTATTTACGTTCTACATGCTCTTCCCGTTCTTCACCTTCCTGCTCGACTCGAAGAAGAGGGGCTGGATGGTGCTGGCGTTGTCACTGGCGTTCTGCTATATCGCCATCACGTATTTCGGCACTCCCGAGATGGTGGTGCGCCCCGTCGGACGGTATAACATCATCTACAGTGCGCCGTTCTTCGTCTCCGGCGGCATGATATACCTGTATCGCAAGGGCATCAAGGCTTTTGTGGAGAAGTATTGGGCGGTGATGCTGGCAGTGTGCGTCGCCTTGAACGTGGCGATGTTCGTCTTCCCGATAGAGGGCAGCTTCATCCTGCCCAACCTCGTGGTGTTCTCCGCGTGGCTCATCTACGGCATCGGGGCGCGGGACGTGGTGCTGAACAACAGGGTGGTGAAGTACCTGAGTGGCATCAGTATGGAGATATACCTCTGCCACATGATGTTCTTCCGTGTGGCGAGCATGCTGCACATGGAGCGGTTCGTTCCCCAGCAGGACGTGCTATACGTGCTGACGTGCATAGCGACACTGGCCGGATCGGTATGCTTTTCGCACGTAGTGAAATACTACGTCTTCCCATGGTTGGGGAGGCTAAGACCACAAAAGGCTTCTGTCTAACCACTAAAAACAACTACAGCGTATCACGCTGTGTGATACTCCACCTTTTGTCGTTTTGTAACGCGCAGGAACCTTGCTTTCAATGGTTGTTGGCAACTGCCAACAACATGAACGGCAACTGCCAGCAACGTGGACGGCAGTTGCCAACAACGTGGGCGGCAACTGCCAACCATCGTTCGGAAAAGCTTTCTTGCCCAATGTATTCAACGCTTTAGGTCGTAGGAACTTGTTACTCAGATCTTAATTTCCAATCGTACAGGTCGAAAACAATCAATGACATGATATATTTACTTTTTGACAACCCCGGCGACTCGGGGCGGGTGTCGTTTATCTCCCGTCTCTCCAGCATGGAGATGCGGGAGGTGTTCTCGCCACGTCGCAAGAGGTTGATTCTTGGATGGTGGAAGGGGGCGCGAGATGTTGTGCGCCTTTCCCGTAGGGACGATACCGTCGTCTGTTGGTATGACTTCCAGGCGGTGCTCTGCTTCTTGTTGTGCAAGTTGCTGGGCAAGCGTCGGAAGATAGTGTGCATTAATCTGCTGCTTAAAGACAAGGCTTCGCTGAAAAATAGGCTCGTAGCACAGCTCTATGCGCTTGCTCTGCGTAGCAAGAACTTCGTGGCGAGTGTCACATCCGTGGAGTACGGTGAGCACTTGAAGCAACGTTTGGGCTTTACCCGACCGCTCTTCCTGGTGCACGACGTTTACCATGACTCTTACCAAAACGGGGGGCAATGATTATTCCGAATACCGTATTCTGTGGTGGGCGTAACGGTCGCGACTGGCATTTCATGATAGAGGTGGCGCGGGCGATGCCCAACGTAAAGTTTCACTTGGTGATGCCCGACGGGGTGTACCATGAGGTAGCCGACAGTCTGCCATCCAACGTAGTTGCGAAGCATAACATCCCCCGTGAAGACTTCATGCGTGAGATGTGTTCGTGTGAACTTGTCGCCTTGCCGTTGGACACGGAGGCCCCTGCTGGGCTGATAGTGCTGTTTCAAGCAGCCGCCAACAGTAAGTATATCTTGACGACGGACACCATGACCACGAGGGAGTATCTCTCCGACGGCAGAGGAAGTCTTGTAGCCAAGTCCGTAGACAGTTGGGTAAAGGAAATAGCGGCCCGTCTGTCGTCTAAGGAAGAGAATGAAGTATCCTCCCGCAAGCTTCTGCAGTTCCTGCAAGAAGAATGCTCCGAAGAGAAGTTTGTTGAAGGGGTTGAGAAAATGATAAAGAGTTTATAGGTATGCTGAAGAAAGTAATTACGTTGATTCAATGTTGGAGGTATCATCTTGCTTATGCAAAGCGGCTATGGATACATCCTTTATCCCAAATTGTCAGATGTGACAACGGGAAAATCGTTTTCGGAGAAGGAGTTGAACTGCACCAGAATGTACGACTCGAATGCTTCGGCAATGGGGTTTTGCAGTTACATAAGAACAGTAACTTCAACTGCGGAACTCGCATTGAATGCTCGAAAAGTGTAGAGATAGGCGAAGGAGTCCTAACGGCCCCATACGTTTATATATCAGACAGAAATCACCGATATGATGATGTAAGCAGATATATCTCTCAACAAGGCTTTATAGCTGCTGGGGGGGGTAAAAATTGGTAGTGGTTCATGGATAGGTATACACGCAGCTATTATTGGAAATGTGACAATCGGCAGAAACTGTGTAATAGCTGCAAACGCAGTCGTTATCAAGGATGTTCCCGACTATTGCGTTGTGGGAGGTATACCAGCAAAAATAATAAAGCAGTATGATTTTAATTTGAAACGATGGGTACGAATGTCATAAAGAATATAAATCAATTTGGATTGAACGTGTTCTGCGTTACTGCCTTTAGCAGAGTTATGCGAATGCTGAGATTCCCAAGGAAATCAATAGACACGTATGTGAATTGGAAAAATCGATACCTGTCCGATTGGCTATGGAGTAATTTCAATCAAACAGTTGTATCGCAGACTAAGACAACAGACATTCCAGATGACAATTATGTCTTTGTATTTTGGCTACAAGGTGAACAACAAGCGCCGCCAATAGTGAAGGCATGTATATCTTCCATACGCAACTGGTGTGTTGGAAGAGAGGTTGTCGTTCTTGATGAAGGAAACTATTCGCAGTATGCAACTCTGCCACCTTCATTGTTGGCTAAATACAAGAGGGGGGGGTAACTCACGCACATTTTTCTGATGTGTTGCGATTTGAACTGCTGAGAGAATGTGGTGGGGTTTGGATTGATGCCACGTGTTTTATCTCAGAGGCAATTCCAAGTTATGTCTATGAGCATAGCTTCTTCTCGCTGAATGGAGCATATGCAGGAGGGTTAGGATGGAAATGGACAAGTTGGTTCATGGCTGCCAAGAAGGGAGATTTACTGGTAGAGAATATGTGTAGGTTTTATGAGGCGTATTGGAAAAAGTATGATAGTGCGGTAACCTATTTGTTTCTTGACTGTTGGGTGTTGGCTCTATACAATCATATTTCTGAAATAAAGGCAGAGATAGACAGTTTGCCTATTTGCGGAAAGTGCTTCTCTATTATATCAAAATGGGGGCACATATATTCAGAGGATTTGATGGATGATATTACGAGTCAGTACTTTGTGAATAAACTTACCTATAAAGCTCCTTTGCCTAGCGAGCGTGTCAGGGAGCATTTGACTATATTCGGAAAACTTATTGAAAAATTCAAATGATGATAACAAAACTGATAAAATCCAGCATAACCTTCTTGAAGGTGAAGACAAGCAATCTCCATTGTGGGGGGTAATTACATAGGACTTGACGTTAAGTTTGTAAATAGGGGGAAAATAACGCTTGGTTATGATGTTACCATACGTCCTTCCACCTGTGTTTTTACTAATAATGCCGACAGTCGTATTTCCTTTGGGAACGGTACAGAGATAGGCAACCATTCCACTATATCGTCTATTCATGAAGTGGTGTTTGAGGATAATGTTTTGACAGGTCCTCATGTTTTTGTTGCAGACCACAACCATGATTATCGGGATATAAACATCCCTGTTTGCAAGCAAGGAGTGATGGCTTTGGAAGACAGTAAGGTCGTAATAGGTGAAGGGTCTTGGTTAGGTACTAATGCGGTGGTAGTTGGCAACGTACGCATCGGCAAGCATTGCGTGATTGGTGCCAACTCTGTTGTCAACAAGGATATTCCTGATTACTCAGTAGCTGCTGGTATTCCTGCAAAGGTCATCAAACGATATGACTTTGAGAAGAAAGAATGGGTGAGAGTGTAAATTTTAAGTAACCCATTATAAAATTCCTAATAAAACTGAATTGTGTATGCGTCTTCATTCAAAATTATTGAAACTGACAAATGATTATGTGGCTCAGCATATTAATTCAACCTCAATTGCTTTTGTTTCATGAAAGAGAATGGAATCGTATAGGTGCTTTCCTGTTGGATATGTGTTGCGCTGGCAAAGAGGAGTTTGTGTAATTATACTCTTTTGACAAAAGCTTTTTGGAATTGAAATAATTCTTCATTTCCTTGGCGATTTCAAGAAAAAAAGCGTAACTTTAGCGGCGTGAAAATATAAACGCTTTAAAATAGAAGATAATTATGGCTAACTATATACGATTTGACTGGGCGATGAAACGATTGCTTCGCAACAAGGCTAACTATGCCGTGTTGGAAGGATTGATGTGCTCTTTGCTCAATGAGAAATTCAAGATTGTGAATTTCTTGGAGAGTGAGTCTAATCAGGAGGATGAGACGGATAAGTTCAATCGTGTTGATATCCTTGCGGAGGGTGAGAAGGGAGAACTCGTTATTTTCGAGATTCAGAACAACCGTGAGCTGACTTATTTCCATCGCATGCTTTATGGGGTTTCCAAGGCTGTCACTGATTATATTCACCTTGGTGAGGGGTATGGAAAGGTCAGAAAGGTGTGTTCTGTCAACATCGTTTATTTTAGTCTCGGTCAAGGGAAGGACTATGTGTATCATGGTAAGACGATTTTCCGTGGTATGCACGAGTCAGATGACATCTTGCGACTTTCCAAACGTCAGCATGAGTTGTTTTTTGGAGAGCTGCCTGATAAGGATGAGATGAC
Organism: bacterium; assembly: GCA_963601795.1. Classification (GTDB taxonomy): domain Bacteria; phylum Bacteroidota; class Bacteroidia; order Bacteroidales; family Bacteroidaceae; genus Prevotella. The sequence goes on along the minus strand of CAVCGK010000022.1, from coordinate 26,097 downwards.
TAAGGAGGCAGGTGATTTGTTTCCTGAATATTACCTGTTGAAGGTAAATGATTTTGATAAGGTTGCTACGACTCCTCTGGATGAATGGATTGCCTTCTTGAAGACTGGCGAGATTGCCAATGATGCTACAGCTCCTGGACTTTCTGAAGCTCGCCAATGCTTGGCATACGATAAACTCTCTGATGAGGAGAAAAAGGCTTATAAGCAGCACATGGATAATCTGGACTATCAGAAATATACGCTCGAAACGAGTTATGATGATGGTCAGCAAGATGGGGTGAGAAAAGTTGCGAAAAACTTACTTTCACTGCATGTTCCTATGGATACAATAGTGAATGCTACAGGATTGTCGGTTGAGGAGATTGAGAGTCTGAAGGAGGAATAGTTTTTAATCCTTGAATAACACATAGATAAAGAAAATTAGATTTTAAGATTACTATATATTGATAGGCTGGCAAGGGCTTTCTGAAAAGGAAAGTTCTTGCTAGCCCTCTAAGCGTTTATTTTTTACAAATTCATATTTCATGAAAATTTTATTGGCTAATAAGTTCTATTACCGCCGTGGCGGTGACTGTATATATATGCTCAATCTGGAGCAGTTGCTTAGGGCGCATGGGCATGAAGTGGCGGTGTTCGCCATGGATTATCCAGAGAATTTGGATACGCCGTGGAAGAAGTACTTCCCACAGAATATGAGCAAGTTGATGGCTTTTACCCGTCCGTTTGGTTCGGCTGAGGTGAAAAGCAAGTTTAAGAAACTGTTGGAGGACTTCCGGCCAGATGTAGTGCATCTCAACAATGTGCATACGCAACTGTCACCGGTGATGGCGGAGTTGGCGCAGCATCGAGGTATCAAGGTGGTGTGGACGTTGCACGACTACAAGTTGCTCTGTCCTCGCTACGACTGCCTGAAGAATGGCAATACGATTTGCGAGACTTGTTTCAAGGGTGACAAGAAAGCTTGCTTGGACAACAAGTGTATGAAAGGCTCTAAGTTGGCATCTTTCATCGGTTACAAGGAAGCTACTACTTGGAATCGTGAACGTTTGGAGGCTTGCACGGATGTGTTTATTTGTCCTAGCCAATTTATGGCAGACAAGATGGTGCAGGGGGGATTCTCTAAATCGAAGATGCGGACGCTTTGCAACTTCATCGACGTGGAGAAATGTAAGTATGCTCCCACGGATGGAACAGATGATTCTGGTTTCCTTCCGAAGAAAGAAAACTACTATTGCTTTATCGGTCGGGTGAGTCATGAGAAGGGAGCGAAGACGCTGATAGAGGCTGCCAACCAGTTGCCGTATAAGTTGGTGATTATCGGTGGCGGTCCTCTGATGGATGAACTGAAAGCTATCGCTCATGACAACATAGAATTTGTGGGCTTCAAGCAATGGGATGAAATCAAGCCTCTTGTAGGCAAGGCTCGCTTCTCGGTGATACCGTCGGTATGGTATGAGAACAATCCGCTGTCTGTTATCGAGGCGCAATGCTTGGGTACGCCAGTACTGGGGGCAAGAGTCGGTGGTATACCAGAACTAACGAATCACACTTTCAGCAGTGGCAATATCGCAGACTTGAAAGAAAAAATAGGAAAGATGTGGAACTCCAAGTTTGACTATGAGAAAATTGCGTCAGAAGCGCAAGCAAGTTATGATGCGGAAACATACTACAAAAAACTTATAAACCTTTACGAGAAATAAAGACTATTCATAATTGAACCAATAAAATTCAAGATTATGGATAAAAAATATCGTATACCATCTTCTGTAGCCTCCAAGTTGGAGCAAATCAAGCTCTATATGGGGATGCATAGCGTAACAGCCTTTGTTGGGGCTGGATTCAGTATGAATGCAGAGATACCCAACAATGTGAGTATGAAAACATGGGCACAGCTTCGGGACGTATTTTTGAAAAAGTTATACCCCAACAATGAGGAAGAACAACGGAAGGATGGAAATGACGTAGTAAGGTTAGCTTCATTGGTAGATGCGGAATTCGGTCATAACGAACTGGACAACATCTTGGAAGAAGCCTTGCCTGACCGACTTATCCAACCTGGCAGATTGCATCGCTTGTTAGTGCAATTGCCTTGGAAAGACATTCTGACCACCAACTACGATACCTTGATAGAACGTGCAGCAGAGCAAGTGATTAATGGTTTTAAGTTGGTGACGAATAAAGAAACGTTGCTTTATCAGCCATCGCCTCGCATCATCAAACTGCATGGAAGTTTTCCGAATATCCGTCCATACATCATGACGCAGGAAGACTACAGACGCTATCCTATCGAACGTTCTGAGATGGTGAACACCGCCAAGCAATGTTTCTTGGAAAGTTTGGTTTGCCTGATTGGATTCTCTGGTGAAGACCCGAATTTCAGAGCTTGGATAGGATGGCTGAAAGATGTTATTGGTCAGCAAAGGATATGCCCAACTTATCTTATCACTTACAGAAAGGGATTCCATGATGCAGAGAAAGCCTTGTTGTCGAAATTAGGGATAGACATCATCAACCTTGCGGATGTAGAAGGTGTGGATGGGTATTATTCAGCATACGAGTTCTTCTTTGATTATCTAAAAGAAAAAACACCGAAATGGAATGGCGCCGTGCCTTTTGACCATCTTAGGACAAAAGAACAGACTGATGATCAGTTTAAAGCGCATATAGCAGAGAAAATACAGAAGATGCGAGCTATCCGAGAGTCTTATCCGGGTTGGCTTTTGCTTCCAAGAGCGCATGAAAAAGACATGGGCTCAGTTGGTGAGGATATTGTATCTTGGGAACATTACTACAAACGTATCGCTGATGACACCACCAAAATCAAACTTCTCTACGAGCTAAACTGGAGATTAAATATCTCTGCAACTCCCAAGAACTTAGATTGGTTTATTAGTGGCATTGAAGATTTGGCAAAACATATAGCCACGTTGTCAGCAGAGAACAAGAGACTTATGTCGGATTTGCTTCTGTCGTTATTGGAGAATTACCGAAATAATGGAAAGGATAGTATGTTTGTCAAACTCTGTGATGAATTGTTGAAAGACAAGAATATAGTTCCTTGTAGATATGTCTACTATCAACAGGCATTATTTCATCTAAGCAAGTACGACAATCTGAAGTTGAACGAAGTTTTGGCAAGATGGAATGTAGATATAAGTGACTACCAAAATTGTATTCAGAAAGCAAACATTCTCTACTACATCGGTGAAGAACTTAAAGCGTACCAGTTGTTGACGAAATGTAAGGATGTTATCTGCAAGTCTTTGTTGCAGAATAGAGATGACAAATATGCAAAATCATGTTTGACGTACATCCTAAAGACCATGAAATGGTGTGACAGAAAGACGAAATATGCAGATGACGATTTTGATTTTCACAACATAGCAAAATTTGCTATAGGTGAAACGTTGGAAGAATTGACAGAAAGGCTTAGTGGGAAAGCATACGAAGACAAGCCTGTTCACGGATTCGTTAGAGAACATCTTTTTGAGATAGGCGATTACAATAACAGTTGGAATTTTGGTTCATCTGGCTTTGTTGCAGACTATTTATTCCCATGTAAATGGTGGATGCTTAAAGAAAGGTTAGGAATGTCTATGTTCTTGATAAACCAAAATTTCACCAAGTACTGTATTCTGAAAATGTTTGATTACTCTTGGGATATGGCTTGGAACATGATGATGATTTCTGCAAACAGTAAGATTGTTGAAGCAGTCTTAGGCAGAGATCAGCTTTCCGAAATTTCAGAAGAAAAGGCAAATAGATATTTTGATACATACATTGCCTTGTTTGAAAAAGCAGACATCCAAGGTGGGAGTTGGGTAAACAATAAGGTATTGAATATTCTGCCAACGGTATTGGGGAGACTTTGTACAAAAGTCAGTCAAGATAGAGTATTGAACTTTGTAAAGGCCGCATTGAAATGGCAACCAATATTCATTAACAAAATATTGAAATGCGCTTATGACTGTTTGAATAATAATAATTTGGACACAATATGGGTCCTGTTATTGACAGAGAAGACGGCAGCGACACACTATGGTAGAGATGGATATACTCTCCCTGATAGGTATATGCTGAACTTTGTTATTACCAGTGATATGAAGAAGAGAATTATTGATGGGATGAACAGCAATAATAAGGAGGAGGTTCTCCATGCATTAATATCATTGGATGTTCTATGGAATCGGTCGGAACTGACAGATGAGGACAAAAATAACATTTCCGAGGCAGTTAGGGATATGAGAAATGGAGAAAATGCCATTTCTGAGGCCATACATACCTATTCATACATAGAAATGAATGATGAGGAACGAGAATCTGTTCTAAACAAATTGGATGAAGAGGTAAAGACTTTCTGCGAAACAACATATCAATTCAACCACTCCTCTGAACCTTTCAGTCTATGGAACAATGCACTTGACCAAATCAATATATTTCACAAGTATATCTCGGAAGAACAGAAAAAGGATGTCCTGTTGCATTGCTGCGACATGATAGAATTGAATAAGGCAGGTTTTGAAAGGAACGACAGCAAAGAGTTCTTTGGAGGTTTGAGACGATTCACCAGACAAATCATCAGAACTTATCAGAGTCTTTTCGTCGATACGTCTTTGGAAGGTTGGACAGATGAGGAATCTGCAAAAATCAGCGAGCAAATAGATTGGCTGAGAGCAAAGGAATACAGATGTCTGCCAATGAAGATAAAGATGCAAATGAGGAATCAACAAAAACTTGACAATGATATTGTTGGCAATATCCAAAGTGCCTTGTTCAGTAAAAAAGAAGATTTGCAGGTTGAAGGAGTAAAGGCTTTCTTAGTCTTGAAAGATAAAGGAGGGGATGTTAATGGAATACTAAGTTATATCTTTGAGAATTTTGCATTGGCGGATAGCTCTGCTTATAAAGAGTTACTGATACTCTTCGCAAATTTAATTGTAAGGGATTATGAGGACAACGATTTCCAACAACATACCAAAGATTTCTTAAACCGTATTCACCGAGAATGTGATAACTATGGGTTAGAAACTGATGCTTTATCTGATTTGCAGCATTATGCAAACTATGTGGCTGGAGCCTTGTCTATAAAAAATCCAGATATAAATCCTCCGATATTCAATAAAGAAGAATCAGGGTTTAATGATGTTGTTGTCGGCTTCGACAAGGGTGTTGAAGTGGCACAACGTAAGAATGTTTAAATATCAAAATACAAAAATATATTATGGCAGAAAAGAAACTGAATGGTACGGTCATCGTGACTTACCGCTGCAACGCTCGTTGCTCTATGTGTAATCGTTACAAGGCTCCTTCCAAACCAGAGGAGGAAATCTCTATAGAGACCATCAAGAAGTTACCTAAGATGTACTTCACGAACATCACGGGTGGTGAGCCTTTTATCCGCACGGACTTGAAAGACATCGTGCGTGAGCTGTACAAGAAGAGTGACCGAATCGTCATCTCTACCAATGGGTTCTTCACGGACCGTATCATTGAACTGGCGAAGGAGTTTCCGCAGATTGGCATACGTATCTCCATCGAGGGTCTGGAGCAGACGAACAATGAGATTCGTGGACTGAACAATGGATTTAACCGTGGCTATACGACGCTGAAGAAGCTCTGCGAGATGGGGCTGAAGGACGTGGGCTTCGGCATGACGGTGCAAGACCGTAATGCTCCAGACCTGGTGCCGCTCTACGACTTGAGCAACAAGATGGGGATGGAGTTTGCCACGGCATCGCTGCACAACTCGTTCTACTTCGTAGAGGCGAAGAATATCATCCACGACCGCCCTATGGTGGCGAAGAATTTCGAGAACCTGGTGAACGAGCTGCTGAAGTCGAACTCGCCTAAGAAGTGGTTCCGTGCTTACTTCAACCATGGTCTCATCAACTACATATACGGTCAGCCGCGTCTGTTGCCGTGCGACATGAGTTTCGACACGTTCTTCATAGACCCTTACGGCGACGTGATGCCGTGCAACGGCACGAAGGACAAGGAGGTGATGGGTAACCTGAACCGCCAGAGTTGGGACGAGCTGTGGAGCTCGCCGGAGGCAGAAGCTGTGCGCAAGAAGGTGAGACACTGCGACCGCAACTGCTGGATGATTGGCTCGGTGTCGCCGGCGATGCACAAGTACATCAAAGTGCCTGCGTTGTGGGTGGCTAAGCACAAGTTGAAGAGCCTGTTGGGCATGAAGTACTCGATGTACGAGAATCCTATCTGCTGCGAGTACCGTGACGGCAAGGTGACGAAGGAGCAGCTGGACAAGCTGTCGACGTGCGACATGAACGCGGTAGTGAACAACGGTCTCTCTGCGGACTCGAAGGAGGCGCTGAAAGGCAAGCGTGGCGAGGATATCGTGAACGCGGACGTGGCTGGTCAGGGATATGAGGCTACGGTGAAGGAAACAAATAGAGAAATCGAGATAAAGTAAATAACATAGTGATAATCAGGAAATAATGAAGCCTACGTTTACCCCCCCCTATCTGAAAATGTTGCATCTATCAAGAAGAGAATCAACTGGTTGGATGTTTCTAGAGGATTAGCATTTTTGATGGTGATATATAGCCATCTGGAGTTTTGCAATGATAGCGTGATGCGCTATTTCTCACCTGTATACTTGACTACGTTCTTCTTTATGTCAGGTTACCTGTTCAAGGAGAATTGCAGTTTTTCGAAAGTATTTGAACAGAGGACGAGAACGTTGCTGCTTCCATTCCTGGCATTGGGAATGATAATGATAGGGATGAACCAAGTGCTGAGCTTTCACGAGCACATACCCTTTTGGGACAGAGTGAAAGGTTTACTGTATCAAAATGGTGAGAATCAGATATTGTGGTTCATTGCGGCACTCTATGTATATAGCGTCATCTTCTACTGGATAGAGAGGTTGGCGAATGGTGCGTGGGCGCTGCTGGTGGTATCTGTTGGTTTGTTTTTCTTGAATTTGCTTTATTCTTCGTCGGGTATGCCGGGTATTCCATGGCACGTAGACAGCTGCGGTTATGCCTGTTTCTATATGGGGATAGGTAAACTGTACAAGGAGCATGAGGCGGCGATAAACGCTTGGATAGACAGGAAGCTGTTTGTCGTTGGAGCGTTGGTATGGTATGTAGCACTTATAACGGTGTTCGACATGCATATCAGTTTTGCAGGAGGAAAGATGGGTGTTGATGCTTTGGCAGTGACTCTTCCGGGCTTGGCAGTCATGGTATATGTATCAAAGCACATACTGGCGAACAGCCGCTTCCTGTTGTTTGTGGGTGCGAATACGCTGTTCTACTTTGCCTTCCATGGCAAGGTGTATTCTGTGCTGCAGACTGTCCTGCATAAGGTTGTGTTGGACGACTTGCTGGCAGTGGGAGGAGTGCAGGATACGACGGCTTTTGCCATCGTATTTCTTGACGCAGTGATACTGATACTGCCTGCTGTGTTCGTGAACTGCTATTGTGCATTCCTCCTTGGAAAGGGATTTAAACTGTGGAAGGCGTGAACTACGGATTTTTTCTTCTGAATATGTTCCGACTAAATTCCGCGGATAAATAGTAAGATGTTATTTGATTTTAAATGAATTAGTTATATGAAGATAGTAGTAACTGGTACCCGAGGCATTCCTAATATCATGGGGGGCGTGGAGACGCATTGCGAAGAGTTGTTTCCTCGGATGGCGGAGCGTGGATATGACGTGACATTGATACGTAGGTCGAACTATGTGAAGGATGAACTGAAGGAATGGAAGGGGGTGAAGCTCGTTACGCTGCCTTCGCCCAAGAAGAAGTCATTTGAGGCGATAATTCATACGTTTCGGGCTATCAACGAGGCGAAGCGGCTGGGGGCGGACGTGCTGCACGTGCATGCCATCGGACCGGCACTGCTGGTGCCTTACGCTAAGCTGCTGGGGATGAAGGTGGTGTTTACGCACCACGGGCCGGACTATGACCGCGACAAGTGGGGGTTCGCCGCCAAGACTATACTGAAGCTGGGCGAGAGGATGGGGTGTATGTTCGCGGATGATGTCATCGTCATCTCGGACGTTATCAAGAGTCTTATCGCGCGGAAGTACGGCAGAACGAAGAATGTTCACCTTATATATAACGGTGTGTCGGAGCCAGAGATATGCGACTACCCGGAGTATTTCGAGGAACTGGGGATAGAGAAGGGGAAGTATATACTGGGAATGTGCCGCTTCGTGCCGGAGAAGAATCTGCACCACCTCGTGGAAGCGTTCACCCAATGGAAAAAGGCTCCCACAGATTTCACAGATAACACAGATTTTTCTGGGGCGACCACGGACTCTTCTTTAACCACGAATCCAACGAAGCAACGCTCGGCGGCCGAAGGGAAAGCCAATAGAACGAATATTAAATTGGTTTTGGCAGGGGATACGGACTTTGAGGATAGTTATTCTTTGGGGCTGAAGGAGATGGCTCGGAAGAATGGGGTGGTACTTACGGGGTTTGTCAAGGGGCGAAAGTTGCACTCGCTGCTGACTAACTGTAAGTGCTACTGTCTGCCTTCTTCGCATGAGGGGTTGCCGATTGCACTGCTGGAGGCTATGAGTTATGGCGTGAAGGTGGTGGTGAGCGATATTCCTGCTAATCTCGAAGTTGGTTTGCCTAAGGAGGACTACTTCCATTGTGGGGATGTGGATGAACTTGCTGAAAAGCTTGGAAAGATTATCGAGCAGCCTTTGCAGCATATTGACTATGATATGAGTAAATATGACTGGGAGAAGATTGCCGGACAGGTAGCGGACGTTTATCAATCGTTGAAGAAATAAAAGGAATGTTAGGGGAATTTTGTTTGTTGCTACAGGCTGCCGTCGGTAAGCAGGTGGCGTTGCCGCGAGTGCTGACGGACAAGGAATGGAAGGCCGTTTTTGCTTTGGCGAAGAAACAGGCCCTTTCGGGCATTGTGCTCGAGGGCGTGAAGAGGTTGCCGAAGGAGCAATGGCCTAAGGCGGACGTTGTGATGGCATGGACACTGGCGGCGGAGACCATCCGACGGCAGAACATGAAGACGACGGACGTGTGTCTGGGGCTGACGAAGGCGCTGGAGAGGGACGGCTTCGAGGTATGCATACTAAAGGGACAGGCGAACCATGTCTACTACGATGCGCTCGGGACGGAGCAGCCACTGGGGCAGTTGAGGAACTGCGGCGACATAGACGCGTGGATATGGCCCAAGGAGAGGAGAGAGCACCCGGTGAAGAGCATCATCGACTACTGCCGGGGTAAGGACATCCTGCTCTCGCTATGCCACCTGCATGCAGAGGTGAAACCTGTGAAGGGCGTGCCCGTAGAGATACACTTCAGACCTTCGTTCCTAAATGCACCGTGGAGGGACAGGGCGTTCCAGCGACTGTTCCGTTCGGCAGTGTTCGAGACGGCGGAGGTGGACGGCGTGGGCATGGTAAGGAAACTGCGTGTGGACTACGACGTGGTGTTCCAGATGAACCACATATACAGGCATCTTCTGGACGAGGGCGTGGGCATGCGTCAGGTGCTCGACTTCTATGTGCTGCTGAGGGAATACAACAGGGCGGTTGCTCAGAATGAGGGTTTGATGAGCTGTGAGGTGCTGCTGGAGCAGATTGGTGCTTGCGGCATGAGGCGTTTTGCTTCTGCCTTGATGTATGTGCTGCAGGAGATGTTCGGTATGGAGGAGGGCGAGCTGCTGTGTCGTCCCTCTCATAAACACGGAACGTTCCTACTGGACGAGATGATGGCGGCAGGCAACTTCGGACATTATGACGAGAGGATGAAGGTGCTGGAGGTGAAGAAGGGACGGCTGTCGTACCAGTTGCAGAGGGCGCAGCGGCGGTTCAGTCGTAACCTCAGATTCTTGACGACTTATCCCGCGGAGGTGATATGCGAGCCAGTGGCACGGGTGTGGCACTTCGCATGGAGAAAACTGGGACTGTACCGGTTTTAATTCATAATGCTGAATGCAGAATGCATATTTCGGTTGGGTCGGGGAATACTAATGGGGCTTTTTCGAACACGGAACGCACGGAAAACACGGATACTTTGCAGAGGGATAATAATCTGTGTAAATCTGTGGAATCAGTGGGAGACCTGAATGTTGTTCAGCGGGAGCTGAAATGGCTGGGGCTATGGAAGTTTGCTGGAGCGGTGATGTACGTGTTGCATGAGGTGTTTGGACTGGCGGAGGAAAAGATGATAGCTCCTATGGACGAGAAGGAGGGTAAGTTCTTGTTAGAAGAAATTATGCGTGGCGGCAACTTCGGACAATATGATACTCAGCTTGGAAGTAAGGATGGCGAAGGCAAGATACATCGCTATTTTAGAATGAGTTTGCGGAACTTGCGCTTCGTGAAGCATTATCCCGCAGAGGCACTGAGCGAACCACTGTTCAGAACTTGGTTTGCCGTGTGGAAGAATGTGCATGGAATAAGATAAGAATATATGAGCGAACGGCTCCCTCTCCCCTTTTTATTATGAGCTACTTTTCGGGGATGGAGCTTAGTAGCCATTAAAAAATATTGCTGTCCGGTAAAAAAATGAACCCGTAAAAAGATTGGGCTGGATTCCTCGCTTGGAATTCAGCCCAATTATTTATGATTGCTAAAATTTTTAGCGGACAGCAATAGTTCTTTATCCTGCTCTATACTATTCCCAGCAGTTCTATCTCAAATATCAGCGTAGAGCCACTGGGATGTCTGGTTGTGAGAACTTCATCACCTTCCATGCAGATGATCCCATTTCAGGAAGATTCCGGCAAGAATTGTTCCCGAAATGCTGTGCCAAGCGCAACTGATGGCACAAGGAAGAACGGCAAGAGGCTGGGCTGCAAAGAAATTGCCAGCCAAGACTGTGGCAAGACCGGCGTTCTGCATACCTACCTCAATGCTTATGGTGCGCTTCTTGGCAGTGTTGAATCCTGCCAGTCTTCCCGCAAGCCAACCGAGGAGATAACCCAGAGTGTTGTGGCACAACACCACGGCAAAGGTCCAGAGGAAGAGCATCAAGCCGCGGGCTACCAAGTCATCGTGAACCGTTGAGATGACTCCACCCACAATAAACGCAAGACAGGTGACGCTTACGCCCGGCATCAGACTTTGGATAGTAGGAAAGTACTCTTTCTTACCATAGACATAATTGAGGGCACAGCCGATGGCAACGGGGATAATCGTAACGATGAGAATGTTTAAGAACATGCCCACGGCATCCACATGGATAATCTCTCCTGCCGTGAGTTTCATCAGCAGAGGCGTCATCACCGGAGCGAGAATGGTAGAGGCACAGGTCATTCCCACGGAGAAAGCCACATCGCCATGGCAGAGATAACTCATGATGTTGCTCGATACGCCGCCCGGGCAGCAGCCTACCAGCAGGATGCCCAGAGCCAGAGCGGGGTCAAGATGCCAAAAGTGTACCAAAAGGTAGGCCACGCCGGGCATGATGATAAACTGGGCGCACGCTCCGATGAATACGTCGAGCGGACGCTGTGCCAGAATCTTAAAATCGTTGGTGGTCAAAGTCAATCCCATCGTGAGCATGATGATGCCGAGAATCACTGTCTGTGTGGTTCCGCGTACCCAGTCGAATGTGTGTGGAAAGAAGAAAGTGAACACCGCAATACCTATCACAAAGATGGAGGTATAGTTGGCAAGCAGACGGCTTAAACCTTGAAATAATTTCAACATAATTCTTATCTAAATTAAACTCCTATTTCTCTTATCCCTTAAAGTGAACAAATCATCCATCGTTATTCGCTCCTGAATCTAAGTAGCATACTGCATAGGGCGCACGTCCAATAACTTCAAATCGTCAACTTTGGTGCAAAAGTAAGATGAAAATCTGAGCCGAACAAGGATTCTATAGCCAAATCGGCGAAATTCTTACAGACGAAAGGACACATCGACTGTCTTGCAAACAGAAAAAAGTCAGTTCTTTTAGTTTTGTATCTAGAATTCAGTGTGAAGGGGAGAAAAGTTTCTCGCTCACATTGGCAAAGCGAGGACGCTTCGCCTTCTATGATTACCATTCGCAGGCTGTAAGCCAAAATATTCTCAGAAGTGTGTGACTATACTTGGTAACATTAGGAGAGCCTATTATCTCTCCATTCAATCCATAAATTCTTGCTAACGGGTGGATAAAGTATATAAAGAAAAGGAACGAAAGCCATGAATTAGCTTTCGTTCCTTTTCTGTGTATAAGGTGGAAATTTCTATATTCCACCATATTTGCTATTTACTACTGCAACTTGAACTTCGCCTTAAGAGGCAGATTGTCGGAGGCATTGCCCACGAGAGCTGTAAACTCGCCTGACTCAGCCTTCCAGTCGTGAGCCTTCTCATCGAAGAAGCTCAAAGACTTGCGGTCTATGGTGATGCTCACCTCCTTGCTTTCTCCAGGATTGAGGAATACCTTTTGGAAACCTTTCAGTTCCTTATAAGGACGCTCCACGGATGCCTTGGCATCGTTGATGTAGAGCTGCACCACCTCAGCGCCTGCACGGTTGCCAGTGTTCTTCACCGCGACGGTGGCAGTGATGGTGTCGTCCTGACTCATCACATTACTGCTCAGATGCAGGTCGGAGATGCTAAACGTAGTGTAGCTCAGTCCGTGACCGAAGGCAAAAGTAGGTTTCACCTTCTTTAGGTCGTTCCAACGATAGCCCACGTAGATGCCCTCCTTATACTCCTCATCAATGATGGTACTGTCGGCACGCCATGTGCCGGGATAAGTGCCGAGAGCATGAGGAGCGTAGTCTTCAAGATTGGCATTCCATGTCATAGGAAGTTTGCCCGAAGGGTTGGCGTCGCCACAGAGCACACTTGCCAGAGCCTCGCCAGCCTCGCTGCCATTAAACCACCCCTGCACTATCGATGGCACTTCCTTTATGAAGTCTAGACGTGCGGCATTGCCCGAAATCTGCACATACACCACATTGGGGTTAGCCTTTGCCAAAGCAGAGATGACTTTGCTCTGACCATAGGGTAGGTCATACGATTTGCGGTCATGTCCCTCGGAGTCCTGATAGTCAGCCTTGTTGAGTCCGCCGAAGAATACCACCATGTCTGCCTTCTTTGCTGCATCGCAGGCATCCTTGATGAGTTGGTCGGCAGAGCGTCCGTCCTTTAAGTCCTGTCCAGTGGTGACGCCATTGTATTCGCCACCTACGTCGCCCACATATCCGCGCTGATATTCCACCTCCACGCCATCTTTTTGCAAGCGTTCGCGCAGACCGTCGAGAGGCAGAATCTCCTTCTGCACCTTCAGTGAAGAAGAACCTCCGCCCACGGTCATCATCTTTATGGCATTCTCGCCGACTACGAGCACCTTCTTTACCTTCTTGGTGTCGATAGGGAGCAGAGGTTGTTGCCCCTTCTTCAGAGGAGAGTTCTTTAGCAACACGATGCCCTCCTCGGCTATCTTCTTTGCTGTGGCATAATGCTCGTCAGAGCAGAAGAAGCCTATGCCCTTATTGCGGTTCATAGTGGTGCGGTAGAAGGTGCGCAACACACGTCTCACCTTGTCGTTGAGTCCCTCCATAGAGTATTTTCCTTCAATGATGCCCTTCATGTAAGGGTCAGCCATGTAGTACATGTCGTAGGCATTTGACTTGCCCCAGTTGAGTCCGTTTGTCCAACTGCCAAACTCCATGTCCACGCCGTGGAGTACAGCCTCGTCGGTGTTGTGCACACCGCCCCAGTCAGAGACCACCACACCGTCAAACTGCCACTCTCCCTTCAATATGTCATTGAGCAGATACTGGTTGGCACAGTTGTGCTGACCCTTATAGAGATTATATCCACCCATGACACCCATAACCTTGGCATCCTTTACGGCAGAATAAAATCCTGGGAGATAGATCTCATAGAGCGCGCGGTCGCTAACCACGGCATTCACATTGTTGCGGTATTCCTCGTCATTATTGAGCGCAAAGTGCTTCACACACGCTGCCACACCCTTTGACTGCATGCCGATGATGTAGGGCACCACCATGCGCGATGTCAAGTAAGGGTCTTCGCCCATGTATTCAAAGTTGCGTCCGCAGAGAGGAGTGCGGTAGATGTTGATACCAGGACCGAGAATCATGTCTTTGCCACGATAGAGGGCCTCTTCGCCGAGAGCCTTTCCATAGGCAAGCGACATGTCGGGATTGAAGGTGGCTGCCAGGCATGTCAGGGCAGGGAATGCCACGCACGAGTCATTGGTCTGTCCAGCTTGTTCCCACTCGTCCCACAGCACGTCAGGACGCACACCGTGAGGACCGTCATCAGTCCAAAAATCAGGAAATCCAAGACGCGGCACGCCAGCCGAAGAAAACTTCGACTGTGCGTGGATGACATTAATCTTCTCTCTCAGAGTCATTCTTGACAGAGCATCCTCGATGCGTTGCTCCACAGGTTTTGTGTCGTCAAGATAGACAGGAGTCTGCGCATAGCCATGCATTCCGCAGAGGGAAAGCAAGGCAGCGCAAAGGATGAGTTTATTTTTCATTATATTCTTTTTATATGAGTTACTTTTTGTATACCAAAAGTGTGCCATTGCTGCAACCGTCCATGAGAACCACTGTGAACACATAAGTGTCGCCATCCTTGAGTTCTGCTCCGTCAGCGAGATACACATTGCCGTCGTCATGGCCGTTGGTGCCGTCGCCGATGATGAATGTGTCGCTCGACATAGATATGTGATAGTCACCAGCTGTGCCCTTGAACTCTATGCCCCAGTTGGCTTGACCGAAGAACTTGAAGTTTACGTCGGTGGCATAGAGCTGTTTGCCCACAGTGAGAGTAATCTGATAGGTGTTTTTGCTTATCGGCGCCATGCAGTAGTCATAGTCTTCGCCTGTCCACCATCCGTGCACTGTGTTCGCCTTCAATGAAGGTTTGCCTATGCCCTCGTTTCCGATTATCCACACCGCACCAGATCCGTCGGCTGACAGAGTGGCACTATTTGTTTCGTCCTTCATTGTCCATATGCGGAAGCCGAGGTTATCGAAGTCTGCCTTGATGGTGTAGATGCCGGTGATGGCATTGAATGTGTAGGTGCCGTCTGCATTCTTCGTAAACCAGTCGGTGTCATAGAACCAGCGTGAGGAATTGACGATAGACTCGCCGGCAAACTCATAGTTGTGACCTTGCTCCAGTTCGCCCACGTAGATATTGTCGCTCTTGGTGAAGACTATCTCCGGGGCAGCATCAGGGTCAGACTCAGTAGGAGTGTAGGCATAGGTGAGAGTGTTGAAACTTACGCGGTTGTCACCCTTATTGCCATTAAACTGTATCTCGTCAGCCACGCCCTCACTAATGTCGTCGTTGCCTTGGCCGAAGGTGATTTCCGTGCCGTTGTCGCCAACCTTAGGTGCAACGAAGTGCCCCTTGAAGGTGCGGTTCTTACTGTTATATGTGCCAGAGAAGAGATAAGGATCCGACTCGCTTGGAGTGAGAGTCAGCTGATTGCCATTGCTGTCAATAAACATGATGTGGTCATAGTGAGGACGGCTCATGGCAATGTCAATGACCTGTTCAGTCTTGGTCAACTGTATGTTTTGTAGCACCAGTCGCACTTGGGCATTGCCGTCGGGTACATTCTTGTAGAGTGGGGCATAGAGTGCCACCTTGTATGCACCCTCAGTCTTGGTGCGAGTCACCTGTGCTGACACTTGCTCGCCACTGTATTCCATATATGCCTTGAGTGTGGACAGGCTTACGCCACCCTCGTCCGAACAGTTGACAGTAAAGAATATGCTGTCGCCATATTGTGCGCTTGAAGCAAGACCCTCGACAGATATCACAGGCTTGCCACCTCCCTTCTTCACCTCGTCGTCATCGCTGCAGGCAGTGGCTAAAACCATGCCCACGAGCAAGAGGAATAGATATTTCAGATTTTTCATAATGATGTCTCCTTATTGTTTTTGCCATTTTATGGAAGAAACGCCATTGGCAGGTACTGCCACGCGTACATAACTGCTGCCATCGCTGATATTGATGCTCTTTTCCGTGTCGCCACTATTGACCACCACTGCTCCGTAAGTGCCATCGGGATTGATGAAGCACGAACTGATGATATTCTTGCCTGAAATGTCGCGACTTGTTCCCACACGCACTGCTCCAGACTCTGCAGCTGCCGACATGTGTGCTATGATGTAGTAATGTGAGTTCTTATTCACGGTCTTATAGTTAGACTGGTCAATGTCGAGTGCACCATAGCAGGTCTGACAACCGCCATCGAGATTTGGACTCTTGTTGAGGTCGAGCATGAAGTTCCACACTATGGCAGCCTTGCACATCTTGTTGACAGTGCCGAGGGCAATGTTCTTCATGTCTGCCATCAGACGTGCGGACAGGTTGCGACCGTCATTCCATTCGCCGATAGACGACTCAGAGAAGATGAGCGACTTGCCTGGAGCCTTGCTGTAGATGTCGGTGAGTTCGTCATTGCTGCCTCCATAGTCATGATAAGCGGCTCCGACCACAAGCTCTGATCCTTCATAAGTGTCGCCCAGGGCATTGTATATCTTCACAGGATAGTCCTCCTCGCTGCTTTTGTTGGAGTAGTCATAATTGTGGTCATAGACATAAATCTGAGTCGTGATGCCAGCCTGCTTGAAAGCTGCCGCCATGCTCTTCACCAGTTGTGCTTCCTCATCCCAAGGAACGTAAGTGGAAGCGCAGTTGCCTGGATTGAGCGGTTCGTTTTGAGGAGTCACGGCATAGATGTTGATGCCCTCGTTGCGGAAAGCCTGCACGAACTTTACGAAATACTGAGCATAAGTGTCATAATACTGTGGGTTGATGTGACCGTCGGTCCAAGAGTCATAAGGTTTCAGACTCTTTATGTCCTTCACCTTCATCCACTTTGGGCAAGTCCAAGGGCTACCGATGATCTTGAGGTCAGGATTGATGGCAAGAATCTCCTTCAGTATAGGTATGACATAGTCTGTCTCGTCAGTGTAGAGACGGAAGTTGTCGAGTCCTTCCTCGTCGCAGAGAGTATATTCTGTGCTTGAGAAGTCATTGCATCCTATGGATATGCGGCAGTAGCTCACGCCATAGCCATCGGTCTTGGAGAAGGTGCGGGTGAGAAGGTCAGTGCGGTCTTCCTTTGACATCTTTAGCAGATTATAGCATGAGGCATAGGTGATGGCATAGCCAAATCCGTCGATTGTCTGGTTCTTCTGCGTGAGGTCCATTTGGATGGTCGACGGTGAGAGACTTTGTCTGCTGTAGACATCCGCTTGCGACTCATAGAGACTGTAGTTTCCGTCGGCAGTGGTGGTGAATACGACAGCCTTGCCGGCTGCAGGTACTCCCGTAGGGAATGGGGCGGGAGTGGTGTCGACAACATTCTCGCTGCTGTTGCATGCAGTCAGCGCCGTTGCCATTATTATGCTGAGAAAGTTTATCATGTGTTTCATAATCTGAATATTAATAACCTGGGTTTTGTACTAAGTTGGCATTCTCGTCGAGTGCGGTCTGCGGTATAGGCAATAGATAGGAGTTGGCGTCAAATTTCTTCTTCTGCGTCAAACGTCCGGAGTCTTTGGCGTAGACGGCATTCATCACACTCTCCACCTTGTTGTTGCGGCAGAGGTCATACCAACGTTCGCCCTCCATGGCAAGTTCCAATCGGCGCTCGTGCATCACAGCCTCTATCATGGCGTCCTTGGTGGAAGTCTTGTCGCTTGTGAGGGCGGCAAGTCCTACGCGTGCACGTATCTTGTTGACCAAAGCGGCAGACTTATCCAGTTCACCTTTGTAGGCATAAGCCTCTGCCTCGATGAGGATGATGTCGGCAAGTCGGCACTTGTAGATGTTGTTATAGCCAGAGCGCAACTTATACATGAATGCATAGTTGGATGCAGGATAGTAGTTGCTCCAAGTGCATGACTCGAAGTGCACAGTCTGATTGAGACGTTTGGTGTCGCCCTCCTTCTCATAGTCGGAGACGAGGTCGCGTGAAGGAGTTATCCACTTTGCCCAAGTGAAATAGTAGTCGGGATTCTCCAGACAACGGCCAAACATCCATGATGCCCATGTGCCGGCACCTACGCTCCAGTGCAGTTCGAGAATACCTTCGCTGGTGTTGCGCTTCACGCAGTCACCGTTGGCAAATCCCCAAAGAGTCTCGAAGTCGGGTTCGAGGGAAAGCCCAGGAGTGGCAATGACCTCGTCGGCATATGCGATGACCTTGTCATAATCCTGCGCCGTCTTCTCAGCGTAGACCTTGGCAAGATAAGCCTTAGCGGTTGTCTTCGACATCACCGTGCGGTCAGTACTTGAGAAGTCAGGTGCATATTGTGCGCCATAGGTGAGGTCAGATATGATCTGTGCATATGATTCCTCTGCAGTGTTCTTCGGTGGATAGTAAGTAGGGTAGACCTCCTCCACATTCTCTGCTGTGATGGTTTTGGCGATGGAAGTGATGATAGGGAAGGAACCCCATTCGCGTGCCATGTCAAACATGGTGATGGCGCGGAAGATGCATCCCTGGGCCTTCATCTTGTTGTATTCATCCTGAGTGACCTTACCTTCCTTGAGCAGTTGGTCTAGGCCATTGATGAGCACATTCGACTGCGCTATGTCCTCAAGAAAACGTGTCCAGTCGCGGCTAAGCACAGAGTTGCTGGCATCGATGGAGTTGGTCTCATAAGGTTCCACCTCTGCTCCTGTCGTACCTGCGTAGGCATTGTCGGAATGCGACTCCGACAAGAGAAGTTTGTCCACATACCAGTGTTCCACGCGTGAGCGAAACAGTTCATACAAGTTGGTGAGTTGGTCTTCGGCTGCCTGCTTGTCCTTAAGCACAGCCGTGCTTTCTTCAGTCTGCGAACCCTCAGTGATTTCCGATGGCGTGGATATCGGTTCATAGTCGAGCGAACATCCTGTCAGCATAAGCGCAAGAGCGCTACCGAGAACTATTCTTTTATTTGTCTTCATAATATGTATTCCTCCTTAATTTAGAATTCCACCTTCAGTCCGAACACGAAAGAGCGACACATGGGGTAGGTGCCCCAGTCTATGCCCTGCACTGCGCCACTGTTGCCATACTGGTTAACTTCAGGGTCCATGCCCTTATAGCCGGTGATGGTGATGAGGTTGGTGGCGCTCACATAAGGCATGAGTCGTGTGAGGTGAATCTTGTTGATGATGTTGCGCGGAATGTCATAGCTCAGCGAGATGTCCTTCACGCGCAGATAAGAACCGTCTTCAAGGAAATAGGTGGAGTTCTTCATGTCGAATCCAGCCTTAGGCACATTGGTGATCTGACCGGGCACCTGCCAGCGGTTGAGCACATCGGTGGTCTGGTTCTTGCCGTCATACATGCCCTGCGTTTCCATCTTACTTACGTTATATATATCGTTGCCATAAGAGCCCTGGATGAGTACGCTCAGTGACAGACCATTCCACTTGAAGGTGTTGGTAAGTCCATAGGTGAAGTCCGGGTTAGGGTCGCCGATATATGTACGGTCGGATGCACTGATGATGCCATCTTCATTAACATCGCGATACATGAGTTCGCCTGTCTCTGGGTCTACACCGTCAGAGATGTATCCCCAAAAACTGCCGAGAGGCATGCCAGGAGTATTGCGCACCACATAGTCATTCACATAGTCGGTGGTCTTGGCACCATAATAGACCTGGGTGAGCATGAGTCTTGTCAACTTGTTGCGGTTGAAGGAGATGTTGAAATCAGTGTCCCAAGAGAACTTCCCAACAAGATTCTTGGAGCTTACGCTGAATTCCCATCCCTTGTTCACCACGTCGCCACCATTGTAGGTGAGACTTGTGGCAGCGGCAGATCCTGCAGGCAGGGTGACGGTCATGAGCATGTTGGTGGTCTTCTTGTAATAATAGTCGGCAGTGAAGGTCAGACGGTTGTTGAGCACTGTAAGGTCAATACCGATGTCAGTCTGGTTTGTCGTTTCCCATGTCAGTTCAGGGTTGCTGAGTGTGGCTTGCGATCGTGTAGGCACAGCATTGGTGTCATAGCCCTCGCCAAACCACTGTATGCGGTTGATGTTGTAGCTTGCGAGATAAGAGTAGTCGCCGAGTCCGCTCTGGTTTCCAGTCTGTCCCCAGCCACCGCGTATCTTCAAGTCGTCTATCCATTTGACATTCTTCATGAATTTCTCCTCTGACACTCGCCATGCGGCAGAGAACGAAGGGAAATAGCCCCAGCGGTGACCGGGCGCGAGCTTAGAAGAACCGTCGGCACGCACATTGGCAGTCACGAGATAGGTGTCATTGAGATTGTAGCTTGCACGTGCAAAGTAAGACATTATAGCCCAGTCGGAAGCAGAGGAACCTGTGCCAGTCCAACTTATCTTGTTGGCGGCATTAAGAGTCTTGATGTCTGCATCGGCATAGTTGGAACCGTTTATCCAGTTGTTGCTATATTTTGATCCTGTCCATGAAGAACCCGCCATAATGTCGATGCCGTGGATGCCAAACTTCTTCTTGAAATTGAGTATGTTGTCCCACACCATCACGGTGCTGATGCTGCGTGAGTCATAGCCTGTGCCATAGTTGTCGCGTCCGTTTCCTGTCTTCTTCGGGTCGAGAAAGTTCATTGTGGTGCTTTGTGTGCGGTCGAAAGTATACTGGCTGGTGAGGGTCAGAGTCTCGGGGATAAACTTTATGATGGCTTTGCCCGAAGCAAGAAACTTGTTGTAGGAAGTCTTGTTGTCCTCAGTGCGCGAGAGATTCTCGGCAGGGGATGTTATGTTTACTCCATAGAAATTGTTGTAATACTGACCTGGATTTGCAGGATCCCATACGGGAGCATATGTAGGAGTGTTAATGATGGATGTGACAACGCCACCACGGTTGGAACCAGCACCCGAGATGATGCCCGTGCCCTTGTATGTGTAGTCGCTATAGGCAGCGCTTGCATTGAATGACAACCACTTGTTGATGTCGTTATCAATGACGGCGCGCACATTGTAGCGGTCAAAGTGGCTTGTCTTCAGCACGCCTGTCTCGCCAGTGTAGCCACCCGATACGAGATAACGCAGTTTGTCGTTGCCGTTGGTGACAGACAACTGGTAGTCTTGCACAACACCGGTCTGATACACCTCGTCAGCCCAATTGGTCTTGTCAGTGAGATTGTCGGGCAGTTTCACAAGTCCTATCTCATCCTGCAATTCCTTATACTGCTGTGCATTGAGAGGAGTCTGGTTGTTGCGCACAGTATTGGCTGCCACATGAGCATTGAGACTCACCTTGGCAACTCCCTTCTGTCCCTGCTTGGTGGAAATGATGATGACACCGTTGGCAGCACGCGAACCATAGATGGCGGCAGAAGATGCATCCTTGAGCACCTGGATAGACTCGATGTCGTCGGCACTGAGGTAGTCGATGTCTGTGAGAGGCACTCCGTCAACGACATAGAGAGGGTTGTTGCTGCCATTGAGAGATGTAGTACCGCGCACACGGACTGTAGGCGATGAACCAGGCTGTCCGTTAGCTTGGGTAATCTGTAGACCTGCAGCCTTGCCCTGCATGCCCGATACGGCACTCACTATGGGGCGGGTGTCAAGGTCTTCAGTAGACACTGTTGACACAGATGTTGTCACGTCTTTACGTTTCACAGAACCGTAACCGATGGCTACGACTTCATTGAGAGTGTTGGATTCCTCCACGAGTTGTAATGTCATGTTTTGTGTAGCTTTCACCTCAAGAGTTTTGAAACCTACATAGGTGACGCGGAGCATTGCCCCTTTCTTTGCAGACAGAGAGAAGTGACCGTCGATGTCAGTCACGCCACCATTCTGTGTACCGATTTCCATAACGGTAGCTCCTATCACAGGCTCGTTTTGGGAATCAACCACCGTTCCGTTCACTGCTTCCTTCTGTGCGAAGACAGCTATGGTGAGCATCATTGCCAGAAGCGTCGAGAAGACGCGCCGTGCTGATGTTGTTCCTTGTTTCATAGTTTTGTTAGTTGTATTAATAATATTGGTTTTGTGTGATTCTTTCAGGATACAATAAGGGCATGTACGCACAGTTTTCTGTCCATACGCGTACATGCCCACGAAATTGAGTGTTCCCCCTTATCTATGATAATTGGGGTGACTTGTTTCTTCTTTTATTTCTTGATAATCTTCTTGCCGTTGACAATGTTGATGCCTTTCTGCAGTTCTGTCAGTTTCTGACCAGTGATGCTGTAGATAGCGGTCTTAGTGTTGTCAGCAGTTACCTGATTGATGCCCGTTGCATCGGTGCTGGTGATGGTGAGTGTTGCCGACTGAGCGTCGTCAGCCACAACGAGCACCACGTGGATGTCATATGTCTTTCCTTCCTCACCTAAAGAGAAATTGTTATTGTTGTCGCCACGTGCGCAAGTGTAAGCCTCGCCAAATGTGAGCACTGATGGCGCATCCTGTGCTACGAAACATGTCCATGTCTTGTCGATAGAGATCTTGAAGTCTTCACCGCCAGGGAAGTCTTTGATGTCAACAGTCCAGCTGCCGTCTTCCTGCTGTGTGAGCAATGTGCCACTTGCTGCATCCCAACCTTGGAAAGCGCCTACAAGACCATAAGAGCGTGATTCCTCGAATGTGCCTTCTACTTTCAGAGTTGCGCTTCCGTCTTCCTTGATAGTGAGTGTAAACTTCGCATTCTTCAGAACCTTACCAGTTGCGAAACCAGTGTTGGCACCGTCTTTCTGCAAAGTGTAGGTATTGCCTGGCTCAAGTTCCACGTTGCCGTTGCCGAGAGCACCAGTCCAACTGTTGTTTTTCACAATCTTCCAGTCTCCATAAATCTCGTCAATGGATGCAGTGTAGACATTGTCGCCCTGATATTCAAATACTAGAGGACTTTTCTCAAACGACCATCCCTGCCATGTGCCGACCATCATGTATGAATCAACGGCAGTCTTGTCTATAGTGATGGTTTCATCAGCAGTGATTTGGAAATAGTCTGGTGTGCCGTCACTAGCGGGATAGAAAATGAACTTGACGTTGTGGAGAGTTACATCGTTGTTGACAGATCCGAGATAGATGTTGTCACCACCAGATGTGAGTGTGTAATCTGTGCCAGTAGCAATAGGGCTGTCAATGCCATACGCATTGGTCCATCCTTCAGTAGCAGGATTCTTGATAATCTTAAAGCCCCATTTACCTGTTTTGAACTCGTCGGCAGTAGCCACGTAGCCACCATCTTCCTCGGTGAAAGTGATGCAGTTATCTTCCAAACTCCAACTGTTGTAATCACCAGTGACAATGTAGGTGTCGCCAGCAAATGCCATCGCTGTGGAGGCAATGATTGCTGTGATGAGAGTAAAAAACTTTTTCATACGCGTTTTAGTTTTTAGTTAAGGTATAATAATTGTAGTATCTATCTGCCGTAGAAGAGTTCTGCATCATATATAATATGAAGTGCAGGTTTCTCTTATCTCGATTGCAAAGATAAGAAAAGATTTTAGAAATAGAGAAAGAACAAAGGTGCAAAAGTGGATGTAAGTGGAAATATATTTTAGCTAACTACTTTATAGTCAGTAAGAGAGTGCAACAGAGAAGAGTGGGCGAAAGTGGATTAAAAATTGTGTTTTATAAGTATTTTGTAGCCAGTGTTATGATGAAAATCGAGATATATTCTTAACTTTGTTGACATGAAAAACAGATTGCTGTTATTGTTGGTTCTTGCCAGCGTGTGTGTCGGGGCATGGTGTCATGACCTTGATTCTCTCTATGGTGTGCTCGATGCAGAGGTGGCAAAATCAGACATCTATATATATAATAAGGAGAAGTGGCTTGCGCAACAGCAGATAGCCATAAAGAATTGTCGCAAAGACGAGGGACGTTATGAGCTTGCCATGCAACTGTATGATGAACTGAGTTCTTATGACGATACGCGTGCCAAGTCTGCTCTCCGAGAATGCCTTGCACTGGCAGGGAAACTCGGAAGCAACGAAAAGAAGATAGAGGTGTATGCCCGACTGGCATATCAAAATTCGGTGGCTGGATATTACATGGAGGCTCTCAGCTGGCTGTCACGTATAGACGAGCGCAAGTTGACTGCATCAACCATGCCTTTCTATTATTATTCCTGCACTCACTTATATGGAGAACTTGCAACATATAGCGATGACGAGAGTCTCAGTCAGGAGTATTACAAGAAGTCGGATGCTTATAAAGACAAGTTCTTTGCTGTAGCCGACAAGGAATCATCGATATATCGTCAGCGCATGGCTTCCTATCTGCTCAGCAAAGGTCGTTTGGCGCAGGCTGACAGCCTATGCACCAGATGGGAGAAGACCATTGATGAAGATGTGCATGACTATGCCATCATGGCTTATTATCGCAGCGAGATCTTTAAGGAGCGTAAAGATGAATATAACCGTCGTTGCTGGCTTGCCAAGTCTGCCATCACTGATTGCCGCAATGCGGTGATGAATCAGGCTTCACTATGGTCACTTGCTCGACTGGTGGGCAATGACGGTGAAATGAAACGCTCCCGCCTATATGTGGAGTATTCGTGGAAGTTTGCAAAGAAGTTTGGCGGACATACCCGCTCATGGCAGGTGTCGCCCATCATAACTGCCATCAGCGAAAACTACCGCAAGGAATTGAGTCAGACAAACAGTAATCTTACTATTTTGCTATCCTTAGTGAGTGTGTTGGCAATTCTTTTCCTTGCCTCATTGTTGTTCTTATACAAGCGCAACAATCAGTTGTATGTCGCAAGAAACCAAATGGCGAAAATTAATGGTGAACTGGAGAAAGTCAATGAACAACTGCATGCATCTAACGATAAGCTCAGTCAGGTGAACCGCCAGTTGCTTGATTCCAACCGTGTGAAGGATGAGTATATAGCACGCTTCCTCAGTCTTTGTTCCAAATATATCGACAAGATGGATGCCTATCGACTGAAGGTAAACCGCAAACTGAAGGCGCAGCAATATAAGGAACTGCAGAGCATAACCAGTTCTGAAGAACTTCGTGAAGAGGAGGCAAAAGAACTCTTTGCCAACTTTGATGCTGTATTCCTGCGACTTTATCCCAACTTTGTGGAAGAGTTTAATGCTCTTCTTAAGCCAGAATTCCATCAGTCGTTAGGAGAGGACAATGCCCTCACGACCGATATGCGCATGGCTGCCCTCATACGGCTTGGCGTCAGCGACAGTGCAAACATAGCTGAGTTTTTGAGACTTTCGCCCAACACCATATACAATTACCGCGCACGACTGAAGTCACGCTGCATAGGTGACAGAGACACTTTTGAGGAGAGAATAAAGGAAATAGGTATGTAGCGAAGGAAAATTTATTAACTTTGCATAATATATTTCGTAGGATTCCTGACCTTAACATAACATATAATGAACTTTTTGGAAGAGAAAATCCTTGCCGACGGACAAGGTGCTCATAGTGGATGATTTTATAGCCAGCGGACAGGCAATGATGTCATTGATCGACATCGTTAACCAGGCAGGAGCCGAAGTTGTGGGCATAGGCATCGCAGTGGAGAAAGGACAGCAGTCAGGCGGGCGACTTCTGCGCGAGCAAGGCTACCGTGTGGAGTCCATCGCCATAATCGAGAGCATGGATCCCGACACAGGTAAGATAACCTTTAGAGATAAGTGATAAATTTCTACTCTTGCATCGTTAAGGGTAGGTTTGAGCAATTAAGGCATTCCACATCATGGAGTGCCTTTTTTTATATACGTTTTTCTTCTAATCCGAATGAAAAAGGACTGTGGATACATGACTTTGGCTGATATAGTGCGTTATATAAAGCAAGTATGTTGTAATGATTAGGGTGACGAATTGTGAGAATTTAGGTGGCAAATTGTAAGAACTTAGATGTGTCGAGTGTGCGACATATGTCAAAGAACTGTTTGGCATATGTCACAAACCTTTTTGACAATTGTCGCAAATGTTTATGACATATGTCGCACACCTTTGTGACATATGTCAAAACATCGAAGGACGTGGATGCCTACATCAATCCTACTGACTCCTCCAATGCAACATATCTTCGGCTAAAACTTTGACTATAATACACTTTTCCCCTTCTTTAGTACTACTAATCCTCAAACGGCAACTCGCCATTGAACTTGTCAAAATCAGATTGGAACAATCTATCCTGTATTACACGATACTTCTCAAACTCCGACT
>CAVCGK010000021.1:0-42895 GCA_963601795.1 bacterium | reverse complement strand
GTACGTTCATCAGCCATCGCACGTACGTCCATCAGCCATCGCACGTACGTTCATCAGCCATCGCACGTACGTTCATCGCCCATCGCACGTACGTGCATTTTACTCCGTATAGTTGTTTGCCCACTAAAGAAATCTTTGTACCTTTGCATCATCATGACCCGCCATGCCTCTCGACGAGAGGCTCAAATGTGCGGGTTTGTTTTTTATCATCACCAGTCCACATAGACGTAATCCTGACAGATATGACACTGAACACGACAAAAGCCATCTTCTTTGATTTCGACGGAACAATAGCCGACACTGCCGAGGGCATAGTGACAACGATGAAGGAGACATTCAAGGAGATGTCACTCCCCATTCCGGCACACAATGATATGCTCGCCACTATCGGCATACCTCTCTACAATGCTCTCAAGATGCTCAACAACCTTGATGAAGCAGATGCGCAGAGGGCAACAGATACTTACTGTCGACTGTTTCCGAAATTTGAAGCAACAGTGGTAAAGATATTCCCTGGCGTAAAGGAAACTCTCGAGTGGTTTGCAAATCAAGGCTACCGCATGGCTATCGTGACATCACGAAATATTGAATCTCTCGACATGATTATGGACAGACATGGCATAAACCAATATTTCGAAACAAAGATAACAGCCAGCGACAAACTGACTCCAAAACCGGCTCCCGACATGGTGAATGCTATGCTTGAGAGAATGAATCTCAAGAAGGAGGAGACCATTGTTGTGGGTGACACCACATTCGACATAGACATGGGCAACAATGCAGGATGCCGCACAGTGGCAGTAACCTATGGCAACCATCCGAAAGAAAAGCTCGTGGAGTCGAAGCCTACATTTATGATTGACGAGTTCAGCAAACTAAGAGACATTATAAAATAACAAAGATATAACAAAGTGGGAAATAGCAATATAACACTACGCACGGCAACTCCCGACGATGCAGAGTCGTTGGTGGGAATATATGCTCCTTACGTGGAGCACACAGCCATTTCATTTGAATATGAAGTGCCCACAGTGGAGGAATTTCGCCACCGCATAGAGAAGACCCTGCAGCACTTCCCCTACATCGTGGCAGAACTCGACGGCAACATTGTCGGCTATGCCTACGCTGGTAAATTTCACGAACGTGCGGCATACAGCAAGAGTGCCGAACTGTCAATATATGTCAGAAACGACATTCACGGCAAAGGCATAGGCACCGCTCTTTATGACCAACTGGAGGACGACCTGCGCCGACAGGGTATAACGAATGCTTATGCCTGCATAACATGGATTGACACTCCTAACGAATATCTCACTCAAGCAAGCCCCCACTTTCATGCAGGGAGAGGATATGAGCGGTGCGCCACATTCCATAAGTGTGGCTACAAATTCGGATTGTGGTTTGACATGATATATATGGAAAAGATGCTTGGCGAACATATATAAACCGATGATACAAAAAGAAATACACGGTGCTTGACATCACAAGAGGAGTCAAACACCGTGTATTGTCTTTACTGGCAGTTGTCCGCAGATTAGATGTTTTCTGCCATGATTTCAAAGTATGCCTTTGGATGTGCACATACTGGGCAAACCTCTGGTGCCTTCTCGCCCACTACGATATGTCCGCAGTTGCGGCACTCCCAAATTTTCACCTCGCTACGTGCAAACACTTCCTGTGCCTCGATGTTGTGGAGAAGCTTGCGATAGCGCTCCTCGTGGCGCTTCTCGATAGCTGCCACAAGGCGGAACTTCTTTGCCAAAGCTGCAAAACCTTCCTCCTCGGCTGTCTTTGCAAAATCTTCATACATATCGGTCCACTCATAGTTCTCACCCTCTGCGGCGCTCTTCAGGTTTGCCACAGTGTCACCGATGCCTTCCAGTTCCTTGAACCACATCTTTGCATGCTCCTTCTCGTTGTCAGCGGTAGCTGTGAAGAGAGATGCTATCTGCTCAAAGCCTTCCTTCTTTGCCTTTGAAGCGAAATATGTGTATTTATTACGAGCCTGGCTCTCGCCGGCGAACGCTGCCAACAGATTCTTCTCTGTCTGAGTTCCTGCATACTTGTTAGCCATAATGTCTTTCGTTGTTTAATTGTTTAACCTATAATGTCATTAATATTTTTCGTTTGCAAAGTTACGCAAGACATATCAATATGCGGATGCTAATTTTAGATTAAAGATGGTATTTTTTGGAAACTATTGCTACCTTTGCACTGTTATCCATATAATGAAAAGAGATTGAATAATGTTGCAGAAGAGATTTACAGACATATATAACATCAGTTGCGATGTCCTCGACAGCGAGAGTCTGCGCATGGAACATCTGCCCGAAATGTTTGACCACGACACTATAGACAGTAGCCAACCTCATGTGCACACTTTCTATGAAATAATCTGGTTTACAGAGTCTGGCGGTACATATTCCGTAGACTTCCATGACTATGCCATACGGGAAAACTCCATCTTCGTGCTCTCACCAGGTCAGGTGCACTGCTTCGACGGGAAGACACGCCACAAGGGTATAGTGCTGAAGTTTCGCACAGATTTTCTCGATGACAAGACGGCGGAAAAGGACCCGCTGGTAAAATACGGCATATTTAATGCTTTCTATTCTTCGCCGTTATATCTCGTAAGCAATCCTGAGGTTGCGAAAGAGCTTCACGAACTGACACGGAAGATGGATGAGGAACAGACGGAAGAGTCAGGTTTCGGACACTTGGAGCTGCTGCGTTCGCTTGTAAAAATATTCCTCATCAATGTATATCGCTATGGCAGCAGTCATGGCACGCCTCAGCTCGACACCATGAAGCCATCGCACCGTCTGTTTGTTATGTTCCGCAACATGCTGGAACAGAATTTCACCAGCATGCATCTTGTGCAGGAGTATGCCGACCGTCTGAATGTGTCGGCAAAGACATTGAGCAACAGCGTGAAGGAATGTGCGGGCAAGGCTCCACTGACATTCATCAATGAGCGGATTTCTCTTGAGGCTATGCGTCTACTTCGCTTCACTGACTTGAGAATAAAGGAGATAGCCTATCAGTTGGGATATGAAGATCCTTCCTATTTCGTAAAGTTCTTCAAGCGGGAGACGGGCATCCAACCTTCGGAATTTCGTGCTTTCAGTCCTGAAGGATTATCAGAGGACAACAAAGCAGACAATAATATTAAAGAGGACAAAATATGAATCAAGTATGGATAAGTGCCGCAGGACTCTGTGGCGCCACAATAATCGGTTCACTGGCGGGTTTCCTGATAAAGGAGTTGCCTCATAAATGGAATGACACTGTGTTGGGATATTGCGCCGGAATAATGCTTGCTGCATCCACCCTTGGTCTCATCGTGCCGGCTTTCGGCATGTGCGAAGGATGGGAGATGTGGATAGTAGCGGCAGGAGTTATGGCAGGAGCGTTGTTTCTCAATGTTCTCGATTTTGTCACGCCTCACCTTCACCACATCACCGGACTTGACCCTGAGGAGCACATGAACAACAGTTCACTCAATCACATTCTACTCTTTGTCATGGCAATAGCCATACACAAACTACCAGAAGGAATGGCTGCGGGAGTGAGTATGAACGGAATATCGGGCGACACAGCTTCGTGGGCAGTATCCTTCGGTATAGCCTTGCAGAACATTCCCGAAGGCATGGTCATCATAGCACCGCTGCTTCTCGCTGGAGTCACAAAGATTCGCACCATGGTCATATCCCTTGCCATCGGACTTTTGGAGATTGTCGGTGTGTGGATAGGATTTGGCATGGGCACGATCTCTGCCACATTACTCCCAGCAATGCTCGGCTTTGCCGGTGGCGCCATGCTCTATGTCACATCGGATGAGATGATACCCGAAACCCATGCCCACGGCTATCAGAAGCAAGCCACCTATGCCCTATTGCTCGGATTTATGACTCTCGTTATATTAGAAAAGGTATTTGGATAAAATTATGGAGATTGGAAAACTACAACAGTTTTTCAATTTCCGTCACATCTTTACCCATTGCTTTAGCAACAATGTCTATTGACATTCCGTTGTCAAGCATAGCTTGTGCCATAGATTTCAGCTGATTATCCTTCTCTACTAACTGATTATCCTTCTCTACTAACTGATTATCCTTCTCTACTAACTGATTATCCTTCTCTACTAACTGATTATCCTTCTCTACTAACTGATTATCCTTCTCTACTAACTGATTATCCTTCTCTACTAACTGATTATCTTTCTCTACTAACTGATTATCTTTCTCTACTAACTGATTATCCTTCTCTGCAATAAGTTTTTTCCGCTCAGCCAATTCCTTATCCATTTTTTCTATCTTCTGAGTCTTCACCATCAATTCGGTGTCACGGTGTTCAATGGCAGAAAAATACTCATCCTCCACATTCATGTCCATACGAAGTTCGGCATTTGCAGTTGCTGCAGTAAGACGACGTAAGAGATACATCATGTCATCATCACCTTCGTATTTAGTCTCATCCAGAACGATTACTTGACGATTTCGCTTATCACGATAGCTTTGGTCGAAGACACTAAGAACCTTGTCAAGGTGATTATTGATTTGTCCATGCAACAAAGGTATCTGCACGATAATGCTGTCATGTGTCAAACTGCCGATAAAAGGATCTTCCATTGCCTCTTTCACTACTTTACCCTCGTAGTCGTAGGCGTTGTGCTTCACATACACTACAGGTTTGTCTACGGCACCCACACGATGCCCCAACAAATAGATGGCAACCATAGGTGCTGCATATCCCTCACGGTCTCCCTCTCGTTCTATATTTTCAGCAGTAAGATACTGGGCACCCAAGTACTGGCGGAAGCGAAGGGTTTCCGTTTCTAGCCATGTCTTCTGCAGTTCTATCAAAATAAGTTTCTCCTTGCCGTCCACGTCTTTTACTTTGGCGGCAAAATCTATTCGGAACATCGAAAGAGTATCTCGCGTGGTATTCGTATGCTCATGACGACGAATATCAACACTTAGTACTTCCTCCTTAAGTAATGCCGAAAGTATTGTCTTGGCTATGCGCTCATCTTCCATCAGGAATTTGAACACAGAGTCGTAAATAGGGTTGGCAACATTGATAATCATATTTTTGTCCTCCTATTCTTTAGTTCCAAGTATTTTTACGCAAAGATGCACCATTGATATGTTTTGCAAATATACTCCTTTTCGTCCATATATGTTATTTCTTACATTAAAAATATCAAATATGCATTTAAAGAAATGTCAAAACCGGTCAGAGAACATGGACTGCACTCTGACCGGTCTGTCGGTTTATATTTACAACGTGTATTTATTTATCTGACTCAGGTGCCTTGTCTATGAGATCCATAAACTGGTCAAGCTTTGGAGTGATGATAATCTGAGTGCGGCGATTGCGCTGCTTGCCCACATCAGTAGAGTTGTCGGTGAGCGGATTATATTCGCCACGACCACCTGCTGTGAGGCGCTTCGGGTCTACACCATACTCATTCTGCAATGCCTGAACAACGCTCGAAGCACGCAGACATGACAAGTCCCAGTTGTTTCTGATATTCTTCATTGAAGCTGCTGTACTGTTGACTGGCACATTGTCGGTGTTACCCTCAATGAGTACATCATAGTCACTGTAGTCCTTGATAATCTTAGCTATCTTGCTCAGTGTCTCTGCAGCGCGATCGTTTATCTCATAGCTACCGCTCTTGTAGAGCATATTGTCTGCCAAAGAGATGTATACCACACCCTTGAGCACTTGAACGTCAACTTCCTTGAGTTCTTCGCGACTGAGCGAACGGGTGAGGTTGTTGGTGAGCAAAAGGTTGAGCGAGTCGCTCTTGCTCTTTACCTCCACCAAATGGCGTATGTACTGGTTTGACTCGTTAATCTGGTCAACGAGCTTATCAATGCTCACATTATTTTGGCTTGCATTTGTCAAACTCTTATCGAGAGATGCCTGCAAAGCAGCATATGACTTGCGCTGTTGATCCAACTGGTCTGCTAATGCAGATGCCTGAGCCTTGCTTGCAGCCAGCTCTTCCTTTGTCTTTTGATAATTGCTTGTCAGTTCGCTATTCTCCAACTTACAGTTTTCCAATTCCTTCTTGCTCGCACAACTGCCGAACAACAGGGCGCCAGACATCAGCGCCACCAAAAATAAATGTTGTTTTCTCATAGTGATATTGTCTTTTTGTTTTATGCTTTACGTCTATTTTCACCGCAAAGTTATCCATAAGTCTCTCAAAACCAAGGAAAGTATCTCAGTTTTAATAATAATTAAAGTTTCTGCATACATATTCAACTACATGCCTCGTCCTTCATATCAACGACAAAGCGGGTGCCGTGTTTGTATTCTTCGTCAAGATGCAGATGAGCATTGAGCTTATATGCTATCAGACTGCAAGTAGGATAGGTAAGACCATCATCCTTTGTAAGATCTACGACTTCTGAGAATGCCTGGAAAAGGTTGGTGCGTTTCTCCTCTGGAAGTAACATGCCCACTACGGTCACAATGAATTGTCCTGTGTGAGGGTTGCGCTTTTTAAACTCAAATGTTATGCGTTCCAGTGTGTCGCATTTTATTGCTTCCCCGACAATACCCATTGCCAATGTGCAGAGTGCCTCTGCATTGGTGGCGAAAGAGATGGGCTGACAATCGCATGTCACCTTTGTGTTGGCTGAAACAAGTGTTTTAGTCTCTTCTTTTAGTTTCTCACACAACTGTCCCATTTTCTGGTTGGTGAGTTCATAGTGCTGATCGCGCGACTGCTCTAGAGCCATATAGATCTCTATGTGATCCATGTAGTTCTGTAGCGACGCAATGTGCTGCTTGTAATTACCTTGGGCTATGGCATTAAGCGACGGACGAAGTTGCGCACTGATGTTGTTGAGGAATTTATTCTTGCGCTCATTGTTGGAGTCTGATAGCTGAAGGCTGTTCTTCAGTCGCTTGATTTCTCTCCTATTCTTCAGCATAAGAAGTATGAAGAAAGCCAATCCCACGCCAAGAGCAGCAACGATAATGATTAATATGACGATGAATGCCCATTGAGCCGTAATCTTGGTGTCCTTACTACTTATCTCTTCCTGTGCGGCAGCATATTGTTGCTTCATATCAGTAAGTTCCTTTGCTGCACGTATGTCAGAAATAGAGTCAGTCCATTGCTCATACATCCTTTTCACTACACTTGCCATCGCCGGGTCATTGCTCTGTTTTGCCACAGCAAGCAAGTCTTTGAAGCATTTCTCCTTGCCGTTATCGTCTTTCCCTGCGGAACGCATAGTGAAGATTTCTTTGTAGCAGTTGGTAGCAAGAGTAATATTGCCGGATGTGCGCGCAAAACCAGCCTTCTTCATCAGCATATCCTCAATAACTGCATTCTGCTTACTTGCACGGGCATACTGTTCCATTAGAGCAAGTTGAACCTTACATTCCGCAGTCTTATGGATACGAAAATAGAGACGAAAGCGCTCCTTTGCCACAAGATAGTGTAGGTCAGGATTACCGGCACCTATCATCGCATCAAGATTGCGGCAAGTGGTGAAAGCCTCGCGCCACAAGTGGTTTTCAGACTGACGTACGCTGGTTTCCACACCAGTTACAACTGATTGTTTCAGGGATTGTGCAGGTACGACAAGCGTAGTGCAAGCAAGTAAAAGGGCTAATATTGTCTTTCTCATATCGCGTATAATTTCATTCTTGTATATGAAATTCTTTGATAAGCCAAAGTTACTATAAATTATCAACACCGCCAAGGAAATGTTTTCTTAATTATTCTTATATTTCGAATAACGTTAATCGTTATCCTATGGAATTACAGTAACTTTGAAATGTGAAACGTTCATTCAACATATTGATGGCTCTCTGGCTCTCGCTCATGGTGGTTTACCTGAGTGTGGGCACCACCGTCATGCACTGCCTACGCTACGACAAGGTGATGGTGGGTGCATTGCCCGATTGTTGTGTGAACCTTTGCACGAACCATGAATGCTACCAAGGTCATGGGAAGAGTGCCCAAATAAGGAAACATTGCATGGACGTGAGGCAATTGAAATTGTCGCCTACAATCTCCATACAGAATGTAGACTTTGATTCTGCGCCTGTCTTTGCCGGCATTCCGATGGGTACTTGGTCGCTTGTGCCACGTCCTGTGGTCTACAACATTCAAAGATGGAGAGGATGGAACACCAATACACCTCATTCACCCCCGAGGGAGTATCTATCCATCCTCAATAGACTGATAATTTGATTTTTCCTATTTGCAATCAGGTTGCAAGAGTCTTTTCATACTTTTGCAACCCACATAATCGTATATGTTATAATAAAGAATAGGAAAAACAATGAAAAAAACAATACCTGTAATAGGCATGGCATGCTCATCATGCTCTGCCAATGTAGAGCGCAAGCTCAACTCCCTTAGCGGCATAAACTCCGCCACAGTCTCTCTGGCAGGACGCACCGTCCTCATTGATTATGACCCAGAAAAGATTACGCTCGAAGACATGAAGCGAGAGATTTCCAATGCCGGCTACGATCTTGTGATAGAGACTGACAGAAGTGCAGAGGAAATACAGCGTCGCGAGTTCACCTTATTAAAGCGCAAAACCATTCTGTCTTGGTTCTTTGCTATCCTCACCATGGCTTTATCCATGGGATGGATTTCTCTTGGCATGGAGTCGGACTGTATGGATATGAGCCATCAAAACAGTAACCTCAACCAAATCTGTCTACTCTTGGCTTTGGCTAATATGGTTTACTGTGGCAGAATGTTCTATGTTTCCGCATGGAAACAACTCATGCACGGCACAGCAAACATGGATTCGCTTGTGGCACTGAGCACCATAATAGCCTTCCTCTTTAGTGCCTTCAACACCTTCTTCGGAGATGCCGTGTGGACTCCAAGGGGCATAGAGTGGCACACCTATTTCGATGCCTCGGTGATGATTATCACCTTTGTATTGACGGGCAGATGCCTGGAAGAGAAGGCAAAGGACGGCACGGCAGCAAGCATCAAGCAGTTGATGGGCATGCAACCGAAGACCGCCCGACTTGTGACACGAGAGAAGCTCGAAGGCTCTGATGACTACAAAATGGAGGAAGTGCCCATCTCCACGATTACCCGCGGCGACATCATTGAGGTGCGTGCTGGAGAGAAGATACCGGTGGACGGTGTGGTGACGAAAGCCGAGAGTTTTATGACTGCCGACACAGCCTACGTTGACGAGGCGATGATTACAGGCGAACCAACTCCTGCTGCCAAGCGAGTGGGCGACGAGGTGTTGGCAGGCACTATTCCCAGCCAAGGCAAACTTCGCATGAAAGCCAAACAGATAGGTGAGAATACCGCTCTTGCGCATATCATCCGAATGGTGCAGGAGGCACAAGGAAGCAAAGCGCCAGTGCAGCGCATCGTAGACAAGGCGGCATTGGTCTTTGTGCCTATGGTGGCTGGCATAGCATTGCTTACTTTCCTATTGTGGTGGCTTATAGGTGGCAATGACAGTTTGCCACAAGCAATTATGAGTGCCGTAGCGGTACTGGTCATCGCTTGCCCTTGTGCCATGGGATTGGCTACTCCCACCGCCCTGATGGTGGGCATAGGAAAGGCTGCGCAGAAGCAAATTCTCATCAAAGACGCCAGTGCGCTCGAAAACCTACGCAAGGTCAACGCTCTTGTCATTGACAAGACAGGCACGCTCACCATTCCTAATCAGAATATAGATTTCACCAAGGGAGATGGACTGGATGATCTCTGCAATACTGATGAAAGTAACCTCAGCGAAATCTTGGAATCACGCGAAACTCTCAAGCCTCATGCAGTGGAGGCAATGGCCCAATTGCAAGAGGAAGGCATCGAAGTGTATATGATGAGCGGAGACAAGGAAAAGGCGGCTTGCTATTGGGCTAACAAGGCTGGCATTCAGCACTATCAGAGCAAGGTGAAACCTGACGACAAACAAGACTTGGTGAAGAAACTCCAGCAGGAGGGCAAGCGGGTGATGATGATAGGCGACGGCATCAACGACACTCAGGCATTGGCGCTCGCCGACGTGAGTATGGCGATAGGCAGGGGCACTGATGTGGCGATGGATGTGGCGCAGGTGACTCTGATGGGCGATGACTTAATGGCAATCCCTGAGACGGTGAAGCTAAGCCGCAGAACAGTGAGCATGATTTGGCAAAACCTCTTTTGGGCTTTCGTCTATAACATTGTGTGCATACCATTGGCGGCAGGTGCCTTGCATCTATTCGGCATCGACTTCCAAATTACTCCAATGTGGGCAAGTGCTCTGATGGCATGCTCAAGCGTGAGCGTGGTACTTAATTCCTTACGATTGAAGTTCTTTTAAAAACAAAATAAAAATTATGAAGATAATGAATAAGATTCAACAGGTATGCAGCCTCTTTGTGTGCTTGCTACTTCTATCCTCGCTTGCCATAGTGAAGCAAGGTGAATGGATGGGGCATGAACTGAAGCAAAAGACGGAGGCTACGAAGAGCATGGACAACGACACGTTGCGCACGCTTGCTGATGGTTCTGTGGTTATCAACACCACAAGCCTCGGTTCAGACATCTCTGGTTATGCTGGCAAGGTTCCGCTCGAAATCACTCTCAAGGATGGAAATGTGGTGGCAGTTAAGGCGCTCGACAATGCTGAGACTCCTGATTTCTTCGAGATGGCTTCTGACTTGCTCACTCTGTGGAATGGCAAGACCATCGATGAAGCAGAGAAGATGAAGGTGGATGCCGTGTCGGGTGCTACTTTCTCCTCGAAGGCTATCATCGGGAATATGCAGCGTGGATTGCAGTATGCTAAAAAGCAGCAGTCTCTGATGGCAGGAGAAGATGGCGATGGCTCTCCACAAGGTAAAGAATTCTTTTCCTCACTCAAGTCCTTTGATGTTTCGGCAAAGAATATCGTCGGTTTGATAGTCGTCTTGATGGCTGCCATCCTCCCACTTTTTGTCAAGAACAGGAAGTACCACCTCTGTCAGTTAGTGCTCAATGTAGTGGTGCTCGGCTTATGGTGCGGAGCATTCCTCTCCTACACGTCGCTGATAGGATATATGGCGCACGGCATCAACATCTTTGCCGTCATCATCCCCTTCATTATGCTCATAACGGCATTCATATATCCACTCTTCGGCAAGAAAACCTACTATTGCACGCACGTTTGCCCCTTCGGTTCTCTGCAACAGGTGGCAGGAAAGTGCGTGAAGTATAAGGTGAAGATGACACCAAAGACAGTGAAGCGCCTCGATCTCTTCCGACAGGTGCTTTGGGCATTGCTGATGCTCTGCATTTGGGGAGGTGTATGGAGCAACTGGACTGACTATGAGCCGTTCTCTGCCTTCATCTTCCAGTCGGCATCATGGGTGGTCATTGTCTTGGCGGCCGTCTTCGTTCTCTTGTCGCTCATTGTGACAAGACCCTATTGTCGCTTTGTATGCCCAATGGGCACGCTCTTCAAACTGAGTCAGACAGGCAAGTAATTTCTTTTAATCGAAAACGTTTATATCGCAACAATAAAATGACAGAATTTATGAAACCAGCAACATTATTGAATATCGTTTTGGCGATAGCCCTCGTCATAGTTTGTGCAAGATGGGCGATGGGCGGTGCCACCAAGTCGGCAAAGGGTGCAGAAGACACTACCGACATCGTGTATCAGAACATCATAACCCGCACATCAGTGCGTGCTTACCTCGACGAACCTGTAGAGGACGAGAAAATAGAAAAACTCTTGCGTGCCGGCATGGCGGCACCATCGGCAGTAAATGTGCAGCCCTGGCACTTTGTGGTGGTAAAGGACAAGGTCACCCTAGAGAAGATTGCCGAGGTAACTCCGAATGCCCGTATGGCAAAGGATGCTCCGCTAGCCATCGTGGTGTGTGGCGACATGACCAACGAGAAACCCGACCTGGTGCGCGAGTTTTGGAGTCAGGATGCCTCTGCTGCTACCGAAAACATCCTCCTTCAGGCGCACGGCATGGGACTGGGTGCTGTATGGACAGGCACTTATCCCGACCAAAAGCGATGCGATGCCATCTCTGCCTTGCTCCATCTGCCCGATCATCTCATCCCATTCTCAACCATCGTTATAGGTTATCCGAAGGGAGAAACCACGCCCAAGGACAAGTGGAAACCAGAGAATGTTTCCTACGAGGTGTTTGGAGGAAAGAAGGACGGTGCATCCGAAACATCGTCTGAGACAGCTGAGGCGGCAAGCAAGAATGACTTCGAGGAGTTTGACGTGACCACCGATTTCCACGGCAATCCTTTTACTTATTTCAAAGGCAAGGGACTCTTGCTTGCCGTTGGCGACAAGGCCGACCACAACGAGATGACCATCGGTTGGGGTGCTATGGGTAACATATGGGAGAAAGGAATGTCGCTCATGACAGTATATGTAGCCCCTGCACGTTACACCTTCCAGTATATGGAAAAGGCAAAATATTTCACCGTGATGGAGTTTGATGATTCCCACAAGGACATACTCGAATATATGGGCACGCACAGTGGTCGCGACGGTGACAAGGCGAAGGCTCTTGGCCTGCATACCCTCTACACGGAGCACGGCACTCCTTACTTTGAGGAAGCCAAGACCGTCTTCGAGTGCGAGATGATTTATCACGCTCCATTCGACCCGAAGGGCTTCGGCGAGATGCCAAAGAAAAGATATGCCGACTTCCCAGCTGGCATCCACTCGATGTATATGGGCAAGATTGTGAAAGCTATGAGGAAATAGTAGCATGTACATGAAATGCCAAATGCACGTACGTGCGTTGTATGATGAACGTACGTGCATTGGCGAATGAACGTACGTGCGTTGGCAGATGAACGTACGTGCATTTTATCATGAATGTAGCTTCGTTGTCCTTTTGAGTTTTAGTGGACAACAAAAGAAAAAAAGGAGATAGGCTCTATGAATAGAACTTATCTCCTTTTTTGTACTATCAATATATCTCAAGAAAGACATCTACAAGATGCTCTACAAGATACTCTGCAACAAGCATGTGCATCCCTCAAGACAATCACGCCACGTGGCATCAAAATTGCCCGTATACCAAGGGTCTGCCACTTCCCCACCCCTTGGTGTATAGTCAAGGAGCAGATGTATCTTGCCGTCAGGGTCGCCATGGCAGATGCGCTGCATATTGCGGATGTTATAGCTATCCATACCAATAAGCAAGTCGTAATGGTCATAGTCGGAGGCGGTCATCTGACGTGCTGTCTTGCCTTCGCAACTGATGCCATGAGATGCCAGCATACGGCGGGCTGGCGGATAGACACTGTTGCCTATCTCCTCAGTACTTGTAGCCGCCGAAGCTATCTCAAAACTGTCGGCAATGTCTTCATCTGCAACAAGTTTCTTCATGACAAACTCTGCCATAGGACTTCGACATATGTTACCGTGGCAAACAAACAATATTTTCTTCATGATTATAGTCTGAGTAGAATGAGGTTACACAAGTTCACACTTCAAGGCAGACTTGTCGTGATTGAAGCCAACAAGTTTCACTCGGCGTATCTGGTTGTCAAGTTCTGGCGAAGAAAGACGCGCAGGAAGTTCCACACGGATGTAATTATCAGTGAATCCGTGCATTGCCTTTCCACGAGCAGATTTTTCAAACAGCACATCACGCTCCATGCCGATATATTTTTCATAGAACGCATGTTGCTTGCGGTCGGACATGTCGAGCAGTTCCTTGCTACGCAATTTTCGGTCTTGGTCGCTGACGACATAAGGTATGCGCAGAGCCATAGTGCCAGGGCGTTCGCTATAAGGGAACACGTGCAGATGTGTGACATCCAGCGAGTCTATGAAGTCATAGCATTCTTGGAAGAGTTCGGGAGTCTCGCCACGGCATCCCACCATCACGTCGACACCAATGAAGGCATCGGGCATCAGTTCCTTGATGAGATTTATCTTGTGGGCAAAGAGCGCCTTGTCATAGCGGCGGTGCATGAGCCTCAGCACCTCGTCAGAACCACTCTGCAAGGGAATGTGGAAATGTGGCATGAAGGCACGGCTTTCTTCTGCGCAATAGCGTATGAGGGCATCATCGATAAGGTCAGGTTCGAGACTGCTGATGCGGAAGCGCTCTATGCCCTCCACACCATCGAGAGCCTTCACAAGGTCAAGGAATGTCTCGCCTGTAGTGCGACCGAAATCACCTATATTCACTCCTGTGAGCACTATCTCGCGACCACCTTCAGCGGCTGCCTGGCGTGCCTGCTCCACAAGCGAATCAATGCTCGGGTTGCGTGAATTGCCACGTGCATAGGGAATGGTACAATAGGTGCAATAATAGTTGCATCCGTCCTGCACTTT
This sequence comes from bacterium, assembly GCA_963601795.1. Lineage (GTDB taxonomy): Bacteria > Bacteroidota > Bacteroidia > Bacteroidales > Bacteroidaceae > Prevotella. The sequence continues at coordinate 28,580 of CAVCGK010000021.1, read as the reverse complement.
AAGGAAATAGCGTGTGCGGTTGCCACGTGAGCAGGAAGGGGCGAAAGTCGTTATGTCCTTGGTCTTCACCGAATGGTAATTGTCACCAGAGGCATCCGCTGTCTTTCCTTCGAGCTTTTCCGTCCAAGCCTCTGAGAGATACTGCACAAGGTCTGCCTTCTCATTGCTGCCAAGCACGAGTCCTACGCCATCAATCTTTGCTATCTTCTCTGGTTCGAGTTGGGCATAACATCCCGTCACCACCACGAAGGAATTAGGATTACGGCGCACCATCTTGTGTATGGCCTGACGGCATTTTGCATCTGCCACCTCTGTGACCGAACAGGTGTTGATGAGACATATGTCAGCATCTTCATCCTCTGTGGCGTCCACCACTCCCATCTCCTGAAGCATACGCCCGAAAGTGGACGTCTCGGAAAAGTTTAACTTACAACCTAAAGTATAGTATTTTGCCTTCTTGCCTTGAAAAACCGATGTATCTATCATGTATCTTTATTAAAACTGCAAATATAGTGCAAATGAATGCATCGAATGCATGCATTCTCATTGACAAGTGCAAAGTTAGTACAAAAAACACACCAAAGGGATAATATACACTATTTTTTTGTAACTTTGCATTACATATATAAAGGAAAAAAGATATGCAGGTTGCAATAGTCAAATACAATGCAGGAAACATCTATTCCGTGGTCAATGCACTGCGCCGTCTTGGCGTGGAACCTCTGCTCACCGACGATGCTGAGGAGCTGAGAAAGGCTGACCGTGTGCTGTTTCCCGGACAGGGAGAGGCATCCTCTGCCATGGAATATCTGCGCAACCACGGTCTTGACTCTGTGATAAGCTCACTGCGCCAACCAGTGCTCGGCATATGCATAGGTATGCAACTCATGTGCCGCCACTCTGATGAGGGCAACACCGACTGTTTGGGAATCTTCCCTGCTGACGTGGTGCGATTCTGCCCGCAACGTCATGAAGACAAGGTGCCACAGATGGGATGGAACTCCATCTACAATCTGAAGACACCACTGATGGACGGCATCAACGAGCAGGACTTCATCTACAATGTGCATAGTTTCTATGTGCCGACAAACGAGTATACTATAGCCACCTGTGACTACATATTGCCCTACTCCGCTGCACTCAACAAGGATAATTTCTATGCTTGTCAGTTTCACCCGGAGAAGAGTGGCAAAGTGGGAGCACGCATATTGCAAAACTTTCTTGAAATAGACACCACAAAGAAATGATAGAACTGATACCCGCCATTGACATTATAGGAGGCAAGTGCGTTCGCCTCACCAAGGGCGACTACGACAGCAAGACTGTCTACAACGACGACCCCGTGGCTCAGGCAAAGGAGTTTGAGTCAAAGGGATTCACACGTCTGCATGTGGTAGACCTCGACGGTGCTAAGTCGAAACATGTGGTCAACGATGCCGTGCTGAAGCAGATTACTGCAAAGACAAACCTCACTGTGGATTTCGGCGGTGGCATAAAGAGTAGTGACGACATAAGGAAAGCCTTTGATGCCGGCGCAAGTCTCGTCACTATAGGCAGCATTGCCGTGAGCCAGCCAGAACTTTTCATGTCGTGGCTAAAAGAATACGGGGCTGACCGCATCATCCTTGGTGCAGATGCAAGAAACGGAAAGGTGTCAATAAACGGATGGAAAGAGGATTCTGAGGAAGACTTGCTGCCATTTCTGAAGAAATATATCGATGCAGGAGTGAGAAACATTCTCTGCACCGACATAAGTAAGGACGGCACTCTGCAGGGACCAGCCACAGCCCTCTACAAGAGCATCATGGAGGTTTATCCCGGCATACACCTCATAGCTTCGGGTGGCATATCTTCAAATGAAGACATCCAAGAACTCGAGCGCGAGGGCATTCCGGCAGTGGTGTTTGGCAAGGCTTATTATGAAGGACGACTGAAATTCTAATCATCATGCTGGCAAAAAGAATCATACCATGTCTTGACGTGAAGAACGGAGAAACGGTGAAGGGCACAAATTTCGTAAACCTCCGCAGTGCCGGTGACCCAGTAGAACTGGGCAAGGCTTATAGCGAGGCTGGTGCCGATGAACTGTGTTTCCTCGACATCACTGCATCCTATGAGGGTCGCAAGACATTCACCGACATGGTGACACGCGTGGCGGCAGAGATAAACATACCATTCACCGTGGGTGGTGGCATCAACGAAATAGCCGACGTGGAGCGTTTGCTCTGCGCTGGGGCAGACAAGGTGAGCGTCAACTCGGCAGCCATACGCCGCCCACAACTCATTGACGAGATAACAGGACGGTTTGGCTCACAGGTATGCGTCTGCGCCATTGATGCACGCCACGACGAGGATGGATGGCACTGCTACACGAAAGGTGGCAGGGAGCGACAGGAACTGGGACTGCTGGAGTGGGCACACGAAGCACAGGAAAGAGGTGCGGGCGAGATATTGTTCACATCAATGGACCACGACGGAGTGAAGGAAGGCTATGCCAACGAGATGCTGGCACAACTCGCCGACACATTGTCCATTCCCGTCATAGCATCGGGAGGAGCTGGCAAGATGGAGCATTTCCGCGATGCCTTCACATTGGGAAAGGCTGACGCCGCCCTCGCAGCATCGGTATTTCATTTCGGAGAGATATCCATTGCCAAACTGAAGGAATATCTCCGAGGAGAGAATATCAGCGTAAGAATATAAACAGACAATAACGACATAAAGCAGATTATGGAAATCGATTTCAACAAGATGAACGGTCTGGTGCCAGCAATAGTGCAGGACGCACAGACGAAAACAGTGCTCATGCTCGGATACATGAACGAAGAGGCTTACAACAAGACCATAGAAACGGGCAAGGTGACATTCTGGAGCCGTAGCCGCAACACTCTGTGGACAAAGGGCGAGACATCGGGCAACTTCCTGCATCTTGTAGACATAAAGGTAGACTGCGACAACGACACCCTGCTTGTGAAGGCAAACCCTGACGGACCGACATGCCACAAGGGCACCGACACCTGCTGGGGCGAGAAGAACGAGAAGAATGCACTGCTATTTCTCAGCGAACTGCAGGACTTCATAGAGAAACGACATGAGGAGATGCCTGAGGGATCTTACACCACAAGTCTCTTCAAGGACGGACTCAACCGCATGGCACAGAAAGTGGGCGAAGAGGCTTTGGAACTTGTCATCGAAGCATGCAACGGCACCAACGAACGACTCATCTATGAGGGTTCGGACATGCTCTATCACCTCATCGTGCTGCTTACTTCAAAGGGACTGCGCATAGAAGAGATGGCTGCCGAATTGGCTGAAAGACACAATCCGGGATGGAAGAAGCACTAATCCTGGCACTCATAGCCATGCCAATAAGATAATCTGAAAGCAAGACAACAATACACTATGCTAATAGAATTCTCCAAAGTAAATGTCTATCAAGGCGACGCCCTCGTGCTCGACAAAGCCGACTTTAAGGCAGACGAGGGTGAGTTCATATATATAATAGGTAAGGTGGGCTCGGGAAAGAGTTCGCTGCTAAAAACTATGTATGCAGAACTCGACCTTTATGCCAATGAAGCTGAAAAGGCCGAGGTGCTGGGCAGAAACATGCTCAAACTGAAGAGAAAGGATGTGCCTGCACTACGCCGAGAGATGGGAATAATATTCCAGGATTTCCAACTGCTGCACGACCGCTCAGTGAAGAAGAACCTCGAGTTTGTGTTGAAGGCTACAAAATGGAAATACAAGGACAGAATAGAAGAACGCATAGACAAGGTGCTGCAGGATGTGGGCATGCCCGATAAGAAGGATGTCATGCCACACGAACTGTCGGGAGGCGAACAGCAGAGAATTGCCATAGCACGCGCATTGCTCAACGGTCCTAAGGTCATCATAGCTGACGAGCCGACGGGTAACCTCGACCCAGAGACTGCTGCACAGATAGTAGGTCTGCTCAAGGAGATAAGCAAAACTGGCACTGCCGTCATCATGTCGACCCACAACTGGGGAATGATAGAACAATATCCGGGCATCGTATACAAATGCGAGGACGGAAAGATACAGGAATTAAGGAAATAATATAGGAGACGATTTTTATGAAAGTAATGAAATTTGGTGGCACATCCGTAGGTTCACCTGAAAGGATGAAGGATGTGGCAAAACTTGTGACAAAGAGCGGAGAGCCTACATTCGTCGTACTCTCGGCAATGTCGGGTACTACTAATTCGCTTGTAGAAATAAGCAACTATCTCTACAAGAAGAATCCTGAGGGTGCCAACGAGGTTATCAACCAACTGGAAAAGAAATATCTCAACCACATAGAGGAGCTTTATTCTACTGAGGAATATAAGAAAGCTACACGCGATATGCTCGAAAGCGAGTTCCGCTTCCTGCGCTCATTCACCAAGGAACTGTTCACAAGTTTTGAGGAGAAGACCATCGTGGCACAGGGCGAGATCATCAGCACCAACATGATGGTGAACTATCTTAACGAACAGGGCATCAAGGCTGTGCTTCTATCTGCGCTCGACTTCATGAGAACAGACAAGAACTCCGAACCTGACACAGAGTATATCAAGGAGAAGTTTGCTGCCACAATGAAGCAGAACGAAGGTTACCAGATATACATCACTCAGGGATTCATCTGCCGCAATGCTTATGGCGAGGTGGACAACCTGAAACGAGGTGGTTCTGACTATACCGCAAGCCTCATCGGTGCTGCTATGCCCGCAGAGGAGATACAGATATGGACAGACATCGACGGCATGCACAACAATGACCCACGCGTGGTAGACAAAACTGAGGCTGTGCATCAGCTCAACTTTGACGAGGCTGCCGAACTGGCTTACTTCGGTGCGAAGATTCTGCACCCTACATGTATACAGCCAGCAAAATATGCCGGCATACCAGTGCGTCTGCTCAACACGATGGATCCTGAAGCTCAGGGCACCATCATCGACAATGTCATCATGAAGGGAAAGATAAAGGCTGTGGCTGCAAAGGAGAATATCACTGCCATAAAGATAAAGTCATCGAGAATGCTTCTTGCCACAGGTTTCCTTCGCAAGATATTCGAAATCTTCGAGAGCTACAACACTCCTATCGACATGATTGCTACATCTGAGGTGGGTGTATCAATGTCTATCGACAACGACAAGCACCTTAACGAGATTGTGGATGAACTGAAGAAGTTTGGCACTGTTTCCGTAGACCAGGACATGTGCATCATCTGTGTGGTGGGCGACCTCGACTGGAGCAACGTAGGCTTTGAGACTATGGCAACTGATGCCATGAAGAACATTCCTGTGAGAATGATTTCCTATGGTGGATCCAACTACAACATATCATTCCTCATCAGAAGTTCTGACAAGAAGAAGGCTATGCAGAATCTGAGCGACATGCTCTTCAACAAATAAAGACATCATCAAGTTATATTTATGAAAGGACAATTCCCTTTAGAGAGATTTCATGGTGTGGCGACACCATTCTACTATTATGACACTGCCATACTGCGCGAGACTCTGCACAGAATCAACGAGGAGGCAGGTAAGCACACTGGTTTTGAGGTTCATTATGCCGTGAAGGCAAATGCCAACCCTAAGATTCTCGGCATCATCAGCGGTAGCGGCATCGGTGCTGACTGCGTAAGCGGTGGCGAGATAAAGGCTGCCCTGGAAGCAGGATTCCCAGCCAACAAGATAGTGTATGCAGGAGTGGGCAAAAGCGACTGGGAGATAAATCTTGGTCTCGACGAAAACATCTTCTGCTTCAACGTGGAGAGTATACCGGAATTGGAGGTTATCAATGAACTGGCGGAGAAAAAGGACAAGGTAGCCAATGTGGCATTCAGAATAAACCCGAATGTGGGTGCCCACACTCATGCCAACATCACCACCGGTCTGGCAGAAAACAAGTTTGGCATCGCCATGGAGGACATGGAGAAGGTGATTGACATTGCCGCAGGCATGAAGAATGTGCACTTCATAGGTCTGCACTTCCACATTGGCAGTCAGATTCTCGACATGACAGACTTCAAGGCACTGTGCAATAGAATCAACGAACTGCTCGACAAGTTGGAGAGCCATCACATCTCGGTGGACAACATCAATGTGGGCGGCGGTCTCGGCATCAGCTACGACCACCCTAACCGCGAGGCTTACCCTGACTTCAAGAGCTATTTCGACACATATGCCAACCATCTGCATCTGCGTGACGGTCAGAAAGTGCACTTCGAACTCGGCAGGGCTGTCGTGGGACAGTGCGGTTCGCTCATCACAAAGGTACTCTACGTAAAGCAGGGCACCTTCAAGCAGTTCTGCATCGTTGATGCCGGCATGACCGATCTCATCCGTCCTGCTCTCTATCAAGCCACTCACAAGATAGAAAACCTCACAAGCGACGAACCTGCAGAGACATATGATGTCGTGGGACCCATCTGCGAGTCGAGCGACGTGTTTGCAAAGGCTGTAGACATCAACAAGGCAAAGCGTGGCGACCTCATAGCACTACGCTCAGCCGGTGCCTATGGCGAGATAATGGCAAGTGGATACAACTGCAGGAAATTGCCTGTAGGATATATCACCGAACAACTGTAAAACAAGGAAATGATTTCTACTATCACGATAATAACAGGCTCAATATTGCTACTATTGGCAATAATCTCTATTCTGGCGAACCCTTTCTTCAGAGTGCCTATAAAGAAGAAGGACGACATGTTTGACGCTGATTTTGATAACGGAAACAGCGGAAAAGCCCTCTCCGTTATCGTGATGGTAAATGGCAACGAGGAAGCACTTGAACGCAACCTGCCCATGTTGCTCAACCAGGAATATGAGCCGGGCTTTCAAGTGATAACCGTTGGCGAAAGACTTGCTGCCGACGCAGAGGACTTGCTTTATAAATTCGGCAATGATCCTCGGCTGAGCTACACTTTTATCCCCGACACCTCACGCTATATCAGCAGAGAGAAGTTGGGCATAACGCTCGGTGTCAAGGCTGCAGTCAACGAGTGGTGCGTGCTGGTAGACAGTTGTTCCCGTCCGAACAGCACCCATTGGTTGCAGGAGATGGGAAAGAAATGCACTGACGACAAGAACATTGTCATAGGATACAACAACTATGATGAGGATGCGAAAACGCGGATGCGATTCTATAGGCTTATGCATTTTGCATATTTGTGGCGTGAGTGCAACAAAGGCACGGCATTCTGCTCCAATGGTTCAAACTTGGCTTTCCGCAAGAGCGAGTTTATCGGCAATGACGGCTATCGTGGCAACCTTGACATAATCAGAGGCGAATATGACTTCATCGTCAACAAGTTTGCACAAAAGGCATCAACGGCAGTGGTAACGTCACATGACGGAAGCCTCACTGAAGAAGCTCCGTCTACTAAGCAATGGCATAGGCAGAACATATTCCACATACATTCATGCAAGCATATGCAGCGCCGCAAACGTCATGGAATATGGCAATGCTTGGACACTTTGTTCCTGCATCTGTCATGGATAGTATCCATCTGCGTGGCTGCCTATGCGGGCATCACACGTGACTACATTCTGCTTGCATCTGCAGCACTAGCGCTCATTGTCTTTATTCTCGGCAGAACTTTTGTCAGCATGAGAGCCGTCAAGGCTTTTGATGCAGATGTGCCAGCATGGAGAATATTGCCACTGGAGCTGAATTCCATATGGCATCATGTGGCAGACAGACTGCGCTATCTTGCTGCTGACAATTATGACTTCACATGCCACAAACTATGAGACTGAGGATTATTAGCAACACTGACATCGACGGCAATAATTTGTATCTCAAGACGAAAGAGATGCTCACTGACGAGATAGGCAAGGATAACGGATTTATCCTTACCGACGAGAATCCTGATGTGGTGCACATTATCGGAGCTTGGGATAGCCGTGCCATAAAGATTGCCAATGATGCTATAAAGAGGCACATCGCCTTGGTATACACACCTGACGGAGCTCTCTCTCCGTGGTATAAACCTACATCATCGCATGTAAAACTGTCGTTCAAGGCTTCTGCCACCATCTCTTCAGGCACTATGGAGCAGGAGTTGCTGAGCGGACAGGACAATCGCAAACTGCATCTCATTCTTAATGCCGTCACCACAGCCACAACGACAGCGGAAGAGATGGCTACACAATACAAAGAGGTGTACAAGAAGGCTTTCGATGATACCGACGAAGCTTTGTGGGAGGAGGTGAACAAAAGAATAGGGATGCTGAAAGAGAAAGACGAGTCAATATTGGAGATAAGTCGCAACCTGCTCTATGCACAGTATCTGTCTATAAGAGGAAACATTCCACAGAAATTCCTCGACAAACTGTCAGCGCTCATGACCACAAGCAATTATGATGAAGACACAATGACAGAAGTGCTTAAACTCATCAACATCGATGTCTTCACCCAGCATCTTGAATACGTGATGATGGAGAAATCTGGATTGACAGAAGGATTCATGCCTATCATCTACAAGAAAGACAGCACATCGGAGAAGATGCTTGACATCGTCACAAACTATTAAGGTGGATTCTAAAAATTCCCACCTTTAACGAAACAAGTAATTATGCCAAAATATGATCTACGCCGCGACAGGAAATATCTGGAACTGCTAGCAAAGTCATTCCCGACAATTGCCGATGCATGCACAGAGATTATAAACCTGCAGGCCATTCTTAACCTACCAAAGGGTACGGAACATTTCGTAGCCGACATACATGGAGAACACCAGGCTTTCCTTCACGTGCTGAAGAATGCATCGGGAAACATCAAGCGTAAAGTCAACGAGATATACGGTTCGGTGATGACACTGCAGGAGAAACGTGACTTCTGCACGCTGATTTATTATCCTGAAGAGAAGCTCCGCATAGTGAAGTCGCAGGACAAAGACTTGTCGTCATGGTATCACGACACCATTGAGAAATTGGTGGTGATATGCCGTGAGGTATCTAGTAAATACACACGTTCTAAGGTTCGCAAGGCTCTGCCACACGAATTCTCATACATCATCCAGGAGTTGATGCACGAAAGCACGGCTGGAAGCAAGAAAACAGACTATGTGCAGGCTATCATCGAGACTATCATCGACACCGACAGTGCAGACGAGTTTATCATCGCCATCTCACATGTCATACAGCGACTTATCATAGACGAGCTTCACATCCTCGGAGATATCTACGACCGCGGTCCGGGTGCACACATCATACTTGACCATCTGAGCAAGTTTCACAGTTGGGACATCCAGTGGGGCAACCACGACGTGTTGTGGATGGGAGCTTACGCAGGAAACATCGCATGCGTATGCAATGTGCTACGCCTATCACTGCGTTATGCCAACCTCACCACTCTTGAGGACGGCTATGGCATAAGTATCATGCCACTTGCCACCTTTGCCATGGAAACTTACAAGAATGACCCTTGCGAAGAGTTCACTCCACATATCCTCGGCAACAAGATTCTCGATGACAAGACCATACGACTGACAGCACAGATGCACAAAGCCATCAGCATACTGCAGTTTAAGGCTGAGGGCAACATCATCAAGCGTTATCCTCATTGGCATATGGATGACCGTCTTCTGCTCAACAATATTGACTACAGCAAGGGCACAGTGACCATCAACGGCAAGGAATATGAACTGCGAAGCAACAATTTCCCCACCGTCAATCCTGCCGACCCATATGCTTTCACTAAAGAGGAACAGACTCTCATCAACAAGTTGGCCCACTCCTTCAAGGTAAGCGAGAAACTGCAGCGTCACATCAGACTCATTCTCCGCAATGGTGCTATGTATAACATCGTGAATGACAATCTTCTCTATCATGCTGCCATACCTCTCCAAGAGGACGGTACTCCGAAGATGGTGGAAGTGACAGAAGGCAATTTCTTTGCTGCTAGAAAACTCCTTGACGAGATTGACAATATCATACGCATGGCATTCCAATCAGACTGCGAGGAAAAGGACAGGCTTTATGCTCAGGACTATTTTCTCTACTTGTGGTGTGGTCCAGACAGTCCGTTATTCAACAAGTCGAAGATGGCAACATTTGAACGCTATTTTATCAGTGACAAAGCGACACACAACGAGGAGAAGGGCTACTATTTCCAACTCCGCGACAGTGAGGAGATGATGGACGGTCTGCTCGACGCTTTCAATGTGAAAGGCGAACATCGACACATCATCAATGGTCATGTGCCAGTGCATGTTACGGCTGGTGAGAATCCCATCAAGGCAGGAGGAAAGCTCATGGTGATAGACGGTGGTTTCTCCCTACCCTATCACAAGGAAACGGGTATTGCTGGTTATACGCTAGTTTATCATTCTCGCGGTTTCCAGCTCGTGCAGCACGAGCCGTTCACTAGTACGGAGGAGGCAATAGAAAACTGCACTGACATCAAGTCATCCACACAGATTGTGGAGATGAGCGAACATCGCATGCTCGTGGCTGACACTGACCGCGGACGCGAACTGAAGCGTCAGGTATATGACCTCAAGGAACTTCTTTATGCCTACCGCAACGGTTGGATTCAGGAGCAATAATATAACATTTAGTATTCTGAAATGCACGTACATACATTGAACGATGAATGTACGTGCATTTTTTATGAAGTATGGGGATCAATAGACTCTCAGCGTGTCGCCTACTTTAATCTGATAGTCTGCATCAAGGTCATTCTTTTCATAAAGACTCTTTAGGCGGATGGCATATTTCTGTGCTATGGAGTACATACTCTCGCCATTCTTCACTATGTGAGGAGTCTTACGGAACGATTTGTCTGCCTTGGTGCGCTTTTTCTTCAGATAGACAATGTCACCGTCCTTCAGCATATCCTTTCTGTTGCGCTCATTATAACGAGCCAACTTACGTGCCGATATATCCAGTTCCTTTCCTATGGAGCGGAAAGTGTCGCCATTGCGTGCTATGACATAGTAGTTTTTGTTGCACATCTTTATAGTATGCAAACTTTGCTGCATACTGCCCGACACATTCTTGGGCTGATGCGCCACCAGGAATTTGTCATAATGACGTGCCGAATCATATTGGTAGAGACGATATGTCTCAATAATCTTTATCAGTGAATTGGCATATGTGGGACTTGTGGCATAACCTGCCTTCTTCAGTCCACGCGCCCAACCTTTATAATCAGATCTGTCAAGTTGGAAAAGGAAAGCATAACGCTTACCCGACTTAAGGAATTTGCTGTGGTCTTCATAACTGTCGCGGGCATTGTCATAGGCACGGAAGCATTCCTGCTTCTCATCGTCATCATGATATACTGACCTGCCTGTCCATCCGTGACACTTTATGCCGAAATGATTGTTTCCCTTCACTGCCAACTCGCTCCTTCCTGCACCGCTTTCCAGCAATCCCTGGGCAAGAGTGATACTTGCAGGAATGTCATAACGAAGCATCTCTTCTATAGCAAGATCCTTATATTGATCAATATAGTCCTGATAGCGCTGATTCTTCGCCAACTGTGCGTTGCCCAGAACCGCGTACATCATCATTGCCAACAACAATGCAGTCTTCCTCAGATAGAAACAATTCATCATTGCGAAGTTAATATAAAATCATTAAAAAAACACAATCACTGTCACTCATATTAATAATTATTAGTATTTTCGCATAGAGAGATGCATACTCCATGCTGAAAATAACTGCATGAGGGTAGACAAGATGGACTCTATGGCATGGATTTTGCCATACGGATGAATATAATTTTTATAGAAGAACGGAATATACATATGCCGACATTTTTTTCACCTAAGATAGCCAGAATACTGGACAGGAGTGGCGAGGAGGCTGTGCGCCTCTATAGCCGGAGCATCGGTCCCGAACACCTCATGCTGGGCATACTCAGCGACATGAGCAACAGTGTCTGCACGGCACTCAACCGCATGAACGTGAATCTGCAGGCCATGAAGATGGAGATAGAACAGAGCATACGCGAGAGTGGTATGTTTGAAGATGTGCATGCCAACAAGATGGAACTCAATGACGAGGCCAACAACATTATGCGACTCGCCATCCAGGAGGCTCAAAAGCAGAACAAGAAGGTGGTGGGCGAAAGTCACCTGATGTTGGCTCTACTCAACGAAAGCTATCCTAATGACTTACTGAAGATTCTCAATGGAAACAATGTGAACTATCAAACATACTTCGACTATCTGCAGTCGCAGCACAACAGGGTGCAGAGTTCTATAGGCAATAGCCTCGGCAATGACGATGACGACATACTGATGGACGACACTGACTCTGCCAAAAAGTCTGCCACCACAGCACAACAGGCACAGAAAAAGAACGTGTCGAAGACTCCGGTGTTAGACAATTTCTCCATCGACCTCACCAAGGCTGCTGCCGAGGGCAAACTTGATGCCGTGGTGGGACGTGACAGGGAAATACTGCGTATCACAGAAATTCTCTGCCGACGCAAGAAGAACAACCCCATCCTCATCGGCGAACCAGGTGTAGGCAAGAGTGCCATCGTGGAAGGACTGGCACAGATGATAGCAGAAAAGAGAACATCGCCTGTGCTCTTCAACAAGCGTCTGCTCAATCTCGACATGTCGCTAATAGTGGCAGGAACAAAATATCGCGGACAGTTTGAGGAGCGTCTGAAGGCTCTCATCAAGGAACTGGAAGAAAATCCTGACGTGATAGTATTTATCGACGAGATTCACACTATCGTTGGCGCAGGCAGCGCACCTGGCGGCATGGATGCTGCAAACATGATGAAGCCCGCACTTGCGAGAGGTCAGATACAGTGCATCGGTGCAACAACAATAAGCGAATATCGCAAGTCGATAGAAAAAGATGGAGCTCTCGAGCGACGTTTCCAAAAGGTGATGGTGGAACAGACTACTGCTGAGAAGACTCTTGAGATTCTCCACAACATCTCGCCACGCTACGGACAGCACCATCATGTGCACTACTCGGATGAAGCTCTGAAGGCATGCATAACCTATACAGACAGATACATCTCCGACCGCCAGTTCCCAGACAAGGCCATAGATGCGCTTGACGAAGTGGGTGCGAAGGTGCATCTTAAACACACAGACCTTCCTGCCGACATCATTGACATGCAGGAGCAACTGAAGATTGCCGACGCAAAGAAGAAACAGGCTGTGGCAAACCAAAACTTCGAACTTGCCGCCGCATACCGCGACCGCCAAACATCGCTCGAGAAGCAACTCAACGAGAGAAAGGCTGAATGGGAAAACGGAGATGACAATGTCGTGGCAGAGGTAACGGAAGACGATGTGGCAGAGGTTGTTTCCCTAATGTCGGGAGTACCCGTGCAGAGAGTGGCAGAGAGCGAAAGCGTAAGACTCAGGGATATGGGAAATCGCCTCAAGACAAAGGTGATAGCTCAAGACAAAGCCATTGACACTATAACTAAGGCCATACAGCGCAATCGAATAGGACTGCGTGAACCAAACCGCCCGATAGGCGTCTTCATGTTTCTCGGTCCTACAGGCGTGGGCAAGACCTATTTGGCAAAGCAAATCGCCAAGGAACTGTTTGGTTCTGATGACTCTCTCATACGCATAGACATGAGCGAATACACCGAGAGTTTCAACACATCGCGCCTCATAGGAGCGCCTCCAGGATATGTGGGCTATGATGAGGGCGGACAATTGACCGAACAAGTTAAACGTCACCCCTACTCCGTCATACTGCTCGACGAGATAGAAAAGGCTCACCACAATGTCTACAACATGTTGCTACAGGTGCTTGATGAAGGACGACTGACCGACGGCAACGGTAGACTCGTGGATTTCCGCAACACCATTATAATAATGACTTCCAATGCCGGTACACGACAGTTGAAAGACTTCGGACACGGCATCGGATTTGGAGCAAGTGACATAAAAAACGGATTCATACAAACCGAGAGTGGCAGGGAGCATGCTCACGACATCATCAGGAAAGCTCTCTCCAAACAGTTTGCACCCGAATTTCTTAATCGCCTGGACGAGATAATAACTTTTGATCAACTCGACCTTGAGGCGATAAAGAAGATAGTAGACATAGAGCTCAAACCTTTGTGCAAGAGAATCGAAGACCTGGGCTATCACTTGTCACTCAATGAAGAGGCTAAAGCCTTTGTAGCAGAACACGGCTACGACATCCAGTTTGGCGCCCGTCCGCTGAAGCGTGCCATCCAGACATACATAGAAGATGCTGTCTGCGAACGTCTGCTCTCAGGCGAATTGTCCCTTGGCGACACCATAAACTTGGAAAAGCCGGAAGGAAAAGAAGAACTGCTATGCGTGGTATAAAGTGTATGCCATAAAGAAATAGTTATTCATCCGCCACGGAAAGGGGCATTCCCTCCTTGGAAAGATAGAACACTACGACCTCTGTAGGCTCGTCACCACGGTTCTCTCCGTGATGTACAGTTCCAACGGTCTCCACCACTGCCTCTCCTTGGTTCACTGTCTTCTCCTTTCCGTCAGACTCCCTCACAAGGGTAAGTTGCCCCCTGTTCACCACACCATATGACATCACGTCATGATGGTGTTTGGGCAGGGAGCTGTGAGGCGGCAATGTTACCTTGAGCACACGCAGCTCAGGTTTTCCCTCAAGATAGTCGGGTAAGTCTGCACCGTCCCAACTTTGTGAAGTCTGCAGCAACTCTACAGCCTGTGGCTTTGCTCCCTCATCTGCCTTCACCTTGTCGATACAAGAAGTCAGTGTCACTCCTGCCACAGCAATTGCTATGACAATCATACATTTCATATTATTCATTTCCATAGTATCTATTTTTTTAATTATGGGCTTATATGACAAAAAGCGTACAACTCAACTGAGAGATGTACGCATTCTGCTTATCATGTAAAATATCTGTTTACAAGGGTTACTACTTGTTGATCATCTTCATGCCCTCATCCACAGCTTGCATATTGAGAGGTATGAGGTGATGATGACGCTCTGGCAATGACTTGTAGAGAGCCTTCTGCAAACCGTCGGTGCTCACCATAGGACAAGCCTTGAGCAAGGCACCGAGCACAATCATATTGAACACCTTCGGATTCTTCATCTCTGCAGCCTTTTCCATGGCAGAGATGCGATAGCAGGTGATGTCAGTGCGTGTAGGCGGTTCGAGGATTCCATTGTCATCATATATCAAGATGCCTCCTGGTTTCACCTTAGGCATGAACTTGTCGAGTGAAGGCTGGTTGAGCACGATGGCAACATCATATTTGCTCAACACGGGTGAGGCTATTCGCGAGTCACTGATTATCACCGTCACATTGGCTGTGCCACCACGCTGCTCCGGACCATATGCCGGCATCCAAGTCACTTCCTTGTTTTCCATTAGTCCGCTGTAGGCAAGAATCTTTCCCATAGAAAGAACTCCCTGACCACCGAACCCGGATATTATTATTTCGCTTTTCATTATAATCTTGAATTTATAATTGGACTAAGCATTACAACTCGGTGGTGTCCTTAAGATCGCCCTTAGGATACTGCTTGAACATATTCTCTTGCATCCACTTGTTGGCTTGCTCTGGCGACATCTTCCATCCGCTGTTACAGGTAGAGACAAACTCCACAAGGCAAGAACCCTTGCCTGCCATATTTGCCTCAAAAGCCTTGCGGAGGGCTTTCTTTGCCTGACGAATAGCTGCCACTGTCTCTACACTCTGTCGGGTGACATAACAAGCTCCGGGTAGCAGTGCTGCCATCTCTGTGATGTTGAGAGGATAACCATGCAACTTAGGCTCTCTACCATAAGGGCAAGTGGCTGTCTTCTGACCAATAAGAGTAGTAGGAGCCATCTGTCCGCCCGTCATGCCATATATGGCATTGTTGACGAAGATGAGTGTGGTGTTATCGGCACGATTGAGCGAATGGAGAGTCTCTGCCGTTCCTATGCACGCCAAGTCGCCGTCGCCCTGATAGGTGAACACGAGGCGATCGGGCATAAGACGCTTCATGGCACAAGCCAATGCTGGCGCTCTACCGTGAGCAGCTTCCTGCCAGTCAATGTCAATATAGTTGTAGGCAAACACGGCACATCCCACAGGTGAGACACCTATTGCCTTGTCTGTCATACCCATTTCCTCTATGACTTCAGCCACAAGCTTATGTATTACGCCATGGCTGCAACCAGGGCAATAGTGCATGCGGTTGTCATTGAGCAATGCCGGTCGGCGATATACGAGATTTTCCTCTTTTACAATATCTTCCATCATCATTTCCCCTCTACATTTGCTACAAGTTTCTTAAGCGCATCAACGACACCTTCTGGTTCGGGAATGATTCCGCCCATGCGTCCATAATGCTCCACTGGTATGCCATTGCCTACCGACAAGCGAACGTCCTCTATCATCTGTCCGGCATTTATCTCCACCACGAGAATGGCTTTCTTGCCTTGTGCAGCAGCCTGCAGTTCCTTTTCAGGATAAGGCCATACTGTTATCGGACGGAACAGACCTACAGAGATGCCTTCGGCACGTGCAAGTTCGATAGCCTTTTCCGATACTCGGGCTGCAGAACCGATAGCCACGATGAGATATTCAGCGTCATCAGAATGGAAGTTCTCCGCACGCGTCTCCGTAGCCTTTATCTGCTCGTATTTCTCCTGCAGGGCTATGTTCTTCTTCTCCATCTCCTCTGGTCGAAGTTCAAGAGAAGTGATGATATTCTTTGGTCTGCCGTTCTTGCGTCCGGTACTTGCCCATGGACACTGCTTCTCCACCTCTTCCATAGTGCGACGAGGTTTCATAGGAGGCAACACTACCTTTTCCATCATCTGGCCTATCACACCGTCAGACAATATCATTGCAGGGGTGCGATACTTGAATGACAAATCGAAGGCAAGGTCTACGAAGTCCGCCATTTCCTGCACAGAGTTAGGTGCGAGAACAATGACATTATAGTCACCATTACCACCACCTCGTGTAGCTTGGAAATAGTCGCCTTGCGAAGGTTGGATAGTACCAAGACCAGGACCACCGCGCTGCACATTGACTATCACACCAGGCAGTTCTGCTCCTGCCATATAGGAAATGCCTTCCTGCATAAGTGCTATACCGATGCTTGAGGAAGAGGTCATCACCCTCATGCCGGCACCAGCACCTCCATAAAGCATGTTGATACTTGCAACCTCGCTTTCAGCCTGTAGCACTACCATGCCTGTGGTCTCCCACGGTTTTAGCTTGGCGAGTGTCTCCATGACTTCTGTCTGAGGAGTTATAGGATAACCGAAATAACCGTCGCAGCCACAGCGTATGGCAGCATGGGCTATTGCCTCGTTACCCTTCATCAGCATTATTTCTTGTTCTTCCATAATGTCATTCCTCCATTTTCTTCTTGTAGACGGTGATGCAACCGTCAGGACAAACGATGCCGCACGAAGCGCATCCTATGCATCGGTCAATATCTACTGCCTCGGCATAAGGATAACCGAAATGGTTGACCTTTGTTTGCGACAGTGCTATGACATCTTTCGGACACGCTACGGCACAGAGGTTACATCCCTTGCACCGCTCTGTGTCGATTAAAATGGTACCAATTATTTTCATATCACGGATTGTAATAGTCTTTGCAATAGAAAGCAAACTGTTCGTCAAGCATCTGCTTGGCTATGGCTGCAGGAGAATCATGGTCTATGGCGATTGCTTTCATGTAAGCCTCCATAGCTTCCTTGAAATCACCGCTACGGCGATATTCGTTGCCTTTTCTATAATATTCCTCAGCAGTCATTACCTTATTACAAGTATTTGCTCTCTTTTATATCTTAGACGGAATAGATTTCCCTTTTTCCTGCCTTCAGTGTGTTGAGCATAAGCGAGCAGATTGTCATCGGCCCTACTCCACCTGGCACAGGTGTGATGTAGGAACACTTCGGAGCTACATGCTCGAAGTCAACATCACCCGACAGGCGGAACCCGCTCTTGCGTGTAGCGTCAGGCACACGTGTGGTACCTACATCTATCACGACTGCTCCCTCTTTCACCATATCCTCAGTCACAAAACCAGGACGGCCAAGTGCAGCGATGATGATGTCGGCTGCAGCACACTCTTCTTTGATGTTCTTGGAGTGTGAATGGAGCACAGTGACAGTGGCATCTCCATATTCCTTCTGCATCATGAGCTGCGCCATCGGCTTGCCTACAATGTTAGACCTGCCAATGACAACACATTTCTTTCCTGAAGTCTCTATGTTATAGTGTTTCAGAAGGGTGATAATACCCAAAGGAGTAGCGGATATGAAGCAAGGAAGACCGATTGCCAAACGTCCCACATTAACTGGATGGAATCCGTCGACATCTTTACGGTAGTCGATGGCTTCGGTTATCTTCTGCTCATTGATATGCTTAGGGAGAGGCAACTGCACGATGAAGCCGTCAACACTTCTGTCATTGTTGAGACGGTCGATGCACTGCAGGAGTTCTTCCTCAGTGACATCTTCCTCATAACGGATGAGAGTTGACTTAAATCCACACTGCTCACAGGCAATGACCTTATTCTTGACATAAGTCTCCGAACCGCCATCGTGTCCCACGAGGACAGCGACAAGGTGGGGTTGTCGACCTCCACCTTCCACTATCTTCTTCACTTCATCGGCTATCTGTGCCTTGACAGCAGCAGCCGTAGCCTTTCCGTCGATTAGTTCCATAATGTTTATAGTTTGGGCATGCCGGGCATATTCTTCATACGTCCCATCATTCCCATCATATTCTTCATGTTTGCTCCAGACATCATCTTCATCATCTTGCGGGTCTGTCCAAACTGCTTCACGAGTCTGTTTACCTCATCGATATTGGTACCTGAACCCTTAGCGATGCGGAGCTTTCTGCTCTGATTGAGCACATCAGGATTGGTGCGCTCAAGAGGAGTCATACTCTGTATGATAGCCTCAATGCCCTTGAAGGCATCATTGTCGATGTCAACATCACGCAGAGCCTTGCCCATGCCTGGAATCATGCCTGCCAAGTCCTTGATGTTACCCATCTTCTTTATCTGTTGTATCTGGTTGTAGAAGTCATTGAAGTCAAACTTGTTCTTCATGATCTTCTTCTGCAACTTTCTTGCCTCTTCCTCGTCAAACTGCTCCTGAGCACGCTCCACAAGAGAAACGACGTCACCCATACCGAGGATACGGTCAGCCATACGCATTGGATGGAACACGTCGATACCGTCCATCTTCTCGCTGATACCGATAAACTTTATCGGCTTTGTCACTACCGTACGGATTGAGAGCGCAGCACCACCACGGCTATCACCGTCAAGTTTGGTAAGGATAACACCAGTGTAATCAAGTCGGTCATTAAATTCCTTTGCCGTATTCACAGCATCCTGACCGGTCATTGCATCCACAACAAAGAGGATTTCGTCTGGGTTGACTGCATTCTTAATGTCCTCAGCCTGCTTCATCAGTTCCTCATCGATGGCCTGACGACCTGCAGTATCGACAATCACCACATCATAGCCCTTTGCCTTTGCCTCCTGCACGGCATTGAGTGCCACCTTAACAGGATCTTTAGCGTCTGACTCGATGTATACAGGCACCTCTACCTGCTCACCAAGCACACGCAACTGCTCCATAGCAGCAGGACGGAAGGTATCACACGCAGCGAGGAGCGGTTTCTTGTTACGCTTCTCTTTCAGCAGTTTGGCAAGTTTTCCACTCATGGTAGTCTTACCGGCACCGTTCAAACCTGCCATCATGATGACTGCAGGACGACTCTGCAACTGTATGTCGGTAGTCTCGCCACCCATGAGTTGTGCGAGTTCGTCATGCACCAACTTCACCATGAGCTGACCTGGCTTAACGGCTGTCAGCACATTCATTCCCAAAGCTTTCTGCTTCACAGAGTCGGTGAAAGTCTTGGCTACCTTATAGTTTACATCGGCATCAAGGAGCGCACGGCGCACATCCTTCAATGTTTCTGCTACATTGATTTCCGTTATCTTGCCTTCTCCCTTGAGTATCTTAAAGGAGCGCTCTAGTCTGTCACTTAAATTTTCAAACATAATTGGGTGTAATTCGATATATATGAGTTATACTCAATGCACTTTTAGTATGCGAAATTAACCATTATAAAGGACAATATGGCACAAAGAGTGGGTTCTTTAACCAAAATTAAACTCTTTATCTATAAAGTTGCACATATAAACAAATGTGTGTGCAAACGTATTGTCCTGATTTATGGGATATTGATTCTTGTCACAAGAGGAAGGTGGTCGCTAAAACCGTTTTTCCACTTCACAGCCTGATAATTGCGAAATGGTTGCACGCCTCCATAGGCTTCGTCTTTGCAAAGAAGAAAACTTGCGTCATGGACGCGACACTCTGCCCTTTGCGAAAGATTCTTACTGAGAAGCATTTGATCTATGGTTTCCCACTGTCCATGATATTTATAACTGCCCTCTGCCCCATTGCTTCCTTTTGCGTCTTTGGAAACAGACACGAGCCCTGCATCGAAGAGTACACGCATACTATGGCCTTCGGGTGAATCATTGAAATCGCCAGTCACAATGATGTTGGCATCAGGATTGATGCTTCTGATGGAATCTACAGACAATGCGAGGCGTTTGGTCACAGCAGCTCTATTAGGACGTGTCTCTACCTCGCCGCCCGACCTGCTCGGTGCATGCACCACAAAGACATGCAATGTGTCATCTTCTGCCGTGTGCCCTTTGACATAGAGAATGTCACGTGTAGGCTTCATGTTCTTCAGTGGCGTCACTCTTATGGGATAGCTCTTTATAAGGCGGAAGGTCATCGGACAATAGAGCAAAGCTACATCTATGCCACGCTCATCGGGAGAATCCGTCACGACATACTCGTATCCGGCATTGCGCATCATTGACCGTCGCGTAAGGTCAAACACGACGGAGTCATTTTCCACCTCGCACAAAGCCACAAGGTCTGGAATGGAGAATGTTCCGTCTGGTTGTTCACCACACGAAACAATCTCCTGTCCTATATGATTTATCTTTTTCCAATATCTTGCACGCGTCCAATGATAGATACCAGTTGGAGTGAAAGCCTCATCTTGCTTTATCGAGTCATTCTTTGTATCAAAGAGATTCTCGCAGTTGAGTTCCACCACGGTGAAGATGGAGAGAAGAAGCGACAACAGCATCATTTCTGTGCCGCTACATTACTACGGATTTTGGCTATATAGTCATGCATCCGATCTGCATCCTTATTGTCAATGATGTCAAGCAGTTCCTTGAGTTCCGTCCTTATCTGTGCCACCTGGTCATGAGTGTAAGGATTGAAAAGTATTTCCTGCAATAGGTAATCATCCTCCCCCATCACTCCACGGGCTATGCGCATGTGGCGTTTGAAGGTTGTTCCAGGAGCCTTCTGCGGTTTCATTACCGCTGCAAAGGTAAATGTGCTGACAAAAGGAACACTTAGGGAGTAAGCCACCGTGCAGTCGTGCTCATCGAAAGAGTATTCGTAGATGTTTAGTCCCAATTGGCTATACACATCCTTGAAGAAGCACCGTCCCATGTAGTCACCCTCATTGATGATGATGGCATTCTCCTCCGACAGTTGGTTGAGATTGGCAAAGGTAGGACCAAACATAGGGTGCGTGGAAACATAACGGCGCCCTGACTTTTCATAAAACTCCTTCAATCCAGTCTTCACCGAACTGATGTCGCTGATGATGCAACTCTCGGGGATATATGGAAGTATTTCCTCAAATGCCTGCAATGTATATTTCAATGTCACGCAGTTGATTACCAATTCTGGTTCAAAGGCTTTCACCTCTTCCATCGATGAAAATCGCTGGCAATTATAAGTGAAGCGCATGCGCTTTTTGTCCTTCTCATACACTGCCACCTCATGGTCAAAACTGAGTACGTCTATAAAGAACGAACCCATCTTGCCTGCTCCCAATACAAGTATTTTCATAACTTCTTCTTACTTGTTCATTATCTCTATCTGCTGGCGCACACTCTCTTCGTGTATGTTTTTGAAAATGTGTACGGCAAAGTCGGGCGACATGCCACACATGGAGCACTGCACACCGCGCTTGTTGAGAATCTCGTCATAACGCTGAGCCTGCAACACTGTCATGTTGTGCTCCTTCTTATACTGGCCAATCTCACGGCAGATACGCATTCTCTTGGCAAGAATCTCTATCAGTTGGTTGTCGATGTCGTCAATCTGATGTCTCAACTGGTTGATGCCCTCTGTTGTCATCACTTCATCACGCACAACGAGAAGTGAGAGGATATAGTCCAATACGTCCGGAGTTACCTGCTGAGCAGCATCGCTCCATGCCTCGTCAGGAGTACAGTGCGACTCCACGATAAGTCCGTCGAAACCCAAATCCATTGCCTGCTGACACAATGGTGCTATCAGGTCGCGACGACCTCCGATATGACTTGGGTCGCACACCATAGGCAGTGAAGGATAGCGGCGGTGAAGTTCGATAGGTATCTGCCACATTGGGAGATTGCGGTATATCTTCTTGTCATAGCTTGAGAATCCGCGATGTATGACACCAAGACGCTCCACACCAGCACGGTTGATACGTTCAAGTGCACCTACCCACAGTTCCAGATCAGGATTGACAGGGTTCTTGACAAGCACAGGCACATCCACGCCCTTTAATGAGTCAGCAAGAGCCTGCACAGCAAATGGATTGGCTGTGGTGCGGGCACCTATCCAAAGAATGTCAACTCCATATTTAAGACAGAGTTCCACATGCTCGGGTGTTGCTACCTCAGTGGCAACGAGCATACCTGTCTCCTTTTTCACTTGAGCGAGCCAAGGCAGAGCCTTTTCTCCATGTCCTTCGAAGCCACCTGGTTTTGTGCGTGGCTTCCACACTCCAGCACGGAACATGTGGCATCCTTTGTCAGCCAACTGGCGTGCTGTTGACATTACCTGTTCTTCTGATTCTGCGCTACAAGGACCGGCGATTACGAAAGGCCTTTCATTGTCACTTGGCAATCCTAATGGTTTAAGTTTTAGTTCCATGACGTTATATGTTTTTAATTCGTTCCAATGCTTCTTTTATCTTTTCCTCTTTTGCACAGAGGGATATTCTGATGTAGCGGTCACCGTTGCTTCCGAAGATGAATCCCGGAGTGATAAACACCCTCGCCTTGTGGAGCACCTTTTCTGTCAACTCTTCGCAGTTGGCATATTCTGCAGGAATCTTTCCCCAAAGGAACATTCCCACCTGCGACGGGTCAAACGTGCATCCGAGAGTGTGCATTATCTGCTCGGCGATGTCACGGCGACGACGATATATATTAATATTGTATTCCTTATGCCACTCCTCCGTGTTGGTATTGAAGGCTTCTGCTGCAGC
The DNA here is from genome assembly GCA_963601795.1 of bacterium. Lineage (GTDB taxonomy): Bacteria > Bacteroidota > Bacteroidia > Bacteroidales > Bacteroidaceae > Prevotella. Next base: position 5,266 of record CAVCGK010000021.1, on the reverse strand, counting down.
GAGCTGAATGCCACGGAATGTACCAGAGTCGATATTGCTCTTCACCTTGAGTATCCATGAGATGAGTTGACTGTTTCCCACAACCATTCCCACGCGCCAGCCTGGCATATTGAAGCTCTTTGACATGGAGTTAAACTCCAGACAGCAGTCCTTGGCACCCTCTACCTGAAGGATAGAGATGGGATGCTCATTGAGGATGAAGGAATAAGGGTTGTCATTAATGACCACTATACCTCTGCGACGTGCAAAGTCCACCAGTTTCTTGTATGTCTCCATACTGGCATTGCCACCAGTAGGCATATTGGGATAGTTGGTCCACATTATCTTCACACGACTTGTGTCCATGCGTTCCAGTTCATCGAAATCCGGTTGCCAGTTATTCTCTTCCAACAGATTGTAGTTGACAATCTTGGCACCGAGGATTTTGCTCAGTGAAGTATATGTGGGATATCCTGGATTTGGCACAAGCACCTCATCACCCACATTCACGAGTGCCAATGTGGTGTGGAGTATTCCTTCCTTCGAGCCTATCAGAGGCAGCACCTCTGTCTTTGGATCCAAGTCTACGTCATAAGACTTCTTGTAGAATCTAGCCATGGCACTGCGCAGTTCTGGTGTACCCATCGTGGGCTGATAGCCATGAGCCTGTGGCTGGCGTGCCACCTCACACAGTTTGTCTATGGTCTGAGGTGAAGGAGGCATATCCGGCGAACCGATAGCCAGTGAAATTACGTCCTTGCCCTCAGCATTCATCTGAGCCACTTCCTTCAGTTTGCGACTGAAGTAGTATTCTTCTACGAGCGACAATCGCTCAGCCGGTTGTATCAACATGCCTTATACTCTCCTAATATTTTAAGTTTGCTTGTAAGCGGAATTATAGCGTCAATGCTCTGACGATAGCGTGTCAGGTTATCAAAAGTCACGTCTACATAGAAAAGATATTCCCATTCATGACCAATGACAGGCAGTGACTGTATCTTTGTGAGGTTGATGTCATAGAATGACAATATGGTGAGCACCTTTGATAGCGATCCCTCTGAGTGAGGCAACGAGAACACTATGCTCGCCTTGTCCACATTGTCGGGCTGACGGAGGAAGTCTGCCTTCATCGGATTTGTCATAACGAGGAAACGTGTGTAGTTGTGCTTATTGTCCTCTATCTTGTCCTCCAGCACCTTCATGCCATACATCTCTGCTGCTGTCGAGTGGCATATGGCTGCATGACCTTTCAGTTGACGGTTTTGTATGTCCTCTGCTGAACCTGCCGTATCCTCACATTCCACAGCCTTCAGTTCAGGATGACGTGTAAGGAACTCTCGGCACTGCATCAAAGCCACAGGATGGGAATCGACTTCATATATTGTGTTCCAGTCATCTTCAGGCAGACAGCAGATGGAGTGTTCGATGTGAACCTTATACTCACCTACCACTGACACTCCCGAGGCACGAAGCAGTTCGTAGTTGTGAAGTAACGAACCGGCTATCGTATTCTCTATAGCCATCAAGCCTATCACCGTGGGGTCTTTCTCCATTTCCTTGAACACGTCCTCAAACGTTGCACAACAGATAATCTGCAATTGCTCGTCACGGAAATATTCTCTTGCTGCTATGTTGTGGAACGAACCGATGCGTCCCTGTATTGCTACTCGTCTCACTTTTTCTATATCCTTTATCTATGAAAAATCCCGCCTCATTTTATCTGAAGCGGGACTTTGATGTTAGCTTTTAGCTTTATCTTGTCTTAAGTTGAAATCTACACGCAACTTCCCGCTTCACAATTGCCTGCAAAGTAAAAGTAAAAGTAGAAAAAAGATGCGTAAGATGTATTCATCATTGTCATTTTGTTTGTTGTGAGCAAAATTAATATATTTATTTCATACCGACAAGAAAAAGTCACAAAAATATTCAATCTATTACTTCACCGTCACTTTGTAGGCTACGGTTAGTGTTTGAAAATCACTTGTCAGGCGGTCTATTATCATCATATATTCGCCCGGTTTAGACGGAGCTTTCGCCACAGGAGTTTTCATTCCGTAGTTAGCAATGCCAATGGCTGGCGTATACATTACACCCTTGCTTTTCACTACTTGCGGTTTGTAGCCCTTAGTCTTTATTTCCAGACAACCATCAAGACAATTTGGATGTCTGCCGAGAGCTTGCGATGGACCTAGAAATTCCACCGTAGCTACATCATCCATATTGAAGTTTACAGCATTTGTGGCAGAAGTCAGCACTCCGTCAATATAAATCAAGATTTCGTTTTTGCCACTGAGTGTCGAGGTTCTTGCTGCAGGATAAAGATGCCATTCCAAAGATGCAGCTCCACCCGATTGGACAGTCTTCATTGCTCCTTTATTTTCATCCACATCTTCGATACTAACAGACATAAGTTTCATATAGGCAGCAAAATGATATATCATCTGTTGGAAACTCTGATAATTGCGTCTATACATCTCTTCCTCTGAGATGTATTTATTGCCATAAAACTCCTTCTCTTCTTGCACATAATCTTTCTTTACATGAGAAGTTATCACAACCTCGGGTATATCATTAACTCCCTTCAAATTAAACTTCTCCTGCTTTCCGTCTTTAGCCGTTTGGACAGATAGTCTTAACAGATCATATTTACGATAATTCATCACCGAAGGGATTGTATCGCTAAGAAAGGCATATTCATACAGGTCAGCCTTGTCTTTTTTGTCAAAGGCGCAAACGAAGAAACTATCACCTTGCTGGAAATCGCCCACCGGCATATAGAAAGTACCATCTTTATTCATATCAGCAGCAAATGTCACGGCACTACTCTGTTGGTATGCTACGACATGCCCTTCCTTGAGTTTCCAGTTTCTGCCATTTCCATACACCTCACCTTTAATAACATTAGCCACTTCAGGTTGATATTTCGCTTTCCATCCGTTCTCCATTGCCGCTGCCACATCTAGTCGACAAAACTTTGCCGACAACAACCAACAATCAACATCAGCCATACGGTCCATATCTTCACTCACTGCATAATTTCTTGGGAAAGGTATATCTGATAAAAGATCTGCCTGAAAGTTGATGACAGATTCCGCCATAGGAATGAAGTCTCCCGTCAACGACATCATCATCTCTTCTGTTGGAATAAACCTTACCATTGATACCAAAGACGTGTCACCCACAATTGCATCAGGAGAAATAGTCTCGCCCACACTGTACTCCTTTCGAATATCCGATGTTACAAATTCATCCCTATGTTGCCACACATGTCCCTCACTCAGAGTATTGTATTTTGAGTCAGTAAGAATTAAGGTTACAAGACCGTCACTGATACCATCAAGATCTATTTCGCCCTGCTTCTTTGCTGGCAACATCATAAGTCCTGTCGACTGATTATAGACAAACAATTTAGCATCAGAAGGAATCTTGCCCTCGATAAAGAATCGCACTCTACCTTTGCTATGCATGAGTCGCAATGACGGCATGTCATTCTCTATTGCAGGAAAGGCAACAAGCGCATTGCTATTCTCCACCTTTATATAATATTGTTTACCTATTACAGGTTCAATGGCAAGCATCTGCCAACCAGACGCATTAGTTTCAGAAGAGAACATAGTATTACCATCAGAATCTATAACAGAGAAAGTCGTCTGACAAGGATTGCCATACTTGTCGTTGATGTACACCGCCACTTTCTGCACGCCACTAGCAATAAGGTGTCCTCCCTCAGGAAAGATTCTACACTGCACTTCTGTCTCACTATTGCGCATAGTAAAATCGCCTTTACATATTTCAACGGGATATGATGGTATGGTGATATCACTGAAATTACACATCATCTTGGAGTATGCACGTAAATAATACATCCCGTAATGTGTACTTGACACAAGAGGCAGCACGGTGAAGAACTCTCCATTCTCGCCAACTGATAATTTTTGCCTTGCATATATACTATCGTTATTATCCACCATTTCAAGATACAAGTATCTACTGTAAGGCAATGTTGTCTTGTTGTCCGTACGCATGAGCCATCCGCTTATAAATACAGAATCACCGACATCATAATGCAATCTGTCGCTTGCAAAGAAGACTTTCTCCGTTGGCAGAGTCTGAGCCGTCAATATATACGAGAACACAGACAACAGTAACAATATAGCACACTTCTTCACAATCTAACTATTTTGAGAAAAATCATTTATTTGATATTGAACAATATAATAGGCATCTGCAGTCGAGAAATTAATTGTTGACCGAATACCAACATATAGTTCTGCTGTGAAAACCCCATTCGGATTAAACATATGCTCATGTTTAAGATGACTCTTGATAATTGAAAAATAAAAATATATTCCATTCGTAGAGTAAAGAATAGGAGAGCCTAATCCCTGCATAGACCACATATAAAAATTATTCAGGTTCACTTCATTTGGAATTTTACCTTGCAAATACATCTCACTACCTCCACTATACAATTCTGTTTTATCTATATCAATATAAATGATTCCTAAACAATGAGGATCGGTTGACCAAGATTGAGCACAAACTTTTGTACTAATCAACGTACAAATAAACAATAACACAAAACAAATCTTCTTCATAATTCACATTTTATAAGTTAAAACATTATTTTTGATTGCAAATATAAATATTTACCCCTGTACGAACAAAAGAAATCTCAAAAATATCGGGACGCAGTTTATTTTTTATACGAACTGACTATCTCTGAAAAACGTTGTCACATTTGATAACAAATCCCGAAACTTTGTGCCATCTCCAACATTTCCACAAATGTCACTATTAATTTGGAACAAAGAGAAAAGTCATTAACTTTGCATAGCCAAGACTGATGTATGATGGTTTATACCTCTTTAGTTTAATTATTTTAGCAATAATAGCTTCATTAATAAGACGGTTGATAAAACAGTATAGAACAGATTTACCAATATAGATAACTAATCAATTTGACTTATGGCAAAGAAATTTGAAATAAGAAACAGCACAGCAGAGTTCCTAACTTTCGTGGCGGAAGGTAAGGAACAAGGCGTTCAAGTGTTATATAAAGACGAGACTGTGTGGGCTACCCAAAAGGCTATGGCACAACTTTTTGACTGCTCTACAGATAACATCGGACTACATCTAAAGAACATATTCAAGAGCGGAGAACTTGTTGAAGATTCAGTTACCGAGAAAAACTCGGCAACTGCCACTGACGGGAAGAACTATCTCACGAAATTCTACAACCTCGATGCCATCATTTCCGTTGGCTATCGTGTCAACTCCATCCGTG
>CAVCGK010000020.1:0-44170 GCA_963601795.1 bacterium | reverse complement strand
TTTTCAACTCGTTACGCTGACTTTGGCGGAGAGAGAGGGATTCGAACCCCCGGTACCTCTCGGTACGCCGGTTTTCAAGACCGGTGTAATCGACCACTCTACCATCTCTCCATAAGGCTTGATAAGTGTCGTTACCTTTCTTTTGCGGTTGCAAAGTTACAACAATAGTTTTATTCTGGCAAATTATTGAGGACTTTTTTGCGTACTTTTTTGTTTTTGTCGCGTTATTGTAGTGCTTGAACAGTGTTTATATGGTGTTCTTACCCACTTTTATGTCCTTTTCCAAGGTCTTGTCTCCCCACATGAGAGTGAGTTTGAAGGTCACGTTGCTGTCTATGGTGACATGCGGCTGATCCTCTTCTGAACTTCTCTTTGCCACTTTGAAGGAGATGTCTCCTTTCTCGCCGAAAGGATAACGGTCAAGACTGTAGGCATCGAGCAGACTGACATCAAGGGTGATGTGGTTTTCGGGCGCATTGGCACGGATGCCGAAGATAAACTCTATGAGATTGCTGATAGGAGCAAGTCCTGTCCAACCGACGAAGTCCTTGCGTGCCATAAAACCAGGTTCTGCGCCCTCGGGTGCATAGTATTCCCAGAAAGTTCCGGTTTTCTTGTATACCTTGAACACGTTGTCATAGTGGTTGCGTGCTATGTCGAGTGCCATCTTGTGATAACCCTTGTCCATAAGTCCTGTGGTCACCATGTAGTTGGCTCCTGGCCATACGCCTCCTACCCAGTAGCGTCCGTTTGCCTTATACTTAGGATTATCTGCGGCAAGAGAAGCCACACGATGAGGACGGTTAAACTTGCAAGTGTCGTCGAGATGGGCTACAAATCTGTCGGTGCGCTCCTTTGACAACACGTCGGTCTGCAATGCCCAGTAGGCATACACACCCTGAGTAGTAGACAGCGAACCATCGGCATACTGGTCATAGAGGAATGCATCCTTGTCGCTCCACATATTATCATTAATATATGTAGTGAGCTTCTTCATCTCATCCTCAAACTCCTCTATTTCCTGCCAGCGCTCAAGATAGAATCCCATGTTGAGCAATATCTGTGCCGCTTGTATCTGCTGTAGGCAGGCATCAAGCCATATCATGTGACCATGACTGTAGATGGTGTTGTATTCCTCCTGCACTCGTGGCATGTTGTCCATGCCTGTGCCCCAACCGCTACTCCAGTAGGTGCCGTTGCGCCAAGTGTGGTTGAGTTTAAGCCATTTGTAGTAGGCGGCAAGCACGGGGAACACCTTGTTGAGTCGGCTGTCGTCTCCCGTCTGTGTGTAATAGAGCCATTCCGCCCACGGCAGTAGGTTTGGTCCTGTCGATGTAGGGTCATACCTGCTAAAACAATCCGAACCGTCGGCGCGTATCTCTCGGCAGATGAATCCGTCGGGATGCTGCTTGGCGTAGAAGTTGTCGAGAGTCTGCTGGAATGGGAAGAAGCGCACTCCGTAACGGCAGAACATAGAGATGAAGGCATTGTCCCACATGAAGATGTTGCCGTTGTAGGCAGGAGCGATGTAAGAACTTACGAAGCCAGAGTCGTCGAGTGGCTGGCAGATGTTGCCGATGCCTATCTGCCATGCTTTCCAATACATCTCTATCTCCTTATCATGACCTTCCCAATGGGGAGAAGGCAGAACCTTGCGTGCCTGTTCGAATGTTCCCGGCTTAGTCTTCTTCACCTTCTGCGTGCGGAAGGAGTTTTCTGCCACAAGCGTCTGCATGACGTAAGTGTTCTTGTAGGGAAGTTTGTAGAGTGGGGAACCTGATGATATGAGATTCTGTGCTTGTGTGCCAGTGGTGGCAAACAGTGCGATGGTCGCGGCTGAGAGTAGTTTGATGATGCGCATGGCTTGTTGTTTTAGGTTATCTGCAAAGTTACATATATTTATTATAAAAGAGTAACGAATTGTTATTGAAATAAAATAGTGAGTGCTTTGAAACAAACAATTACCCATAAAAAAGAAAGAGGATGTGTCTGTTTTGACACATCCTCTTATAGTGTTGCTATGTCTTGCACGGCATTTGCCCGTGCTTGACATTAATTGCTATAACCGTCATTCTGCTTGAGGAGACCACCTGCCTTGGTGATTTCAGTTGATGGATATGGGAACACCATCATGTAGTCCTGATAAGTGGCCTTGTCGTTGTAGTCCTCATATGCACCTACAGTGAACTCTGAATCCGGGTTGTCACGCTGAGTGTAGTGACGTACACGTGGATGTGCATTAAGTTCTTCTGAAGCAAGATTCTTAATCTCTGCATTACCTGAATGATACCAGCGCTTCAGGTCATAGAGGTGGTCAGAGAACTCGAATGCCAATTCGCAACGGCGCTCGTGATAGAGGTCTTTCCATGTAGCAGTGCCTGCGAGAGGAGTAAGGTTAGAGCGAGTGCGCACGCGGTTGATGTCTGTAGTAGCCTTGCCAGCCTGACCAGTAGCGAGGTATGCCTCAGCACGGAGCAACAGACAGTCAGCGAAGCGGATGAGCGGAACGTTTACCCTTGCAGTAGGGCAGTCGGCATTTGGTCCTGCGTAACCCTGGTTGACAGCGTCCTCATGCTTGAATGGATCCATAAACTTGTTGATCTGGAATCCTGCTTCAAGGTCACCGGTTGAGTAGAAACGACGCTCATTGCCGTAGAATGTGAATGTCTGACCATATTCCAAAATGGAGCGTACGAGACGTTCGTTGCCAGCACCATCCTTTGACATCTCTTCATAGATGTCGTAAGTAGGTTTGTGCTGACCCCATCCGTTGAAGATGCCCCAACCTCCGTTTTCGAGGATTACGCCAGGGAACTCGCTTCCGCCATAGTTAGTGCCACCATTGCCTGGTATGCCGAAGAGATACTCCTTTGTCCAGAAGTTTTCAAATTCGCTCGAGAACACGGTGTCGAAAGTATCGGCAAGGTCACGGCCATAGTCATTCTCCAAAGAGTTGACTGCTGTAATCACGTTCTGCCACTGTGTAGCGTCCCATGTAGCCCAGTAAGCATAAACCTTAGCCTTATAGCCTACAGCAGATGCCTTGTGTGCACGACCTCTGTCGTCGGCGGTGTACTCCTCAAACTTTGGCAGCAGAGACTCTGCATTGTTGAGGTCCTCGATGATATACTTGTAGTTGTCTACAACCGATGCCTGCTGCTTAGGGATGGAGTTGTCATAGTCTCCCTCGAAATCCTCATAGCGCACGAATGGCACACCCTGCTTGTCGGTACCATAACGGTAAGCTATATAGAAATGAGAGAATGCACGCATGAAGTAAGCCTCACCGAGAGAACGAGTCTCCACGCTGGTGAGAGTTTTCGATGCCTTCTTCTCGCCGAGCTTCTTTATAATCCAGTTGGCGCGTGACATAATCTTATAGAAGTTGTAATAAGCGCTAAGGAGTGGACTTTCGTCACCAGAATACTTCATGGTGGCAAGAGTACTGTAGCCACGAGTCTTACCCCACACTACGTCGCAAGCTGCTGCCTGCTCCCAGAATATGTCTCGTCCGAAAAGCTGGTCATCTCTGCATAGCTCTTTGTAAAGTCCGTCAACTGCATCGATGGCTTGATTATCGTTGTTGAAGTAGTTGTTGGTTGTAGGAGTTCCCTCGGGTTGCACGTCGAGGAAATCGCTACAAGACGACATTACCGCGAGTGATAATGCGGCTGTCATTATTATGGATGCTTTCATAGCTATATTGCTTTTAAGAGTTGATTAGTAAGTGAGTTTTACACCGAAAGAGAATGTGCGTGATACAGGATAGAGCATTGTGTCACGTCCGCCACACTCTGGGTCGATGCCTGAGTAGTCTGTGATGGTAAACAGGTTCTCACCGGTTACGTATACACTGAGTCTTGAACCGCGCTCACCCAGATGCTGCCATTTGCGCACGAGGTTTGTGAGGTCATAGCTTACGGTGAAGTTCTTCAGACGGAGGTAAGAAGCGTCCTCAAGATACCAGTCAGATGCAGTAGCGAAGTTCTTGTTGGGATCGTTTCTTGACAGACGAGGAATGTTGGAAGACTTGTTGGTCTCGCTCCAAGCGCCAAGAATGCGTGAATCGCGGTTGTAGTTACCGTCGAGATCGGAGAGAGTGACATACTTTGCTACGTTAGCACACTGGGCACCAGCTACACCCTGAAGCATTGCAGATACGGAGAGATCTTTCCATGTGAATCCTGCAGAGAGTGAGAATGTGTACTTTGGAGTAGCACTGCCACAATACTGACGGTCCTTGTCGTCGATAGTTCCATCGTTGTTGTAGTCCACGAACTTCAGGTCACCAGCCTTTGCGTTAGGCTGAATGCGCTTGCCGTCCTTCTGATAAGCAGCTGCTTCCTCATCGCTCTGGAAGATGCCTGCTGTCTTTATGAGATAGAATGATCCGAGAGGCTGACCTTCTGTATCCTGGTAGATGTAAGGCACCTGGCCGAAGCCACCGCCACCAGTCCATACGCCGGCATTGCCTTCTGAATCCTTCACGCCTATGTCGCTAACCCAGTTCTTGAGCCATGAGAAGTTTCCAGTAACGTAGTATCTCCAGTCCTTGCCAATCTTGTCATTCCAAGTGGCAGTAACCTCAAGACCACGGTTGCGGATCTCACCCATGTTCACGAGCATAGCGTCAAGACCTATACTTGTTGTCCAGTTCATTGACTGAGTCTGGATAAGGTTGAATGTGCGCTTCTCAAACCAGTCGAACTGCAAAGCCAAGCGGTCGCGGAACATGTTGACGTCGAGACCGAGGTCAAACTGCTCTGATGTCTCCCATGTCAGGTTGTTGTTGAGAGCCTTGCTGTAGCGGATGATGGTGTTGTAGAGAGTACCCTTCTCCACACCATAGATAGCACCACGTGTCTCGTTGTCCTTGCTGAGTGATGGAGAGCTATAGTTGTAACCGATAGAACCGAGGTTACCTACACGACCCCAAGATGCACGCAACTTAAGGAATGACACTACATCATTCTTTGGGAAGAAGCTTTCATTTGAAATCTTCCATCCTGCTGTTACGCCAGGGAAGTCGCCATGGTTGTTGCCCTTTGGCAGACGGCCAGCATAGTCACGACGCCAAGATGCAGTCACGAAGTAGCGGTCATCATAAGAGTAAGCCAAACGACCGATGAGGGAAACGTTGGCATCAGGACCTGTCATGTAGTCAGAACCTGACACTCTCGATGCGTATGCTATATACTGCAGATATTCCGACTCGTCAGCAAATGTCTCACCATTGAGGGTGAAGCCACGCTGGGTGTAGCGGTCAGCAGTAGTAGAAACCAATGCTCCTACGGTGTGCTTGCCGAATGTGTTGTCGTAAGTAAGAGTGTTCTCTGTCTTCCAGCTATCTGAGCGGTATGAGCTTTCCATAAGAGAATTGGTCAAATCAGGCTTACCAACTTCCGTACGCTGAGGAGTGAACTGCTTGTAGAAATAGTTCTTTACATTGTATGTGAAACGGCTGGTGAACTTCAGGCCAGGAATGACATTACCTACTTCAAGAGTTGTTGTTGACCATGTCTCGTTGGCTCTGTCGTAGATATTCTTCGACAGCAATGTGTTGAGAGGATTTATACCGTCGTGGATGTTGGCATAGTTGGAACCATACTTGGCGATGTATGCAGGGTCTTCTGTAGTCACACCACCGAAACCTGTGCTTGTGAACTCGCTATAGGCGGTGGCACTTGCTGGCATGTAGATAGCCGATATGATAGCACCACTTTCCTTTGATGTTGTGTTGATTCCGCGATATGAGCGGTTCTTCCATACGAGGTCCTCGCCGATTTTTACCCACTTGTTAATCTGATAATTTCCATTGTAGTGAATAGCCAGATTCTTGTCGAATGTTCCTACAAGAATACCTTGGTCATCGTTGTAGGAGAAGGAGATGCGGTTGGCAGACTTCTCATTGCCTGTATTGAGGGCTACCGTGTGGCGCTGATAGACAGCTGTGCGGAAGATCTCGTCCATCCAGTTTGTACGTGTGGTAGCTATCCATGGGTTCTTTGTGACATCCCATCCGTCAGGCAGAGTCTGTCCTGCTGCGGCATATGAGCGCTTTCTCATCTCTATTTCCTGCTCTGCATTAAGAGGAGTAGGGAGGTTCATGGCGTTGCGCACACCTAACACACCATCATAAGAGATAGATGTTGCACCCTTCTTTGCTTTCTTTGTGGTAACGAGCACTACACCGCCGGCACCTGACTGGGCACCATATATAGCGGCAGAAGCAGCATCCTTGAGCACTACGATAGACTCGATTTCATTGAGAGAGGCGATAGGAGCACCAGGCACACCGTCAACAACCCACAGCACATTGTCACCATTCTGTGATCCCTGACCACGGATGACGATGTTTGGAGTAGAACTAGGTTCGCCACCATTATACTGCACGGTCACACCTGCCAACTGTCCTTGAAGCATACCCTCAGTAGAGGTGACTGGGCGAACTGCCAGTTCATCAACATTGTTTACCACTCCGACAGCAGCCGAGAGGTCTTTCTTCTTTGACTGTGCTCCATAACCGATAGCCACGACTTCATTAAGAGTCTGGCTGTCTTCCTGCAGCACAATGCGGAGATTGCGTCCGTTGGCTGAAGCCTTGATTGTCTGAGTCAAGTAGCCAATGTAGGACACTTCGAGAGCGGTGCCGGCCTTTGTCTGCAGACTGAAGTTACCGTTGATGTCGGTCACTGCGCCTGAATTAGAGCCAACCACCTTTACAGATGCACCGATGATAGGTTCACCAGCTGCATCAGTTACGGTTCCTTTCACTGTGACGTTGCCTTTAGCAGGCGACTGCACTTCGGGGCTTGCCTTCACTGCCGAGTCTGCATACGCATTGGTAGCAGTCAGCGTGAGCATCGAGCATGCGGCTACGCACATGGCACCCGATTTCCAGTTTTGCAAAAAACCTTTTCTCATGATTCTAAAATTAGGAGTTAGTGTTTATATATAAGAATGTTTTGTTGTTCACACGTTGCTTGGATTGCCTCTGCAAAGGTCGCAATGTTTTTTAACGTTTGCAATGTCCGGCATCAATTGTAATATGTCTCAAACGATACTTTCACCGATTTGTAACAACTGTGCTTTTCCTTGCTGGTAACGATAGTCTTAAACTAAGATTTCGGACATCGACTTTTGTCCTGGTTTTGCTTGTTTGAGGTTCTATTGTTTTTAGTTAGCGCCCAAAGTTAGCAATTATCCTTGATACAACGCAACAAAAATGCAATAAATTTATAAGAAATTTTAGAAATATCGCAAAACAAGGTTAAAATGACCACCCTCGCGGCTTGTAAGGACATTCGGTCGTAGATGAATTGATGTAAGACAAATAGATAAATGCGAGAAAACGCTTTGTGTAAAAAATACCATCAGATTAGAATTAAAAGTATTCAAAATGTCTTAAAGTAGTAAATTAACGAATAGCAAAATTTACATACTTGCGATAATTTGGTAACTTTGCAACGAATTTAGAAAGGGATAGACATAAAGATGAAGTATACGAACCTTGCACTGTTGCTCATGTGCGCCGGACTTGCTTCCTGCTTCAAGGCAGAACCCCTCAATAATGAGGCAGACATTACTGGGGCATTTGTACACATAGACAATCCGAAGGATGTTTTCTATAATCCTTCAGACACTTTGGCTGCCATTACCACTGACCTTAAGTCAAATGAAATAGTATTCAATAATGCATTGCGCTATGCCGACATCACGAACATAGCACCGTGCTTCACTCTGTCGCAAGGTGCCACTATCACTCCTGCCAGCGGCACTCCGCAGGACTTCTCTCAGGGAGGACATATATATAAGGTGACGAGTGAGGATGGTCAGTGGTCGAGAGAATACACAGTGAGGTTTGCCAAACTCAATCAGGTTTATCAATACCACTTCGAAAACTACAAGCTCAGCGAAAGCGGCAATTACTACATCTGGTCAGACCTTCCCGATGGCGAGACTCCTAATTGGAGTACTGCCAATGCAGGATTTGAATTCGCAAGAAAGAAGACGGCGAAGATAGAGGATTACCCTACAACGCCCGACCCCAATGGATATGATGGGGCATGCGTGAAACTTACCACATGCGACACTGGTTCATGGGGCGTGTTTTCCAATAAGCGCATAGCGGCAGGAAATCTCTATCTCGGAACCTTCGACCTTGGAATGGCTCTCACCCAGACATTGAAGAGTACGCTTTTCGGTACGCCTACCGACCGCAAGCCGCTGCGCTTCTCAGGATATTACAAATATCAGCCAGGAGAACAGTTGAAGAATAACGGCGATGCCATTGACGGTGAGGATCTTGGAGCCGTCTATGCTGTGGTGTATAAGAACCATGATGCCTATGGCAATGCCGTGGTGCTTACGGGCGAAGACATCACCTCGAGTCCGCAACTTGTGGCTATGGCGAGAGTGGAGGATTTGCACAAAACTGCCGAATGGACCCATTTCGACATACCGTTTACCTATTCTCAAGAATTAGACAAAGAAACGCTGGCTAACGGAGGCTACAGTTTCTCCGTAGTCTGCTCGTCGAGCAAGGACGGCGACCAATATATAGGTGCTCTCGGTAGCACTCTTTGGGTAGATGAACTTTCCATACAGATAGAAGAATGAAAATGAGAAACCTTTTAACTGCTCTGATGCTTTTCGCGGCGACATGCGCCTCGGCAGAAGGTGCGGGCGACTCACGGACGCTTACCTTGCGCCTAGGACTCAACATAGGCGGCACCATGCCTCTCGATATGCCTGCCTCCATCCGTTCGCTCAACTCCTATTCTCCTCTTGTAAACCCGCAAATAGGTGCCACAGTGGAGTGGCCTCTCAACAACCGCTTGGGAATAGAGGCAGGACTGCGACTCGACCGTCAGGCGATGCGCACCGATGCCGATGTGAAAGGTTATCACATGGAGATGACACAAGGCGAGGAGACGGTATCGGGATTATTTACCGGTGGAGTGGTGACAAAGAGTTCTACATGGGGAGTGACCGTCCCTGTGCAGCTGACTTGCCATCTTGGCAATGAGTTTAAGTTGCGTGTCGGTCCGATGGTAAATTTCCTTCTCAGTAGAGAGTTCTCGGGCTATGCCTATGACGGCTATTTGCGCAATCAGACTCCTGTCGGTGAACGCATCGAGATAGGACACACCGAAGATCAGCGAGGCAACTATGATTTCTCTGACGACATGCGCTCTGTGCAGTTTGCCGTTGGAGTGGGTGTTGACTGGCGCTTTTCGCAAAACTATGGTGTCTATGTGGACGTGCAGTGCGGTCTTAACGGTGCTTTCAAGTCATCATTCAAGACCATAGAGCAGACCATGCATCCCGTGTATTGCACAATAGGACTATTCAAACAGATACATTAACTATATATACAAACCAAAAGCAAAAAGAAAGATGAAAAAGATTTTTACTCTGATAATGCTTGCTTTGCCGTGTGTGACATTCGCGCAAAACAAGCCACAGATTCCAAATGGTGACTTTGAGGACTGGAGCAATGTGACAGATGCAAATAAAGCCCCTAATAGATGGAACTCGTTTGAGACGGCAACTGGAGGAGATCCTGCCGCTTTCGTTACATCAGCCCATCAGGTGTCACAAAGCGACGACGTGCGTCCTGGTTCTACAGGAAAGAGCAGTGCAAAATTAAATTCGCGCAATGTATTCCTTCTGATAAATGCTCAGGGCAACCTCACAACAGGACGTATCTATGCCGGTGCATATCAAGCTGCTGACAAAGAGAACTACAATTTCTCAGATATTACTGACGACAACTACTGTTGCAAACTTGGCGTAATGCCAGACTCTATTGTATTCTGGGCAAAGTTTGTTCCTGAGAAAGATTCTTATGAGGCACGCATGTCAGCTACTGTACACGATAGCTACAACTACAAAACTCTCGGAACTGACAAGCTTGATGCAGAAGACACAGAGAATGCCTCACATGCAGTGGCAAAGGCAGTGATCAACTTCAAGACAGAGAAGGATGCTGACGGCAATGCCAAGTGGGTGCGCTATTCCATTCCTTTCAGCACAGAGGGATGCACAGCCACATCTCCTGACTATATCATCGTAAACTTCGCCACAAACTCTTACCCTGGCGGTGGTGGTAAAAAAGATTATCTTTATATCGACGACGTAGAACTTGTCTACAACTGGTGGGACTTCACTGACAAACTCGTTGTTTCCATCAACGACAATTCCACAGAACCAATGGAGAGTACTATTCATATAGAGAAGCAGGATAACGGCAAATATACTCTTTCGCTCAAGAACTTTGTCCTTGCCAATGCCGATGCCGATATGCCTATAGGCAATGTTACCGTTACCGACGTGGAAGGTGTGGAGCAGCCTGACGGTACTATCCTTCTCAATCAGGAGCAGAGCGTGATGCTCGAGAATGGTGATGATCCGAATATTGATTTCTGGATGGGTCCGACGATCTGTGCACAGACAGGCGCAATACCAGTAAAGATCAATGCTACTATGGGTGAGAAGCTTGATGCCAACATCGACATAGACCTCACATCAAGTCTCGGACAGAAGATACATGTAGGTTTCGGAGAGGTTGCCACTGCCATCAAGAATGTGACTCCTGCTACGCAGACACAGTCTGACGTAATCTATAACCTCAGCGGTCAGCGTGTAGGCAAGGATTATAAGGGCATCGTCATCATCAACGGCCGCAAGGTTAGACAGTAATTATTATGAGGTACGGCGCCCTCGCCGTACCCCAGTCTCTTGCTCAGTCCATAGGAAACTTGGACTGCAAAGATAAAAAACGCACGTACGTTCATCGCTCGATGCACGTACGTGCGTTTGTCGTTGCACGTACGTGCGTTGGCAGATGGACGTACGTGCGTTTGTTGTTGCACGTACGTGCGTTGGCAGATGAACGAAAAATCCCTGCAATCCGTGAAGATTGCAGGGATTATTTGTACTTAGTGTCTGCTGATTCTTACTTACGCAGACCAAGAGCCTTGACGATAGCGCGGTAGCGCTCGATGTCGCGGTCGTAGAGATAGTTGAGCAGAGCGCGACGCTTACCTACCAACTTGATGAGTGAACGTCCTGTGCACTTGTCCTTGTGGTTAGCCTTTACATGCTCTGTAAGGTGCTTGATACGATAAGTGAACAGTGCAATCTGGCTCTCTGCAGAACCTGTGTCGGTAGCATTGCCGTTCTTGCTGTACTGGCCGAAGATCTCAGCCTTCTTAGCTTGGTCTAAATACATTTTGTTATTTACGGTGATAGAAATTTGACATTACATCCTTCGTCTGACTAACGGCATATCACCATCCTCCGCTTCAGAGTCGAATGCGCGATTTGTTATTAAATCGGTGCAAAGTTACGCTTTTTTATCCATATCAGCAAGTAACATTCACGTTTTTCGGACTTTACATCAAGTTTTTGTGTTGTCCATTCCCCTTGTACGCTTAATTTTCGTAACTTTGCACATATTATTATCATTATTTATTTGTAGTGGGAATTTTTAGAACCCACCTATTGATGTTATGCAGAATATTAGGAACATAGCAATCATCGCACATGTCGACCATGGAAAGACTACACTTGTCGACAAGATGCTGCTTGCAGGAAAACTCTTCAGAAGTAACCAACAGACAGGCGAGCTAATGCTCGATAACAACGATCTTGAGCGTGAGCGTGGTATAACCATCTTGTCAAAGAATGTCAGCATAAACTGGAAAGGTACAAAGATAAATATCATTGACACTCCTGGACACTCCGACTTCGGTGGTGAGGTGGAGCGTGTGCTCAATATGGCAGACGGATGCATCCTTCTCGTGGATGCCTTCGAAGGTCCTATGCCACAGACTCGCTTCGTGCTCCAGAAGGCTTTGCAGATTGGTCTGAAACCTATCGTTGTGGTCAACAAGGTGGATAAGCCAAACTGTCGTCCTGAGGAGGTTTATGAGATGGTGTTCGACTTGATGTTCTCGCTCAATGCCACAGAAGACCAGTTGGACTTCCCCGTGGTTTACGGTTCTGCAAAGAACGGATGGATGGGCGAAGATTACAGTCATCCTACAGACAACATAGATTATCTGCTCGACAAGATCGTGGAGGTTATCCCTTCGCCTGTGCAACTTGAGGGCGACCCTCAGATGCTCATCACATCTCTCGACTATAGCAACTATACTGGCCGTATCGCCGTAGGACGCGTTCATCGTGGCGTGTTCACCGACGGCATGAATGTCAGCATCTGTCATCGCGACGGAAGCATAGAGAAGACAAAGATTAAGGAACTTCATACCTTTGAGGGTATGGGTCACATGAAGGCGGCTTCAGTGGAGTCAGGAGACATCTGCGCCGTAATCGGTCTCGACAAGTTTGAGATTGGCGACACCATCTCAAGTGCAGAGAACCCAGAGGCTCTGCCACCTATTGCCATTGACGAGCCAACGATGTCGATGCTCTTCACCATCAACGACTCTCCTTTCTTCGGTAAGGAAGGAAAGTTCTGCACCTCGCGTCACATCAACGACCGTCTGCAGCACGAGTTGGAGAAGAACCTCGCCTTGCGCGTGTCACCTTTCGGCGATTCCACCGACTCATGGATAGTGTCGGGTAGAGGTGTGCTCCACTTGTCAGTGCTCATCGAGACCATGCGCCGTGAAGGTTATGAGTTGCAGGTGGGTCAGCCACAGGTTATCTATAAGGAGATAGACGGTGTGAAGTGCGAACCTATCGAGGAACTCACCATCAATGTGCCTGAGGAATTCTCAAGCAAGATGATAGATATGGTGACCCGCCGCAAGGGTGAGATGCTCTCTATGGAAAGTCAGGGCGACCGTGTCAACATCGAGTTCGACATCCCTTCAAGAGGTATCATCGGTCTGCGCACCAATGTGCTCACCGCTTCACAGGGTGAGGCCATCATGGCACACCGCTTCAAGGAGTATCAGCCTTACAAAGGTGACATTGTGCGCCGCATGAACGGTTCGATGATAGCCATGGAGACAGGTATGGCATTTGCCTATTCCATCGACAAGCTTCAGGATCGTGGCAAGTTCTTCATTGATCCAGGCGAGAACGTATACAACGGACAGGTAGTGGGCGAGCATGTCCATGACAACGACCTTGTGGTGAATGTCACCAAGGCAAAGCAGCTCACCAATGTGCGCGCTTCCGGTTCTGACGACAAGGCACGCATCATACCGAAGACCGTGATGAGTCTCGAGGAATGTCTCGAATACATCAAGGCAGACGAGTATGTAGAGGTTACTCCCCAGTCAATAAGAATGCGCAAGTGCGTGCTCGACCATCTTGAGCGCAAGCGTTCCAATAAGGAGTAATTAAATCAGACATATTAAAATATGTAGAGAAGTTACGTATATGCATTGTTTTTAGTGTATACGTAACTTCTTTATTAAATATTCGTCTTTGCGCACAGTCGCAGTTTTTTTTGTTTTGTCTTTGGGGTATTTGTACCCCCCCCCAAAAAAAAGGGGGTTGAGATTAGCCCAATTACATCACTTTTTTCTGTCTTCATAGAAAAATAACTGGGAAACTCTGTTGATATTCAGAAAAAAACAACTAATTTTGCCAGCAGATACCATTTTGCTCACGCCGAGTCGACGCGGTTGTGCTTTCTAGGGGCGCGGCTGCTGAGACGGGGAACTGGGAGGGACTTGGTGTCTGGCATATATAAAGGCGCATTTACTTGGCGCTTTGTTCTTGACGTTCTGAAACTTCGCAACTTTCATATGTAGTCTTGAACATAGCAGCGGTAGATGTCCTCGGGATGTGTTTTATCCACATCCCTTTATAGATACGGCTTATTGCATCCATGCAGTAGGCGTGTTGTCTGTATAGGGAAAGGTGTATATACATATCGGCGTGGGCTTCTAACGTTGTCTGTTCAACAGTATCGGGCAATGCGAAGGCCTCTATCAGTGGAACAGGCAACAGGCAGTTCCACGCTTTTTTTATATGTTTTGGTGATTATCAACTTTATCTATTAACATTCTCCGCATTCATTCTACGTGTTGTTCTATGGCGGAGAACAAAACTTTTTAGCTTATGAAGAAGATCGACTTTACGCAATTGTGGCACAGTCGGTGCCTAATGGCGTTGATGGTAATGCTACTGGCGCTGTTGCCGGGAGTAGGGTGGGCTACAACATTGACCTTGGGCAATCTTGTAGTGGAAACAGACGGCGTCGAGAATACTGATTATTCTTGGAACGAGTCGGAAAAAATCTTTAAGGTTCTGACACCTACTCCTGCCACATTCTCCACTAATGGAACCTTTACAGGCCAGATAGCCGTGTCCGAAGGAGTGACGGGGGCTGTAATCACCCTAGGTAATCTAACTATTGACAGGGGTGCCCTCTGGGCATCAGGCGGCTCATCGGCCTTGCTTATAGGCAAGAATGCAACTGCTAAAATCATCCTTCAGGATGGTGCTACAGCTACTATGCGTGGCGCGTGGGAACAGGAGAGCATGCATGTAGCTGAAGGAGCCGCTGCTACAATAGAGGGGTCTGGAAGCTTGACCGTCAATTCCGCTTATATACAAGGAGCAGGTCACGGTGCTGCTATTCTTCTTCCCAAGACTGCTACGCTAACGATAAATAGCGGTAAAGTAACGGCCAATTCAGCAGAATGCAATGCGGGAGAAGGCGCAGCCATAGGAGGAAGACAGTATGCTCATGAGACAGGTTGTGGCACATTGATTATAAACGGCGGTGAGGTTACGCTCACGGCAAACAAAGCGGCTGCCTTTGGCGGTGGCTCAAGCTGCGGATATACCGATGAGCCTAATGGAGGTGATGGCGGAACACTCATAGTAAATGGCGGAACGCTCAATGCACAAGGCCGAATTGGCGGTGGTGCGTCATTTAGCAACGGTAATGGAGGATGTGGCGGCAGTATTACCATTAACGGTGGTACAGTAACGAGCACGATGGACCTCGGATCAGCAGAAAATGCTACTTCTGTTGGTAGCATCAACCTGGTTGGCGGTACGCTAACTACTCCGTCTTTGACTATGGTGGACGGTGCTATTACCATTAAGCAGTCTATGACTTTGGCAGACGAGTTGACAACATTGTTGCCTATTACCATTGCAGAAAATGTGGTGCTCACTGTGCCTGAAGGTTTCAACTTTGATATCAGTAGTACGAAGATAACACTCGCAACTGGTGCAAAACTCAATAACCTTAATGTGCCGACCCTCAATACTGACGGTTACTATGAGATTTCCACCGTCACGCAGATGAAGTGGTTCGCCGGTTTGGTGAATGGTACGCTCACTGACGGAACGGAGAAGAACAAAAAAGCCAACGGCATACTGATGGCAGACCTTGACCTGCAGAACGAGCCTTGGACTCCTATGGGACAATATGACCCTTGGAATGGTACTGGCAATACTTATGAAGGTAAATTTGACGGAAACTACCACACGATAAGCAACCTTTATGTAAATTCGGGTTACGCTCGCGGTTTCTTCGGAGAATGTTTGGGAACTATAAAGAATCTTGGTGTCATCAATGCTGAGATAACACCTGGTGAAGGTACTGTGGGCGTTATTGCTGCAGCCGTTTGGCATGCACATGTAGTGAACTGCTGGTCGGCAGGAAAGATTACGCTTGCTACAGCGGACGACTGTACAGGCGTAGCTGGCATTGCCAATATAGAGGAATGTAGCTCTGCCAAAAACTGCCATACATCTTATAGTGCAATAGCTGGGAGTGTATCAACAAACCAGGCTGGCACAGATGGTTGCACAGCAAATATTCCTTCTGATGCATACAAAACTGGCGAGATAGCATATCTGCTGAATACCAACAAGCAGACAGACGAGACTTGTAGCTGGGGACAGACTATAGGAACGGACGCTCACCCTGTGGCATTGGAGGAAGGAAGCAATGAAGTGTACAAGCACGAGATGGCACAAGAGGCTACGACCATAACGCTAAAAGTTGACAACTTGTATAACCGTACTACTACCCTTTGCTTCCCAAAGGATGTCAATCTGCCGGAGAAAGTAATGGCGTTCACAGTGATTGGCGTGGATGGATCTTCCAATAGCAGTTATTATGATAATGCCATAATGAGTAAACTCGAGACTAACGTATTGCCAGCAAACACACCGGTATTGTTGATGAATACAGGTACGGAGACTGCTACCATATCATTGCCTGCCATTTCTGGCTATTACACCAACTCTGAAACGGCAACTGATGCTATTTCGCAAGAGGGGAATCTGCTGAAAGGTACATATAGCGAGCGAAATTTAAATGAAACTACGCAGTATTATCATTCCTATAGTTACTTCGTACGCAATAGAAGCATTACACTGTCGGCTTATCAGTGCTTCCTTGAAATCGAGGGTGGAAAGGAATACTATAGAGTGGAAACCGCAGAACCGATAGGCGACATAGAATATGCCGTTCTCTCTGAGGAGGAGAAGACTTGCTATGTGTCGCGTATATTCTATGCAGGTATAGGCACAAGCGACTGTGAAGTGACAATCCCTTCCACGACGCAGATAGGCGGAGAGGACTATAAGGTGGTGCAACTCGGTCTGTGTACTGATGATGACATAGATAAATGCCATTTTATTAATATGAATGGCAATTACAACAATGTTTTATACATCAACCTTCCAAAGACCATAAAGACAGTCGGCAGGCAGGTTCTTTGTAACCTGTCTCTGGGTGAATCGAGTGGTCAGACCATAGTAAGATTCTCTACGGATGAAGCTCCTGAATTCAAGAGCTCAAATACTGATTTGAACCGTTTTTGGGCGAAAATAGAAGTTCCTTATGCAGCTGAGGATGTATACAAGGCAGCCTGGGGAGGTGACGGAATATATACCACCTCTCGCAAAACGGAGCTCGACATTGCCAATGGAGACATTGAGGTGTTCATGGGGGGAGTATACTCCCAAGAAAGTACATCAGCTGGTGATTCTTCGACAGGCATTCCTGACATCTCTCATGGCAAAATTGACGGAACACTTGTTATAAAAGGTACTTCCACGACTAACAAAGTATGGATCAGGGATTGTCTCGGAGACGAACCTTTGCGCATTGCCATCAATGGATTGAATATTGACCTCTCTGAATCTACAGAGGCAACATCTGCCATAACTGTTGACTTCGCAAATGTTAGCTTGATTGTACAAGGCGAGAATACGTTGAATACTTCGAGTGCGGTAAAGGGTATTACTGTTTCTGACGCAGAGTCATCACTCTCAATCAATGCGCTCAGCACGGGAACACTGGATGTTTCCTCTGGAATCTCTGGTGACAATGTTGCCGTGGCGGCAAAGGTTTATGAAGGTTCAAGTGAGTGTACTACGCAGAACGTGACGGCAAGCACGACTTTGAACACCGATAAGAACCAGTTGGCATTTAGTAACTACGACTTTGTGACAGGTCCGACTAACCTCGTTGCCAACGGCAAGTGCGAGAAGTTCATCCTCAACGATGCCGTCGACGTGTACGCTCCTTCGGCATTCACGGCAAAGGAAGTGACTTACCGTCGTGGTTTCGAGGACAACGACTTCAATTCGTTGTATCTGCCGTTTAGCGTGAACGTGGACGACTTCGAGGACTGCGAGTTCTACGTCATCAATATGTTCCACCAGGAGGATACTGACGGCGACGGTGTGCTAGACAACATCACGCTTGAGGTGGGCAAGGTGCCGGCAGGCAGCACGCTGTTGCCTAACCATCCGTACCTGTTCAAGTACAAGGGCACGACACTGGGCGATGCAGTGGACTTCACCCTGACCGACATCGACGTGGAGCCTACGGAGAGCAAGACGTTCGAGTGCTCGTCCATGAGCTACAAGTATGAGTTTACGGGCAGCTACCAGAGCAAGACTGCCGAGGAGTTGGCAGACTACTACGTGATAGGCATAGACAATGCAACCCAAAAGACTGCGCTGGTACACACCACGACGGAGCCGCTGCAGGCTATGCGGTGGGCAATGAAGATGACGCCGCGCGACTCGCAGTATGGTCAGGCGGCAGCAAGCAAGGCTCCATTGTGCGTGTCTATCGTGGAAGGTGGCGACGGTACAATCACTGGTATCAGCAGCGTAAAGTCTGCTGACGACAACGACGACGCTTACTATGACCTGAACGGTGTGCGCAAGAGCAAGATGACCCAGGGCGTGAACATCGTGAAGACTGCCGACGGCAGGGTAATAAAAGTAGTAAAACAGTAAAAATTAAAAGAAACTATGAAGAAGTACTATAATGCACCTCAGATAAATGTGGTGGAAATAAAAGCGGACACCTTACTGACAGCTTCTACACTGCCGGTTGGAGGCGATGGCAGACCAAAGAAGATGATGATGGACCAGTCAGACGACGACATTGATTTTGACTACTAGTAGACAAGATGCAAACTAAAAGAGCCTCGGGACAGAAATCTCCCGAGGCTCTTTTTGTTGCTTATCAACCAGATATATAAAAGTCTACTACGCTAACGCCATTTTTGGCATAGTTAGCGTAGTAGACTTTTTATTTCTTCTCTTGCCAGTTTCTTGAAAATGTAGTACATTTGCACCGGATAGTTAACAAGTGGCGAATATGAGCGACAATAGCAAAATCATTGGAAGACAGCGGGAGATTGCTTTACTACAGGAGATTATGGAGTCTCCAAAGGCGGAGTTCGTGGCAGTGTATGGCAGAAGGCGCATCGGTAAGACTTATCTTATTGATAAATTCTTTGGCGATACGTATGACTTTTATATGACGGGTATATATGAAGGTACTCGCAAGGAGCAGCTGACTAACTTTGCTCATCAGTTGGAGGTGTACTCCAGTGTAGAGCAAAAAGTACCCAAGGATTGGATGGAAGCTTTGTTTATGCTCCGAAAGTACCTTGAGACTTTGAAGCATAAGGAGCGGATTGTGCTGTTCATTGACGAGATGCCATGGTTGGACACTCACTACTCCCGTTTCCTCAAGGCCTTTGAGCTGTTCTGGAACGAATGGGCATCGAAGTTGGACAACCTCAAGCTGATAGTTTGCGGTTCTGCTACTACGTGGATGACTAATACCTTGTTGGGCAATAAGGGTGGACTGCACAACCGCGTGACCCGCTCCATCTATCTACGCCCGTTCAATCTTGCCGAGACGGAGGAGTTTCTTGTTTCACGAGGATTCCAAATGGAGCGTTTCCAAATAGCAGAGCTGTACATGTCGATGGGCGGAACGCCTTTCTACCTTAATATGCTTAAGCGGTCGTTGAGTGTGGCTCAGAACGTGGACGAGCTTTTCTTCTCGCAGAATGCCCCCTTGCGTAGTGAGTATGGCTTCCTCTTCAAGTCGCTCTTTAAGGAATCGACACTTTACAGAAAGGTGGTGGAAGTATTGGCAAAGAAGCTGAAGGGCATGACCCGACCGGAGCTGATAGAGGAACTGAGGGTGGAGGATACGGGATATGTCTCTACCGTGCTGGCGGACTTGTGCAACTGCGATTTTATACGGAAATACTCGGCCTTCGGCAAGACGGACCGGGACTTCATGTACCAGTTGACCGACCTCTATTCGCTGTTCTATCTGAAGTTTGTGAAGAACTATCACGGCGAGGATGAGCATTACTGGAGTCACCGCCAGATGGACATTTCCAGTTGGGAGGGCTATGCCTTCGAGCAAGTGTGCCTGCACCACATACCACAGATAAAGAAGCGGCTTGGCATCAACGGCATCCTGTCGAACGTCTGCACGTGGTCGTATCGGGGAGGCACGGATGCGGACGGCAACAAGTTGCCTGGCGCGCAGGTAGACCTAGTGCTGGACAGAGGCGACAAGACCATCAACCTCTGTGAGATGAAGTTTGTCAGCCATGCTTATTCCATATCTTCAGACTATGCCGCTTGGCTGACGAAGCGCAGGGAACTCTTCAGACAACATACAGGCACCAGGAAGACGCTCCATCTCACTATGATAACCTCCTACGGCCTGGAGCATAATGCTGGTTGGCAAACCGTACAGAACGAAGTGGTGCTGGATGACTTGTTTAAGGGGGAATGAAAGATTTGTCTGTTTTATATATCATTTATAGTGTTAACTTAAAATTTACTGTTGAAACGTTTGTCACATTTGGTATGGAAAATGACTAATCTCTATAGTAATGGTATCGGAGAATTTCTTTAAGGGTAGTTAAGAAAAATTACTCCTTATGGTTTTTATTGTTACTGTAAATACAGGATAAGATAAAAATAGTTTGCGAAACAGTTGCAAATATCACTGGAAACAACTACTTTTGCTTTCATAATGTAAATAAACGTAACACTAAAAACCGTAAGATGGAAAAGATTGACAAGCTCGACAAGAAAATACTCAGCATTTTGTCGCTCAATGCGCGCATGCCATTCAAAGATGTGGCAGCAGAGTGTGGAGTGTCACGCGCTGCCATTCACCAGAGAGTGCAGCGACTGATAGATGAAGGAGTGATAACAGGTAGCGGATTTGATGTAAACCCCAAGTCCATAGGCTACAGCACATGCACATATGTAGGCATTACGCTTGAGCGTGGTAGCATGTATAAAGAGGTGATATCCAAGGTGGCGCAGATACCGGAGATTGTGGAATGCCACTTCACCACAGGTCCTTACACCATGCTCATAAAACTCTATGCACGCGACAACGAACAGCTCATGGATCTGCTCAACAATAAGTTGCAGGCCATTCCTGGTGTCGTGTCGACAGAAACTCTCATCTCGCTTGAGCAGAGTCTGAAGCGTGAGATACCGGTTATTGTAGACTGATAACGGGGGACATTTTTATGGACTATAATTTGTCGTATCATCTCGATGATGTCTACTCCAGATTACCAGAGTGCAGTGGCAAACCCGTCATAGGGCTCACGGCTAATCATCATGAGATAGATGCAGATATAAGGGAACGCTACTATGAGCAGATTGTTGCGGCAGGTGGCGTTCCTGTTGTAATACCCCCTGTCAGCGATGCAGGTGTCATAGGCGACACCCTCGACCGCATTGATGCCATTGTGTTCACCGGAGGTGGTGATCATAATCCACAGTGGCAGGGAGAAATGCCATTGCCATTGCTCGGCAATCTCAATGAGGTGCGCGATTTGCCCGAACTCCTTACCGCCCGACTTGCCTACAACCGCCAGATGCCTATGCTCGGCATTTGCCGTGGCATGCAGACTATGGCAATAGCTTTAGGAGGTCATGTGGCGCAAGACATTTCCTATGCTGAAAACTGGGATGCCAACAAGGGTATACGCCATAGCCAAGAAGAGGAACGCGACCAGAAGACACATTCTGTGAGAATAGGTGAAGGTTCTCTGTTGCGCAGCATCTATCCTGTCGAAAGTATTATGGTAAACTCTTTCCACCACCAGGTGGTAGATCGCACTGGCAGTCTGTTTCGTGCTGTGGCATGGGCTGCCGATGGTGCAGTGGAAGCTATGGAGAGCACTGAACATAAGCCATTGCTTGCCGTGCAGTGGCATCCCGAGTGGCTTGCGGAAGAAGGGCGCAAAGTTTTCGACTGGCTCGTCTCAGAGGCAAGCATCTTTGCCGAAGCAAAGCGTATGCACTCCAAGATGATAACCCTCGACTCCCATTGTGACACTCCGATGTTCTTCCCACAAGGTGCAGATTTCTCAAAGCGTGACCCGAAGATCCTAGTAGATGTTCACAAGATGACCGACGGCCGTCAGGATGCTGTCACCATGGTGGCATATGTTCCACAACCTGTAGGTGACCAGACATGGCATGACGTGATGCCTTTTGACACGACAACGCCTACTGCCTATGCCGATCTCATCTTCGACAAGATAGAATCTATCGTCAATGCCAACCCAAAGCATATGGCGATAGCACGTAGTGAGGCAGACCTTTGGGCTAACAAAGCACAGGGGCGCAAGTCTATCATGCTTGGTATAGAGAATGCCCTCGCCTTGGGCGATGACCTTTCGCTTGTGGAGCACTTTGCCAAGCGGGGTGCGGTGTATTTCACCCTTTGCCACAATGGCGACAACCAGATATGTGACTCGGCAAGGAAATCCGTAGGCACATGGGGTGGGGTGAGTCCTTTCGGACAAAAGGTCATTCAGGAGATGAACCGTCAAGGAGTTATGGTAGACCTGAGTCATGGAGGCGAGAAATCCTTTTATGACGCTCTCGATATATCTGCAAAACCAATAGTATGCTCACATAGCAACTGCAAGGCTCTTTGTCCTCACGAGCGCAATCTTACCGACGACCAGTTGCGAGCGCTTGCCGCCAAGGGTGGCGTGTGCCAGATAACGCTCTATGAAGGTTTTGTAAGTGAGAATCCCAAGGAGGCAGATATTCTCAAAGCCATGGAGCATCTTGACCATGCCGTGAAGATAATGGGCGTAGATCATGTGGGACTCGGCACTGACTTCGATGGCGACGGAGGTATACCCGGTCTAAAAGATTCCAGTGAGATGCTTCTCTTCACGAGTCAACTGCTCATGCGACGCTATAGCGAAGAAGATATCCGTGGTATATGGGGAGGCAACTGGCTTCGCGTAATGGAGCAAAACCGTAAATAAACAAACAGGTAGGTTACAATAAATTCCACCAATAGAAACATGAAGAAGAAAAGATACATTATGATAATGTCTGTTGTGGCGGCAGCCTGTGTGCTTGGCGCAACTTGCTTCGGCACTCTCGGCATAGGTGGCAACAGCGCATCTGCCGAAAGTGAAGAGGCGACAGAGGTGCAGAGCCGTTTTGTCTTTGATGCCGATTCCGCCTACAAGTATTGTGCTGCACAGTGTGATTTCGGTCCACGTGTGATGAACACCGAAGCCCACGACAAGTGTGGCGAGTGGATAAAGGGAAAGTTTGAGGAATATGGTTGCACCGTGGAAAACCAGAAGGCAGACCTAAAGGGATATGACGGTACGATATATCACAACAACAATATCATTGCCCGCACAAATCCCGATGCCAAGCAGCGCATCATGTTCTGTGCCCATTGGGACTCACGTCCGTGGGCAGACAACGATCCTGACGAGAGCAATCACCATAAACCCGTTATGGGAGCCAATGATGCTGCCAGCGGAGTGGCAGTGATGCTCGAATTGGCACGCATATTGCATGCAGATTCTGCTGGAGTGAACATTGGAGTGGACTTCGTCTGCTTTGATGCCGAAGACTGTGGCACCCCGCAATGGGCTGACGTGGCTGACGATCCCGACAGTTGGGCACTTGGTGCACAGCATTGGGCAAAGACCTTTGCTCTGAATGCTGGAGCGCGTAACTGGCACTATGAGTATGCCATACTGCTCGACATGGTGGGAGGTGAAGGCGCCAAGTTCTATAAGGAGGGTTTTTCTACAGAATATGCCCCTGACATTCTCTCCAATGTGTGGGCATCGGCAAATGCAGCCGGTTACGGTTCATTCTTTGTAGACAACACAGGCGGATATATCACCGACGACCATGTGCCGGTAAACAAGATTGCAGGTGTGCGTTGTGTGGACATCATCGCCTATTATCCCGACTGCCAGCAGAGTTCGTTCGGACCTACATGGCACACTGTGAGCGACACTATGGAACATATCTCCGTCAGCACGCTTAAAGCAGTAGGTCAGACAATGGCGCAGTTGTTGTCAAATTATTGATTATATCTGTCCTGCTTCAACCTGTCTGACCACGCGCTCTGTCACACGGTCCACACCATCGGGGTCATACTGTTTCTTCAGACTCGCACCAAAAGTCCATGCGAACACCTGATAGAAACCTGCCCTCACCGGACCGAGGAAAGCCTGAATGAGGTTGTAGCTTGATGACGAACACTCCCTGTTGATGAGTTTTATGAGAAGCTTACCCTGAGCATAGGTAAGCTTCTTCATGCGGGGAGTATATTCCTTCATGATGCTCTTTTCCACATATTTCATGTGCTCCTTGCGGGCTTTCTCATTTGGTAGCGTCTGCATATATTCGTAGGTCTCGATAATGATGGCATTAGCCTCCTTTGCAATTGGCAAGACCTTCTTTACATTGCGTACGAGAATGTTGTAGGCGCGGCGCTGCTTCTCGTTCTTGAATTCCTTTTCGGGATAGATGTAGACATCATTAAACTGTATGTAGGGTATGCTGTCACCCTCATTGAGCACCTTTCCCACACGTATCATGGGCACGAAAGAAGCATCGTCAGAGTTTTTTTCTCCACTCTGACCGTCGTCGGTGATGTCCTGACACATTGCAGGAATGCACACGGCAGCAAATATCGCTATGATGATGAAACGTCGCATTGTAGGGGCAAAATTACTAATAAAAGTCCGTAACAGACCGTTCTCCTATACTAAAAAATAAATTATGCCGTTATATAGCTAAATAATATTATATGTATGAAAAGAATAGTTTTTGCTACCAACAATGCTCATAAGTTGAGCGAGATACGTGATATACTTGGCGACGACTTCTCTGTAGTGTCGCTCGAAGAGATAGGATGCAAAGAGGACATTCCTGAAACATCAGAAACCCTTGAGGGCAATGCTCTGCAGAAAGCGCGTTATGTAAATAGCCGTTATGGTGTGGACTGCTTTGCCGATGACACAGGACTCGAGGTGGAGGCTCTTGGTGGCGGTCCTGGCATCTATACTGCTCGCTTTGGAGTGATGAATAATTATGGCGACGACCATGATGCAGAGGCAAACACCCGTTGTCTGCTCGATAAACTGAAGGATGAGGAAAACCGCAAGGCTCAGTTTCGCACCGCCATCGCACTTATCCTTGACGGCAAGGAATATTTGTTTGAAGGTATTGCGAAAGGCATTATAACGACAGAAAAACGCGGGGAGAAAGGTTTTGGCTATGACCCTGTGTTCATGCCTGAAGGTTATGACAAGACCTTCGCCGAACTCGGTGTGGAGGCAAAGAACAAGATCTCACATCGTGCAAGAGCCGTCAACAAACTTGCTGACTTTCTGAAGAACGAGAAATAGACAATACTTGTATGAGAAAGACCGTTTTTCATCTTTTCTTCATCGTGGCACTCCTTGCCATTGCAGCTACGGGGTCTGCCCGTGGTGCCGTGTTGGGGGAATGGACAGCCTATCCAGCTTATGGAGCTATCACTGAGGTTGAGCAGGGTAACAACAATATCTACGTGTTGTCCTCAGCGTCACTCTATTCCATAAACACTAAGGACAACAGTGTGACCACCTATGACAAGACAAAGACCCTCAGCGACTCCGAGATTACCCATATAGCTTGGTGCAGTGCCGCGAGGCGACTTGTCATTGTATACTCCAATCAAAACATTGATATATTGGAGGAGAATGGAAACGTTATCAATATCTCCGATTATTACTCCAAGTCAATGACTGCCGACAAGACGGTGAATGCCATAAATGTGATCGGCAAGAATGCCTATCTTAGCACGGGCTTTGGCATATTGAACGTGAATGTGGCTACTGCCGAGATTGCAAATACTTACACCCTTGGCTTTGCCGTAAATTGGACACATGTGGACAATGGGCGCATCTATGCCGAGTCGGCTTCCAATGGTCAGTATTCGGCTCTTCTTACGGATAATCTTCTTGACAAGTCCTCTTGGACTCGCACTGCAGACTACACTGCGGAAACGAAAACAATCGGTGAAGACTTGTTGAAGACGGCACAAGATTATCGCCCCGATGGTCCAAGTCAAAACCTCTTTGGATTCATGCGCTGGCACAACGGCAAACTCTACACAGCGCCAGGTCAGGGTGCATTAAATGACCGTAGGGCTTATGTGCAGATAAAAGACGGTGACAAATGGACCGTCATTGACGATAACTTGAGTTACGAGTCGGTGCCATGGTATCGCGCCATATGCTCTATGGACGTAAACCCTACAGATGATTCACACTGGTTTACAGGAGCTGTATCTGGCCTTTATGAATACGAGAACAACCAAGCGGTGAGAGATTATTATTGTGGCAACAGCGATCTTGAGCGCGCTTCAACGGTAAGTGCTAACATTGTGAACTTCACGGAAGTCACTACAGTGAAATATGATAGCGAGGGAAATCTGTGGCTCGTACAAGGAATAGCATCAACACCTTGCATCATAAAATTCGATAAGGAAGGCAATTTCACAAAGTTTCGTCACGACGAACTCATGTCTGACACTAACATGTCATGGGTGAAGCCAAGTGGTCTCGACTATGATTCACGTGGATTGTTGTGGTTTGTCAACAATGACTGGCGTACTCCGGCACTTGCTTCCTATAATACCGCCACCGACGAACTGACTGTTTACAGGAATTTCGTTAACGAGGACGCTACGGAGGTGAATGTCGTATACACCCGTTGCTGGACAGAAGACAAGGAAGGCAACATATGGTTGGGAACAGATGTGGGCCCTATAGAACTACTTGCCAGTGACATAGGCGACAACACAGCAACATTTCAGCAGATAAAGGTGCCACGTAATGACGGATCAAATCTTGCTGACTATCTGTTGACAGGAATAGACGTGACGTGCATGGCAGTGGACGGAGGAAACAGGAAGTGGTTTGGCACAAACCGTCTTGGTGTCTATGTCATCAGCAGTGATAATATGGAGCAGGTGCACCATTTTACTGCCGAGAGCAGCGGACTCCTCTCCGACAATATCGAGAGTATAGTTATGGATGATGCCACCGGCGAGGTGTATATCTCCACTGACAAGGGATTGTGCTCCTTTGCTAACGATGCCACTCCAGGCTATGATACTCTCGAGAAGGACAATGTCTATGCCTACCCAAATCCAGTGAAACCAGACTACACAGGGGCTGTCACTATTGTGGGACTTTCTTATAACTCGGAGATACACATCACCACATCGTCAGGACAGCTTGTGGCACAAGGACGCTCCAATGGAGGCACCTTCACTTGGGATACCTGCGATTTGCAGGGACGTCGCGTTGCATCAGGAGTCTATATGGTGATGGCTGCCACTGAGGACGGAAAGAAGGGAGTGGTGACGAAAGTGGCAATCGTCAGATAATGGAAGATGATATTTATAGGAGGTACGGCGAGGACGCCGTACCTCATATGGTTACTATTTGTAAACTATAATTCCCAGACAGTGCCGTCGGCAGTATCCTTGATGATGAATCCTGCATCTGTCAAGGCATCGCGAATCTTGTCGCTCGTAGCCCAGTCCTTATCATCCTTTGCCTTCTTGCGGAGTTCGAGAACCATGTCGACCACCTTGCCGAAAGCCTCGTCGCGACCTGCATCGCCAGCCTGAGTGGCATTGGTAAGTCCGAGGATATCTTCAGCAAACGTGTGCATGATGCGTGACAATGTAGCCAAGTCGTCAGCGGAAATCTTTGCTTTGCGGTCAACCAGGATGTTCACCTGATGGCAAGCCTCAAACAAGTGGCTGATGACAACAGGTGTCTGCAAGTCGTCATTCATGCCGTCATAGAGTTTCTGCTCCAGTTCGCCAATATATTTGCTCACCTCAGGCGATGAACCCTTTGCAGGCTGTATGCGTTTCAGGTCTTTCAGTCCCTGCATGAGTCGTGCGAATCCCTTTTCTGCAGCCTCAAGAGCCTCGCTCGAGAAGTCGGCGGTGCCACGATAGTGAGCAGAGAGGATGAAGAAACGGATAGTCATTGGCGAGAACGCCTTTGACAACAACGGATGGTCGCCAGTGAAGAACTGATCGAGGGTTATGAAGTTATTATATGATTTGCCCATCTTCTGTCCGTTGATGGTAATCATATTGTTGTGCATCCAGTATTTCACCGCAGGATGCCCCATCGAAGCCTGTGCCTGTGCTATCTCGCATTCATGGTGAGGGAACACGAGATCCATACCGCCACCATGGATGTCAAACTCATCACCAAGATATTTGCGTCCCATAGCCGTGCACTCGCAGTGCCAGCCCGGGAAACCGTCGCTCCAAGGACTTGGCCATCGCATGATGTGCTCAGGCGCAGCCTTCTTCCACAGAGCAAAGTCTGCCTGATTCTTCTTTTCGCCAACACCAGCAAGAGTGTCGCGAGAGGCATCCTTAATGTTTTCGAGCGTTCTGCCCGAAAGAATGCCGTACTTGTAGTCCTTGTTGTATTTCTCTATGTCGAAATAAACCGAACCGTTGGAGATATATGCATATCCGTTGTTGAGAATCTGCTTCACGAGTTCCTGCTGTTCGATGATATGTCCTGTGGCATGAGGCTCTATCGATGGAGGAAGCACGTTGAGTTTATCCATAGCAGCATTGAAGCGGCGAGTGTAATACTGCGCTATCTCCATTGGCTCCAACTGCTCCAGACGAGCCTTCTTTGCTATCTTGTCCTCACCCTCGTCGGCATCGTGCTCCAAGTGGCCCACATCAGTGATGTTGCGCACATAGCGCACCTTATAGCCAAGATGCTTCAGGTAGCGGAACAATACGTCGAAGGTTATAGCAGGGCGGGCGTGACCAAGATGGGCATCGCCGTAGACAGTAGGGCCACACACATACATGCCCACATTGGGCGCATGGAGTGGTTCAAAACGTTCCTTTCTGCGTGTCAGAGTGTTGTATATCAACAATGTTTGGTCTATCATATCAATTTTCCTCTCTTATATAAGTTGTATATAATGCAAAGTTAATCCAAAAATGCGTAACGGCAAAGAAAATTTTGCCGTTTGCTCCGATTTTGCTATCTTCGCACTATAAATATATGAGAACACGATATCTGTTGCATATTATGCTCTTTGTGGCTTTGCTCTGCTCATGTGGAAGCAAGCCCCATGTTGCCAAGCCCGACGGTTTCAATGCTGAGGTGATGCTAAAGACAACACCAGCCAAGGACCAAGGAAAGAGCAACGTGGGCTGGTGTTGTGCTATGCTCGATGTCATAGAGACGGAACATCTCATGCAAGGTGACTCGGTGAATCTCTCGTCAGACTATGTGATGCGATGCTGGTTGAGGCAACAGACTGAGGATTATATCTCTTCAAAGGGATCGACAGACATTTCCATTGACGGACAAGGCTATATGGTTTGTACACTCATAAGACAGTATGGTTGTTTTCCTTATGATTCCTATTACAATCCCCAACCGATAAACTACAATGTGGTGGTGCGCAGGATAAAGATGCTTGCTGACCTCGCCATTGCGAAGGGAACCTCTACGGAGGAAGGCATGAAGAGCATCGACGAACTCTTGGATAAGGAAATAGGTTTTCTTCCAAAAAATGTATATATGCTTCGTGCTGAATATACACCTCTTGAGTTTGCCCATAGCGTGTGTGGCAAAGAAGAATAT
The DNA here is from genome assembly GCA_963601795.1 of bacterium. GTDB lineage: Bacteria > Bacteroidota > Bacteroidia > Bacteroidales > Bacteroidaceae > Prevotella. The sequence goes on along the minus strand of CAVCGK010000020.1, from coordinate 14,933 downwards.
ATCACCATGACACCATCAGAAGATGATGACTCTCTGTTGCAAACTATCAGCCGCTCATTGACCGACCGCCACCCTGTCATGTGGACAAGTGATGCGAATAGTGACAATGCTTTTGCCATCATAGGTATGGGCAGGGATAAAGACGGAGAACAATATTTCGTAGCTAAGGATTCGCATGGTGCTGACAGCAATGATCATGGGCGCATCTATATCCCTGCATCCTATGTCCGCCACCACACGGCATTCATCGTGGTGAAGAGAGAAATGTAACAACAAGTTTATTCACACAGAAACATCACACTGACAATACATGAAGATCGGATTTGATGCCAAAAGGCTCTACAACAATTTTACAGGTCTTGGCAATTATAGTCGTGCGACAATAGATATTCTTACGCACTATTGTGCTGATAATAATTTTGTGCTCTACACGCCGAAGATAAAGCAGACGGCAGTGACCACACCATATTTGGACAAACCGCTTTGTGATACTCGCCTTCCGCATGGTATGCTTAAGGGAGGTCTATGGCGCACATTTGGCATTGCAGGAGATGTGAAGCGTGACGGTATAGAAATCTTCCACGGACTTTCAAATGAATTGCCCTCGGGACTTCATGTGCCGTCAGTGGTGACCATACATGATGTGGCATTCAAGACATTCCCCGACATGTATCACTGGCAGGACAGGCAGATTTATGACCTGAAATGGAGATATGCCCTCAAGCATGCTGACAGGATTGTGGCGATAAGCGAGGCGACGAAGCAGGAGATTCTTACTTATTATGATGTGGACGAGTCGAAGATAGATGTTGTCTATCAGCCTGTGGCAAACCGCTACTACGAACCAGTGTCACGTCGACCAGTGTCATATCCTTATGACTCGCCCTATATGCTCTATGTGGGCAGTGTCAATTCCAGGAAGAATCTACTCGGCATAGTGAAAGCAATGGAACTTTTGCCATCGGACTTGCGGTTGCCACTCGTTGTTGTAGGTAGCGGAGGAGCTTATAAACAAGAGGTGGAGACATATATTGCAACTCACAATATGCAGAATGATGTTATCTTTCCTGACAAGAGAATTTCCGATGATGAGTTGCACCAACTCTATATGCATGCCGAACTATTTGTCTATCCTTCCTTTTGTGAAGGATTCGGACTGCCTGTTGCTGAAGCTCTGCTGTCGCATTGCCCTGTGGTGACGAGCAATGTGTCGTCATTGCCCGAAGCAGGTGGAGAGATGTCGATGCTGGCAGACCCTAACGATCCTGCTGACATCAGCAAGAAGATACAGACGGTGCTTACCGACAACGACTTGCGCGCAAGGATGAAGACAGAAGGCTACGAATATGCCATGAAGAAATTTCATCCCAAAGAGTCAGCTACACGATTGATGTATATATACGAAAAACTTGTAAAGTAACATTGCCATGAAGAACAAATTGACCATACTATTTGACTATCACGCCTTTCATAGCCAGAGGTTTGGAGGTATATCGCGATATTACTATGAGATAATATCACGGATGAAGAATGAGAATGTGGATGTCGCTCTGCTATTCTCCATGAACAAATACATTTCGCACCGAGACATCCTTAGTTATGTGCCTGTGCCGAAGGTAATATTCAAACTCTTTGAAGGTGTTTTCAGGAAATTTAATCGCCATGTCTCTGAGAAGAAGATAAGGAAGGCAGAGTTTGATGTATTCCACCCCACAGGCTATGACCCTTATTTTCTGGATGCCATAGGCGACAAACCTTTCGTGCTGACCATACATGACATGACCCATGAGATGTATCCACAGTATTTCTCACCTCTTGACTCCACTGCTGCCAACAAGCGAGAACTGGCTCAGAGGGCTACAAGGATTATAGCCATCAGTGAATATACGAAGGAGAAGATAGTGGAAATTCTTCACATCAATCCTTCCAAGATAGATGTGATATACCATGGCATAGAAATGCGTCCGTTGGGTGTGGGTAGACTAAAGGGATTGCCACAGAAATATATACTCTATGTCGGCGAGCGTCGCAGATATAAGAACTTTGACCTTGTGGCTAAATCTTTTGCCGAATTATCAAAAGCTTTCCCTGACTATGGACTTGTGCTTACAGGAAGAAAACTGTCTTCGCGTGAGCGCCACATGTTTCACACTCTCGGAATAAGCGACAAGGTGCATGTGTGCAGTGATATAAGCGACGCAGACCTTGATAGACTTTATTATAATGCGGAGATGTTTGTCTATCCTTCCCTTTGTGAAGGTTTCGGCATACCAATTCTTGAGGCTTTTGCTCAAGACTGTCCTGTGGTGCTCAGTGATGCAAGTTGTTTCCCTGAGGTGGGCGGTGATGCCTGCGAATATTTCACTCCTGATTCAGTCGACGGACTTCTGCAATCCATGCGAAGGATTATAGAAACTGACTCCTATAAGCAACAACTGATAGAAAGAGGTCGCGAGAGACTGAAACTATTTACATGGGCTGAAACGGCAAAGAAGACAGAGGAGACATATAGGAAAGCCCTTCAATAGACCTGAATTTACTTGCCACGTAGCCTACATATCCAATAGGTGGGCAAGAGATGGGATAGTAGACGTGCTTTGGCAAAGAAGTTGTCTACTTCATTGATGACGAGGATATTGTCACGGAGCCCTTTGGAACGTTGCGTGTTAGATATGCCAGTAGTGTCGAATATGGCTATGGGTATGTCTGTCTGGCGAAAGGTCTTCCCTGCGAGAAAGAGTTGCTTTGATTGCTTGAAGTCTGCAGAGAAGCGATGGCTGATGTCAAATGGGAAATCCCTCAGGCAACTGGTGCGTGTGAATACAGCCTGATGACAATAGTACATCTTGTGGCAGTTGCGCGGAGAAAGAGACTTCTTCAGTATGCCGTTCTTCATAATATCCCCGTAGACAACGTCTGCATTTCCAAACTCTCTCACCGCACTGCTGACAGCAGACTGTCCGGCAAAGCAGTCACCAGCATTCATGAATATGCAGTAGTCGCCTGTAGCCATAGCCACGCCCTTGTTCATAGCATCATATATACCTTTGTCTGGTTCACTTGTCCAAAGATCAAGTTTGCCGGTATATGATTGCAATAGAGATACTGTGCCGTCAGAGGAACCTCCGTCAACAACAATGTACTCCAAATTAGGATAGTCCTGCTCATCAACGCTCTTCATCGTTTTCCTAAGAGCGTCGCATGCATTGAATGCTACTGTTATGACAGTGACTTTTATGTTGTGTGTATCCATTTACTACGAGTGCTTGTGGTTGGGAATTTCCTTATTATAGTCTTTGCACCACCTGATGAAATCTTCATAGGTGCGCTTCCATCTGTTGTGGGTCCATAGCCAATACTGGGGATTACGCATGATAGTCTTTTCAAACATGCGGATGTACATCTCAGTAATCTCAAAGTCGGCATATTTGTATGACTCCTCCGTCATGGGAACAATGTTGATGTCATAATATCCTCGCTTAGGACGGCTTATGTCGAGATATACGCAGGAGAAATCTCCCTGCTTGGCAAGACGTTCCGTACCTGTTATGAGCAGGGTGTTCTTGTGGTTGAGGAAATCGCTCCAGTAATGAGTGTTTGGAAAGATTGGCACCTGGTCGCTGATGAATCCCACAACAAGACAGCGTCCTTCACGACGTGTGGCAATGACCTTTCTCATAATCTGCGACATGGGCACGCTTTCTGTTCCCATACGTGAACGGAGTTTGAGCATCAACGCATCCATCACCTTATTCTCCAATGGATGGTAAACCTGTCCCTTGAAGCAGTCGCCATGTACGAACAGTCCGATGCTTGTCACCCATTCCCAGTTGCAGTAATGTCCGAGATAGAGTGCCACACTGTTGCCTTTGTCGAGAAGCGAGGCAATGTGTTCGGTATTGCTGAAATGCACCCTGCGCATCATCTCCTTGCGCGACATCGATGCCAGTTTGATAGTTTCGTTTATATAGTCACATAGCCAATGGTAGAACTGACGCTCTATGCGCACTATTTCCTTCTCCGACTTGTCGGGAAAGGATTCGCATAGGTTCTTTCTCACCATGCGGCGACGATATCTGATGATATGGTAAGCAATGACAAAGAGTACATCGCTCAATATGTACAACAGGCGAAAGGGAATGAGAGACAGAGTGTATAATAATCCGTATAGAAAGTGAAATTGCACTTTCTGCCAACCGGACAACCCAGAGGTGACATTCATATTAAATAAAAATATATTCGTAACCGATGCTTGCAAAGGTAGGAAAAAATATTGTATCTTTGCATCATATAGAAAACAATTGTGAGAAAACATCAGATAATGCATTTCAATACTCCTCAGTTGAAGGTCAAGGCTACGTTTTGTTCCAGTCTGACGGCATTCTTGTGGAACATTATTTTGGTATATCTTGTATATGCCGTGTGCCGTGTGGTATATCTTCTTGAGAACTGGAGCCTGCTGAATGAAGGTCTGGCGGAACTTGACATAAAAAGCGTCATTGTCGGAAGTCTGCGCTTCGACACATCTGCCATTGTCTACACCAACATAATATATATGGTGCTCATGTTGTTTCCTCTGCATCTTAAGGAAACAAAGATGTGGTGTAAGGTGTGCAAATGGGTGTTCATAGTGTTCAATTCCATTGCCATAGTGATGAATCTTGCCGATGCCGTGTATTTTCAGTATACGGGACGACGCACCACCTTCTCCGTGTTCAGCGAGTTTAGCAATGAGGGCAATCTCGGTTCTATCTTTGGTGTGGAGATATTACGCCACTGGTATCTTGTGCTTTTGGGAATAATTCTCATTATTGCATTGTGGCGACTGTATATGAATGTGGAAGGAAAACCAACACTTCATGACAGAAAGGACTACGCAAAATACTACGCCTTCAACATTGCGACATTCGTCATAATGATATTCCTGTCTATAACAGGTATGCGTGGCGGTATTGGTTCTGCTGTCAGGCCTATCACGGTGTCGAATGCCAATCAATATGTAAACCGCCCTGCTGAGGCTGCATTGGTGCTTAATACTCCCTTTAGTATGATACGCACCATCGGCAAGAACGTATATTCCGATCCTCAGTATTTTCCTAATACCGAACTTGACGCCATATACACCCCTATTCATCAGCCCGACTCCGTCTTGACGATGAAGAAGAAAAATGTGGTGATACTGATAGTAGAGAGTTTTGGCAGAGAATATATCGGTGCCTACAACGAAGGTTTGGATGGTGGTAAATATAAAGGCTATGCTCCTTTTATGGATTCCCTCTTGCAAAAATCCCTTAGCTTTGACTATACTTTCTGCAATGGTAGGAAAAGTATCGACGGCATGCCGAGCATATTGTCGAGCATACCTTGCTTTAAAGAACCATTCGTGCTTACTCCTGCTGCCATGAACCATGTGAGCGGATTGGCAGGAGAGCTTGGCAAGGTGGGATATTATTCTGCATTCTTCCACGGTGCAGAGAATGGTAGTATGGGCTTTCAGGCTTTTGCCAAGACAAGTGGCTATGACGATTATTTCGGCAGAACGGAATATGATGCCGACAAGCGTTTCGGTGGAGAGAAAGATTTCGATGGTACATGGGCGATATGGGACGAACCCTTCCTGCAATTCTTTGCCACAAAGATGTCGGAGTTTAAGGAACCGTTTATAACGAGCATATTCACTGCTTCGAGCCATCATCCTTTTGTTGTTCCAGAGAAATATAAGAAGATGTATCCCGAGGAAGGAAGCAATCCTATCCACAAATGTATACGCTATACCGACCATGCACTGAAGGAATTTTTTGCTACGGCAAGCAAACAGAAGTGGTTTAAGAACACCATCTTTGTGTTTACCAGCGACCACACGAATATTCCCGACCATGAGGAATACAAGACAGACCTTGGTATTTTCGGTTCGCCGATACTGATATATGACCCGTCGGGTGACATTGCCCCTATGCGCCGCCACTGCATAGCGCAGCAGATAGACATCATGCCCACTATATTGGGCTATCTTGGCTATCCGCATCCTTATGTGGCTTTCGGTCAGGATTTGTTTCACACTCCCGATGAGGCTACATGGGCTGTAAACAATACCAACGGCATATATCAGTATGTGAGAGGCGACTATGTGATACAGTTTACTGATGGAGGACAACTAAAAGCCGTATACAACTACAAGAAAGATTGGTTAATGAAGCATGACCTCAAGAATAGCAACTTACCTGAGGCAAAAGAGATGGAAAAAGAACTGAAGGCTATTATTCAGTCATATATGCAACGAATGATTAATGATAAGTTAGTATGGGAAAAGTAAAGAAAGCGGGTAAGAAACGCATAAATAAGAATACGATGGGACTTCTCCTTGAGGATTACTTCAAGAAGAACCCAGGTCGCACAATCTCATTCAAGAATATCTTTAAGGAATTGCGTCTCAACACGCATCCTCTTAAAATGCTTGCCATCGACGTGATGGAAGAAATGGCATGGGATGACTTCATTGTGCGCATGAGTGACAATTCCTACATGTTGCGCGAGAGTGACTCACACACTCAGGAGGGAACATTCCAGCGTAAGTCTAACGGACGCAACTCGTTCCTGCCTGACGGTGCAGACAAACCTGTGCTTGTCACTGAGCGCAATTCTCTTTATGCTATGGATGGCGACCGTGTGCGTGTCACATTTATGGCGCGCCGTCGCAATCATGCAAAGGAGGCGCAGGTGGTGGAAATCGTGCAGCGTGCAAGGGAGACATTTGTGGGATGTCTGCATGTGGACGATGATATTGCCACTCTCACCGTGCAGGACAACCTGTTGCCGGCAGACATCATCATTCCGAAGAAGAAACTGCAAGGTGGCAAGACCTACGACAAGGCAGTGGTGAAGGTGACTCGCTGGCCAGACCAGAATAACAACACCATTATGGGTGAGGTTATAGATGTTCTCGGTAGAACGGGCGACAACGATGCGGAGATGAATACCATCCTCGTGCAGTATGGCTTGCCTTATGTGTATCCGAAGGAAGTGGAGGATGCTGCAAACGAGATTACTGGTGAGATTACAGAAAAGGACTATGCTGAGCGTGAAGATTTCCGTGATGTGTTCACCTGTACCATAGACCCTGTCGACGCAAAGGATTTCGATGACGCTCTATCTATTCGTAAGCTGGAGTCAGGACTATGGGAAGTGGGCGTGCATATTGCCGATGTGTCGCATTATGTGACGGAAGGATCTATTATAGACAAGGAGGCACAGAAGCGTGCCACATCAATATATCTTGTTGACCGCACCATACCGATGCTCCCAGAGCATCTGTGCAATTTCGTATGTTCGCTTCGTCCCGATGAGGAGAAACTTGCCTATAGTGTCATCTTTAATATTGATGACAATGCCAATATATTGAAATATCGCATCGTGCACACTGTCATCAAGAGTAACCGACGCTTTATCTATGATGATGTGCAGCAGATTCTTATGGACAGCAATGCCCTCAATGACGAACCTACAAATCCGAAGGGCGAATATGCTCCCGAACTGTGTCAGCTATGGGCAATAGCTAAGCAGTTGCGTGACCAGCGCTTCGCCAACGGTGCGATAAAGTTTGAAAGTGAGGAGATGAAATTCCGTCTCGATGAGAAGGGTAAACCGATTAGTTGCTATTTCAAAAAGACTGTTGAGGCAAACAATCTTGTGGAGGAATTTATGCTTCTTGCCAACCGAACTGTGGCTGAAAGTGTGGGCAAGGTGAAGAAGGGACAGAAAGCCAAGACTTTGCCTTATCGTGTGCATGACAATCCTGACCCTCTCAAACTGGAGAATCTTAAGGACTTCATCGTGAAGTTTGGCTATCGCATGAAGACTACCAGTACGAAGGGCGAAACGGCACGTTCGCTCAATCGTCTTATGGACGAGTGCGGTGGCAAGCGTGAGCAGAAACTCATACAGATGGTGGCTCTGCGCTCAATGATGAAGGCAAAGTATACAGTACACAATATAGGTCACTTTGGTCTGGCTTTCGACTACTACACACATTTTACCTCTCCTATACGTCGCTATCCCGACACTATGGTGCACCGCCTCTTGACACGCTATGCTCAAGGAGCGCCGTCAGCCAATAGGGAGTATTATGAGGAGTTGTGCAAGCATTCTTCTGATATGGAGGTGATAGCTACCAATGCTGAGCGTGACTCTATCAAATATAAGGCTGTGGAGTTTATGAGCGACAAGATAGGCGAAGTCTTTGATGCTCATATCTCTGGCATCACGTCTTACGGTATCTACTGCGAGATAGACGAAAACCACTGTGAAGGTATGGTGCCTATGCGTGAACTCAAGGACGACTACTACGACTTTGACGACAAGAACTATTGTTTGAAGGGCCGTCGTTTCGGTAATGTATACCAGCTTGGTGACCCTATAAAAATAAAAGTGGAGAAGGCAAATCTAGAGAAGAAACAGTTGGATTTCACCTTGGTGTGATTCTCTAGATGCTTCAGTGATGATTATAATCAAATAATGGAAAGACAAAAACAGATACGCAAGTTAAAGACCATAGAGATGCACCGCCTGAGTGTGGAGGAATTCAAGGAGACGGAGAAATTGCCTCTCACTGTTGTTCTCGATGATGTGCGCTCGCTATATAATGTCGGTTCGGTGTTCCGCACGAGCGATGCCTTTAAGGTGAAGGCTGTCTATCTCTGCGGAATAACTGCCCAGCCGCCTTCCGTAGAGATTCATAAGACTGCTCTCGGTGCAGAGGATTCTGTGGAATGGAAGTATTTCGCAACAACAGAAGAGGCTATTGACGAACTTCATGCCAATGGTTGCTTCGTCTATGCCATAGAGCAATGCGAAGGCAGTGCAAAGGCTCCTCTCGCAATATCCGCCGACAATAAATCTTATGCGGTGGTATTGGGCAATGAGGTGAAAGGCGTTAAGCAGACGGTCATAGACAAATGTGACAATTGCCTCGAGATACCCCAGTTTGGCACTAAGCACAGCATGAATGTGTCAGTTACGGCAGGTATCGTCATATGGGAGTTTGCACGACAACTCTTGCTTGGTAGATAAAATAAAAAAAGACGGCTCATGGCGAGTCGTCTTTTTTTTTATTCTGTTGACTTTACTGTCAAATTACTTAACAGCTTCAGCCAATTCCTTGCCTGGCTTGAACTTTGCAACCTTCTTTGCTGCAATAGTAATCTTCGCACCTGTAGCAGGATTTACGCCCTCGCGAGCTGGCTTCTCTGTTACTGAGAAAGTACCGAAACCTATAAGCTGAACGCTATCGCCCTTTACGAGTGCATCCTTGATGGCATCAAGAGTTGCGTCAATAGCCTTCTTAGAAGCCTCCTGGCTGATTCCTGAAGCAGCAACTGCTTTTACCAAATCTGTCTTGTTCATAATTTTCCTTTTTATAAAACGGTTATTAATATAGAATAATCTGTTGTACAGAACTTATGTGCCGACAAATATAAGGTGATTATTTTATATTACAAACAAAAATGCAGGAAAATATTGCATATAGTCCTATTTTTGCCACTTGGATAGAGGTTTGATGGCACATACGGGATATTTTTCGTAAATTTGCACCGTACTTAACCAATTAATAAACACAACATGATGCAACTTCCAAAGACAACCAAGTGTCTGCTAATCATAAATATAGTGGCATATCTCTTACTTGCCGTCTTAGATATGCTTACGGCAAAATCTGCCATGCCGATAGATCTCAATGATATCTTCGGCTTGCACTTCTTCCTTGCCCCCGACTTCCACATCTATCAGCTCGTCACCTACATGTTTATGCATGGCAGTTTCATGCATCTTTTCTTCAATATGTTTGCTTTGTGGATGTTTGGCTGCGTGGTGGAGAATGTGTGGGGTTCACGTAAGTTCCTTTTTTATTACATGATATGTGGCATTGGCGCTGGACTTTTTCAGGAGACGGCTCAGTTCTTCGAGTTTATCATGGTATGCAAAGACCAGTTGCCGGGATTTGTCATGAGTGATCTGCTGCAGGTGGCTCATAACAGTGCTGCCGTCCTCAACTCATGGACAACGGTCGGCGCTTCCGGTTCTATCTATGCTATTCTTCTTGCCTTCGGAATGATTTTCCCAGAGCAGCGCATATTCATATTCCCTATTCCTGTTCCGATAAAGGCTAAGTGGTTTGTCATTCTCTATGCTGCCATCGAGCTGGCTTCCGCTCTCAGTTCTTCTTCCGATGGCGTGGCACATATTGCCCATCTCGGAGGCATGTTCTTCGGCTTCTTCCTTATCCGCTATTGGGCTAAGCATCCCGGAGCTGGATACAATTCCTTCAGTGGCGACAACTTGTTCAACCGTATGCGCCGCAATGCCAATGCACGCTTTGGCAATAACAACAATGCCAATGGTGGAAGTTCAAGCAGATGGTATACCACAACATCCAATCCTGACTGGAATTACAATGCACAGGCAAAAGCAAAACAAGATGAAATAGACCGCATTCTCGACAAAGTGAGAAAGAGTGGCTATGACAGTCTCACTGCCGATGAGAAGCAGAAACTCTTTGATGGCAGAAAAGGTGGTGCTAACTGATTGCTATGATTGCCAGAGGGGTGATAACCATCATTTACAGGCTACTGATGGTGGCCAACCTCGTGTCTGCTATGGGAATGGTGGGCACAGGTTATGCCTATCTTGTTGATCCAGTAAAGTTTCCGCTGATAGCAACGGCAGATATGCTTTTTCCTGTCTTTGCTCTTGTGAACTTTCTCTTTCTCCTTTTGTGGTTGCTTTTGGATAGAAAGTCCTCGTTGCTGTCTCTGCTGACATTTGTCGTGTGCTATTCTCCCATGAAAACATATATGGGCATCAACATGCCTTCGGATGTGCCGTCAGGTGCCATCAAGGTGATGTCATATAATGTGTGCAATTTCTCCGGAATGCAGGATGAGGCTTCAGAAGATGCTAAATCTAAGTTGGTGGATTTTCTTGTCAATTCAGACTGCGATATTCTCTGTCTTCAAGAGTCACCTGAGTCAGCACTCGATGATTCATGCAAGAAGCGTCTGAATGACAAATATCCTTACTCTCAATATAGCGTAAAGGGGCAAAATCGGAATTCTATCGCGATATATTCAAAATATAGAATATTGAGTTCTGACACAATAGCTTATGAGTCAGAAGGTAACTTGAGTGCTGCATATGTCCTTGATATGCCTGCGGGTAAGACACTTGTTGTCAACAACCATCTGGAAACAAGTCATCTGTCTCTTGACGACCGTAACAATTTCAAGAACATCGTGACAGGCGATGCTAATAGAGATTCGATAGGACATGAGTCAAAAAATATTGTGTCGACATTGACCAAGTCGTCGCTTATTCGCAATGCTCAGGTGAAAGCCGTGTCGGAATATATCAGTCAGCACAGTGATATGCCCGTCATCCTATGCGGTGATTTCAATGACACTCCCACGTCATTCAATCACAGTGTGATGAACTGCAATCTCACTGATTGCTACATAGCTACGGGTATTGGCCCGGGATGGTCATATTGTCACAGTGGACTGCGTGTAAGAATAGACAACATCATGTGCTCTTCCCACTCTGAACCATATGGTTGCAAGGTGCTTTCCAATGTCTACTATAGTGACCATTATCCCATAGTCTGTTGGTTGAAATCCAAGGGCAAAGGTGACTGAAATACAGACGAAAAATGCCGAAAAAGGCAAATATAGACGTGTTCTTTTGGCAGATATGCAAAAAAGTACTATCTTTGCACGCTTAGAATAGGTGAATAAAAACAAAACAATAAAAATAAAATGCAAAACAAAGGAATTGTAATTGTAACCGCCGTACTTTTGACGATTGCAAGTATCTTCTATTTGTCATTCTCTGCTGCCACTCGCTATTATGACAGTCAGGCTGCAAAGATAGAAGATCCAGTATCCCAGCAAGACTACAAGGACTCTGTGAGATACCTCGGTATCTACACTTACCAGAAGTGCCTGGAAACTCAGATCGGTCTTGGTCTTGACCTGAAGGGTGGTATGAACGTGATCCTCGAGATTTCTGTGCCTGAATTGGTGGAGAATCTTGCTGACCACAAGACAGACGCCGCTTTCGTAAAGTCTATCAACGAAGCAAAGAAGGAAGAAGAGAAGAGCCAGAGCGACTTCATCTCTCTCTTTATCGATGCTTACAAGAAGAATGCTCCAGGTCATCGTTTGGCAGAGATCTTCGCTACCCAGCAGCTTCAGGGCAAGGTTTCTCCTCAGAGCTCTGATTCAGAGGTAGAGAAAGCTCTCCGTGAGTCTGTAAAGGATGCTATCGACAACTCTTTTAATGTGGTACGTGCGCGTATCGACCAGTTTGGTGTCGTACAGCCAAATATTCAGAAACTCGAAGGTCAGGATGGAAAGATTATGGTGGAAATGCCTGGTATTCGTGAGCCAGAGCGTATGCGTAAACTCCTCCAGGGTTCTGCAAACCTTGAGTTCTGGGAGACATATAATGCAGAAGAAATCGAACCATATCTCCGTCAACTCGATTCTCGCGTTGCTGCCGTAGAGAATGGCACCGAGGCTAAGGATTCTGCTGCTGTTGATACAACAAGCACCACAGAGACCAAGAAGGCTGAGGCTAAGTTCCAGCTTAAGGACTCTAAGGCTGAGGCAAAGACTGCCGCTGCATCAAGCGCAAGCGATCAGATGAAGAAACAGCACCCTCTGCTCTCTATCCTGCAGACCACTGGTGGCCGTTCACTGAGCCTCGTTGGTTATGCTAACGTGCGCGATACAGCTGCTGTTAACAATATCATCCACTCTGCTACTGCTAAGCAGGTGCTTCCTTCTGACTTGAAGCTCCTTTGGAGTGCAAAGCCAGCTGATGGTCTTGGTGTAAAGAATGTATATGAGCTTCACGCTATAAAGGTTACACAGTCTTCAGGTCGTGCTCCTCTCGAGGGTGACGTTGTGACTACAGCAAGCGACCAGTTCAATAGCGTTTCAGGTACACCTGAGGTGTCTATGACCATGAACTCTGAAGGTGCTCGTCGTTGGGCAGCTTTGACAAAGGCTAACATCAACAAGGCTATTGCCATCGTTCTCGACGGATATGTTTACTCTGCTCCACGTGTTAACGGTGAGATCAGTGGTGGACAGTCTTCTATCACAGGTAACTTCACTATCGAGGATACAAAGGACTTGGCTAACACTCTGAAGTCTGGTCGTATGCCAGCTCCTGCACGCATCGTTCAGGAAGAGGTCGTAGGTCCTACTCTCGGTGCTCAGTCTATCCAGCAGGGTATCATCTCATTCGTGATTGCTTTCGTACTCCTGATGGCTTACATGGTGTTGATGTACAACTTCAATGCTGGTATGATGGCTAACGCTGCTCTGCTCGTTAACATCTTCTTTACTCTCGGTATTCTAACGTCATTCCAAGCAGCATTGACGATGTCGGGTATTGCCGGTATGGTGTTGTCACTCGGTACTGCTGTGGATGCCAACGTGCTTATTTATGAGCGTATCAAGGAGGAGATGCGTCGCGGTCTTGGCATCAAGCAGGCTCTCACCGCAGGTTATAGCAACGCTTTCTCTGCTATCTTCGACTCAAACATCACTTCACTCCTTACTGGTGTGATCCTCTATATCTTCGGTACAGGTCCTATCCGTGGTTTCGCCACAACTTGGATCATCGGTATCATCTGCTCATTCTTCACAGCAGTATTCCTTACCCGTCTTGTATACGAGCATCAGTTCAGCAAGGACCGTTGGTTGAACATCAAGTTCTGCACATCATGGTCAAAGAACCTTCTCCAGAACCTTGACATCAAGTTCATGTCACTCTATAAGAGAAGTTTCACTGTGGCAGGTGTCCTGATGGTAATCTTCTGCATCAGCTTCGTAGTTCGCGGTATGTCACGCAGCATCGACTTCACTGGTGGTCGCAACTATGTTATCCAGTTTGAGAAGGCCACAGAGCCTGAGCAGGTGCGCACCGTCATCGCTGACGCATTCCCAGGATGCACAACAGGTGCTCTTGCCCTCGGTACAGATCACAAGACAATACGTATCTCTACAAACTATAAGATTGACTCTAACTCACCAACTGTTGACGATGAGGCAGAAAACATCCTCTATACTTCACTGAAGAAGGCAGGACTCGTTTCTCAGTCAAACTTGGCAACATTCAAGAATCCTGACGTACGTGCCGGTGGTTCTATCATCAGCTCTACAAAGGTAGGTCCTTCTATAGCAAAGAACATCACCTATGGTGCCATCATCAGCGTGCTCATAGCATTGCTCGGCATCTTCCTCTACATCTTGTTGCGTTTCCGCAACCTCGCATTCTCTGTAGGTGCTGTCGTAGCTCTTGTAGTCGACACAATGGTTGTGCTCGGAGTTTACTCACTCTTCTGGGGCATCCTGCCATTCTCTCTTGAGATTGACCAGACATTCATCGGTGCCGTGTTGACAGTGATCGGTTATTCTATCAACGATAAGGTGGTGGTATTCGACCGTATCCGTGAGAATATGAATCTGCACAAGAAGCAGGACATCCAGATTACATTCAACAGCTCTATCAACCAGACACTGACACGTACTATCAACACCTCTCTGAGTACATTGATCGTGTTGCTCTGTATCTTCTTCCTCGGTGGAGAGAGTATCCGCAGCTTCTCGTTTGCAATGATTCTCGGTGTTACTGTCGGTACTCTGACATCTATCTTCATCGCTTCGCCTGTGGCTTGCCTTGTGCTTGGTCGCAAGATCGTGAACCGTCTCGATGGCGCTGAAGCAGAGGTTGCTGAGGTAAAGGCATAAAGCCAACTTTGTCTGCCACTAATGCAGACACAACATAAATATCCGGACTGCTAAGGCAATCCGCAATGGCAGTCCGGATATTTGCCCCTATAGTTAAATGGATAGAACGGAGGTTTCCTAAAC
>CAVCGK010000019.1:0-44270 GCA_963601795.1 bacterium | reverse complement strand
ACGCCGCCTTCTTTCAAAATCACGAGAGCCTCAGAGTCAACATGACCCTGAGGCTCTCTACTATTTGTTAGGAGGTACGTTGCCCTCGCCGTACCAAGTCCTTAAGGACTGTTTTATCGCTTGCTGGATGCAGTGAGGACACTGCACCGCCCATATATCCTTAACATAATTGTAACAAGTTGATAATATCATTGCAATAATGTGAAAGTAATTTTGCATCCGTAAAATATTCAACTTACTTACAGTTTTTATATGAATACTATTTTCCTTGGTATCGTATGCTTTCTTATTTTCCTCGCCATCTTTGATCTTGTGGTGGGTGTGAGCAACGATGCAGTGAACTTTATCAACTCTGCTATTGGAGCAAAGGCGGCTAAGTTTCGCACTATCATCCTTGTGGCTGCTATCGGTGTCTTTATCGGTGCTGCGACAAGTAACGGTATGATGGACGTGGCTCGCCACGGAATCCTGTCACCGTCTTATTACTCCTTCTATGACGTGATGTGCATCTTCCTTGCCGTCATGGTTACGGACGTGGTGCTTCTTGACACTTTCAACACCTTGGGTATGCCTACATCTACGACTGTGTCATTGGTATTCGAGCTCCTTGGTGGTTCTTGTGCTATTGCCTTCATCACAATCTTAGGAGATGACACATTGTCGTTCGGTCATATGATCAATACGGAAAAGGCATTGTCTGTGATTATCGCAATCTTCGTGAGTGTTGCCATCGCCTTTTTCTTTGGTACGCTTGTGCAGTGGTTGTCGCGTCTGCTCTTTACCTTTAAGGTTAATGAGAGAGGATTCAAGGTGATGATATTCGGAGGAATTGCTGTGACAAGTATTGTTTGGTTCTTGCTTATCAATGGTCTGAAAGGTTCTACCATCATGACACCTGAACTTCGTCAGCAGATAAGTGATAACTCATTGCTTATCCTTGGTGGTTGCTTTGTGGTTTCCACCGTCATCATGGGAATATTTAACCTTCTTAAAATAAATGTGCTGAAGTTTATTGTATTGCTTGGTACTTTTGCTTTGGCAATGGCTTTCGCCGGTAATGACCTTGTAAACTTTATAGGAGTGCCACTTACAGGACTTTCATCTTATCAGGATTACGTGGCAAACGGAGCTGGTGATCCTTACACATTCATGATGACATCGCTCAACGAGAGCGCCAATACTCCGATTATATTCCTTCTTGGTGCAGGTGTTGTGATGGTATTGTCACTATCCTTCTCAAAGAAAGCACAGAATGTGGTAAAGACTTCTGTTGATCTCAGCCGTCAGGATGAAGGTGATGAGATGTTCGGTTCAAGTGCTGTGGCACGTACTCTCGTTCGCTCTACAACCCGTATGGTAGCATCCGTAGTCTCTATCGTTCCAGAATCTGTAGGTAAGTGGGTTGGTTCACGTTTCAATACCGACGAAGCACAGTTGGCACCAGGTGCAGCTTTCGACCTCGTGAGAGCTTCTGTAAACCTCGTACTTGCTGGTCTGCTTGTTGCAATCGGTACTTCTTATAAGTTGCCATTGTCTACAACATATGTTACCTTCATGGTGGCTATGGGTTCGAGTCTTGCTGACCGTGCATGGAGCCGTGAGTCTGCAGTATTCCGTATCACAGGTGTGATAAGTGTCATCGGCGGTTGGTTCATCACAGCAGGTGTTGCATTCATCGTTGGAGCTTTGGTTGCGACAATCATGTATTTCGGTTCATATGTAGCAATGGTCATCATGATTGCCATCTCTCTGTTCGTTCTCTTCAGAAGCAACAAGATGTTTGGCAAGAAGTCAAAGGACGACCAACCTGACTTGGTGTTCACCCAGTTGGTGAAGTCAAGAGACAGCGAAGAGCGTTTCCAACTCCTCTGCCAGCACGTGCGTATGCAGTCTGCTGCCCGTCTGAAGTTCGTTGAACATGCTTATAGAGACACTATAGAAGCTTTCTTCCATGAAGAGTATCGTCGTCTGCGCCATGTGGAACGCGACCTTGACGATGAGCGCAAAGAGATGAAGCGACAGAGAAGAAAGGAAATTATCGGTATACGCAAGATTGACCAAATTGTAGCCATAGAGCGAAACACTTGGTTCTTCCTCGCAAATACATCACTGGAGCAGTTGCTCTACTGTATAAAGCGTATGAGCAATCCTTGTAAGGAGCATGTGGGCAACAATTTCTCACCAGTGTCAGCACAGTATGTCAATGCGTTCACTCCTCTTGGCAATGAGGTGAGCAAACTTCTTGACCGCACAGTGAATATGCTCGAGACAAACTCTATGAATGAGGCAGAGATAATCAGAACAGATGCTGACAACTTGCAGAAGAACCTCTCTGACTACAGAAAGCGTGTCATCGACGACATACAGAAGTCTACAATCAACATCGAGTCGATAACTGTATTCCTCAATATTGTGCAGGAGAGTCAGGCTCTGCTCGCTTCCTTGCGTCATATGCTTCGTGGCGTGATGAAATTCCAAGAGTAATACCATAAGACTTGTTTAAACAATAGGTCTACTCACCAATAGAAAATATCCTAAGATACGGCAAAAAGTATCTTAGGATATTTGTCTTTATATATCAGTTTAGCCGCAAGTACTTTGGAGATTGAAAATAAAAGAGTATTTTTGCAGCCATAATATAATTTGGTGAGTGCTATTGAAATATCCTATAGCACTGGAACCGAACATTAAAGATAGGAATAGATGGGCTGGATTGGAAGACTTATTGCGTTTTTTTCTGCTGCTGTGAAGCCTTGGGCAAGGAACTTCACGTTCTGTTTCATGATGTATGTCCTCGGATGCGCGGTGGCATGGTTGACACTTCCCAATTACCGCAATGCTCATGTCTATTCCCATCTCTACACCGAACTCTTCTTCGACGTCAGCATCCTTAGTTTCATTCTGTGGATAGTGGGCAAGCGAGTGCGCCCCGTACTGAAGGGGTTCTTTTATGTTGTGGCATACATCCTGGCATTCGTCGATGTCTATTGTTTCACTAAATACGACACCACTCTCACACCTACGATGATGATGCTTCTTGCCGAGACAGATTCGCGCGAAGCAGGAGAATTCGTCAAGTCAATACTCTCGCCCGACATTATTTTCGGAAAGGCAGGATGGATATTCGTAGTTCTCATATTACATATCCTTCTTACTCCCCTTGGACGCCTGTTCCGCAATGTCAGACTGTCGGATGCCATAAAGGAACAGGTGATAAACCCACTCTTCGGTTTGGTATTCATCGTGACATTCATTGTCACAGGCATAATAGCCATGCCCAACAAGATTGGACTATATAAACTTATGACTGCCGACAGCATAGGTAAGGTGGAGCATCTGCTGACAGAGAAAGAGCATGGTGTAGACTATCAGCCCGTCTATCGTTTGGCATTCAGTACATATGCCAATTCGTTGACCGCCCGTCAGATAAAGGTGTTGCGCGAGTCGGCAGACAAGGTGAAAGTTGATTCTTGTAAATTCACATCCCCCAAGATAGTGTTGATAATAGGTGAGAGCCTATCGCGCCACCATTCTCAGCAATACGGTTACTGGCAACCCACAACACCACGCCAATCATGGTTTGAGAGCACTGGCGACATGGTGAAGTTCACCGATGTCGTGTCCCCATGGAATCTTACCAGTTTTGTTTTCAAACTCATGTTCTCCACCTATACCGTCGGTGACAAAGGCGAGTGGTGCGACTATCCGTTGTTTCCAGAAGTATTTCGCAAGGCTGGATATCATGTCACATTCCTCACAAATCAGTTCCTGCCCAAGGCAAAGCAGGCAGTGTATGATTTCTCTGGCGGATTCTTTCTCAATGACCCTGTACTCTCAAAGGCACAGTTTGACACACGCAACGACCGCGTACACCAATATGACGAGGCGCTCCTCGATGACTACCGCAAGCTCAAATATAAAGGCAACGCCCGTGGCGAACTCACCATCTTCCATCTCATAGGTCAGCATGTGCTCTATCGCCAGCGTTCGCCTAAAGACCGCAAGGTATTCAAGAAGGAAGACTATCTACAGGCAAAGCCACATCTCAACGACCGTGAGCGGAAGACACTTGCCGACTATGACAACTCCATACTCTACAACGACTCCGTAGTGACATCCATCATCAAGGAGTTTATCAATGATGATGCCATAGTCATCTATCTTTCCGACCATGGGGAGGAATGCTATGAGGGCGACATGCACTTCTATTGCCGTATGCATAGTGCGAATATCGATGCCCGACTGGCACATGCCGAGTTCGACATCCCATTCTGGATATATTGCACAAAGACCTATCAGCAAAACCATCCCGAGATATTCTCGCAGATACAGGCAGCACGCAACCGTCGCTATATGACCGATGCCCTGCCACATCTTCTCATGTATCTTGCGGGCATAGAGACCAAGGACTATAACGAGAGATATAATCTCTTGAGTCCGAGATATGACAACAAGCGACCGCGCATATTAAAGAACACTACCGATTATGACACACTTAAGTAGGAGAGAGTGCTCCGCCCTGCGCGGCATAGCCATTCTTGGCATTGTGCTGCACAACTACTGTCACTGGCTTGGCATGGCTGTGAAGGAAAACGAATACACCTTCACAGCATCTAAGGTGGATGGCATATCCCATGCCATCATGAATCCGTCGTGGGATTTGCCCGTACACCTTGTCTCGTTCTTCGGTCACTACGGTGTGCCTATATTCCTCTTCCTCAGTGCCTATGGACTCACGATGAAATATGAGATAGGAGGGGCAGAAGACAAGGTGTGGAATTTCATAAAGACACATTTCATAAAACTTTTCTCCATGATGATAGTGGGCTTTACCGCCTTCACCATGGTAGACCGCATAACCATAGGACCGCACCACTATCAACTCTTGGACGTGGCCACCCAACTATTGCTTGTCAACAATCTTATGCCCGATCCTGACCATGTCATATGGCCTGGTCCCTATTGGTTCTTCGGACTTATGATGCAGTTGTATGTCGTCTATCGTCTGTTCCTCTACAAGCGACATTGGGGCATCACCGTTGCCTTCATTCTCGTCTGCACCCTGCTTCAGGCACTGTGCAGTCCAGAGGGAGACACTCTCAACCGCTTGCGCTATAACTTCATCGGAGGAATGCTCCCCTTTGGCTTAGGTCTTCTCTATGGCAGATTAGCAGAGACAAAGTGGGAAGACAATCTCCGTTGGAAGCCAACTGCTACCATAGCCAAGAAAGTCTGTGCCACTCTCGCCGTATTGTTTCTCATGGTTCTCGTCTATGCATGGAGTTTTGACTTCCAGTCATGGTTTTGGGTACCAATGGCTATATGCCTGTTGTGTGTGCTCGTGGTAAAACTGTTGCCAACAAAAGCCAACGACCTGTTGGCATGGGTAGGTGGCATATCCTCAGCCATGTTCGTGTGCCATCCCATCACAAGAAAGATATTCATCCCCATAAGCCGTCACGGTGACATCTACACAGGTTTGCTCCTCTACATCGTAGCCACCATTGTGTTGTCACTCGGCTTTGCCTTCATACTCCAGAAGAAAAAGAAATGAACATACGGAAACCGCACGACATCGACATGTCGCATTTCAGCCGTTTCCGTTCAGAGTATATGGGACTGGCTATGTTGGCAATAATCCTCTTTCATGTGGCATTGCCCCGCAGTTCGGCATTCTTCGGTCTGCGTCGTATGGGAAATATCGGTGTCGACATATTCCTCTTCCTTAGTGGCATTGGTCTATGGTTTTCGTGGACGAAGAGCATAGCCAAAGCCAGTGGAGAGAGTTTCCTTACCTTATGGGCATCCTTCTATCGCCGACGCCTTCTCCGAGTCTATCCCACATGGCTAGTCATTGCCTGTCTCTATTATATTCCACGCTATCATGGTGGGGTAGAGGTGTGGCGCAATGGCCGTGGACTTGCAGATCTCTTTGGAGACATCCTCATCAACTGGGACTTTTGGCTACATGACGAACTAACCTTTTGGTATATACCTGCCATCATGCTCCTCTATGTCCTTGCACCGCCGTTTATGGAACTCATCCGCCGCAATGGTGATTACCGATGGCTGGTCCTCCTTCCCATAGTATGGACAATGGCAGTGCAGTGGGTAGATCCCATCCATCAGGCCGTCGGACACATAGAAATATTCTGGAGTCGTGTGCCCATCTTCTTTCTCGGCATATGCATGGCAGAGATGGTGCGCATGGGTGAGAAGCGACAAGGAAGTGGCATATGGCTCGTGTGGGTAATATTCCTTGCCACTGCCTCTCTATGCCTTTACCTTGAGCAATGTCTTCACGGCAGATTCCCCATCTTCCTGGAGCGACTTGTCTACATCCCCCTCTCTGTAACTCTCTTGATATTGCTTGGCAGACTCTTTGCCGTAATGCCGCAACGGGTCAACAAAACCATAGCATGGATAGGCACCATCTCGCTCGAGGTATATCTCATCCACTGTCAGTTTGTTCTCCTGCCAGTGCAGCACCATCACCTCGGCTACTGGCTCACATTCATCGTCACCCTTGCCATCACCTTGCCCCTTGCCTGGGCATTGCATAAAATCATGTCGCAGGTGACACGTTTTTTGGAAAGAATAATATAAATATGAAGAATATAATACGACTCATACGTCCACATCAATGGATAAAGAATGTCTTTATCTTTCTCCCGATGTTCTTTGGCGGACAACTTACCGACATTGACACCATCGTCAACAGTCTGGCAGCATTCCTTGCCTTCAGTTTTGTGGCGTCAGCCATCTATTGCTATAACGACATTCTTGATGTCGACGACGACCGCCGTCATAGCGAGAAGTGTCATCGTCCTGTAGCCTCCGGCGCAATATCTATAGTCCAAGCCTATCTTGTTATGGCTATGATGATAATACTGTCACTAATGACGATCATTGTGGCATGGCATGGCCACGGCTTACTCTTCGTCATTGCAGCATATTTCATCCTTGAGATATTCTATTGCCGTCTGCTGAAGCATTTCGCCGTTGTGGATGTCTGCGTCCTCTCCTTCGGTTTTGTGCTCCGCATCCTTGCCGGCAGTGCCACCACCGCTATCGAAGCCTCCCATTGGCTTGTGCTCATGACCTTCCTCCTGGCTCTGCTCCTGTCGTTTGCCAAGAGACGCGATGACGTCATAAAGATGGAGAAGACGGGCGAAGCCCCACGCCATAACACCAAACGTTACAACATGACCTTCGTAAATCAGGCCATCACCGTGACGGCATCTGTCACCCTGGTGTGCTACATCATGTATACCCTCTCGCCTGAGGTGGTGTCAAGGTCAAATTTCCACTACGGCTATCTCACCACCATACTCGTCTTGCTCGGACTCCTACGCTACATGCAGCTCACGTCAGTAGACAACAAGTCTGGTGACCCCACCAAGTTGCTCTATGCCGACCGTTTTTTGCAGATAGTGATAGTGCTATGGCTCCTGTCATATGTGTTCATGATATACATCGCCTGACCTATGAGAACCATCATAGCCACCGACTTCGACGGCACACTGACAAGTGCCGACACTCTGCTGCGATTCATACGCCACACCCGTGGCATATGTCCTCTCCTTGCAGTCTTCGCCCTATATTCCCCGCTGTTGGTATTGATGAAACTGCGGTTGTATTCCAATGAGAAGATAAAGCAAAAGATATTCTCGCATTTCTTCCGTGGCATGAGTCTTGATGAGTTTAATACTCTCTGCCGTGACTATGCCGCATCCGACCGACAGATATTGCGCCCTGGAGGCATGGAGATGATAAGCCGGGCAAAGGCAGAAGGGCATGAGGTGGTGATAGTAAGTGCCAGCATGGAAAACTGGGTGCAGCCGTTCTTTCCCGATGTGAAGGTGATAGGCACACAGATAGAAACCCGCAACGGACTACTTACTGGTCGCTTCAGTTCGCCCAACTGCTATGGACGTGAGAAGGTAAAGCGACTTTTGGCAGTTTATCCCGACCGCAACAACTATCGCCTCATAGCTTATGGTGACAGTGGAGGCGACAAGGCTCTGCTCGCCTTTGCTGACGAGAGCCACTACAAACCTTGGCGTGGATGATTAATTGTGATTGGTGAATGGTAATAGGTAATAGTTAATAGAAAATGATATGAATATGGAAGATATAAAGGATATAACAGATAGAAACACTAAAGCCTGTACATGGTTGTTGGCAATGAAGAATCTTTTTGGAGTGCGACGCGAAGAACGCCTACTTATGGGTGGCATACTCTTGCTGCTTGTCATTCTGCATGCCCTCATGATATATAAATACTATGGACTGTTCACGAAGATAGACCCACGCGGTTTCTACTGGACACTCTTCATACGCAATTTCCATGTCTCTGGCTTCGACCCCATCACCTATAGCATAGTGTCGAAATGGAGCGCAGGCTATAATGTCTATCGCCATCCGCTTTTGGCTTTCTTCATGTTTGTGCCCTATCTCCTCAACCAAGGACTTATGGCAATCACTGGTGTCAACTGCGCAGTATTCATCGTGGCAGTGATGCAGACCTTTTGGGCATTCTATGCCATGCTGTTCTTCTATCGAATAATACGCAATATCATAGGACTCAGCCATGCCCAGTCGTCGCTCTTCACCCTCTTCTTCCTCTCCTTCGCCTACATCATGTTGTCAGCGATAGTGCCCGACCATTTCATCATCTCCATGATGCTACTTCTCTTGACGCTCTACGTCACTGGCATGAAGATGCGCTCAGGCGGGAATTTCACCATGTTGCAGAGCATATGCCTGTTTGTCATCACTGCCGGCGTGTCGCTCAACAATGGCCTGAAGGTATATTTCGCCACACTCTTTGCCAACGGAAAGAAGTTCTTCCGTCCGCTCAATATCCTGCTTGCAGTATTGCTCCCGGCAGCCATCATGTGGGGATTCTGCCGTTGGGAGTATGCCACCTTCGTGTGGCCCAATGAGGTGAAGAAACAGGAGATAAAGAAGCAACGGAAGGAGGCTCAGCGCAAGAAAGCCTACGAGATGAAGATTGCCCAGGCGAAGCAAGATTCTGTATTGCGTGCCAAGGGCGACACCTCAGCCATCGTAGCTCGTAAGGCTGCAGAAGCAGAGAAGGCAAAGAAGCGTGCAGAGCAAAAGAAGAAGCAGGCTCAGAAGCAAGGAGCGCCAATATCTAATGGTGAGTTCCTTAGATGGACCGATGTTACCTCCTCGCGCCTGTCGGCAACAGTGGAAAATCTCTTCGGCGAGTCCATACAGATGCATCAAGACTATCTCCTTGGCGATGTTCTTCGCTCGCGTCCTATGATAGTTCACTACCGTTGGTGGTGGAGTTATGCCATAGAAGGTGTCATCCTTGCCCTCTTCTTGGCAGGAATTATTGTAGGAAGAAAGAGAAAGTTCCTGTGGCTCGTCCTCAGTTTCTTCGGCATGGATATGGCTCTGCATATCGGACTTGGCTTCGGCATCAATGAGGTGTACATCATGTCCGCACACTATATGTATGCCATCCCGATAGCCATTGCCTGCCTAGTGCCGAGTCTTGGTGCAAAGGCCAAGCGTGCCCTGACGATACTTCTGTCAGTCCTCACGCTCTACCTTCTTATATATAATATGACGCTACTTGCCAGCTATTGTCTGTAATAGTTGACGAGTCCCCTATGAGCAGAGGAGGTAATCATAGTAGTTGACGAGTCCTCACGTCAACCATGTGGTAATAATAGGAGGTACGGCGATGGCGCCGTACCTCCTAATTTTATTTCACTACCTTCTTACCCTTTACGATATATATACCGTGTGCAGTAGGATTGCTGATGCGTCTGCCCTGCAGGTCATAATATGTGTCATTGCCCGTTGTGGCAGAGTTCACATTCTTTATTCCTGTCGGAGTGTAGTCATGCAGACTGTAGTAATAATGCTGCACTGAGCGGTTGCCGCCAATGGTGGTGACAGTCTCAAGCAGATAGTCCGAGCCGTCGTCGAGATATTCGTATGTTATCTCGCAATCGCTGCCCGACTGCTTGATGAGTCTTTCTTCCTCGTCAATGCTATAGGTTGTGGTGGCGGTCTTCACCTGCTCCTTGTTGTATGTGTCGCAGACGATGTCATTGCCATTCTTATAGATGTGGGTTGAAAATTCTGGACCAAACATCAGTTCCCATGATTCTGAACTTGTGTCCCATTGATAATTCCAGACCATTAAACATTCCATTGCATAGTCACAATCGTCAGTATCAAGCGGTACAGCAGGATCGGTGTAGTTGAGTTCAGGGTTATTTGGTATTGAGGCACTGCTTGTTATATACTGATGACAATATCCATAGACAATCTTGCCGCCTTCCACCTGATAATAGCCCTGTGTCAGGAATACTCCGTCATTGTAATTAATATCATGGTAACCGTCGCTCATATCGTCGATGACTGGTGCCGACTTGTGTGCCGAGCGTCTTGCGCGCACCTTATTGCTTCCATCCTCAGAAGTCCACGGACCGTCAATAGACTCACCGGAATAATCCTTCTCGTCAGTCCATACACCTTTCTCGTTGTATATATACTCTAACTTGTAGTATTCGTTGCCGTCTTCATAATCATAGTCTACACCAGTCATGTGAGACATATGACCATCGGAATTGTAGAAGAAATATTCATCACCAGAGTGGTTATATTCTTTGGAGTCTTGTTTCTCGCTACCATAGTCATACCACGATTCTGTGCCCCATTCCAACCAATTAGCACTGACAAGGTGTCCATTCTCATCCCATAAGTAAGAGGTTTGGTCGTGTTCCTCGTAGTTGCTTCCGTTATTCTCGATGATGTGTGAAGCCATATGTCCGAATTGACAATACTCGTCCTCGGGATATTCAGTCAATTCATATTTCAATGCATATACTGCATCCATCAGTGACAACTCCTTAGCATAGTCATCGGCATAGGAGTAGAAGTGCTTATATGACACGTTGTTAGATGCTCCCATATGTAATTCACTCAATAGTCTGCCCTTGTTGTCCCATGAGTATGTGTACCAGTCTGTTGATTCGTAGCTTTCGCCTGGTGACAATATGCTGGTCATGCTAACCGGGCGTGTGCCGTCTGCATTCAGCTCATACACATCCTCTCTTATGAGTGTGAGATATTTGTCTAAGTTTCCAACTGTTGCTTCGCTATCGAGATTCCTCGTTATGTAACTCTTGAAATAGAGTTTGCCATCCAATATCTCCCAACTATCAGTTGAACCGAAACTCAGGTTAAGCTTACTGGGATCCGTCGTACCCCCGCCACTCTTCGCTTCCACGCTATATGTGCAGTAGGCACTCTCGAATGAGCTTTGCTTGCGGTGTCCAGAATGTATGGATCCGCTATAGCGTTTTTCGGTATAAGATGAGATATAGTCCTCATAGGAGTACCAGTCTCTTTCATATACGATTTCTATTGACAGGTTGCCCCATTTGTCGTAAGCCTTTGAAGTGGAGGGATGCAACTTGCCGTCGTTGAAACGCTCATATATGTTCTCCCATGTCAGTCCGTCCTTTACCACCAGTTCACCCTTGTCTTCTATAGTGCTTCTGTTGCCCTGCTCGTCCACATTATAAGTTATGCGCGAGGTGCACTGGCCGTTGGCATCAAAGACATAGTCCTGAATATAGGAAGTGCTTGTGTCAATGGTCCACTTTGAGTCCTTTCGATATGCCATCACCGATGTGATGTATCCATACTCATTATACTTATAGATCTTGCGGTAGCTGTCGCTAATGACGCTATCGAGCAGGTTCACCTGAGTGGCACTTTTCACCGCCTTGATCTTGCGCAAGGGGATGTCAGTGTGGGCATGGGCAGTAGTTCCTGCGCATGCCAATGCCAACAGGGCAATGCTCTTTACGAAAGTAGAATGTTTCATAAATAAAGAATTGTTTGTAAGTTTGTCACATGATGATAAATTCACTCGTGTGCAAACTTATGAATATTATCTGACAATTGCAAGTGTTTTATCAGATATATTTACGTCCCCCCCCCCCCGAAAATATGCATAAAAGGGTGTATTTTAACGAGTAAAAGGGATGTGAAATGTCAGATGTGTTGATGTGAGAAAATAGTTTGGTAGTTTGCAGATGTTAGTCTTGTCGATGTTGCGACATATGTCACACGAGTGTTTGACATATGTCGCAAACCTTTATGGCAATTGTCATAAACGTTTATGACATATGTCGCACAACTTTATGACATATGTCGCAACATCGGGTAATGTGTGTTGTTACATCGCCGTACCTCCTATGATTACTATTTGCTGATGAGAGCTACAGCGTAGGCGGAGATGCCTTCCTCACGACCAGTGAACCCGAGCTTCTCCGTGGTGGTGGCTTTGATGGAGATGTTGTCTTCATCGGTCTTCATCACCTCAGCGAGGCAGGCCTTCATGGCTGGTACATGAGGATTGATCTTAGGTCGCTCCGCACACACTGTGGCATCGATGTTTACCACGCTGTAGCCTTTGGTGGCTATGAGGTCGATGGTGCGACGAAGCAATATCTTCGAGTCTATGCCCTCCGTCTCTGCTGCCGTGTCGGGGAAATGATAACCTATGTCGCGCATGTTGGCAGCTCCGAGCAGAGCATCGCAGATGGCATGAATGAGCACATCCGCATCGCTGTGGCCCACAAGTCCCATTGTGTGATCTATCTTTATTCCACCCAACCACAAGTCATAGCCTGTGGAGAGTTTATGTACGTCGTAACCCATTCCTATGCGGAAGTTGCATGATTGTGCCGTTGCCATATATATAATATAATGTGTGGTGTTGTTTATAGAATGATAAAGTGTTTATCTGCGTCCGAAAAGATCCTTCAGACCGTCCATGTCGAATGTGAGTGTGAAGCGCAGAGTTTGGTCCAGTGGATTTGATTTTGCTGTGGAGATGACGTATCCAGCATCCAGTGAGAATGCGCTCATCTTGAATCCTGCACCCACAGTGAAATATTTTCTGTTACCCTTGTTCTCTGACTCATGGTGATAGCCGGCTCTCAGCGAGAATTGGTCGTGATAGCAATATTCTGCACCTACGCTCCACTGTATCTCCTGAAGTTCTTCCGAAAATCCGTTTGGAGCATCAGAGAAGCTCTTGAATATACCGCTTATTGACGATATGTCATAATAGTCTCTCTGCACACGCTGCTGATAATCCTCCGTAGTCTCACCCTCATTCTGCTTGGGATAAGTAGGCACAAGGAGTTTGTTGGCATCCGCTGCTACGGTGAAGCGGTTGTATTCGTCTACTGGTATGACGAGCGATGCACCAAGACGGAGGTTTGTAGGAATGAACTCAGAGTTGTCGTCGCCACCGAAGGAAATCTTCGTACCGATGTTGGAGATGTTCATACCCAGTCCCAACTGGCATTCGCGATCACCGATGTTGACGTAATCCTGATAGTAGCAAGCCAAGTCGGCAGAGAAAGCCGAACCTGGAGCCGTGTCGTCGCTATAGTTGTAGGTAAGGTCGGAGTATATCCAGCGCAGACCGGCAGCGATGGAGAACTTCTCGCTTAGCATGAGCGAGTAGGCGGCATCGAGCGACATTTCGTAAGGATTGATGGTCTCGGCTTCATTGTTCAAGCTCATATACACCTTACCCATGTTGAAATAGCGCAGTGAGGCTGACACAGCCGAGTAGTCGCCTATGCGGTAGTAGCCTGCCAGATAGCCAAGATCCATGTCGCTCACCAACTGGCGGAGCCAAGGAGTGTAGTTGATAGCCACTCCGGCACGGCTTATGGCAAACGGATATTTTGCCGGATTCCAGTATTGAGAGTTGACATCAGGTTCGGTGGCAGCACCCACATCGCCCATACCTGCAGACTTTGCGTCAGGCGCTATCGACTGAGATGTCACGCTTGTGTTTACCGGGTTGAACATGTCTTGCTTGCTCTGTGCATTCGCTGTCGTGTTGCCTAAAGTCAGCATTGCCATAGCGATGCATAATGTCGCCAGACGGCATGGGATGGTGGTTGACATATTGAGTCTATTCATATCTGTGCTTTTTTATTTCAATATTATAAGTTTCTTTGTCTTGCTTGTATATTTGCTGCCATCGCAGGCTATGCGTGCGCGGTAGAGATAGACGCCAGTTTGCAGTTCTCTGCCACTGTTGTTGGTGAGATTCCAGTCCACGG
Organism: bacterium; assembly: GCA_963601795.1. Classification (GTDB taxonomy): domain Bacteria; phylum Bacteroidota; class Bacteroidia; order Bacteroidales; family Bacteroidaceae; genus Prevotella. The sequence goes on along the minus strand of CAVCGK010000019.1, from coordinate 30,123 downwards.
TGCTTGTTCCTGACTCGGCGGTGTTCTGCCCAGTGTAGCTCCACATGATTCTGCCTGCCGTGTCCATCACGTCTATGATGACATCGATGTCGCTTCCGGCACGATCGTGGGTGATGATGAATGTCGTGGATGTGTGTGCAGGGTTCTGCGTGCAATAGATGTCGGCTATTGATGGCGCGAGACCGTTGACAACATTAAAACGCAGTGTGGATGTCGACGAGTTGTTGAAGATGTCCCATGCACGGAATTGCAGAGTGTGCGTGCCCACTTCGAGAGCAGGAATGGAGTAGTAGGTAAATCCTGACGTGTAGCTTCCGAAGTCGTAGGTGAAGTTGTCATTGAGGTTGTAGGTCTTCGCCATGTCACCATCTATGATGAGCATGAGGTCGTGGCCTATGCCCGCACCCGATGCGTTTATGCCATCCTCGTCGGTCACCTGAGCGAAGAAATAAGGTGTGGTGTTCACATTGCCCCCGTTGACAAAGTCGGGCGAGTTGAGATAACAGTATATCGACGGACCTATGGAGTCATTGCCCATAGAGTCGGTGCCACCCACGATGAAACTGTCGTTGGCTCCGTGGACAGTAGACTTCTTGTCATTGCTCACGCCGAAGAGATTCACCAGTCCGCTCTTGTCGGAGTAGTTGATGTCCATAGGAACGGCGAAGGATAGTTTGAAGCGACCGTTGCGAATGCTGTCCGAACCGTTGAACAAGTTCTTTGTGCGGTTATTATAGACAAAAGCTTTAGTGGCAGAGTTGTCGTTGTTGCGGCATGTTATCTGTTCTTCAGAGTCGCGCACGGTAGCCGTCACAATGCCGTTGAAAGCGTTCTTGTCTGCCACATGTCCGATGATTGTAGCCATGCTTCCTGCCTTCAACTTAGGCATATCTGTGCTGCCCACGGCGATGCCGTTGATGGAGTCTACCACCAATGAAGGCTCTGGCAAGTTGAGGGCAACGGCAGGATCGCCGAGGAGAGAGAACTGGAGTTTGTTTTCCGTAAGGTCTTGTCCCGACGTGATCATATAGTTCTTGGCAAGTCTCTGCGCTTCACCGAGAGTATTTGGCTTTCCGTCAGTGCGCTGCAGTACATAGCGCATGAAGGCACCGTTGATGCGCTTGTTGTAGTTGGCATATACCGTACGAGTAGTACCGAAGAATGCGAAAGCTCCTCCCTTGCTATTGAGCACCGCTGTCTCGCCTATCGTAGGGTCAGTGCCGTCAAATGGCATGATGTCACACGATGCCGTTATCCATAGAGGAAGATTGGTGTTGGTGAAGCCGGCAAAGTCGGAAATGCTGAGCACGCGCTCATGAGATATCTGCGACTCCGAACCGTGACCGGCATAGTCGAAGATAAGCGCACCTGCACTTTGCTGTGCCTTCAGCAGTTTGGTAACCTCAGGATAAGTGTTGCCAGTGGCTCCAGAGACAAGTTCATAACTGTCCCACAACACCTTCTTTATATAATATCCCGGATGATTCTTCTGCACCTCGTCAGCCACGTCATTGACATCCTCCATGTGGATGTTGTTGTTGCCATCGTCGCCAAGAAAAATCAGTGTGTTTTGCCATGCTCCGGCATTGGTATTGTTGACATATGCTATTGTCTTGTCCACCATTGTCTTGGCGTCAGTCTCATTGCTGACGGGGAAACGGCCGACAGCCATGTCGAGCATGTCAGACCTCTGCGGATTTGCGCCTTCCCCTTCGTCGAGCAGGCAGAACCAGCCGTCATCCACAAAGCAGTAAATCTCGTTGTATGAATTTTCGCTCTCAAAGCACAGAAGATAGTCGTCGGGATTGAGATTGCGCGTGGTAGAAGTGAGCATGCGGTTGTCCCATACGCAGTCGCCCATGAGGAGAAGATATTTCGGTAAGTCTTTGTCCGTTTCAGCCTTGTCGTAGAGCATCTTCAGATAGCGGCGGTAGGCATTGGCATCAGGAGTGCCACTGGAGAATTCGTTGTAGAGTTCGTCTGCTGGTACGATGTTTACCCTCATGCTATCGTGCTCTTCATGGAAAGCTTTCAGACGCTGTGCCTGTGCAAGTAGTTTCTGCGATGTGGGAATGATTATCACCATGTCGGCAAATCCGTCGGCGTGGCGATCCTGATTGGTGATGTTATATACATACTCAGCTGCGGGATGGCTCTTGGTGAGGTCATAGTCTTCACGTGGCTTGTCATAGGCTATGCTGATGTAGTCGAGGCGTACCGGTCCGCCACTTGTGGTAGTGACGGTCACAGTGTTCTTCTCCTTCAGCGATTTGAGCAAGACAGACAATGACGCAGATGTACCCTTGTCGTAAGTACCAACAGTCATGGAACGAGTGCCTACCAATGAGTCGTTGACATGAATGGTCACTGTGGTGGCAGTACCTGCCGTCACAGTGATGTTCATCCTGCCACTTGTACTTCCTGTATTGTTGTCGAGAGTGAATGTAGCTGCTGAACCTAAGTTTATTGCCTTGCTGTCTACAAGGTTGCGGCCGCCGAAAAACCATGCGTAGGCGTCAACCTCATAGAGAGAATGATAATCTTCATTGGAATGATAGAAGCTGTTGACAAAGGTTGTGGAGTCTACGGTCGACACTTCATCATCTGTCTGTGTGATGAAATAATAGCCGTAGTCAGAATAAGGATTTCTTGTGCGTGTGGTGGCAGTCTGTGATGACCATGACACGGGACCTTTGCCATAGAAAAGGTGTTTACCGTTGACGATGCACTGTGACACTTCCTTGAGGTCATCGGTGCTGGCAAGATATTCGCTGCTAATCTTCTCCGGTTGCAGATTGCCTCCGTAACCGTAAATCTTCACCTTGTTGATGTCTGTAAATCCTGCTTTTCGTATGACATCGTTGGTAAGTTCAAACACTCCCGTGTCATTGACCCTTATCTTTGCCCAACTGCCTGATGCAAGCACAGAGTGGGCAGAATAGATGTCTCCCGAGTTGGTAGATGCCTTGCGCATGCCTTTCGCTTTCGCTTGAGTGGCAGGTGACGATTCTACTCTCAGCATAAAACTGACGAGCCATTTGTATTTACCGTCAATGAGTGCTATGGGCATCACTGTGGTTTTCAGTATCGGTGACTTTTTGTTGAAGACGATTTCTGTCTGTGGGGTAGGGAAGGAGGGAGCCTCTGTGTCAGACAGACGATGGAACTTTTCTATGTCCGACGGTGCCATGTCGATGTATTCAGGATAGACGAGCGACACGGAGTAGACAGAGTCCTGATAGTTAGCAGGGAGTTGGATACTATAGCCGACATGCGGTATCACGGAGTCTATCTGAACATCCTCGGTGGTCAGATAGACGAAACGCTCTTGTGCTGCCAAAGCGACAGACCAGAGTAGAAGTAAAAATACGATGGCTTTCCTCATCGTATGTAATAACGAAACATTCTTTATATTATTGTACAAATTGGCTTGTAAATAATATAAAGAATGCCGTTTATGTGTCGTTAGTATGGCGTTTGAGTGATGTTCGTGTGCTATTTTTATTTGCAGTTGAACTCCAATACCTTCCTCTCTCCGAGATAGCCCTCCATGTGGTCGTCGATGTGTACGGGACCTACGCCTTCAGGTGTGCCGGTGTAGATGATGTCGCCAGTCTTGAGAGTGTAGAAGCGGCTCAGATAGCTCACTATCTCGTCTATCTTGTAAATCATGTCGGCCGTGTTTCCGCTTTGCACCGTCTTGCCATTGATGTCGAGGTGGAAGTCGAGGGCGTCAAGAGAGAGAAACTTTTCTTTTTCCACCCATTCGCCTATGACAGCGCTGCCGTCGAAACCTTTGCATATGTCCCAAGGCATTCCTGCTTCGCGTGCCTTCTTCTGCATGTCGCGTGCCGTGAAGTCGATGCCGAGAGTCACGGCGTCGTAATATCTATGGGCAAATCTCTGTGGGATGCCTTTACCCAGACGGCATATGCGCACCACTACTTCCGCTTCATAGTCTATGCGTCCCATGAAGTCGGGAATGAAGAAAGGTTTCTTGTCCTTGAGCAAGGCAGAGTCAGCCTTGAGAAATATTACTGGTTCTTCAGGACGGTATTCTTTGCCGTCGAGTTCCTGCGTGTGGCGCAGATAGTTCATTCCTATGGCGAATATCTTCATGTTTACGTCAATATAAAATTTGTTACGGATGCAAAGGTACAAAAAAGAAATAAAAGAGGGCGTGCCTTGTGGACACGCCCTCTTTATATTTTATCTTGTAAGAGTTTTCTCTTAGTCTGCAGAGAGAGAGAAACGCTTGAAGTCAGTAACAGTAAGTTCCTTGTCAGCAGACTTCAGATAGTCTGTTACGCTCATCTTGCTGTCCTGGATGAACTCCTGGTTGAGCAGACAAGACTCCTTGAAGAACTTGTTGAGACGACCCTTAGCGATGTTGTCGATCATCTGCTGTGGCAGGTTAGCTGCCTTTTCTGCAGAAACAGTAGCGATAATCTCCTTAGCCTTGGCAACATCCTCAGCGGTGATCCATCCCTTACCCATGTTAGACTCCATGTGCTCCTCAGAGTCAACGTGAGCTGGGTTGATGCCAGCCTTCTTGAGAGCATTCTCTACGGCCTTCTGCACCTGCTCCTGCTTTGTCTTCTCTACGGCAACCTTGATCTCCTCGTCGATTACGCTCTGTGGCACAGCCTCCTGATTGAGGGCGATTGGCTTCATAGCTGCAACCTGCATAGCTACAGCGTGACCCTGCTCAGCAGCAGGCTTGTTTGTCTGTACCATTGTGCAGAGGATGTTCTTGTTCATGTGGTTGTAGATCTCCACATTGTCACCCTCGATGAAGTTGTAGCCATCGAGCTCCATCTTCTCACCAGTGATACCAGAACGGTGCTGTACAGCAGTAGCAGCGTCGTCGCCGTTGGCAAGCTTCAGTGTCTTTACCTCGTCGAGGCTCTTGCACTTGTTTGCAACTGCAGCATCGAGAATCTCCTGTGTCATAGCGATGAAGTCCTTACCAGCAGCCACGAAGTCGGTCTCACACTTTACTGCTATCATTGCAGCAAAACCCTCAACCTTCTTTACGAGTACGCAGCCGTTAGAAGTCTCGCGGTCAGAACGCTTGGCAGCGATAGCAAGTCCGCGCTCGCGGAGAAGCTCCTTTGCCTTATCCATGTCGCCCTCAGCTTCGGTGAGAGCCTTCTTTACATCAGCAAGACCTGCACCTGTCATGGCACGCAGCTTCTTGATGTCTTCCATTGAAACAGCCATAAAAACTATTTTCCTTTTTTAGTGTTATTAATAATAAAGCGGCAGGAATATTGTTCCCACCGCTCTGTTCTTTATTGTCAATTACTCCTCTGCGGTAGTTTCAGCCTGTGCAGGAGCGTCTTCTTTTCTTGCACGACGTGTGCGCTTTGGCTTAGCATCAGCAACTTCCTCTGCCTGCTCAGCTGCAGCCTTCTCGTCAGCCTTCTCAACCTTGCGCTCCTCGATGCCTTCAGCAATAGCCTGGCAGCAAGCGCTGAGGATTGTCTCTACTGAGTCCTTAGCGTCGTCGTTAGCAGGGATTACGAAGTCGATGTCGCGTGGGTTAGAGTTTGTGTCAACGATACCAAATACTGGTATGCCGAGACGCTTAGCCTCTTTCACTGCAATGTGCTCCTTCATTACGTCTATAACGAAGATAGCTGAAGGAAGACGTGTGAGGTCTGCGATAGAACCGAGGTTCTTCTCGAGCTTAGCGCGCTGACGTGTAACCTGAAGAAGCTCGCGCTTGTTGAGGTTAGAGAATGTACCGTCGCTCATCAGCTTGTCGATGTTTGTCATTTTCTTCACAGCCTTACGGATTGTAGGGAAGTTGGTGAGAGTACCACCTGCCCAACGCTCGTTTACGTATGGCATGTTAACGCTTGCTGCCTTCTCAGCAACAACGTCCTTAGCTTGTTTTTTAGTAGCGACAAACAGGATCTTCTTGCCTGACTTTGCTATCTGCTTGAGAGCCTCTGCAGCTTCGTCTACCTTTGCTACAGTCTTGTTGAGGTCGATGATATGGATACCGTTACGCTCCATGAAGATGTAAGGAGCCATAGCTGGATTCCACTTGCGGCTGAGGTGTCCGAAGTGTGCACCTGCCTGGAGTAACTGGTCAAAACTTGTTCTTGACATAATTTCTTTTGTTTGCTTTGTTTACTTTCTTTTTAATTCTTTTCAGCCGACTTCTTTTTGTTGTCGGCTTTGCTTAGAATCAGCCAGCGAGTAACCAGAGGGGTCTCACTGGTTTAGATGCTAAACTGCTGTTCTCATGCACATGCCGTCCTGTTTTCCTGCAACACATATATATAGATAGGCACAGTTGGCAGAACGATGCAGGCTTTTAACGCTTTGAGAACTGGAAGCGACGACGAGCCTTTGGCTGACCTGGCTTCTTACGCTCAACGGCACGAGAGTCGCGAGTGAGGAATCCCTGAGTCTTCAAAGTCTTCTTGTCTTCAGCATTGATCTTCACGAGGGCGCGAGCGATAGCCATACGCAGAGCCTGGCTCTGACCAGTGAAACCGCCACCGTCGAGATTTGCCTTGATGTCATACTTGCCTTCTACACCGAGAGTCTCGAGAGGCTGCTTTACGACATACTGGAGAATTGCTGATGGGAAGTATTTTGTGAGATCTACCTTGTTGATAGTGATCTTGCCGGTGCCTTCTGAGAGGTATACGCGAGCTACTGCGCTCTTACGACGGCCTATTGCGTTGATTAATTCCATCTTGACTGAGCTTATTTGTACTGGTTAATATCAATTGCCTTTGGCTTCTGAGCCTCCTGGTTGTGCTCTGTGCCGTCATAAATATAAAGGTTGCCGAGCAACTTTCTTCCGAGAGGACCCTTTGGAAGCATACCCTTCACAGCGTGGCGGATGATGAGATCCATACCGTCCTTGCGTGTGCGGAGCTTTGCAGGAGAAGTGAAGCGCTGTCCGCCTGGATAACCAGTGTAGCGTGTGTAAACCTTGTCGGTCTCCTTCTTACCTGTGAATATGGCCTTCTTGGCATTGATGATAATCACGTTGTCACCGCAGTCAACGTTTGGTGTGAATGTTGGCTTGTACTTGCCGCGGATCAGCTTTGCCACCTTAGATGCAAGGCGTCCTACTACCTGATCGGTTGCGTCAACTACAACCCACTCCTTCTGAGCGGTTTCCTTGTTGACGGAAATCGTTTTGTAACTTAAAGTGTTCATCTTAAAATTTTCATTTTGGGTTCAGTCTTGCGACTTTGCCCTTGTGCTACTAAAAAACTTAATCATTTCTATTAGTGCCCTACCTATCCCTTCACCTTGTTGCCAAGGCTTGCGGTGGTGAGACACCATATCTTTGGATGACGATTCACTAACCGCTGCATTCGGCCAAAAATACAGCTATTAACACGTACGGCCATGAGCTATTGTTAGTCTGATTCGCTCGTTATGGCGCTATCCCCGGGGCTCTAAGTCTTCCCCGCAGTTGTTAAACCAAATGCAAAATTACTACTTTTGCTTGATACATACCTTTTATATGTATCTTGATAATGCGTAATTTACAATATATTAACTATTTTCTTTACTTTTAACTCTGCTTGCTACTGTTTTTCGGTCTGACTCTCCATGAAGTTGATGAAGCTTTGGTTAACAAGTCGCATACCTCCAGGTGTAGGGAAATTTCCTGTGAAATACCAGTCGCCGGGATGGTTTGGTATGGCTTTGTGGAGTCCTTCGATGCTCTGGAATACCATCTCTACAGGTGTGGTCACATCGCTTGGACGAAGCAAATCTACCATCTTGGCATTCAGTTCTTCCGGTGTGAACGGTTTGTAGATATTCCTTACAGGATTCTCTATGTCGTCACCAGTCTTCTGCAGTTCCTTCTTGCATGCTTCATAAGTGTCGATGAGAAGCTGCTCCATACCGCGTTCCTTTATCAACGCCACGCAAGCCTGGAATGCTATGAAGTCGCTAATCTTTGGCATGTCGATGCCATAGAAGTCAGGATAGCGGATTTGTGGTGCTGAGCTTACGATGACAATCTTCTTCGGGTGAAGTCTGTTGAGAATGCGGATGATGCTCTCGCGCAATGTTGTGCCACGCACGATACTGTCGTCGATGACTACAAGGTTGTCTACGTATGGTTCGAGAGATCCTGCAGTGATGTCATATACATGTGCCGCAAGGTCATTTCTGGAGTTTCCTTCTGTGATAAAGGTGCGCAGTTTGATGTCTTTCCATACCACCTTCTCGGTTCTTACTATCGGTGAAACTTCGCGTATGCCCTGCACCATACCGTAATAAGCCAATTCGGCAGTGTTTGGTATGTATGTGAAGACGGAGTGCTCCACGTCGTTGTCAATAGCTTTTATTATCTGATCGCGCAGTTGCTTGCCCAGTTGTTCACGTTCTCTGTGTATGTCGAGGTCATTGCCACGGCTGAAGTATATGCGCTCGAAGGAGCAAGCAGAGAATTTCTTCTGTGGAACAATCTGCTTAAGAGACATCTCGCCGCTCTGAGTCACGATGACAGCCTGACCGGGTTCTATCTCCTTTATGTCGTTGACTTCCAAGTCGAATGTTGTCTGCAATACAGGTCGCTCACTAGCTATCGCCACAATCTCGTCGTTGGCGTAGTAGAAAGCAGGGCGTATGCCCCAAGGGTCGCGCATGGAGAAGAGTTCGCCGCTACCAGTGATTCCGCACATCACGTATCCACCGTCGAAATAAGGCATAGATGTCTCCAGCACTCGCGACACGTCTACATGAGTGTCGATATAGTCTGTAATGTCAGTGCCCTCCAGACCTTTTTCCTTTGCTATGACGAAGTTGCGCTCCACCTCGCGGTCCAGGCGGTGGCCCATCAGTTCGAGAGTGATGTAGCTGTCACTATAGATTCTCGGATATTGTCCCTGTGCTGTGAGAAGGTCGAATATCTCGTGGATATTTGTCATGTTGAAGTTGCCGCACAGGCAGAGGTTTTTTGCTCTCCAGTTGTTGCGGCGCAGGAACGGGTGGACATATTTAAGTCCGCCTTTGCCTGTTGTGGAGTAGCGTAGGTGACCCATGTAGAGCTCTCCCAGGAAAGCGGACTTTTCTTCTGGTTCGTCGTCGTCGGTGCTGTTGAGTTTATGGCTGATTGCGCTGAAGACCTTTGTGATGGCTTCCTTACCTTCGGCTTTTTCACGGTACATATACTCTGTACCTGGTTTTCTGTCGAGGCTGACGCATGCCACGCCGGCACCTTCCTGTCCACGGTTGTGCTGTTTCTCCATCATGAGATACAGTTTGTTGAGAGCGTATCTCTCCGTGCCATACTTCTGCTTGTAGTATTCAAGCGGTTTCAGCAAGCGAATCATCGCTATGCCACATTCATGTTTGAGGGGTTCCATGTTTGTTTGGTTTGTTGCGAATAACTTGCTACAAAGTTACGAATATTCCGTCACATGGCAAATGCTATGCTATGGAAATTGTCTTATGTCAAAGACATGATGATGTGTTACTATATATAATATAATATGTATAGTAAAGAAAACTGCTCGCTCTAACTAAATGGACGTATCTTCATCGTGCAACGCACGTACGTGCATCGTGTAATGAACGTACGTGCATTTGTCCTCGGACGTACGTGCATTGGTTCATGCCATAGAAAAACAAAAAGAGGGAACCGTCATGGCTCCCTCTATAAAAAGTTGTTGTCTGTGGATTACAGATTAGCGTTGTCCTTAGACCAGTCTGCTACTGCTGGGATGATGCCGAGCTCGATGATCTCGTCGCGCATCTTCTGCAGGTGCTCGTAAGAAGCCTTCAGACCTGCAAGCTCTTCCTCAGTGCCCTTAGGAGCAGTGAAGTGAACGCCAGTAGCGTCGATAGTTGTAGGCATAGCCATCATTACGTTCTTGTAGCCACACTCGCTGCAGTTAACATAGCAACCTGCAGGCAATGTGAATGGCTCGCCACCCATAGCGCCTTCGATCATCTTCACAGCCTGATAAGCTGGGCTCTGGAATGAAGAACGGCCACGGAGCTTGATGATGTTAGAACCACCCTGCACTGTGTTGTGCTTGATCTCTGCCCAACGCTCGTCTGAAAGACCCATCTCTGACAATGGCTTGCCGTCGATCTTTACCTGAGAAGCGAAGACTGCCATCTGCTCGCCGTGACCACCGTAAGTGTGAGCGCCTGTCACCTTGTCCTGCTGTACGCCGAACTCGTGAGCGAGAGCCTGCTGCAGACGTGTAGAGTCGAGAGCTGCAAGTGAAGTCAGCTGGTTAGGCTTCAAACCAGAGTGGATAAGTGCTGTCAGAGCGGTAACGTCAGCTGGGTTGAAGATTACAACAACGTGCTTTACGTCTGGACAATATTTCTTGATGTTCTCACCGAAATCAGCCGCAATCTGGCAGTTGCCTTTCAGCAAGTCCTCACGTGTCATGCCTTCCTTACGAGGAGCACCACCTGAAGAGATGATGTACTTAGCACCTGTGAATGCTACTTCTGGGTCAACGGTGTAGCTGAGGTTAGCGCCTGGGAATGCGCACTGCTCCATCTCGTCGAAAACACCGTGTACACCTGGCTCATAGATGTCATAGAGGCAAATGTTCGGAGTAAGACCGAGCATGAGGGCTGTCTGAACCATGTTAGAACCGATCATACCGCCGGCACCAACGATTACGAGTTTTTCGTCTGTAAGAAATTTCATATTACTTTTAATATTAGATGTTAATGTATCTACCTTTCTGCCGGAAGATATTGTGTGGGTGAAAATCCCTCCACCTCTTCCGTTACCGCAAAATTAATAAAAAAAACATTACGTATTGTGTAATTGTAGTCTAATAATCTTTTTTTAACCTAAAAAAAACTATCTTTGCAGTGATGTGTCACACCAATGTTGGTGGGACGCAACTGTACTGAATATTTAGCTAACATAATCATGGACAATATCATAAGACAGCGTGTAGAAGCATTGAGAGATGTAATGCGTCGTGAAAAACTCGCGGCTTTCATTTTTCCAAGTACCGACCCTCATAATGGAGAATATGTGCCTGACCATTGGAAAGGGCGTGAATGGATTTCAGGTTTCAACGGTTCGGCAGGTACTGCGGTGGTGACGCTGACATCAGCTGCACTGTGGACAGACTCGCGCTATTTTCTCGCTGCGGAAGAACAACTCGCTGGCACTGGGTTTCAGTTGATGAAACTTCGTGTAGACGGCACACCTACCATTGCAGAGTGGCTTGGTAAGGAATTGAAGGATTCAGATGTCAAGGAAGTGGGCATTGACGGTTATGTCTCGTCGCTCAATGAGGTGGAAGGTCTTATTGGCGATCTTAGACATGAAGGCGGGCTGACGTTGAGGACAAACTTTGATCCTCTTGACATAATATGGAAAGACCGTCCGCAGATACCTCTTAATCAGGTGACGTTGCACGAACTGCAATATGCTGGTGAGGATGCTGTCAGCAAGATATCGAGAATAAGAAAAGCTCTGAGAAGTCAGCATGCAGATGGAATGTTGGTGTCTTCGCTTGACTGTATAGCGTGGGTGCTCAACATGAGAGGCAGTGATGTGCATTGTAACCCCGTATTCGTTAGCTATCTTCTCATAACCTCACGAACAGCTACACTCTTTGTAGATTCACGCAAGTTGGATGATGCGGTGAAGAATTATCTGGGTGAAATAGGTGTGCAACAAAAGGCATACGCCGATATAAAAGAGTCGCTCCGCACTTATCCTGACTACAATATTCTCATTGATGCCGATGAGGTGAACTATACATTAGCAAAGAGTATCGGTTGTAAGAATATTGTCAGGGGAACGTCTCCAATACATATGATGAAGGCAGTGAAGAATGCCGTGGAGATAGAAGGTTTTCGTAAAGCCATGATACGCGACGGCGTGGCGCTGGTGAAATTCATGCGCTGGCTAAAACCTGCTGTGGAGAAGGGAGACGAGACTGAAATATCAATAGATAAACAACTTACTGCCTTCCGCGCCGAGCAGAAAGATTTCTGTGGTATATCCTTCGATACCATAGCGGCTTATCAAGAACATGGAGCAATTGTGCATTATGAGGCTACTCCCGAAACTGACAAGTCTCTCAAACCAGAGGGCTTTCTCCTGCTTGATAGTGGAGCACAATATAAGGACGGAACGACGGATATTACCCGAACCATTCCTTTAGGACCATTGACCGAAGAGCAAAAGCGAGTCTATACACTCGTGCTCAAGGGACATATCCAACTTGAACTGGCAAAATTTCCTGATGGTGCCTCAGGTACGCAGATTGATGCACTCGCAAGAGAACCGATGTGGCGTGAAGGGATGAACTATCTTCATGGTACTGGTCATGGAGTGGGGGCTTATCTTAATGTACACGAAGGTCCCCATCAGATTCGTATGGAGTGGAAACCAGCTCCGCTGCGGGCAGGTATGACAGTAACAGATGAACCAGGACTATATCTTGCAGGAAGATTTGGTGTAAGGCTTGAAAATACACTATTGATAACAGAATATATGGAAACTGAGTTCGGTAAGTTTTTGCAGATGCAACCGCTCACGCTCTTCCCGTTTGACAGAGAACCTATCATGGCAGAACTCTTGACGGAAGAGGAAATTGCCTGGTTGGACAACTATCACAAACAAGTGTTCGACAATCTGTCTCCTCTTCTTGACGATTCAGCTGACCTTGAATGGTTGAAATGTAATACTAAACCGTTGCTTGAAAGCTAATGTTATATTTGCTATCGCTATGAAACTTACAATAAGAATATGTGCTCTATTCATATTATTCATTGTTTTATAGTAGATTGGAAAATAAAAAGAGGAAAAATATTTGTACGTATTACGGAAAAGCAGTAACTTTGCACCCGCTTTTGTGTGAAAGAATAGCAAAAGCAATATGTATAACTTAAAAAATATAACAAAGAATGATTATCGTACCAGTAAAAGACGGTGAGAACATTGAGCGCGCACTGAAGAAGTTCAAGCGTAAATTCGAGAAGACAGGTGTTGTTAAGGAGCTTCGTGCTCGTCAGCAGTACAACAAGCCTTCTGTTCTGAAGCGTCTTAAGATGGAGCACGCTGTATATGTACAGCAGCTTCGCGCAAACGAGGACTAAAATCCTCGTTTGAATTTATATAAAGATTGACACGAACCAGGGTATTGAGTCGTTGAAGGGGGATATGGACAAACTTGTCGATGAATTCCTCTATTATCTTCAGTATGACAGATATAAGTCTGTACGTACTGTAGAGAGTTACGGCGATGACCTTGGTGCGTTTTGTTTGTATGTGCATGGTCTTGATGAAAGTCTTGACTGGGATAGCGTAGACTCTGATATTATAAGGGGGTGGATGGAGGAAATGATGGATAGAGGCAATAAAGCTACGTCTGTCAATAGGAGACTAAGTAGTCTGAGAACCTTCTATCGCTTTGCTGTGTCCAGGAAAAAACTCAAGCATGACCCAGCGTATACTATCAAAGGTCCTCAAAAGGAAAAACCTCTGCCGCAATATCTGCGTGAAGAAGAAATGGATCGTCTTCTCGGTAATGAATATTGGGATGACAGTTTTGAGGATTTGCGTTCGAGGATGCTGATTCTTGTGTTTTATTCCACGGGTATACGCCTGTCAGAGTTGGTTGGTCTTGACGATTCGTCTATAGATTATGCACAGAATCAGTTGAAAGTGCTGGGTAAGCGAAACAAAGAGAGAGTTATTCCCTTTGGTGTGGAGCTTCGCGAGAGCTTACAGAACTATCAGGCAGTGCGTAATGCGCGGTTTGGAGTAGATGGTGGCGCACTTTTCTTGAACAATAAAGCAGAACGCATGACGCAAGTACAGGTGAGGGAAGATGTGAAGAGAAGTATCTCTAAAGTGTCGACGATGAAAAAACGTTCGCCGCATGTCTTGCGTCATACCTTTGCCACAGCGATGCTTAATAATAATTCGGGGATAGAGAGCGTGCAGAAACTTCTCGGGCATGAAAGTGTGTCCACTACGGAGATTTATACGCATACTACCTTCGAACAATTGAAAAAAGTGTATGCCCAGGCTCATCCACGCGGCATTGCAGATAATGGTCAATCTTTAGAGAAACTGGAAAATTCGGCTAAGCCGGAAAGTGGTAACGATTAGATATAGAAAGTAGAGGTGATTATAAACAAGGGGCTTATTTATATATATTATAATGTGTAAATACCCTCAGAAGAAGAAAAATCAACTTTAAAACAAAAAAAACCTCAGAAAGTTTTGCAGGTTCAGAAAATATGTATACCTTTGCAGTCGTAAAACAAACACATCCTGTAAGCGAGGCCTAACGGCTGCAAAGGATTTGCCTCTTTAGCTCAGTTGGCCAGAGCACGTGATTTGTAATCTCGGGGTCGTTGGTTCGAATCCGACAAGAGGCTCAAGTAAGACAAGGGTGGTTACCAGAGTGGCCAAATGGGGCAGACTGTAAATCTGCTGGTTATACCTTCGGTGGTTCGAATCCATCACCACCCACTCTTTGACAAGCGGAAATAGCTCAGTTGATAGAGCACTAGCCTTCCAAGCTGGGGGTCGCGGGTTTGAGCCCCGTTTTCCGCTCTCTTGCTGCTTTAGCTCAGTGGTAGAGCGCTTCCTTGGTAAGGAAGAGGTCCCGAGTTCAACTCTCGGAAGCAGCTCTTTCTGAAAAAGCCTCAGAAAGAGAACAAAACAATCTTGTGAACTATTCATTGAAAAATAAATAATTAAAGCTATGGCTAAAGAACAATTCGTACGTACCAAGCCACACGTAAACATTGGTACTATTGGTCACGTTGACCACGGTAAGACTACTCTTACTGCAGCTATCTCTAAGACTCTTCACGATAAGGGTTTCGGTAGCGAGGAGATCAAGTCTTTCGACCAGATTGATAACGCTCCAGAGGAAAAAGAGCGCGGTATTACCATCAATACAGCTCATATCGAATACGAGACTGCAAATCGTCACTACGCTCACGTAGACTGCCCAGGACACGCTGACTATGTAAAGAACATGGTAACTGGTGCTGCTCAGATGGACGGTGCTATCCTCGTTGTGGCTGCTACTGACGGTCCTATGCCACAGACTCGCGAGCACGTACTTCTCGCTCGTCAGGTAAACGTTCCTCGTCTCGTTGTATTCCTTAACAAGTGTGATATGGTTGAGGATGAGGAAATGCTTGAGCTCGTAGAGATGGAAGTTGTTGAAATCCTTACTCAGTATGACTACGAAGAGGATTCTCCAATCATCCGTGGTTCTGCTCTTGGTGCTCTTAACGGAGTTGACAAGTGGACAGAGAAGGTAATGGAACTCATGGACGCTTGCGATACATGGATTCAGGAGCCTCCACGTGCTACAGATAAGCCATTCCTTATGCCAGTTGAGGACGTATTCTCAATCACAGGTCGTGGTACTGTTGCTACTGGTCGTATCGAGACTGGTGTTATCCACGTAGGTGATGAGGTTGAGCTCCTCGGTCTTGGTGAAGACAAGAAGTCAGTTGTAACTGGTGTTGAGATGTTCCGTAAGCTCCTCGATGAGGGTCGTGCAGGTGACAACGTAGGTCTTCTCCTCCGTGGTATCGATAAGAACGAAATCAAGCGTGGTATGGTACTCTGCCATCCTGGACAGATTAAGCCATTCAAGCGTTTCAAGGCTTCTGTATACGTGCTGAAGAAGGAAGAGGGTGGTCGTCACACTCCATTCGGAAACAAGTATCGTCCTCAGTTCTACCTCCGTACAATGGACTGTACAGGTGAGATCTCTCTCCCAGAGGGTGTAGAAATGGTAATGCCTGGTGATAACGTTGAGATCACCGTAGAACTTATCTACGCTGTTGCTCTTAACACTGGTCTCCGCTTCGCTATCCGTGAGGGTGGTCGTACAGTAGGTTCAGGTCAGATCACAGAGGTATTCGAAGACTAATCTGACTCTAAGTATAGATTAAGATAAAGAAAGTTCCCATTGCTTATGGGTGATGGGAACTCTTTTTACGGGAGTCTTTCAATGGTAGGAAAGCGGTCTCCAAAACCGTCAATGAGGGTTCGATTCCTTCCTCCCGTGCTCATTAAAGATAATATGTTCAAAAAGATAGCAAATTATTGCAAGGCTTGCTATGATGAGCTTATGCATAAAACGACTTGGCCAACACGTAGCCAGCTGACTCATACTGCGATGGTTGTATTATCTGCTTCCCTTGTCATCGCTGTTGTAGTCTTCTGTATGGATAAAGTGTTTGGTTTTGCTTTAAGTCTTGTCTATCCAAATTAACAAGGTGATGGCTGTATCAGGAAAGAATTGGTATGTTTTTCGAACCGTTAGTGGTAAGGAGCAAAAAGTAAAGGAATATATTGAGGCGGAAATGAAGCATAATTCACTTCTGTCTTCTCATGTTTCAGAACTTCTGCTTCCAACTGAGAAGCATGCGGCTTTGCGTAACGGTAAACGAGTGGAGAAGGAGAAACTACGTCTCCCTGGCTACTTGTTTATTCAGGCTGACTTGAGCGGTGAGGTGGCGCATACTTTGCGTTTTATCCCAAACGTTCTTGGCGTACTTGGTGGTTTGGATAACCCTGTTCCAGTTCCTCAATCAGAAGTGAATAGAATGCTTGGTGCTGCTGAAGATACCTTCGTGCAGGATGAGGTTGATATTCCATACATGGTTGATGAGACTGTCAAGGTTACTGATGGACCTTTCAGTGGTTTCAGTGGTATCATCGAAGAGGTGAATACTGAGAAGCGTAAGCTGAAGGTCATGGTCAAGATTTTTGGTAGAAAGACTCCTTTGGAGTTGAGTTTTGTGCAAGTTGAGAAAGAAGGATAATCATTGTTACGGATATTGTCCTCTTTCTATATTAATTTCAAATAAATAAGAAAATGGCTAAAGAAGTTGCTGGATTAATCAAATTACAGATTAAAGGTGGCGCTGCGAATCCTTCTCCCCCGGTAGGACCTGCACTTGGTTCTAAGGGTATCAACATCATGGGATTCTGCAAAGAATTTAACGCCCGTACCCAGGATAAGGCAGGTAAAATTCTTCCTGTCGTTATAACTTACTATACCGACAAGTCTTTCGACTTCATTATCAAGACTCCTCCTGCTGCTGTACAGCTCAAAGAGGTAGCTAAGATAAAGTCGGGTTCTGCCGCTCCTAATCGTCAGAAGGTTGCTTCTGTAACTTGGGATCAGATTAAGGGTATAGCAGAAGATAAGATGGCTGACCTCAACTGTTTCACAATTGAGTCTGCAATGCGTCTTATCGCAGGTACTGCAAGAAGTATGGGTATCACTGTACAAGGGGAGTTCCCTGGTAAATAATTTAAACTTCAATTAGAAAAATGAGTAAACTGACAAAAAATCAAAAATCAGTAGCTGATAAGGTTGAAGCAGGGAAGGCATACTCTTTGAAAGAGGCAGCAGAATTGGTAAAGGAAATCACCACTACCAAGTTCGATGCATCTGTAGATATCGACGTACGTTTGGGTGTTGACCCTCGTAAGGCTAACCAGATGGTTCGTGGCGTTGTGTCACTTCCTAATGGTACCGGTAAGGTAACACGCGTACTCGCCCTCTGTACACCTGATCAGGAAGCTGCCGCTAAGGAAGCTGGTGCTGACTATGTTGGTCTTGATGAGTATATCGATAAGATCAAGGGTGGTTGGACTGATGTAGACGTGATCATCACTATGCCTTCATGCATGGGTAAGATTGGTCCTATCGGTCGTATTCTCGGTCCTCGTGGTTTGATGCCAAACCCAAAGAGCGGTACTGTGACTATGGATGTCGCAAAGGCTGTAAAGGAAGTAAAGCAGGGTAAGATAGATTTCAAAGTTGACAAGAGCGGTATTATCCATACCTCTATAGGTAAGGTTTCCTTCTCTGCTGACCAGATCTATGAGAATGCTAAGGAGTTTATAGCTACTGTTATCAAGCTCAAGCCTGCAGCTGCGAAGGGTACTTATATGAAGAGTGTCTTTATTTCTAGTACAATGAGTAAGGGTATCAAGATTGATACCAAGACTGTTGAATAATTCTAAAGCTTTAACAAGATGAAAAAGGAAATAAAAGATACTATCATTTCTGGTCTTGGCGAGATGCTGAACCAGTATCCTCACTTCTACCTTGTCGATATGGCAGGTTTGAACGCAGAGGCTACAAGCAACTTGCGTCGCAAGTGCTTCAAGAGTGACATCAAGCTCGTCTTGGTGAAGAACACTCTTCTTGAGAAGGCTTTTGAGGCTTCAGACAAAGATCTTACACCTGTATACGATTCACTTAAGGGTAGCACTGCTGTAATGTTCAGCACTGTAGCTAACGCTCCAGCTAAGCTGCTCAAGGAATATAAGAAGGAAGGTGTTCCTGCACTCAAGGCTGCTTATGCTGAGGAAAGCATCTTCGTAGGAGCTGACAAGCTTGAAGAACTCGCTAACATCAAGAGCAAGAACGAGCTCATCGCAGATGTTGTTGCACTTCTTCAGTCTCCTGCAAAGAACGTCATTTCTGCACTGCAGTCTGGCGCTGGCACTATCCACGGTGTGCTTAAGACACTGGGAGAACGCCCTGAGTAACTAATACATTACATTAACAAACAAGAAAAATTAAAATAAATTAGAATATTATGGCAGATATTAAAGCTATTGCAGAAGAGTTGGTTAACCTTACTGTAAAGGAAGTAAATGAGTTGGCACAGGTCCTGAAGGACGAGTATGGTATTGAGCCTGCTGCTGCAGCTGTTGCTGTTGCTGCTGGTCCTGCTGCAGGTGGTGAAGCTGCTGCAGAGGAGAAGTCTACATTCGATGTAGTTCTCGCTGAGGTAGGTGGCGCTAAGCTCGCAGTTGTTAAGGCTGTGAAGGAAGCTTGTGGTCTTGGTCTGAAAGAGGCTAAGGATCTCGTAGACGGTGCTCCTGCAAAGATTAAGGAAGGTCTCTCTAAGGACGAGGCTGAGAACCTTAAGAAGGCCATCGAAGAGGCTGGTGCTAAGGTAGAGCTTAAGTAAGCTTTATTACTTCGTAAAAAATATGGTTAGGGTTTGCCAAGTAGGTGAATCCTAACCTTTTTGTGTCTTTCTAGTGTCCAGGATGTCTGGTTCGACTGGAATTACCGGAAATACAGGAATTAATTTTTAATTATGGCTTCAAAAGTAATTGATAATAGAGTAAACTTTGCAAGAGTACACAATCCGCTCCCTTATCCGGATTTTCTCGATGTGCAGCTGAAGTCCTTCAAGGATTTCCTTCAGTTGGATACACCACCGGAGAAGAGAAAGAATGATGGATTGTATCAGGTGTTTGCAAGAAATTTCCCGATAACCGATACAAGAAACAATTTCGTTCTTGAGTTCCTGGACTATTATATTGATCCTCCTCGTTATAGTATCGAGGAGTGTCTTGAGCGTGGTCTGACTTATAATGTGCCTCTCAAGGCTAAGATGAAACTTTACTGTACTGATCCTGATCATGAGGATTTCGGTACATTCATTCAGGATGTGTTCCTCGGAACTATTCCTTATATGACTGACAATGGAACATTCATTATCAATGGTGCTGAGCGAGTTGTCGTTTCTCAGTTGCACCGTTCTCCTGGTGTGTTCTTCAGTCAGGGCGTTCATGCTAATGGTACATCACTCTATAGCGCACGTATCATTCCGTTCAAGGGATCTTGGATTGAGTTTGCTACTGATGTTAACAATGTGATGTATGCTTACATTGACCGTAAGAAGAAATTACCTGTTACCACTTTGCTCCGTGCCGTAGGATTCGAGAATGATAAGGATATTCTCCAGATTTTCGACCTTGCAGAAGAGGTAAAGGTTAACAAAAAGAATATAAAGGCTGTTCTGGGTCGTACTCTTGCTGCACGTGTGCTGAAGAGTTGGACTGAGGATTTCGTTGATGAAGATACAGGTGAAGTTGTTTCTATCGAGCGCAACGAGTTGATTCTTGAGCGTGAGACCGAAATAACAGAGGATAACATCGACGAGATTCTTGAGAGTGGTGCTTCTACTATCCTTTTGCACAAGGATGAGGATGTTGCTAGTAAGTACTCTATCATCTTCAATACCCTTGCAAAGGATCCAAGTAACTCAGAAAAGGAAGCCGTTACATATATATATCGTCAGTTGCGTAACTCTGACCCTGCTGACGATGCAAGTGCACGTGAAGTATTCCAGAACTTGTTCTTCTCAGACAAGCGCTATGATTTGGGTGATGTTGGTAGATACCGTATCAACAAGAAGCTCGGTTTGAATACTCCTTCTGATACCAGTGTGCTTACCAAGGATGATATCATAGAGATTATCAAGTATCTCATCAACCTCATTAACTCAAATGCAAGTGTTGATGATATTGACCACTTGAGCAACCGTCGTGTGCGCACTATAGGAGAGCAGTTGGCTAACCAGTTCAACATTGGCTTGTCTCGTATGAGCCGTACCATAAAGGAGCGTATGAATGTTCGTGACAACGAAATCTTCACTCCTACAGAGCTTATTAACGCCAAGACAATATCAAGCGTTATCAACTCGTTCTTCGGAACTAACCCACTGTCACAGTTCATGGACCAGACAAACCCACTTGCTGAGGTTACTCACAAGCGTCGTCTTTCAGCTCTTGGTCCTGGCGGTCTTTCACGTGAACGTGCAGGTTTCGAGGTTCGAGACGTACACTATACTCACTATGGTCGTCTTTGTCCTATTGAGTCTCCTGAAGGTCCTAACATCGGTTTGATATCTTCTCTTTGCGTTTATGCGAAGATTAATGACCTTGGATTCATTGAGACTCCATATCGTAGAGTAAGAGATTCTAAGGTTGACATGGACAACGCAGATGTAGTTTACATGACAGCTGAGGAGGAAGAAGGACTCATCATCGGTCAGGGTAATGCACCTCTTACACCAGAAGGATCATTTATCCGTAAGGTTGTAAAGTGTCGTCAGGATGCTGACTATCCTGTTGTACCTCCAACACAGGTTGACCTTGTTGACGTGGCTCCACAGCAGATTGCATCAGTTTCTGCAGGACTCATTCCTTTCCTCGAGCATGACGACGGTCACCGTGCATTGATGGGATGTAACATGATGCGCCAGGCAGTGCCATTGCTTCACAATGATGCTCCTATTGTAGGTACAGGTCTTGAGAAGCAGGTTTGCGAGAATTCTCGTACCATGATTACTGCTGAGGGTGACGGTGTCATCGATTATCTCGATGCTACAACAATCCGTATTCTCTATGATAGAACAGAGGAGGAGGATTTCGTAAGCTTCGAACCAGCTCTGAAGGAATATCGTATTCCTAAGTTCCGTCGCACTAACCAGAATATGGTTATCGACCTTCGTCCTATCTGCCATAAGGGTCAGCGTGTGAAGAAGGGTGACATCCTTACAGAAGGTTATGCTACAGAGAACGGTGAGTTGGCACTCGGACGTAACCTCCTCGTGGCTTACATGCCTTGGAAGGGTTACAACTATGAGGATGCAATTGTGCTTTCTGAGCGTCTTGTACGCGAAGATGTACTCACCTCTGTGCACGTAGATGAGTATACTCTTGATGTACGCGAGACAAAGCGCGGTATGGAAGAGTTCACTTCTGATATTCCAAATGTTAGTGAGGAAGCTACAAAGGACCTCGATGACAACGGTATTATTCGCGTAGGTGCTCGTGTAGAGCCAGGCGATATCCTCATCGGTAAGATTTCTCCTAAGGGAGAGAGCGAGCCTTCACCAGAAGAGAAGTTGCTTCGTGCTATCTTCGGTGACAAGGCTGGTGATGTGAAGGATTCTTCATTGAAAGCCAATCCATCACTTTCAGGTATCATCATTGACAAGAAATTGTTCTCACGTGCTATCAAGACTCGCGAGTCAAAGAAGGCAGACAAAGTGTTGCTTCAGAAGCTCGATGAAGAGTATGAGGCAAAGAATAATGACTTGAAGGATATCCTCGTTGACAAGTTGATGATCCTCACTGAGGGCAAGACCTGTCAGGGAATAAAGGATTACTCAGGTGCTGAGATTATAACTAAGGGTAGCAAGTTTGCAAGCACCAGTCTCAAGAACCTTGAGTATGATGGTATCCAGTCGAATGCATGGACAGAGGACGAGCATACCAATGAGCTTATCCAGAAGCTTATCGTAAACTACATCCGCAAGTACAAGTTGCTCGATGCAGAACTCAAGCGTCGTAAGTTTGCTATCTCTATCGGCGATGACCTGCCTTCAGGTATTCTCCAAATGGCTAAGGTTTATGTTGCAAAGAAGCGTAAGATTGGCGTTGGTGATAAGCTTGCAGGTCGTCACGGTAACAAGGGTATCGTTTCAAAGATTGTGCGCGTAGAAGATATGCCGTTCATGGAAGACGGTCGTCCTGTAGACCTCGTGCTTAACCCGCTGGGTGTGCCTTCACGTATGAACCTCGGTCAGATTTTCGAGGCTGTGCTTGGTGCTGCAGGTAAGCGTCTGGGTGTGAAGTTTGCTACTCCTATCTTCGATGGTGCTCACCTTGAAGACCTCAATGAGTGGACAGACAAGGCAGGGCTTCCACGCTATTGCTCTACATACCTCTATGACGGTGAAACCGGTGCTCGTTTCGACCAGCCAGCAACAGTTGGTATGACCTACTTCCTTAAGCTTGGTCACATGGTTGAAGATAAGATGCACGCTCGTTCTATCGGTCCTTACTCACTCATCACCCAGCAGCCTCTTGGAGGTAAAGCACAGTTCGGTGGTCAGCGTTTTGGAGAGATGGAGGTCTGGGCTATCGAGGCATTCGGTGCATCTCATGTGCTCCAGGAAATTCTCACCGTTAAGTCAGACGATACAGTTGGACGTAGCAAGACATACGAGGCTATTGTCAAGGGTGATCCAATGCCAACACCGGGTATACCTGAGTCACTCAATGTGTTGCTGCATGAACTTCGCGGTCTCGGCTTGAGTGTGAAACTGGATTAATAGCATCATAAACAGAAAAGAATATGGCTTTCAAAAAAGATAAAAAAGTAAAAAACAATTTTACTAAGATAACCATCAGTTTGGCTTCACCAGAAGAGATCCTTGAGACCTCTTTCGGTGAGGTGACCAAGCCTGAAACCATCAACTACCGTACTTACAAGCCTGAGCGCGATGGTCTGTTCTGTGAACGCATCTTCGGTCCTACCAAGGATTATGAGTGTGCTTGTGGAAAGTACAAACGTATTCGCTATAAAGGTATTGTCTGCGACCGTTGTGGTGTAGAGGTGACTGAGAAGAAAGTTCGTCGTGAGCGTGCAGGACACATCGAACTCGTTGTGCCTGTTGCTCACATCTGGTATTTCCGTTCTCTTCCAAACAAGATTGGATATCTGCTCGGTATGCCTACCAAGAAACTGGATTCGGTTATCTACTATGAGAGATATGTAGTTATCCGTCCAGGTGCTCTTGAGGGAAGAACTGATCAGGATGGTTTCGAACTTAACGGTTCTCACAAGTATGACCTTCTTACTGAGGATGAGTATCTCGATATCGTAGAAAATAAGCTCGACCCAAGCAATGAACTTCTCGAGGACAGTGATCCTAACAAGTTTATTGCGAAGATGGGTGCAGAGGCTGTTTACGACTTGCTCGCAGGTCTCGATCTCGATGCTCTTTCATATGAGCTTCGCGATATGGCAGCTAAGGATTCAAGCCAGCAGCGCAAGACTGAGGCTCTCAAGCGTCTGCGAATCGTAGAGGCTTTCCGCTCAAGTAAGGAAGTTAACCGTCCTGAGTGGATGATCATGAAGGTTATTCCTGTTACACCTCCAGAGCTTCGTCCTCTCGTACCACTTGATGGTGGACGTTTTGCAACATCCGACCTCAATGATCTCTATCGTAGAGTTATCATCCGTAACAACCGTCTGAAGAGACTTGTCGAGATTCATGCTCCTGAGGTTATTCTGCGTAACGAGAAGCGTATGCTTCAGGAAGCTGTTGACTCACTCTTCGACAACAGTCGCAAGTCGAGCGCTGTTAAGAGCGAGAGCAACCGTCCATTGAAGTCATTGTCAGACTCTCTTAAGGGTAAGGCAGGACGTTTCCGTCAGAACCTTCTCGGTAAGCGTGTTGACTATTCTGCACGTTCGGTAATCGTCGTTGGTCCTGAACTTAAGATGGGCGAGTGCGGTCTTCCAAAACAGATGGCAGCCGAACTCTATAAGCCATTCATCATACGTAAGTTGATAGAGCGTGGCATTGTGAAGACTGTGAAGTCTGCAAAGAAGATTGTAGACCGTCGCGAACCAGTCATCTATGATATCCTTGAGAATGTGATGAAGGGTCATCCAGTTCTTCTGAACCGTGCCCCTACACTTCACCGTCTCGGTATACAGGCTTTCCAACCAAAGATGATTGAGGGTAAGGCTATTCAGTTGCATCCATTGGCATGTACGGCTTTCAACGCCGACTTCGATGGTGACCAGATGGCTGTTCACCTCCCATTGAGCAATGAGGCTATCCTTGAGGCACAGATTCTGATGCTTCAGAGCCACAACATCCTCAATCCTGCAAATGGTAACCCTATCACCGTACCTTCACAGGATATGGTGCTTGGTCTCTACTATATCACAAAGATTCGTCCGGGTGCAAAGGGCGAAGGTTTGACATTCTATGGTCCTGAAGAGGCAATCATTGCCAACAATGAAGGTCGTTGTGATCTGCATGCCCTCGTGAAGGTTATTGTCAATGACCTCGTAGACGGAAAGTTGCAGCCAAGAATGGTTGAGACTACTGTAGGACGTGTCATTGCAAATGAGATTATTCCTAGTGAGATAGGATTCTTCAATGACATCATCTCGAAGAAGACTCTCCGTGGACTTATCGCTAATGTAATTAATGCCGTTGGTATGGCTCGTGCTTGCGAGTTCCTTGATGGTATCAAGAACCTCGGTTACCGCATGGCATATGTTGCCGGACTGTCATTCAACCTTGACGATATCATCATCCCTAAAGAGAAGGAAGAGATTGTTGAAAGAGGTAATAAGGAAGTTCAGGCTATCACCGACAACTATAACATGGGTTTCATCACCGACAAGGAGCGTTACAATCAGGTTATCGAAACCTGGACTCATGTAAACAGCGAACTTGGTGATGTGCTCCTCAAACAGATGACTGAGGCTGACCAGGGATTTAATGCGGTGTTCATGATGCTTGATTCAGGAGCCCGTGGTTCTAAGGATCAGATTAAGCAGCTCTCTGGTATGCGTGGTCTTATGGCTAAACCTACAAAGTCTGGTGCCGAGACCGCTCAGATTATTGAGAACCCTATCCTTTCCAACTTTAAGGAAGGTATGTCAGTGCTTGAATACTTCATCGCATCCCACGGTGCCCGTAAGGGTCTTGCCGATACCGCTATGAAGACTGCCGATGCAGGATACCTCACCCGTCGTCTTGTTGACGTGTCACACGACATGATTATCACCGAGGAAGACTGTGGTACACTGCGTGGTCTTGAGTGTCGTGCTATCAAGAATGGTGATGAAGTTATCTCTTCTCTCTATGACCGTATCCTCGGTCGCGTGAGCGTTCATGACATTATCGATCCACACACAGGACTTGTTATCTGCGAGTCTGGTGAAGAAATCAATGAGTCAAGAGCCAAGGCTATAGAAGATGCAGGTATCGAGATGGTAGAGGTACGTTCCGTACTTACCTGTGAGAGCCGCAAGGGTATCTGTATGAAGTGCTACGGTCGTAACCTTGCTACCCAGAAGATGGTTCAGCTTGGTGAGGCTGTAGGTGTCATCGCTGCACAGGCTATTGGTGAGCCTGGTACACAGCTTACTCTCCGTACATTCCACGCCGGTGGTGTGGCTGGTAACGCAGCTGCCAATGCATCTATCACAGCCAAGAATGAAGCTCGCATTGAGTTTGATGAACTTCGTACCGTTCCATTCGAAGAGGATGGCAAGGAGTGCAAGAAGGTCGTAAGCCGATTGACAGAAATCCGTTTCATCGATCCTACTACAGGCATTGCGGTATCTAATCTCAACGTTCCTTACGGATCTTCACTCTATTTTGATCATGGTGACCTTGTTAATAAGGGCGACCTTATCGCTAAGTGGGACCCATTCAATGCTGTTATCCTTTCGGAATATGCAGGTAAGTTGCGTTTCCGTGATGTTATCGAAGGACAGACCATCAAGATCGAGACCGACGATACAACAGGTTTGGCAGAGAAGATTATCACTGATGCCAAGGACCGCACGCTTGTTCCAAGCTGTGATGTCGTTGATGCTTACGGCAATGTTGTAGGTACATACAACTTCCCTGTAGGTGGCCACGTTGTAGTGGAAGACGGTGCAGAGATAAAGACTGGTCAGACACTCGTGAAGATTCCTCGTGCCGTAGGTGGTGCTGGTGATATCACTGGTGGTCTCCCACGTGTAACCGAGCTCTTCGAAGCTCGCAACCCATCTAATCCTGCTATCGTTTCAGAAATCGATGGTGAGGTTACAATGGGTAAGGTTAAGCGAGGCAACCGTGAGATCATCGTTACTCCAAAGCATGGTGAGAGCAAGACTTACACGGTATCACTCTCACGTCAGATCCTTGTGCAGGAGCATGACGCTGTGCGTGCCGGTACACCATTGTCTGATGGTATCGTTACTCCAAGCGATATCCTTCGCATCCAGGGTCCTACTGCCGTACAGGAGTACATTGTGAACGAAGTACAGGATGTTTATCGTCTGCAGGGTGTGCCTATCAATGACAAGCACTTCGAGATTATCGTGCGTCAGATGATGCGTAAGGTTCAGATTGATGATCCAGGCGATACATCATTCCTTGAGCAGGAACTCATCGACAAGCTCGACTTCATTGAGGAGAACGACCGCATATGGGGTAAGAAGGTTGTCGTTGACGCAGGTGATTCCGAGAATCTCCATCCAGGACAGATCATCACTGCAAGAAAGCTGCGTGACGAGAACTCTTCACTCAAGCGTCGTGACCTTCGTCAGGTTGTTGTGCGTGATGCTAGACCTGCTGTCTCTACACAGGTACTCCAGGGTATAACACGTGCATCGCTTGCTACAAAGAGCTTTATGTCGGCAGCATCATTCCAGGAAACAACAAAGGTGCTCAACGAGAGTGCTATCCGTGGAAAGGTAGACTTCCTTGAGGGCATGAAGGAGAATGTTATCTGTGGTCACCTGATACCTGCAGGTACAGGCTTGCGCCAGTGGTCTAAGCTCATCGTAGGTTCTAAGGAGGATCACGAGAGAATGGAGGCTAACCGTAAGAATGTCATAGATGCATATCAGCCTGCTGAGTAAATAATAGAAATAAAATAGGGGAGCTTCCTCACGCATAGGAGGAAGCTCCTTATTTATAGTAATAACAAACTAAAACCTGATAACGATTATGGAAGAGAACAACAAACAATTACAGTTCAATCTTGATCCTGAAGTAGCTAAGGGCGTTTATGCAAACCTTGCACTCATCACACACTCACCTACAGAGTTCATCGTAGACTTCGCAGCACTGTTGCCAGGTCTTCAAAAGGCAAATGTTGGTGCCAGAGTAATCTTTGCTCCTGAGCACGCTAAGCGTTTCCTGATGGCTCTCCAGGAGAATGTAGTTAAGTATGAGCAGCAGTTTGGCCGCATCAAGTTGCCTACAGCAGAGGCAGCTCCACGCACTGCTACTCCTTTCGAGAACGGCAAGGAGAACTAAAATACATATTGTATAGATAATAAAAAAATGGGGATGTGTCAAATCTGACGCATCCCCTTTTTTTTATTATCAATGCTCGCCATGAGCATTTCTTTTGTACAAATAGTGTTCCTTACATCCAAGCACCGAATCTTGTGCTTGGCAATGGGGCGGTGAAGTAATAGTTCTGGTCGTTGCTGCTGTCGAGGAAGTTGACCTTCTTCATACCGAAGAATGGGAGACCGGCAGGGAAGATGCGTGAGAAGTCGGTCACACCACCCGAGAGAGCCTCACTACCGTCCTGGAAATGGAAGTCCCAGGTCTTGTCGTATGCCAAGGGGGCACCCTTCTCCACATCGTCCACCTCGCAGTTGACATTCATCTTGCTGCTCTGTGTGAAACTCTTAAATAGGGGATTGTGCTCGCCAGCCACTAAGCTCTTAATGTCTGTATCGAACCAGATGCCGAGACTTGCGTCCTTCGCCATCTGCGTCACACCAGTCTCCGTGGAGGCATAGTAGTAGTTGGGGGTGAGACGGCTGTTCTCCATGTCGGCACCGTCCTGCTTGGGCTGCTTCAGACCGAAGCGGGAGTCGTAGATGAGGTTGTTGACCAGTATGGGCTTGGCTGCCTTCTCCACCCAGATGCTACCGCCCTTCTTATTCTTGGAGCGACGCCAACCGCAGTTGACGATAGTATTGTTGTAGACGGTCATCTCGGTAAGGGGCACGGTCTCGCTGTTGCCGGCGTTGGAGAGCTTGAGGGCATTGGTGCAGGCGTTGTAAATGATGTTGTTCGCCACGTCGAGCTTGCAGCCCGACTTCACGTTGATCGCCTCGCCACCGTCTGCCGCATTGCCGCTGTCGGCAAAGATATTGTTCACGATGATACCGTTGCCGCCGGTGAAGTAGGTCTGGTCGTTGTAGTTGTCGTGGAAGAAGCACCCGTCCATCACAAACTTGCCGTTCACATTACAGAAGTGGAAGGCAGGCACACCACCGTCGATGGTAGTCTTGAAGAGTTTGTTCTGGAAGGAGACGGAACTCTCGGTAGGAGTGGCTCCGGCATAGGCGATGTCTACATGACGCAGCACCACCTCCTCAGAGTTGTAGCCGCAGATAATGCCGCCCCAGTCCGCGGCTTTCTTGGTGTCGGAAGTGAAGGTGACGGGCTTTTCCTCAGAACCCATGCAGTAGAGATTGCCGAGTACCACAATCTCGATGGGCACCTGCACTGCCGACTTGCAGGTAACGGTCACACCCGGCTCGATGTAGAGCGAGGTGCCCACGGGTATCTCCACGCTCTCCGTGAGGGTGGTGTCCTTGGTCCACACCACGGAACCGATGGGGTATTCTGCCACGTCGGTCTTCAGCACCTCGGTGGAACCCTTGTTGGTGTTGTCACTACTGTTGTTGTAGTCGTAAGGATTGATGTTGTCGTTCTCGCAGGAGGTGGAGAACACTGCCGTTGCCGCCATGGCGAGCATACAGGCGAAAGTATTGAATTTCTTCATAAAAGTCCTATTTATTCAAAGGCGCAAGCCCTCTCATTATTAATTTTTAATTCTACATTATAATTTGTATCTAACTCCGAGGAGGAAGGTTCTGCCGTACTTGTAGGTACCCACGATGGTCTTGTCGCCCGTCTGTCCCTCGTATTCCAGATTGCTCTTGTTCACGGTCTTGAGGTAACGCTCGCGCTTGGCATCCAGCAGGTTGTTGGCCTTGAGGAATACGGAGAAGCCGTTCTTGAACTGCTTCTCGGCACTGAGGTCGAGGCTGAACATCGCCTTGTCCCACTGGTCGGCATCCTTGAAGGGCGACACAAGGGCGAGCTTGGTGCCCGTGTAGGAAGCGGCAAGCTGGGCATTCCATCCGTTCTCGGTGTCCTTATACAAGAAGGATAGGTTGGCGGTGTGAGGAGCCTGGTTCACCAACGGACGGGTCTGCGTAACGCCCGTCTTGTACTCGGCACTGCCCTCCTGATACTCACGCTTGCTGGTGGTAATCTCCGAGTGGGTATAGGTGTAGTTCGCCTTCACGCCGAAGTGGCGGATGTACTTGATGACATCTATCTCGAAACCCATGTTCTTGGCGTTTCCGAGGTTGTCGGGCATATAGTAGGCATCGGTTCCTGCACCTATCTTTCCGTCGGAGGTGACAAACACCTGCTCGATAGGATCTTTCAGATACTTGTAGAATACTCCAGCCATTATCTGCTCTGTCTTGCTTGGGAACCACTCCCAACGCAGGTCTACGTTGTCGATGCGGGCACGTTTCAGGTTGGGATTACCCTTTTCCTGATACTCCTCGCCCATAATCTGGTAAGGTACAATCTCGTAGAATCCCGGACGGTTTATGCTGCGGTAGTAAGAGAGGCGCACGTTCATCTTAGGTGTGGGAGTCCACTTGATGGATGCCGACGGCAGGTAGTCCCAGTAGCTCTGCTCGCCCACCTGTCCCATGTTGCGGAACTTCTGCAGCATGGTGTATATCTGGT
>CAVCGK010000018.1:0-44623 GCA_963601795.1 bacterium | reverse complement strand
GATATGAACAAATATATAAAGACATTGACAATCGGTCTTATGGCGGGAGCGGGTGTGTTGACAACATCGTGCAACCTTGACTATAAGCCTATCGACAACTTCAGTGCCAATTCGTTCTGGGGAAGCCAAACAGAGTATGAAGGTTTTATCACTGCCATATCCAACCAGTTCCGCTCGAACAATGCGCAGAATGTGCTGTTTAATGCAGGTGAGTTGCGCTCGGGAGTGTTTGAGTTGGCAACTATCGACGGTTCGGGTATCATAAACAACGAACCAATACAGAACCTCTATGATGCCGACCACACTCAGTTCTCAACCTTCGGTGGCTACTACGGTTTCATCGCCAATATCAACGAACTCATCTATCGTTGCAACAACACTGACGTGCTTAGCGATAAAGTGAAGAACGGACTGCTCGGCATGGCATATGGCTACCGCGCATTCTCCTACTTCCAGATGTACCGCATGTATGGTGGAGTCGTGCTGCGCACAGAGCCAGACGTAATTCTCGGCGAGTATGAGGCTAACAAACTCTATAAGGGCAGAAGCTCTGCAGAACAGACTCTGAAGCAGATAAAGGATGACATAGCAAAGTCGCTGGAGTATTTCGGACAGACCGACTATGTTTACAAGAGTGCAAGCAAAGACTACTATTGGACAAAGGCAGCCTCTGAAATGCTTGCAGGTGAGGTTTACCTCTGGTCGGGCAAGGTTTCTACTGACGACCACGAGGCAAATGCAGCCGACGTGACGACAGCCGCTACCTATTTCAATAATGTCATCAACAACTATGGCTTCGCTCTGCAGGATGATTTCTACAGCGTGTGGACAACACCTCACAATAGCGAAAACATCTTCAGCGTGTGCTATAGCAGCGAGAACGACGGTACTTATTACAACTATCCTTCCTACTATCTGCTTTGGGCAAGAACCACCGGTTCGTCTTACAACAACTACTGGAGCGATATGGATCAGGAAGGTTGGGGACACGTCAAGGGCGTAGCCAACCGCTTCGGCACATGGACTGACGCTGCTACAGGCACAACGTCCGACATAGAGATATGGGGACAGACAAGTTTCGGTCCTTGCCGCTACACCTACAAGAACTCGCTCTACTATCAGTTTGATGAGAAGGACTCGCGCATAGATATGTTCTATCCACAGTGGAATCTCACTGACGAGGAGCGTGAAAATGGTGTAAGCCGTCTTGACAACTTCGATCCGAAGGATGGTGTGCACAAGCTGGCTGGAACATTCGTCTGCAAGTTCCGTCCGACAATTCCGAGCGGAAGCACAACCTATCAGATGGTTGTAGACATGCCTATCTACCGTCTGGCTATGGCTTATCTCTATGCTGCTGAGTGCGCTAACTACACTGGTGACAACGCAAGCGTGAAGAAGTATCTTGACCTTATTCGTGAGCGTGCTTACGGTGAAAACTGGGATGCTGACACCTATGGTTACACTGCTGGATCATTCCGTGACAATGAAAATGCCATCATGCGTGAGTGGGACAAGGAATTTGTGGCTGAAGGCCAGCGTTGGTGGAACCTCCGCCGCTTGACAGCAGTGAAGGGTGGTACGCAGAAAGACCACTTCGTGTTCCAGCCAGAGGGTTGTCTTGGCTACGGTCTTGACACTGCAAACAATCCTTGGATGGTTGACATCAACGGAAACATTGTGGAGACCAACGTGCCTGTGCTCAACGGTACTTCACAGGATGAGCACTTGCTCCTGTGGCCACTCGACAAGACTCTGCTTGGTTCTGATACAGAACTTGCCGACCAGCAGAACCCAGGCTATTAATAAGTTCGCATGACATGAAAACGTCTGCCAGTTAACGACAGACAACCAATATTACGATATGTGCCGAGACAAATCTTTTGTCCCGGCACATGTTATTTTAAGGATATCCGCAGTTTTCTCCAATGCACGTACGTTCATCGCCCAACGCACGTACATGTGTAAAATGAATAAAAATGTTAATTTAATCCGTTATGTCAGGCAAATGATATAACTTTGCATCAGTTTTGAAGGAATTACAACCAATAAGAGAAACTTCAGCAGGGCATCCGTGAGGATGTGCTGTATACCTGAATCGCAGAACATAATTACACTTTAACATTTATACAATTTAAACAAACCTATGGACAGAATGCAATCTAATTTGCTAAGATTGTTGTTCTCGTCGGCTATGTGTCTCGGCAGTGCCTCTGCTTTTGCAGTTGGTGTGCCTGAGATGAAATTGCCTTATAGTAAGGCATTGCAGGCCAATGAGGAAACAGTCTCGGGACAGGTGCTTGATGAGAAGGGCGAACCTGTCATTGGTGCAACCGTAACGGTGAAGGGAACAAAAATCGCAACAGTCACTGACATTGACGGTAAGTTCTCCCTGAAAGTGCCGAAGGGAAGCACTCTCGTAGTTACCTATCTTGGTTATGCTGACAAGGAAGTGATGGCAGCAGGTGCCGACATGCAGATCACCATCTCGCAGGATGAGGAGACTCTCGAGGAGGTGGTAGTGACAGCCCTCGGTATCAAGCGCTCAGAGAAAGCCTTGAGCTACAATGTGCAGCAGTTGGGCAATGAGAACCTCACCACTGTGAAGAGCACTAACTTCATGAACTCCCTCTCGGGTAAGGTGGCAGGTGTTAACATCAATGCCTCTTCAGCCGGTATGGGTGGTGCCACACGTGTAGTGATGCGTGGTCCTAAGTCTATTAACCAGAGCAACTCAGCACTCTATGTCGTTGATGGAGTGCCCATCAACAACCGTAATGACGGTGATGTGGAATCCATCTACAGCACACAGCCTGGAGGTGAAGGCATCGCAGACCTCAACCCCGAGGACATCGAGAGCATCAGCGTGCTTAGCGGTCCTGCCGCAGCAGCCCTCTATGGTTCGGCTGCCGCTCAGGGTGTCATCATGATTACCACAAAGAAAGGCAAGGAAGGACGCGTCTCTGTGGTGATTAGCAACAGCAGCCAGTTCTCAAGTGTATTCAAGATGCCTGAGTTCCAAAATGAATATGCCAACCGTCCGGGCGAGGTTCGCTCATGGGGCGAGAAAGGCGGTTCGGAATATACAGGTTATGATCCAAAGGACTTCTTCAATACAGGTAGCAACATACAGAACAATGTGGCACTGACAGTAGGCAACGGCAAGAACCAGACCTATGCGTCGATAGGTACTACCAATGCCAAGGGCATCATCCCCAACAACAAGTACGACCGCTACAACTTCACATTCCGCAATACCACAAGTTTCCTTGATGACAAGATGACTCTTGACTTCAACTTCAGTTATGTGAAGCAGAATGACCGCAACCTTACAGCCCAGGGTCAGTACTTCAATCCACTCGTGTCACTCTATCTCTTCCCACGTGGCGAGAGTTTCGATGCAGTGCGCACATATGAGGTCTATGACCAGTCGCGCGGCATCTATGTGCAGAACTGGAACTTCGGTAATGCACTCTCCATGCAGAACCCTTACTGGGTAGCAAACCGCATGACACACTCTAACAACAAGCACCGCTATATGGTCAATGGTAGTCTGAAATATCAGATTCTCGACTGGCTTGACGTTGTAGGCCGCATGCGCTTCGACCGTTCGTCTACAAAGTTTGAGGACAAGCGCTACGCTTCCACCATTAACCTCTTCTCACACTCTGACTATGGCTACTATGGTTATTCCAATGCAGTGGATCAGAGTCTTTATGGCGACGTGATGTTCAATGTCAACAAGTCGTTCGAACAGTTCTCAGTGGGAGCTAACGTCGGCGGTTCGTTCTCGCGTGTGCTCTATGACTGCAACGGTTTCCAGGGTGGTCTGCGTGCACCATCGAATGTGTTTACTCCAAATGCCATCGACTATGCCAATGCCACCAATGACAACCGTCCTATCTACAATTCCAACAAGCACTACATCAATTCAGTGTTTGCCAATGTGGAGTTTGGATGGCGCAGCATGCTCTACCTCACTCTGACAGGACGTAATGACTGGGACTCGGCACTTGCCGGCACCAGCAACGAGTCGTTCTTCTATCCCTCAGTGGGTATGTCTGCCATCATCTCGCAGATGGCGAAGATGCCAGAGTTTATCAGCTATCTGAAGGTGCGTGGATCATGGGCATCGGTGGGTTCTGCCATCAGTCCAAACATCACCTCGCAGTGGCGCTATAACTACAAACCAAACACACAGAGCTACGAGACTGTGACATATAAGTTCCCTGAGACATTCTATCCTGAGCGCACCAACTCTTGGGAGGCAGGTCTTACAGCACGATTCTTCAACAACTCGCTCACTCTTGACGTTACTGTGTACCAGTCTAACACACGCAAGCAGACTTTCCTCCGTCCTATCACAGTGGCAGAGGGCTACGGCAGCGAATATGTGCAGACAGGTAATGTGCGTAACCGCGGTATAGAACTCTCGCTCGGCTACAATCACCAGTTTGGAGATTTCTCTTGGAACAGCACCTTCACCTATAGTATGAACCGCAACAAGATTATCGAACTCCTCGATGACCCTGAGGAAACCATCAGTACAAGCGGTCTTAATGGAGTGGGCGTAATCCTGAAGAAGGGTGGCACCATGGGTGATGTGTACACCTATACAGATTTTACACGCGACAACGAAGGCAACATCGCCCTCGATGCAAGCGGCAATGTGATACGCAAGACTCTTTCCAATCCTAAATATCTCGGCAACGTGTTGCCAAAGGGTAACCTCGGATTCTCTAATGAATTCTCATGGAAGGGCATCAACCTCGGCTTCCTCCTGACAGCACGTCTTGGCGGCATCGTGATGAGCCAGACTCAGGCGATTATGGACTTCTATGGAGTGTCGAAGGCTTCTGCCGTGGCACGCGAGAATGGCGGTATCCCTGTAAATACAGGTAAGATATCAGCCGAAAGCTACTACACAGTGGTGGGTGGCGACAATCCTATTTGGTCTGAATACACCTATAGCGGCACCAATGTGCGTCTGCAGGAAGCACACATCGGCTATGACATTCCCAAGCAGTGGCTCGGTGGTCTGGAACTCTCTCTCGGACTCACTGCCAACAACCTGTGGATGATATACTGCAAGGCACCGTTTGACCCAGAGTCAACAGCTTCCACCGGTACATTCTATCAGGCACTCGACTACTTCATGCAGCCAAGTCTCCGCTCGCTTGGTTTCAATGTCAAACTGAAGTTCTAATTATCTTAACACGATTCAAATAATGAAAACTATTATAAAGACAATATCCTTTGCCGTCTCTTCTGTGGCTGTAATGAGTCTTGCGACATCGTGCACGTCAGGATTTGAAGAGGCAAACCGTCCCGGTGAGGCTGTGTCTGCCGAAGAATTGAGCAGAGACAACTACAACACTGGTTCCTTCATGGTGCAGATGCAGACAGAGGCATTCCCTGAGCAGGAGAACACCTATCAGATGAACCAGGACCTCATAGGCAACTATCTGGGACGCTACATGACTTATGCCAATGATGGATTCTCTGGCAGTAACTTCGTAAAGATGAACGCCCCTGTGGGTTGGGTGCGCTATCCGTTTAATGACAGTATGAAGAAGACAGTGTCGGCATTCAACGAGATAGCACGACTCACCAAACCTGAAAGCCTTGCTTATGCATGGGCTCTCATCCTGCGTGCACAGTCATTCCTTCGCCTGACCGACATGTATGGTCCTCTGCCTATAGGTGCTGAGGCTGATGCCAATGCATACTCTTCGCAGGAAACTATCTACAAGAAACTCGTGAGCGACCTTGACAATGCCCTTAATGTCATCAACGGCATGATTTCTGCCAATGGCGGCACACTTGTGCAGTTTGCAGGTAGCGACCAGGTGTATGGCGGTGACTTTACAAAGTGGGTAAAGTTTGCCAACTCCCTCAAGCTTCGCATGGCCATCCGCATGCGTTTCGTGGCTCCTGAATATGCCAAGACAGTGGGCGAGCAGGCAGTGGCTGCAGGTGTAATAACCTCAAATGATGACAACTGCTCCATAAGCTATAATCCTAACGGTCAGTGGATGACTTCTGTGAGCTGGGGCGACAGCCGTGCGTGTGCAGATATTGATAGCTATATGAATGGCTACGCAGACCCACGCATCACTCTCTATTTCAATTCTACAGCTACAGCTGGCGACCGCGCAGTTATAGGATGCCGTGCCGCAGCCAATGTGGGCAACAAAACTGTGGCAGACGCCATCTACTCTTCAGCCAACATAGACCGCAGTTCACGTGGCGTGTGGCTCACCGCTGCAGAGATGACATTCTGCCGTGCAGAAGGTGCGCTGGCAGGATGGTCAGGCATGGGTGGCGATGTGGAGACACTCTACAAGGAGGCTGTCGCACTGTCGTTCGACCAGTGGGGAGCAAAGGGCGCTGAGACATATCTCGCCGACGACACCAACACTCCTGCCGACTATCGCGATGCAGAAGGCGGTTACGGTGCGGCACATGCCAAGATGAGTTCCATCACCGTGAAGTGGGACAATAATGCCACTGCAGAGGAAAAGCTCGAGCGACTGATAATCCAGAAGTGGATAGCTCTCTTTCCTGACGGTCAGGAGGCATGGTGCGAAATTCGCCGCACAGGTTATCCTAAGGTGTTCCCTGTGGCACAGTCCACTGCATATAGCATAGATGTGGCAAACCGCATACCTTTCGACTATATGGAGCCCACAAACAATGCAACCAATTATCAGAAGGCGGTGCAGCTCCTTGGTGGTGCTGACGACTATGCTACCAAGATGTGGTGGCAGCGCTGATCACAACAATAATCAACAGTAAACAAGACAAAGCAATGAAAAATATATTCAAGATGCTGCTCGTGTCGGCGGTTGCATTCCTGTATGCTGCCTGCGACACTGATGTCGAGATAAAGAATCCTGCCAACCTTACCGACCCTGCACGCAGCGAGGCGTATTACGAGGCTCTGCGTGCATACAAGAAGACTGACCACCAGGTGGCTTTCGGATGGTTTGGCAACTGGGTGGGTGCAGGTGCATCACTCGAGAATTCTCTGCGCGGACTTCCCGACAGTGTGGACTTTGTGTCCATTTGGGGCAACTGGCGCAATCTCACTCCTGAGCGCAAGTCCGACCTGGAGTATGTGCAGAAGGTGAAAGGCACACGCGCTCTGATGTGCTTCATCGTTTCCAACGTGGGTGACCAGCTCACTCCCGACGGTGCAGATGCCACTACCTTCTGGGGCGAAGGCGATGAGGCTATAAAGAAGTATGCCAATGCCATCTGCGACACAATCGAGAAGTATGGCTATGACGGTTTCGACTATGACTATGAGCCTAACTATGGCCATTCGGGAAACATCTCAGGCAATGCAGATGCAGAGAAAGTATTCATCGAGACTCTTGCAGCACGCATCGGTCCTAAGTCGGGCACAGAGAAGATGCTTGTCATCGACGGTGAACCGCAGAGCATAGCTTCCGAACTCGGCACATGTTTCAACTATTTCATCGTGCAGGCTTACAGTTGCTGGGGCGACAGCGACCTCGACAGCCGTCTGGCTTCTACCATCAGCAACTTTGACGGAGTGCTCCAGCCTGAGGAGGTGGCAAAGAAATATATCGTCACTGAGAACTTCGAGAACTATGCTTCGGCTGGTGGCGTGAGCTATACCGACCGCTATGGCACTGACATGATGAGCCTTGAGGGAATGGCACGCTGGACACCTGTTGTCAACGGCAAGAAGGTGCAGAAGGGTGGCATCGGCACTTATCATATGGAATATGAATATAATGCCGGCAAGCAACCTTCCTATCCTGCCCTGCGCAAAGGAATACAGATCATGAACCCGTCTATCAAATAGTGTATAAGAACAAGTAACAATCTGTAAAAATGAAAAAGATTTCAAACATATTATATGGTGGCATGCTCCTGAGCGCAATAGTTCTCACTGGTTGTGAGAACGCTGCTTACGACACGCTCTCCAATCAGGCATACATCCTGCAGACATCGACAAATGCCAACTCTTCGCAGAAGCTCACTGTAGGCAATGACTATGTCACCACAAACATTAATGTGAGAGTCTCTGACCCTGCCACAGAAACCAGCACCTACAAACTGGTGTATGACGCGCAGGCTCTTGAGGAATACAACAAGAAGAACGAGACTCCTTATGCTGCTCTGCCAGAGAGCGCATTCTCTCTTTCCACCACTGAGGTGAAGATAGAGCAGGGTTCCACCGTATCAGATCCTGCAGTGCTTACTGTCAATCCTTATACCGACGAACTGAAGAACACAGGCAAGAAATATGCTGTGGCATTCCGTCTCGAGAAGATTAGTGGCAACACCGATGTACTCAAGTCGGGTAGTGTGATGGTGTATGTGCTCGACCAGGTGGTGATTCAGCCTGTCGTGGTATTCAATGTCAACAACTATGTCAGCACCGATCTCAAGAATAGTTGCACCACCACGGAGTGGACTATGGAGATGAACATCAATAAGGATGTGCTCGGTACGGCTGTGGGTGAACTCAACAACCAAGCTATCTTCGGATCGGGTCCTGATGAGATCTATGTACGCTTCGGTGATGCACCTATCGAAGGCAACCGTCTGCAGATAAAGACTCAGGGCACGCAGATGAATAGTCAGATGCTCTTCAATGCCAATACATGGTATCACATCGCATTCGTATGTACTGGTGCAAAACTCTATCTCTATGTCAACGGTCAGCTCGACAACTCTATGGATCTGCCT
Organism: bacterium; assembly: GCA_963601795.1. Lineage (GTDB taxonomy): Bacteria > Bacteroidota > Bacteroidia > Bacteroidales > Bacteroidaceae > Prevotella. Next base: position 35,896 of record CAVCGK010000018.1, on the reverse strand, counting down.
GGCAAGGAGACTCAGATATCATCAGTTTCCATAAGCAGCAACTCTACCTACAACAAGGGTAACTCACGTTACAGTGAGGTGCGTCTCTGGAACAAGGCACGCACTCAGAACGAGATACAGAACAACATGTATTCCTGCGATCCTACAACTCCAGGACTCCTTGTTTACTATAAGTTTAATGAGGGCGAAGGATGCAATTTCAAGGACTGGTCGGGCAATGGCAACGACTGCACCACAGTGGGAGAGAATGTGCCTGAGTGGATACAGAATGTGCGTATCGACGGTAAATAACAACAGTAACAACACATGAAGATTATGAAATCAATGATAAAGAAGTCAGCCCTTGCGCTGATAGCCGCCCTGCCTCTCTTCACGGCATGTCAGGATGAGCCGGAACTGGGTTCGCTCCTCCATCCTGAGGAAGTGCAGAGCACCTGCCCAAAGGTGTATATCAATGAACTTGCTGCACCTACAAACACTGCATCGGCATCTGTCATACAGACTCCTGTCAGCATGCTTTTGGAGAATGATGAGTTTGAACTGTATGTGCATATTAACCGGCCTGTTGACAAGGATGTCACCGTTACAGTGGCGGAGGATACTGAGGAAGCCGCTGCCTATGGCAATAACTATGAAGCATTGCCTGCAGGTACGCTGACTATGGAGACTGCCAAGGTGACCATCCCTGCAGGAAAGGCAGTGTCTTCAGAACCTGTTAAGTTTAAGATAGCAGGAAGTGAGTCGCTGAAGAATATCGCGAGCAAGGGCGTGGCTGCACTGTCAATCTCTTCCACAGCATCTGATGCAGAGGTGGCAATTGCTGGTGACCACAACACCTACTATGTGTTGGTGAACAAGAAGGTGACAAACTTTAAGGACACCAACAAGGAAACTTTGGCGAGCAAGACACAGATCTCTGCCGATGAGGTTACAATGACCTTTGATGACCAAGATGTTACCAATGACCTCATGGACGGTAGCAAAGAAACAATGGTCTATATGTATGACGGTCCTGGTGTCATCACCTGTAAATTCAATGAACCGCAGCCTGTTGCCGGTTTGTCGTTTGTCTATGGTTATAGCATGTACTATGGACCTTATGAAATCGACATACTGACGAGCGATGACAATGTGAACTGGACATCACAGACTGGAGGCACCCTTGAGGTAGGCACTTCTCGCAACACTGTCTGCATCAATTTCTATGCTCCTGTGACATGCAAGTATGTGAGATTTGAGGCAAAGTCTTGCTATTACGGTCTCTACTATGGCGACGACTATAACACCCCATGTGTAGGTGACCTCTACCTCTACAAGTAATCGTAGAGTAAACACATAAAAATAAAGGACCGCAATTGCCATCGATGCAGTTGCGGTCCTTTAAGTTTAAAAAGAGCTTACTCAAACGCACGTACGTTCATTAGCCAACGCACGTACGTTCATCAGTCAACGCACGTACGTGCATCAGACTTCTATTCGTTTGCCACTTCCTTCACTTTCTTGAAGAGGTCGGAAGCGAAGACAAGGTCGTTGAGGCGGGTGTTGGTGGAACTGATGACATCATCCTTGGTGCCTTCCCATTCCTTGTGTCCCTTGTAGATGAACACGATGTGCTCACCGATGCCCATCACCGAGTTCATGTCGTGGGTGTTGATGATGGTTGTAATGTTGAATTCGTGTGTGATGCCCGACAGCAGTTCGTCAATGACAAGGCTAGTCTTCGGATCAAGACCCGAGTTCGGTTCGTCGCAGAAGAGATATTTTGGATTGAGCACTATGGCGCGCGCTATAGCCACACGCTTCTGCATACCTCCCGATATTTCACCAGGAAACTTGTTTTGTGCATCTATCAGGTTGACACGGTCGAGACATTCCTGCGCACGCTTCTTGCGGTCACGCAGAGTCATATCGGAGAACATGTCGAGCGGAAACATTACATTTTCAAGCACCGACAGAGAGTCGAAAAGAGCTGCCGACTGGAATATCATACCCATCTCGCGGCGCATCATCACTTTCTCTTTCTTCGACATTGCCACGAAGTCGCGACCGTCATAAAGCACCTGTCCGCTTGTGGGTGTGAGCAGTCCCACGAGATTTTTCATGAGCACAGTCTTGCCCGATCCGCTCTGGCCTATGATGAGGTTTGTCTTGCCGTCCTCAAACTGTGCGTTGATGCCCTTGAGCACTTCCTTGTCGTCGAATGCCTTATATAGATTCTTTACTTCTATCATGTCAGTTTCTTAATAATAGGTTGCGCGGAAGTCTGCGTCCGCCTGTTGTAAATAGGAATGTGTGGGTTTAGCTCAGCAACTGTGTGAGGAATACGTCGGAGAAAAGAATGAGCACGCTGCTGCTCACCACAGCCGTGGTGCTGGCGCGTCCCACTTCCACACTGCCACCCTCCACGGTGTAGCCGCAGAATGACGACACGCTGGCAATGATGAATGCGAAGAAGAGGCTCTTGATGATACTCATCCACACAAACCATGAGTTGAATGCGTGCTGCAGACCTGCCGTGAGGTCCTCAGGAGTGAGGATGTGACCTATGTAGGCGGTGGCATAAGCACCGATGATGCCAGTCAGCGAACTGAATATCACCAGACAAGGCATGATGGTGATGAGCCCCAATATCTTCGGCAGAATGAGATAGCCAGCCGAGTTGACTCCCATGATGTCGAGGGCATCTATCTGCTGCGTCACACGCATGGTGCCGAGCTCGGAAGCGATGTTGGAGCCAACTTTTCCGGCAAGGATAAGACACATAATACTTGATGAAAACTCCAAGAGCATAATCTCACGCGTGGTGTAGCCCGACACCCATCGTGGCATCCACGGGCTTTGTATGTTGAGCTTCATCTGTATGCATATCACGGCACCGATGAAGAATGAAATCAGCAGCACGATGCCGATGGAGTCGATGCCCAACGAACACATGTCCTTAACGTATTGCTTGCCAAACATGCGCATTCTTTCCGGTCGGCTGAATGTGCGTCCCATTAATATGAGGTAGCGTCCGAAGGTCTCGAGAAACTTTTCTATTTTTCCTGATATAAACATCCTTGTGTTTGTTTTTACAATGTTGCAAAAGTAACCAAAATCCGCTAAAAAACTGCAAACGGGCAAATAGTTTTTATTCGATGTAAGGTTATTAGGCTTTAATTTGCTAATTTTGCAGATAAATGGAATAATGCTATGGAGGAAACGAAATCTCTACATGCCGAGGGCTCGTCAGTATTGCGTGCCGAAGGATTGATGAAGCGATATGGCAAACGCACAGTGGTCAATGACGTGTCTATCAACGTGCGTCAGGGAGAAATTGTAGGTCTGCTCGGTCCTAATGGTGCCGGCAAGACCACATCTTTCTATATGACCACTGGACTTGTGGTGCCTAATGACGGACATATCTTCATTGACGATGTGGAGGTGACCGACTATCCTGTCTACAAGCGTGCGCGTAATGGCATAGGCTATCTGCCACAGGAGGCGAGCGTATTCCGCAAGATGAGTGTGGAAGACAACATTATGTCTATCCTTGAGACTACCAAACTTTCACACGAGGAGCAACTTCGCCAGTTGGAGAGCCTTATAGCAGAATTCCGTCTCACCAAGGTGAGAAAGAACAAGGGCGACCAGCTCTCGGGTGGTGAGCGTCGACGCACAGAGATAGCACGTTGTCTTGCCATCAACCCGAAATTCATCATGCTCGACGAGCCATTCGCTGGCGTGGATCCTATAGCAGTGGAAGATATACAGAACATCGTGTGGAAACTGAAATACCGCAACATCGGTATCCTTATCACCGACCACAATGTGCATGAGACTCTTTCCATCACCGACCGCGCCTATCTGCTCTTTGAAGGACGCATTCTCTTTCAAGGTAATCCGGAAGAACTTGCAGCAAACCCGATAGTGAAGGAAAAATATCTCGGAAAGAATTTCGTGTTGCAGAAGAAAGAATTTGTGGTTGACGAAGGGGAAGTCTGACATCAATTGTAAATACAGTCTGCTTCATCTGTTCATGAGATGAACCTCATTTGCTAATGGGGTTTGTGTCGTGAAGTGGTTCGCCTAATATTTACAATACTTCAGTTTCGCTTCTCTTCATAATAAGAGGGTAACGCTCAGGGTGCTTCAAACTGTCAATTTCCAGGTCTATGTCAAGTTGTGGCCATTCGATTGCATTGCGTCCACTCATTTTTACGTCAAGAGCATCGGAGATACAAGCATGTTTCATCCAAGGAATGCGATTATATGATATAAAATAATCGTTACCTTTTACGGAAAGCATGATTCCTTTATCGTTAATCATCAACACGCTTACCTGTGTGTTTTGTGAATTTGACTTTAAAATCGTCTCCATATTCTTGAAGTATCTTTTCAATGTAACTTAATTCTTTACTATTAAAACCGAAGTTTTCTGCAAGCTCTATATCAGGTTCTAACCAATACTTGCATTCATTCTCGGCTTTTAGAACATGAATGTGTATTCGGGACTCCTCGTTGGAGTAAATCTTGAATATATAACCATTCTGCTCTTTGAATTTTGGACTCATGATTTAAATTCCAGTCTTGTATTATGCAAAGATAGTGTATTTTCTTGAATCGACAAGAAAAAGTTGCTCTTTATGCTTGCCTGTAGTTGCTGTAATACAATTTATAAAATAGCGAGCGTGCCATCTTTTGACAATGACACGCCCGCTTTCTTGATTATAAACTATATCTACACTCCTTATTTTAGTAGTTCGTGTTCTGTGGGTCAAAGTTTGTCCATCCGTCCATCCAAGTGTCGTTGGCATTGAAAGCTCCAATGTAGCTGACGGAGGTAAACCAACTGTCGAGACCTGTGAAATTCTGCGCACCGAAGAGAGCGCTGCCAGCCTGTGGCATGAATGGAACGCCTACGCCCTTGCCGTCTGTAAGCATAAGGCTCGACTTGTCTGCCAAATACTTGTTGCCTGACTGTGCCTCAAAGAATGTGTGTGAATAGCTCTGCTGACTGTCAGCCTTCACTGCTTTGGCGGAGAAGTCATACTCCTTGTCCTCATAGCACTTGTTTGCATCTGTGCCAATGACGTCGGCGTTGGCGATATAGATGTTCTGCAACTTCAATGTGCCTGCCTTTGCCTGTGCAGGAGTGTCACCCTTCTCGCCGTCGATAATAAGACCGATAGGCCAATCGGTAACGACAGAGTTCACGCAGTTAAGACGTGAGGAACGACGAATCTGCATGGCAGCCTGGAACTTGCCAAGACCTGAACCGTTGTTGGGGAAATAGTCGCCAGCCGTGATGTATTTCGAGTCATTGGAGAAGTCAGAGGCTGTCTTTGGACCAATGAAGGTGATGTTGGAGAATGTGGCTGTGGTGTAAGGGCTCACCGGAGCACCGTCAGCGCAGTTGTCGCTCTCAAAACCGTTGCTTTGGCTTTGGTCAGCAATCCTTGGATCGCGAACAGCCAAACCAAACTGCACATTGCCCGAGAAACCATTGTCGGTGTCGAAGTCGTCATCCCAACCCTTGTATGCAATGAGGTATTTGCAGTTTACGCTACCGCCAAACCATTCGTAAGAGTCGTCGTTGGAGTAAGACACCTGTATATGGTCAATCTTTGTGCCCGTACCTACCGAACCCATTGTCAAACCGTTAATCTCCTGGTCTGCCTTGAATGGATTGCCGGCAAACTCGATGCGCACATACTGCAACTCGCCAGAGTTGTCGGCATTGTCTGTGCCACCGTGCTTGGTGCGAGGACCACCCTCTATCTGCATTTCGATCTGGTTGTTGTGAGCCTTACCGCAGATGATGACACCGCCCCAGTCGCCAGGGCGACGGCTACCAGCAACCTGTGCAGAGGTGAAGACGATAGGTTCTGTGGCAGTACCCGTGGCATGAATCTTGCCACCGCGCTCCACTATGATGGCAGCCTTGGTGAGCTTGTCACCCTTAATTATTGTGCCAGGCTCAATTGTGAGTTCTGCACCGTCCCTTACATAAACCCATCCCTTGAGGGTGTATGTGCCTTTCTTCAGAGTCTGTTTTCCAGTGAACACGAACTGCTGGTCACCGTTACCTATCACAGTGCCGTTGGCATTTTCCTTTCCGTCATCGCCAAAGAGGAGGTGGTCGCAAGCGTTTAAGTCGCCATCCTTGCCCCAAACGTAGGCTGTCGTCTCGCCATCGTTGTTTCCACCATTGTCGTCACTGCTGCAGCTTGCCAACAAGGCAGATGCTGCGAGGATGCCCATGCATCCGAATAAATACATCTTGTTAATCATGTTTTTGTTTATTTTGTTAAACAATTATTATCCTTCAATTTTTCAATATTTCCATATTACCTGCAGTCCGATGTTTCTGCCTGGCTTGTAGCATCTTGAGATTTCTTCTATTTCCTTCGTACTACCGTCGGCATACGTAGCGTGAGCGAACTGCTTGTAATACACCTTCTCTGCCAAGAGATCCCTTATGTTCATCTTTACCTCCCAGTGGTCTCCAAACTTTTTGCCCAATGAGAAGTCAATCACATTTCTTGGCATCTCATAGCTGTGGGGCACTCTGGCGTTGTCATCGCTTGCGCTGCTTCCCTCGCTTCTTCCCACGCCGATGATTCTTTTGCCGATGCGGTTGTAGAGCAGGGCGATGTCGAGCTGGTGTTTTTCGTTTTTATAGAAGAAACCCGTATTGATGAGGTAAGGCGACTGTCCCTGCATTGGGCGGTTTTCCTCCTTTGCCCCCTTCTCAAACTGCACCTTGCTCTTGATCAATGCACCGTTGAATGACCAGCTGAAGTCAGGTAGACCGAGGAAGTCCAGTGACTTGCGTATGTCAAGTTCCAGTCCGTAGTTGTTTGCGCTTTTTGCGTTTTTGTAACTATATATAAGGTTGGTGCCACCAGCCACCGTGTAAGTCCACTCTATAGGCGAGTCGAAGTGCTTGTAGAAGGCTGCTAACGATATTATCTCACCACGTGAGGGGTAGAATTCATATCGCAAATCGAGGTTGTCCACATAGCAACTCTTCAGTTCTGTGTTACCCTGCACGTCGCTGGCAAGGTCGAAATCATAGTAGACCGAAGATGAAACCTCGCGGAACTCTGGGCGGTTGATGCTTCGTCCATATGAAAGTCGTACCTGATGCTTGTCATTAATCTTGTAGGTGGAATTAAGAGACGGAAACAGATTATTGGTCTTGTAGTGGGTGCTCGTCTCGCTCTTTTCATAGTCGCGTGTGTTGGAGATGAGTTCCATGTCGTTATGTTCAAAGCGGACACCGGCGTGGATGCCGAGCTTGCCAAAGGGGAGAGACATCGCCAGATATCCTGCGCCCAGTGTGTTGTGTCCGCGGTAGTTGTTGCGCATTAGCTTCTGTTCGAAGATATAGAGCTTGTCGGCTCCCATGTTTGACTCGTTGCTCAGGAGCTGCGTGATGTCGCTGTGCTGGAAGTTGTCGGGCAAGGTGTTGGTGCTTGGGTTCCACTGATAATAGAACGAGCGGGTGAGATACTCGCGGGTGCGATACTCACCATAACCTCCTGCCTGTAGTGAAGGCTCCCATGAGCCGAAATGAAACTGGTGCTTGTCGTTAACGCCAATAGAGAAGATGTGCTCATCGAGTTTTGTCCATTCGCGGGATATGTCGTTGCCAGTATGCAGGGCGATGGTGCCAGGGTCCTGAATATCGTTGAGGAGATATCTTTTACGGTCAGGCAAATGGCGGTTGGCATACGCATAGCCGAAGCTCCAGTCAAGGGCATCATGGGTGAAGGTGTGCTTACCGGTAAACTGACCGTTATAGGTGGTGCGACTGCGATAGTAATACTCTGCACTGTTCTCCAAGTTGCTCTGGGCATCCACACCCTCGCGCCATGTGTAGCGGCTAGTAGCGAGTTGGTTGAAGATGTTCTTCAACTGATATTTGTGGTTGCCGTCCTTGGAGAGAAAAGTGAAGTTGAGCATGGCTCCAAGTCGCACATTGTTGTTGTATTGATTGTCTACAGACTGGCGAAGGTAGTTTGACTTGTCGTTGGTGGCGTCGTAGATACCGAAGAGATTATTCTCCATGTTCTCGTAGGTGCGGTATTCCGACGTGTAGTTCACGGCGGCAAGCATGCCGAGCGTCCTTCCTCCCAAATACCATCGATGGTTGAGGTTGGCAGCCAACTTCAGATCACCAAGAGGTTTCTTGTTTTTTAGCGTCCAGTCGTTGTTCAATCCGTTGCCACGCAGGTCGTAGAGATTGTCGCCCACTAGCTGTTGATTGCTGCTATATAAGGGATTGAGCGAAGCGTTTATTCCACCTTTTAGGTTTCTCAATCCATTGTCGAATCCTAAGAAATCGGTGGCAGAGCCTTTCGAGTAAGAGAAATCCTGAAAGGCTGTGCTAGTGTTCCAATTGCCACCGATGGAAAAAGAGAGATTGTTTTCTGATGGAATTTCCTTAGTGTTTACCACGATGAATCCACCCGAGTAGTCGGCTGGATATTCTGCCGAAGGAGATTTTACTATGGTGAGGTTATCAATTTGTGAGCTAGGGATGATGTCAAAAGAGAAAGCCCTCGAGTCAGCCTCCGAACTTGGCACTGCACCGCCGTTTATCCACACGTTGTTGTAGCGCTGCGACAGTCCACGCACCATCACAAATTTGTCGTCGATGAGGCTCACTCCAGGCACACGGCGTATCACCTCACCTGCGTTGGTGTCTTGCGTGCGTGATATTTCTTGTGCCGATACATTACTTACGATGACGGGACTGTTTTTTGCTACCTGCAACATTGCTACATCAGTGTTTCGCCTTTCCATGGCAGTAACGGTCACCTCCTTCAGCTGTTGTTCATCCGGAAGCATGGTGATGGTCATATTATCTGTCCCCGTGTCATCCTTTAATCTTATCCCGTCAATTCTTTGAGTCTTATATCCCATGTACTTTATATACAAGGTATAAGTCTTGTTCTTCTTTAATCCGTCAATCTGAAAGTTGCCGTCGATGTCGGTTACCGCCTTCAGGTCAGTTCCATCCACGGAAATGACAGCACCGATGAGCGTCTCCTTTGAGTTGTTGTCGATGACAACGCCTTTGAGCTGTTGTGCCCATGATGGTAAACTTACCGCCGACAACATCCCTAATGCAATAATCCCCCTTTTTACCTTCATAATCTTTTTACCATTCTGATTTCGGTTGCAAAGTTATGAGGTGCTTGTTGCAGTCCAGTTGCTTTGGCATTGAAAGACTGTGACAGTTTGAATACAAAGATATTGCATACGTAACGGGCGAGAAATGCTGACAGTGTGGCTTTGGCGATGAAAAACAAAATAGTGTGGTGAAACTTAGGTGCTTTGGCATTAATTTTGTAATTTTGCAACTTGTACGTGTGCAATAATTTAAATCATATAAATAATAAAAGATGAATATTGTATTTGAAAACCCCGACAAAATCAATGGTCTGTTGACACTCACCGTTGAAGAGGCTGATTACAAGGATGCTGTGGAGAAGGAGCTCAAGACCTGCCGCAAGCGTGCGAATGTTCCTGGTTTCCGTCCTGGCATGGTGCCAATGGGCATGGTGAAGAAGATGTATGGCACATCTGTAAAGATGGATGTTATCAACAAGTTTGTTGGCGAGCAGATCTACAAGTATCTGGGCGACAACAAGATTCAGATGCTTGGTCAGCCACTTCCTTCAGAGAAGCAGGAGGCACAGGATCTGGAGAAGGACTCAGTGTTCACATTCATGTTTGACATCGCTGTGGCACCAGAGTTTGAGGTGAAATTGTCAGGTCACGACAAGGTGGCTTACCACACAATAAAGATTGACGACGATATCGTAAACCGTCAGATCGATATGTTCGCTTCACGCACAGGTTCTTACGTAGAGGCTGACGAGTATGCTGAGAATGACATCCTGAAGGGTGATCTCCGTGAGCTCGATGCAGAGGGTAACACTCTCGAGGGTGGCGTTACAGTGAGCGAGGCTTCAATCATGCCTAACTACTCAAAGGACGAGGATCAGAAGAAGATCTTCGAGAAGGCAAAGCCAGGCGATATCCTCACCATCAACCCAAGCAAGATGTATGGCGAGACAGAGCTTGCTGCTGTTCTTAAGATAGAGAAGGAAGACGCTGCAAACCATACAGGCAACTTCAGCTACCAGGTGACTTCTATCAGTCGCTTCCAGAAGGCTGCTGTAGACCAGAAGCTCTTTGACTCAATCTTTGGTGCTGGCGAGTGTGCTGACGAGGCTGCATTCCGTGCTAAGATTGCCGAGGGTCTCAAGACTCAGCTTCAGTCAGACTCTGACTATAAGTTCCTCCTCGACGTACGCGAGCACATTGAGAAGAAGGTTGGCAAGTTGACCTATCCAGACGCTCTGCTCAAGCGCATCATGCTCGACAACAATAAGGACAAGGGCGAGGAGTTTGTAGAGAAGAACTACGAGGAAAGCATTAAGCAGTTGACATGGCACCTCATTAAGGAGAAGCTCGTGGCTGCAAATGAAATTAAGGTTGAGGACCAGGACATCAAGGACGTGGCTGTCGAGGCAGCACGTGTGCAGTTCGCTCAGTATGGTATGAACAATGTGCCTGAGGAGTATCTCGAGAACTACGCTCAGGAGATGCTGAAGCATCGTGAGAGCGTTGACGGACTCGTAGATCGTGCCATCGACATTAAGCTCGTAGGTGTGCTGAAGGGTATTGTGAAGCTTGACGAGAAGGAAGTAACCCTCGACGAATTCAACAAACTTATGCAGGAAAAATAAACTGACGTAGAAAATTCCACGTTGTTTTGTGAGGAGTTTTCAACTTTATTTCCTATCTTTGTAATATGAAGGGGAGATTGAGTTGAAAACTCCTCTTACATATTATATAATATATACAGTCTATACAAAAGGATTGCAAGGCTATATGAACCACGATTTTAGAAAATTCGCCACTCGTCATCTCGGCATCAATGGAATGGTGCTCGATGATGTTGTGAGTGCACAAAACCAGTATCTCAATCCCTATATTCTTGAGGAAAGAACTCTTAATGTGACTCAGATGGACGTATTCTCTCGACTCATGATGGAGAGAATAATCTTTCTTGGCACACAGATAGATGACTACACGGCAAATACATTGCAGGCACAGTTGCTCTATCTTGACAGTACAGATCCAGGTAAGGATATATCTATCTATATCAACTCTCCTGGAGGAAGCGTGACAGCAGGTCTCGGTATCTATGACACAATGCAGTTCATTCAGAGTGACGTGGCAACAATCTGCACAGGAATGGCTGCTTCGATGGGAGCGGTATTGCTCGTTTCAGGAGCTGAAGGTAAGCGTTCGGCATTGCCTCATAGTCGTGTGATGATACACCAGCCACTCGGTGGAGTGCAGGGTCAGGCTTCTGATATTGAGATAGAGGCAAGAGAGATACAGAAGTTCAAGAAGGAACTCTATACCATCATTGCAGACCACTCGCATACTCCTTACGATAAGGTGTGGCAGGATTCCGATCGTAACTACTGGATGACTGCGGCAGAGGCAAAGGAATATGGAATGATAGACAATGTGCTTGAGCGCAAAAATAAATAAACTGACAGATGGCAAGACAGAAGGAAAAGGCATGTAGTTTCTGTGGAAGAACCGAGTCGCAGGTGGGACTTCTCATCACAGGACTCAATGGTTTTATCTGTGAGGATTGTGCCCGTTCGGCATGGGATATAGCCCAGGCGGCAATGAATTCTATGGAAGGCAAACCGAAGGTGGATGTGCCAGACATGAAAAAAGTGCCGAAGCCGAAGGAGATAAAAGAATATCTCGACAATTACATTATAGGTCAAGATGATGCCAAGCGTTATCTTTCAGTGGCCGTCTACAATCACTACAAGCGACTCTCGCAGTCGGTGGGTGATGACGGTGTGGAGATAGAGAAGAGCAACATAATAATGGTGGGAAGCACAGGTACGGGTAAAACCCTCATGGCACGCACCATTGCAAAATTGCTCGATGTGCCGTTTACTATAGTTGATGCAACTGTGTTTACCGAGGCTGGCTATGTCGGCGAAGATGTGGAGAGCATCCTCTCTCGTCTGCTTCAGGTGGCTGACTATGATGTGCCACGTGCAGAGCGAGGTATTGTCTTCATCGATGAGATAGACAAGATAGCCCGCAAGAGCGACAATCCGAGCATCACGCGCGACGTGAGTGGTGAAGGTGTGCAGCAAGGTTTGCTCAAGTTGCTCGAAGGAACTATGGTTAATGTGCCGCCAAAGGGAGGACGTAAGCATCCAGATCAAGACTATATACATGTGGACACACGCAATATACTCTTTATCTGTGGCGGTGCCTTCGACGGTATAGAAAATAAAATTGCGCAACGACTCAATACCCATACGTTGGGTTATAACTCAGTGCAGAATGTGAGGCATATAGACAAGGGGAATATGATGAAATACATACTCCCGCAAGACCTTAAGTCATTCGGTCTAATACCGGAAATTATCGGTCGTCTGCCAGTTCTTACATATCTTAATCCACTTGACCGCGCTGCTCTGCGCCGCATCCTTGTGGAACCGAAGAACTCCATTGTGCGTCAATATGAGAAGCTATTCGAGATGGACGGTATCAAACTGACCTTCGAGGAGGCTGCGCTGGAGAGTATTGTGGATAAGGCTGTGGAATATAAACTCGGTGCCCGTGGACTGAGGTCTATAGTGGAGGCTGTGATGATAGATGCCATGTTTGAGATTCCTTCAGGCGACAAGAAGGAGTTTACAGTGACACCTGAATATGTGAAGACACAGTTGGATAAAGCCCAACTGCAATAGAAATAGTCAACTGATAACAGAAACCTGATGAGAGAACCTGAGAAAATGAAAAAGCAGATATATGCAGCGTTGAAGAGTCACTTCGGTTTTGACACGTTTAAAGGAAACCAGGAGGCAGTCATCTGTAATCTGCTTGAGGGCAACGACACGTTCGTGCTGATGCCTACGGGAGGAGGCAAGAGCCTCTGCTATCAATTGCCTTCGCTGATGATGGAAGGTACAGCCATAGTAGTGTCCCCACTCATCGCTCTCATGAAAAATCAGGTTGACGTGATAAACGGCATGAGTGAGACCCAAGGTCTTGCTCATTGCTTCAACTCGACACTCTCGCGTCCAGCATTGCAACAGGTGATGAATGACGTGAAGAGCGGCGTAACAAAACTGCTGTATGTGGCTCCGGAATCGTTGACGAAAGAGGAGAATATACAGTTTCTTAAGGATGTTAAGATTTCGTTCTATGCCATAGACGAGGCTCATTGTATCTCGGAATGGGGACATGACTTCCGTCCCGACTACCGCAATCTGCGTCCTGTGATAGAACAGATAGGCGTGGCACCGATTATTGCGCTTACTGCCACTGCTACTGACAAGGTGAAGACGGACATAAAGAAAAACCTCGGTATCATGGATGCCAAGGAATTCAAAAGTTCGTTCAATCGTCAGAATCTCTATTATGAGATAAGGCAGAAAACAAAGGATGTGGACAATCAAATAGTAAAGTTCATCCGGCAGCGTAAAGGCAAAAGTGGTATCATCTACTGTATGTCGAGGAAGAAAGTGGAGGAACTGGCTGAGCATCTTAAGGTGAACGATATTCGAGCCGCAGCCTACCACGCTGGTCTTGATGCCGATTTACGCTCGCGCACTCAGGACGATTTTCTTATGGAACGCATAGATGTTATCGTGGCAACCATAGCTTTCGGCATGGGTATAGACAAGCCAGATGTGCGTTTTGTTATCCATTATGATATTCCGAAGAGTATAGAGGGGTATTATCAGGAGACTGGTCGTGCTGGTCGTGATGGTGGTGAGGGCTATTGCTTGGCATTCTATTCTCGACGTGACCTCAAAAAACTTGAGAAGTTTATGGAGGCGAAACCTCCTGTCGAACAGAATGTAGGCAAGCAACTCTTGTCGGATATGGTGGCGTATGTGGAGTCTGCCGTGTGTAGACGCAAGATGATTCTCGGTTATTTCGGTGAGGAGTATACTGCGGATAATTGTTGTAATTGTGACAACTGTAGTCATCCGAAAGAAAAGCATGAAGCCAAGGAGTATCTGCTTGCTGTGCTCAAGAGTGTGAGGGCGCTCAAGGAGAAATTCCAGCAACAGTATGTTATCAACTTTGTCAAGGGCCGTGCAACCGATGATCTTGTTTCTCACAAACATGAAACATTGGATGAATTTGGAATAGGAGAAGACCTAGATCCGAAGAAATGGAATGCAGTGATTCGTCAGGCTTTCCTTGCTGGTTACTTGTATAAGGAGATTGATAATTACGGAGTGCTGAGACTTACGGACAAGGGTAGGGAGTATATATCTAATCCTGAGCCTTTCATGATTGTTGACGATGTGGATTTTGATGACGGTGACTATGAGAACCAGGTAGAAACAGGTGAGGCTGTGCTCTCTCCAGAACTCTATGCCATACTTAAAGATTTGCGTCGTGACATCGCTGCCAGACAGCATGTGCCGCCATACGTTATATTCCAGGATATTTCCTTGGAACATATGGCAACAATGTATCCCGTAAGTATTGCCGAACTGCAGAATATCCCTGGTGTGGGTGCAGGCAAGGCAAAACGCTATGGTGCAGAGTTTGTGAAGATTATAAGCAAATTCTGTGAGGAAAACGATATTGAGTGTCCTGAGGAATTCAGAATAAGAACCGTAGCGAAAAAGTCGCTAGCCAAGGTGAAGATAATTCAGTATATAGACAAGAAGCGACCTCTCGACGAAATTGCCAAGATGCAGGGCATGGAGTTTGAAGCATTGCTCGATGAACTCGATGCTATAGTTTATAGTGGTACGAAAATAAATATCGATTACTATCTCGAAGAGATTTTCGATGAGGAACAGATAGATGATATCTATGACTATTTTCTCGATAGCGAAACGGATAGAATAAGCGTGGCAATGAACGAGTTGGGAGATGTTTATACGGAGAATGAAGTAAGGCTTGTCAGACTGAAGTTTATGTCAGAAATGGCTAACTGATAAGGCTCTTTTGATACTTCGTTAAATAGAATTAATATACCCGAAGAATTGACCAGTATCTCTGCGTTATGTGAGAATATTTTGGTAATTTTGCATGCAATAAATTCCAAAATATTATGTCATCATTTGTTGCAGATAAAATTGTCATGGACGGTCTGACTTACGACGATGTCCTTCTTATTCCCGCTTATTCTGAGGTTCTTCCAAATGAAGTGTGCTTGTCGACAAAGTTCTCAAGACACATCGAACTGAAAGTTCCGTTTGTCACAGCAGCTATGGACACTGTGACCGAGGCACCTATGGCTATAGCTATAGCACGTGAGGGTGGAATCGGAGTTATCCACAAGAATATGTCAATAGAGGAGCAGGCGCGTCAGGTGGCAATCGTGAAGCGTGCCGAGAACGGTATGATTTATGATCCTGTGACCATCAAGCGCGGATCAAAGGTGAAAGATGCTCTTGCTATTATGGCTGAATATCACATCGGTGGCATTCCCGTTGTGGATGATGATAACCGTTTGGTGGGTATCGTTACCAATCGCGACTTGCGCTTCCAGCGTGACATGGACAGACTTATTGATGAGGTGATGACCTCAGAGAATATAATCGTTACACATCAGCAGACAGATCTTGAGGCTGCTTCTCAGATTCTTATGGAGCATCGTATAGAGAAGTTGCCTGTTGTTGATGAGGACTATCATCTCATTGGACTTATTACCTACAAGGATATCACAAAAGCCAAGGATAAGCCTATGGCTTGCAAGGATAGCAAAGGTCGACTGAGAGTGGCTGCCGGTGTAGGCGTTACTGCAGATACATTCCAAAGAATGGAAGCTTTGGTGAAGGCTGGTGTCGATGCCATCGTTATCGATACTGCACACGGACATTCCAAAGGTGTTATTGAGAAGGTGCGTGAGGCAAAGGCTGCTTTCCCAGATGTGGATATTGTGGTAGGTAACATTGCAACTGGTGAGGCTGCTAAGAAGCTCGTTGAGGTAGGAGCTGATGCAGTAAAGGTAGGTATCGGTCCTGGCTCTATCTGTACAACCCGTGTCGTTGCAGGTGTTGGCGTTCCTCAGTTGTCTGCTATCTATGATGTAGCAAAAGCTCTTGAAGGAACAGATGTGCCTCTTATCGCTGATGGTGGTCTGCGTTATTCTGGTGATGTGGTGAAAGCTCTTGCTGCTGGTGGATACTGCGTAATGGTAGGTTCGCTCGTTGCTGGTACAGAGGAAGCTCCAGGTGAGACAATCCTCTTTAACGGAAGAAAATTCAAGAGCTATCGCGGAATGGGTTCTCTCGAAGCAATGGAGAACGGTTCAAAGGATAGATATTTCCAGGGTGGAGTGAAAGAAACAAAGAAACTCGTACCAGAGGGTATCGCTGGACGCGTGCCTTATAAAGGAACTGTTCAGGAGGTGATTTATCAGCTCGTAGGTGGTCTGCGCTCAGGTATGGGCTACTGTGGAGCAAAGGATATTGTAGCCCTCCATGATGCCAAGTTTACGAGAATTACCAATGCTGGTGTGCTTGAGAGCCATCCTCATGAGGTGATAATCACAAGCGAGGCTCCTAACTATAGCCGTCCTATGTAAAACGGGAACGTCCGTTTCTGATAGGATAAGAAATCAAAGACATTGAAATGAAACTGAAAACAATTCTCCCCGTGCTATTGTTTGCTGCCACAGTGCCATCTGTGGCGCAGACGGCACAGGATCCTGTGATAATGCGTATCAACGGTGTGCCTGTTACACGCTCTGAATTTGAATATTCCTATAATAAGAATAATTCGGAGGGGGTGATAGACAAGAAGACCGTAGACGAATATGTCGAATTATTTATAAACTACAAACTCAAGGTGCTTGCAGCCGAAAGCGAAAAGATGGACACGCTGTCTTCTTTTAAGAAAGAGTTTGTTTCCTATCGTGACCAACAGATACGTCCGGCAATGATTACCGACGCGGATTTGGAGCGTGAGGCAAGGAAGATATATTCTGAGACACAGCATAGGGTAGACAGTCTGGGAGGATTGGTGAAGGCTGCCCATATTCTTGTGTTGGCAAACCAGAGGGCTACAGATGCCGAGCTGAAAGCTGCAAAGTTGAGGGCTGATTCCATATACAATGTACTGAAGAAGGCTTCTTTCGATAAGACTCTTTTCGCAGAACTCGCAAAGAAATATTCTGATGACAAGGGATCTGCTGTGCAAGGTGGCGAATTGCCATGGATGCAGAATGGACAGACCTTGCAGGAGTTTAATGACAAGATATTCTCTATGAAGGTGGGAGAGACCAGTGAACCAGTGAAGACGGCTGCTGGCTACCATATCATCCAGTTGCGTGACAAAAGTGCTTTCTTCCCATACGACTCGTTGCGCACGAATATACTTAGATTTATAGATCAGCGCGGTCTGAAGCAGCAGATTATTAACCAGAAGATAGATTCTCTGGCGAAGGCAAAGGGTCCTGGCGTGACACCTGAGATGGTGCTTGACGAGAAAAGAGCGCAGATGGTAGCAACGGATTCTGACCTGAAATATCTCATACAGGAATATCATGACGGATTGCTTCTCTATGAGATAAGTAACCGCAACATATGGGAAAAGGCATCCAAAGACGAAGAGGGCTTGGCAAAGTTCTTTAAGAAGAACAAGAAGAAGTATGCTTTCGATGAACCTCGATTCAAGGGTATTGCCTATAGAACCAAGGATGTAGCTGATATTGAGGCTGTGAAGGCTTCTGTCAAAGGCTTGCCTTTTGCTAAATGGAATGCAACTCTCCGAAATACATTCAATAATGACAGCGTTCTGAGAATTAGAGTAGAGAAGGGCGTGTTCAAGAAAGGTGACAATCAGTTGGTGGACAAATATGAGTTCAAAACTGATGCCAAGATAAATGAAATGAAGGATTATCCAAACACTGCCACCTACGGCAAGATTATCAAGTCGCCAGAAGACTACACTGACGTGAAGGGACTTGTTGTGGCAGACTATCAGGAACAACTTGAGAAGGAATGGGTAGCCGCATTGCGTAAGAAATATGTAGTAGAAGTGGACAAGTCTGTTATTACCACTGTGAATAAGCACTAAGTAGCGAAAAAGAATTAATATGACAAGAAAAGTGATCTTCCTTGGTGCTGTGGCATCATTGGCTGCAATGTTTTGTGTCAGTTCCCATGCGAATGGCGTTGGCGCATATATGCGTGGAGGAGACTCCACTGACAGCGTGAAGAATGTGTTCACTCCCAATGAGAATAGCGTCGTGGATGAGGTTATTTGGGTAGTGGGTGACGAAGCTATACTGAAGTCTGATGTTGAGGCCATGCGTCTGCAGGCTGAGGCAGAAGGCGTGAGATTCAAAGGAAATCCTGACTGTTCTATACCAGAGCAGATCGCTGTTCAGAAACTCTTCCTACATCAGGCTGCCATTGACTCTATAGAAGTGTCGGAGGCAGAGGTGGCTCAAGGTGTAGAGGAGCAGATCAACTACTGGATAAATCTCATTGGCTCGAGAGAGAAGCTGGAGGAATATCGCAAGATGCCTATCAGTCAGATACGTGAGCAGATGCACGATGACTTCAAGAACTCACAACTTGTGAGAAAAATGAAGGAAAAACTTGTGGCTGACGTAGCGGTGACACCTGCAGATGTGCGCGACTATTTCCGTAATATGCCTGCTGACAGTATTCCGTTTGTGCCTACAGAGGTGGAAGTGGAGATTATCACCCGTAAACCAAAGGTGACACAGGAGGAGATAAACCGCATCAAGGATGAACTCCGTGATTATACGGAGAGAGTGACCAATGGAACATCAAGTTTCTCTACATTGGCACGTCTCTACTCTGATGACACAGAGTCTGCACGTCAGGGTGGCGAGATAGGTTATAGCGGCCGAGGTATGCTCGACCAAGCTTTTGCCAATGTGGCATTCAACCTTACTGACCCTAAGAAGGTGTCAAAGATAGTGGAGAGTGAATTCGGTTATCACATCATCCAGCTTATTGATAAAAGAGGTGATAAAGTTAATGTGCGTCATATCCTGAAGATACCGAAGGTGACTGCAGAAGAGACCGAGCATGAGGTACACCGTCTAGACTCCCTTGCAGATGAGATCCGTGCAGGAAAGTTCACTTTCGAGGAAATTGCCGCTTACGCTTCTGACGACAAGGATACGAGAAACAATCAGGGTGTGATGGTAAACAATGCCGACCGTTCGCTTACTTCACGTTTCCAGATGAAAGACCTGCCAACAGAAGTGGCACGTGTAGTGGAAGGCATGAAGGTGGGCGACATTTCAAAGGCTTTCACCATGGTAAACCGAAACGGCAAGACTCAGGCTGCCATCGTGAAACTAAAGAACCGCATTGAAGGACATAAGGCTTCAATTACGGAAGACTTCCAAGTCATGAAGAATATTGTGCTTGACAAGGAGCGCGAGCAAGTCATTCATGATTGGGTGAAGGAGAAAATAAAGAAGACATATGTCCGTATGAAGGACAAGTATAAAGACTGTGACTTTGAATACGAAGGTTGGGTGAAATAGAAATATGACTGATAAAAACAGTACAAAGAAATATAGTGGGCATAGAATTGTCATGTTGACGGTTCTATGCCTGTTTGGCTTTTGTCTTGTCTTTGCCAATATTGTGGTAAAGCCAAAGAAGAAAGTGCAGAAGAAGGACGAGCGTGTCTACTTGCTTCATTCTGATGAACTCTACTATGATGTGATGGGACCAAATCCCGAGGCGCAGATAGTCAAGGGTCATGTGTCGTTCATGCATCAGGGTGCGCATCTAAAGTGCGATAGTGCCTATTTCTATCAGCAGCAGAACTCGGTGAGGGCTATGGGACATGTACATTTTACTCAAGGTGACACTCTGTCGATGACTTGTGACCATGGATTCTATGACGGACAGATGCAGATGCTCGAGGCACGCAAAAATGTTGTGCTCAAGCACAGGAAGCAGACTTTGCTTACCGATAGTCTCAATTATGACCGTCTATGGGAGAATGCCTATTTTACTGATGGAGGAAAACTTATTGATGGAAAGAATACACTCGTGGCAGACTGGGGAACATATAATACCTCCACAAAGCAGGCTGTATTCAATTATCATGTGGTGATGCTCAATGATAAGCAGAGAATAGAGACCGACACTCTGCACTATGATACCCAACTGTCGTTGGCTCATGTCACTGGTCCTTCTGTCATCACGCAGGATTCGGCAAAGGTGAATACTACTGATGGCTATTTCGATAGTAAGACTGACAAGAGTAAACTTTATGGACGTTCTACAATTGTCAACGGACAGAAGAATATCACCGGCGATAGCCTCTATTATGACAAGAATACAGGTGATGCCGAAGGCTTCGGTAGGGTGGTGTATGTGGATGTGCAAAACAAGAATGAACTCCATGGCGAACATGTCGTCTATAACGAAAAGACCGGTTATGGTTTTGCCACAGAGAAGGCTCTTGTGAAAGACTATTCGCAAAAAGATACTCTCTATATGCATTCGGACAGTATTAAACTCTATACTTTCAATATTAATACAGACTCAGTTTATCGTAAGGTACACTGTTTTAATAAGGTACGTGCATATAGAATAGACCTGCAGGCTGTGTGCGACTCGCTTGTTGGCGATTCACGAGATTCCTGCATGGTTATGTATCATGACCCTATTGCGTGGAATGGCAACCGTCAGGTTACAGGCGACATTATAAAGGTGTATTCCAATGACAGCACTATACGTGAGGCTCATGTCGAAGGAAATGCATTGTCAATAGAGAAATGTGATGACGATGGTCACTACAATCAGATATCGTCAAACTTGATGAATACCTTCTTTGTTGACGGTAATGTGCGCACGGCAGAAGCCATCGGTAATGTTAAGGTGATATATTATCCTGTGGACGATCAGGACAGCACGCTAATGTTGCTCAACTATACAGAGACAGACACGCTCCGAATGTATCTCACTCCCGAACGTCAGATGGAAAAGGTGTGGACGAGCAAGCACGTGAGTGACATGTATCCAATGACGCAGATACCGCCAGAAAAGAAACTCCTGCCTGGATTCGTTCTCTATGACGAGCTGCGACCAAAAGACAAAGATGACGTTTTTGACCGTGTGGAAAAGAGCGATAAGTCAGAGACGGTAGAGGCTCCAAAGGATGAGCCTAAAGAAGAAACAAAGGTTGAATCGAAAGAGATGAAAGCGGTTGAACCTGAAAATGAAATAAAGGATAACGCAATAAAGGGGTAGAGGATAACGATGAGTGATGTGATACAATTGCTTCCAGATAGCGTGGCAAACCAGATTGCTGCGGGAGAAGTCATACAGCGCCCTGCCAGTGTCATTAAGGAATTGGTGGAGAATGCTGTCGATGCCGGAGCCACTGAGATAAATGTTCTTGTCGTTGATGCCGGCAGGACAATGATACAGGTTATTGACAACGGTAAGGGTATGTCGGGTACCGATGCGCGTCTTGCTTTCGAACGTCATGCCACATCAAAGATTCGTAAGGCAGACGATTTGTTCTCTCTCCACACCATGGGATTCCGTGGTGAAGCTTTGCCGTCGATAGCGGCAGTTGCACAGGTGGAACTCCTCACCCGGCAGGAAGGCGACGATCTTGGTAGTTGCCTTAACATCTCTGCATCGAAGGTGCAAAGCCAAGTGCCATGCTCATGTTCAGTTGGATCTAACTTTAAGGTGCAAAACCTCTTCTTCAATGTTCCTGCCCGCAGAAAGTTCCTTAAGAGCAATGCCACAGAACTCAACAACATCATATCTTCTTTTGAGCGCATTGCTCTCGTCTATCCCGAGATAGCATTTACATTTCATAGCAATGGCGGAGAGGTGATGAACCTCAAGAAAGGTAATATGCACCAACGCATAACAGATATCTTCGGCAAGAAGTTCGGACAAGAACTCCTGCATGTCAACGCCCAAACATCAATCTGTAATGTCAGCGGATTTGTAGGTCGCCCTGAGTCGGCAAAGAAGAAGTGCAACAAGCAGTATTTCTTCGTCAATGGCAGATTCATGAAGCATCCTTATTTCGCCAAGGCTGTTATGTCGGTCTTCGAGAGGATGATTCCGGCAGGAGAGCAAGTACCTTATTTTATATATTTGGAAACAGATCCGTCAGACATTGACGTAAACATACATCCTACGAAGACGGAGATAAAATTTGAAAACGAACAATCAGTGTGGCAGATAATATCTGCTGCCGTACGTGAGTCCGTGGGAGTATTCAGCGAAGTTCCAACCATTGACTTTGATGTAAACGACAAGCCCGATATGCCGACATTTAGCGAGGCTGAGGGAGTGGAACTGCCCAAGGCAGTGCTCAATCCTACCTATAATCCCTTTTATTCCCCATCGCATCAGCCAAAGGATAATGTGGCAGGATGGGAGGACCTCTATCAAGGTACAAATATTCCGAGTCAGGAACAGGAGGATATCTTTAGTAGTGACATCGACTTGCCGAAGGATGATAACCCGTTGGCAGATATCCCTTCCGCGCATTATCAGTATAAAGGACAATATATAATCACTTCCGCACGTGGTGGTCTGATGATAATAGACCAGCATAGAGCGCATATACGCATACTCTATGAAGATTATCTTCGTAGACTAAAGGAGAAGAATGCAGTGTCGCAGAGGATGCTGTTTCCCGAGGCAGTGCAATTAGATGCTTGTGATACCGCTACTCTTGACACCGTCGTCGAAGAGATGACCCTCATGGGATTTGAGCTTACACCACTTGGAGCTTTCAATTATGCCATCAATTCTGTGCCGGCAGGGCTCGAAGGTCTTGATCTTCCGCATCTTGTCAGCGATATGATAGAAGATGCGATGCAGTCGGGCACCACCGTTAAGGACGAGATAAACCATTCTCTTGCACTGAGTATGGCACGAAAGGCGGCAATCCCTTACGGGCAAATATTGGGCAATGAGGAGATGAATGACCTCGTACAGAAACTCTGCAACTGCGATAATGTCAATTATACCCCAGATGGAAAAAAGGTATTTACAATGCTTAGTCAGTCGGAAATAGAGCACTTTTTTATGTAAAAAAGGTAAGCCGGTTGTTCTTTTTGTTCGTTAAAAAGAGAAATTTAACATATAAATGGTGGTTTCTTGTTAAAAAGTAATGATGAAAAGAAAAAACTTACTACCTTTGCGTTAGAAAATATGGTTAGGGGCTTTGTGCCCACGTGTTTTATTGTATATTATTTAAGGAATATTTATAAAGTTATGAAAAAGTTATTGATTGCTTTGGCATTCGCCGGCGTTTCTTTGTCTTCAATGGCACAGGACGCAGATCCAACACAGAAGTACAGTGTTGCGACAAACTCTTTCTGGTCTAACTGGTTTATTCAGGTTAACGCAAACTGGAGCGCATTCTATTCAAGCCAGGAGCATGGCAGCAACCTCGCTACTTCTCCTTTCAAGAGCTTCCGTGCTACTCCTAACGCATCTGTTGCAATTGGTAAGTGGTTTACTCCTGGTCTTGGTCTCCGTACAAAGGTTTATGGTATTTGGGGCCGTCAGGTGAACAACGAGACAAAGAATGAATACAAGTATTGGAATGCACAGGAGCAGGCTGTATTCAACATGAGCAACTTGCTTTGTGGTTATAATCCAACACGCGTATGGAATTTCTCTTTGTTCTTGGGTGCTGGTGTTGAGCGCAATATGTCTGCAGACTTCTATGGAATGTCTTATTCTGTAGGTCTGATGAACCAGTGGCGCGTTAGCAAGCACGTGGCTATCAACCTTGAAGCAGGTTGGTTGTACAAGGAGCCAGAGACTGATGGCAATGCAACTGTTAAGTGTCCACGCAAGGGCCTCGGATGGGAGAAGCACGACCAGCAGCTCTACGCTGAAGTTGGTTTGACATTCAACCTTGGCAAGGCATCTTGGGAGAAGACTCCAGATGTTGACGCTATCAAGGCTCTCTCACAGGCACAGATTGATGCTCTCAATGCTCAGCTCGCTGACGCTAATGCAGAGAATGCTCGTCTGAGAAATCTTCTCGCTAACCAGAAGCCTGCTTCACAGGACAAGCAGATTGTTAAGGAGTACGCTGGTGCACCTGTATCAGTATTCTTCAACATCAACAAGTCTACAATTGCTTCTAAGAAGGATCTCGTAAATGTTAAGGGTCTTGCTGAGTATGCTAAGGACGCTAACGCAAACCTCCTTGTTACAGGTTATGCTGACAGCGCTACAGGTTCTAAGGCATACAACCAGAAGCTTTCTGAGAAGCGTGCAGAGACAGTTGCTAACCAGCTCGTGAAGATGGGCGTAAGCCGTGACAACATCCAGACCGTAGGTAAGGGTGGTGTTAAGGATCTGTCACCAGTTTCTTACAACCGTCGTGCTACTGTTGAGGTTGCAAAATAAGCTAACTCTTAGTACACAATAATTATTAAGCTCCAGTCTTGCAAAAGGCTGGAGCTTTTTTGTTCTGTGCAGTTGTAGTGAACATAGCCATCCAAAATTATTACTGTCTGCTAAAACTTATAAGAGCATAAGTATCCTGCTCGTTGAAGTTGCCTTCATTGTCCGATGATTATGCATCCAGCAACCAAAAAAGTAGAAAGGCTGATATCTTTCCTGACTTTAGCTCTTTGCGGAATATGGCAATGGCATGTGATATGTGTTTTTCCACTACCTTCACTGAAACGCCAAGACGCTCTGCTATCTCGCGGTTTTTCAGTCCCTCAATGCGACTCAAGGTGAAAATCTCGCGACATCGTGGAGTGAGTTCCTCCATCGTAAGGTCTATTTGCGATGCCAGTTCATGGTAGATTGTTTCCTGCTCTGGAGTTCCTTTCATGTCGAGGCTATAAAGTTCCTCAATACCTATGGCATCACTCGACTTTATGATTTTGCGGTTGTTGATTGTAGCCTGATGCTTTAGAAAGTTCAGACAACTGTTGCGGGTGATAGTGTAGAGTAGGGCTGGTATGGATGCCGATGACAACTTTGTGTGGTGTTCCCACAGGCGTATAAAGCAGTTTTGCAGTATATCTTCCAAGTCATCGTCATTGTCAATGAAGCGTCTGGCAAAGTTGCGTAATCTAGGATAGTAAGTCCTGAATACATATTCGAAGGCATCGGGTTCTCCCGTCTTTATGTCTTCGAAAAGTTCCTCCTCGTTATCGTAGAAACGCATATTGACTTGAAATATCAGTTAATGTCCTTTACGTAGCCCCTAGACATTATGTATAATATGTAGGTGCTGTGATGTTCTTTAGTACAGCAAATGGTAGTGCAAAAGTATAAATTTTAGCAGAAATGAAAAAATATTTTCATAAAACCTTGTTTCTAGGGTAGGGTATCTTGACATTATGTTGTTATTATAGTAGATATATCACGAAAATAAGTGCGCACGATGGATACTAACTACAAGATATTGGCAAATAAATATTTCGAAGGAAAGATAAATCCTGAGGAAGAGAAGTTGCTCTTTGATTACCTTTCCCAGTGTGATGCAAACCTGTCTGCATTCCGCAAATGGGAGTCGGAGTGGAAATCGAGTATTCATACAGATATTGTCACAGAAAACGCTTGGCGGAAGTTTAAGACTCTGGTGCATGAGTCAGAGTCGAAGACTAACCGCAATAGCATTCGACGTGTCATTGCTGCAGCAGCAGCCGTGGTGATGCTGGTGAGCGCAGCTCTCTCTGGTATGTATATTATGAATCGTCAGCCTGAGGAATATTTCACCATGACAGTACCTGCTGGCAGCAAGACATGTCTTAGTCTGCCAGATGGGTCACTTGTGTGGTTGAATGCTGGTTCTCGTTTGAGTTATTCCACAAAGTTTAATGATCGCAACCGTCTTGTGAAACTTGACGGTCAGGGCTATTTCGAAGTGGCGAAGCATGACGGTGCAGAGTTTGTTGTCAATACCCGTGGCTATGATGTAGTGGTGAAAGGCACCCATTTCGACATCTCTGCCTATAGCGATGACAACTATGTCACTACATCTTTGATGCAAGGATCTGTAGTCATAGAAAAAGGTAATGACTATCTTGACATGAAACCTGGTGACATGGTCAGCCTTGACATGCGTACAGGAAAATTCACCAAGAGCCGTTACAGTTCCGATAACCACGCATGGGTGCAAGATATGGCAGAATACTCTGACATTAGTCTTGAAGACCTTGCCAAACTTCTTTCACGCAAGTATGCTGTCAACATATACATACAGTCTGCGAAACTCAAGCGCATGCGTTTCTCCATATCATTGCGCAACAAGGAGACCATTGACGACGTAATCGATGCCCTGCAACGCATAACAAAGATGCATGTGACTCGCGATGGCAAGACAATCGTTATCAAAGATTAACTACTTAATGAGATAAGTATTTAATGATATAACTTATCAATATGTCAAACTATAAAAACTAAGTCAAAAACACTATGAACAAGAAGCAAGAAAATTTGCTTAAGGCATGCTTGTTGGCATCACTGTGTTTCAGTGCTGTGGGTGTAGACGCCCAGACTGTGACGAAATCGTTCAGTAATGAGAGTCTGCGCAACGTACTGAAGGAAGTGGAACGCCAGACAAAGATGTCTGTAATCTACAAAGTGGACGAAGTGAATGCCAACAAGAAGGTGTCTGCCTCCTTTGATGACACTCCTGTGTCTGCAGTCTTGGACAAGATTCTCGGTGGCGGGTTAGCCTATGAGATCGACAACAAGATGATTACCATTTACAAGCGTGGCACTAACCACTCGCTTGCCAAGAATGCCGACGGCAAGAAAAAGACAGTCAAGGGCAAGGTTCTTGATGAGAATGGAGAGCCTGTTATTGGTGCTACAGTTCGTTCCAAGGCAACGGGTGCTGCTGTGGTAACCGACATTGACGGTAATTTCTCCATCTCTATGACAGACGGCAGCAAGCTTGAGGTTTCCTATCTCGGTTATCAGCCAAAGGAAGTTACTCCAAAGACTGACAATGTGACGGTGAATATCGCACAGGACGAGAAAGAGCTCAATGAGGTCGTTGTCACTGCTCTCGGTATAAAGAAGGAGGCAAAGGCTCTGTCGTATAATGTACAGCAGGTGAATGCCAATGATGCTTTCAAAGTGTCGGATGCCAACTTCGTCAACAATCTTAACGGTAAGATTGCCGGTGTGACCATCAATAGTTCTGCTTCCGGCATTGGCGGTTCTTCGCGTGTTGTCATGCGTGGAGCAAAGTCTATCAATGGCAACAATAATGTGCTTTATGTCATTGACGGTATTCCTATGCCAAGCTTGTCGCAGACTCAGCCCTCAAGCATTTATGAAGGAGCTGGCCAGTCGGGTGATGCAGCCTCAATGATTAATCCTGATGACATTGAGACTATCTCTGTGTTGAGCGGTCCTTCTGCTGCGGCACTCTATGGTAGTGATGCTGCCAATGGTGTGATTCTTGTCACTACGAAGAAAGGAAAGGAAGGCAAGGTGCAGGTAAACTATTCGGGTAGTTTCCAGTTCTCAAGTCCTTTCGTGATGCCACAGTTCCAAAATGAATATGGAGCATCAGAGGTAGGAAGCTATTACAGTTGGGGATCAAAACTTTCCACGCCAAGTTCCTATAATCCAAAGAGCTTCTTCCAGACAGCAACAAGTTATACCAACTCAGTCAATGTTACCACTGGAACAGAACATAACCAGACCTTCGTGTCGCTTAGTTCTACCAATTCCGAAGGTATCATTCACAACAACGACTACGACAAGTATAACTTCTCTGTGCGCAACACTTCCAAGTTCCTGCAAGACAAGATGACTCTTGACGTCAATTACATGTTCAGTTCCGTAAAAGAGCAAAACATGGTTTCGCAGGGTCTTTATTTTAATCCTATCGTAGCTGTCTATCTGTTTCCTGCCGGAGAAGATTTCGACAACATAGGCTACTATGAGCGCTATGACTCTGACCGTAACTTTGCCACACAGTATTGGCCTTATGGCGACAATGGACTCTCCATGCAGAATCCATATTGGATTACAGAGCGCACACGCTTTGTCAACCATAAGACCCGCAACATGATTACCATGTCACTCAAATATGATGTGCTGAAATGGTTGTCGCTGACAGGTCGTGTGAAATATGACAACAGTGCAGACCGCTATGAGAAGAAGTACAATGCTTCGACAAATACTCTGTTTGCATCTAAGTATGGTCACTATGGACTCAGTACAGTCAACAACCGCCAGCTTTTTGCTGAAGCGTTTGCCACTGCCAACACTTATTTCGGTCAGGATAAATGGAGCCTGACAGCCATCATCGGTACCAACTATGACCAGCGTGATTATGATCAGAATGGTTTCGACGGCAATTTGAAGGGTGTTGCAAACCTCTTCACTCTAACTAACGTGGCAACGACAGATGCTGGTACGAAATTCACACAGGAAGGTTATACCACACGCAAGGAGGCTGTCTATGCCAGTGCACAGCTGGGCTACAAGAGTCGTGTCTACCTTGACATGACTGCCCGAACGACTGGTCATCAAAGTTGGCTGGTGCAGAAGACAGCTATTTCTATTGGTCAGCAGGTCTCTCAGGCATCTTCACCGATATCATTCCTCAGATAAAGAATGACTATCTCAATTATCTCAAGGTGCGTCTCTCTTATTCTGAGGTGGGAAATGATCCTAACCAGGCATTCCTCACACATCCTACTTATCCTATGGGTACTACATATCCGACTACATCCACACGTATGGCAAATACGGATCTGAAGCCAGAGCGTACAAAGTCATGGGAAGCAGGTATCGACCTCGTGCTCTTCAAGAATCGTCTAAAACTTAATGCTACTCTTTATAAGTCGCAGACCTATAATCAGTTCTTCACCGTCGAACTTCCATCCTCATCAGGCTACACCAGTGTTATCGTGAATGGCGGACGTGTGGACAACAAGGGTGTGGAACTCTCTGCACGCTATAACCAGAAGATAGGACAGGTGAACTGGGAGACATACATGACATGGACTCTCAACCGCAACAAGATTAAGGAACTCTTGCGCGAATGGAAAAATCCTGAGGACGGACAGGTCTACTCATTGACCGAACTTGATATGGGTGGCACCAGTGCCTATAAGATGCGCCTCGTTGAGGGTGGCACACTGGGTGACATTTATGTCAGCACACTTGCCACCGACGAACATGGTGCCATATATGTTAACCCTGTGTCACAGGAAGTGCGTGCCGATGCAAACAATTACGTGAAGGCAGGCAGCGCCACACCTAACTATAATCTCTCTTGGGGCAACTCATTCTCATGGAAGGGCATCACAGGAAGTTTCCTCTTCACTTATCGCAATGGCGGAATTGTGGTGTCTGAGACACAGGCTTTGCTCAATGCTTTCGGAGCTTCCAAGGAATCTGCCGATGCACGCAACAACGGCGGCGTACTTGTCAATGGCAAGCCAATCCCTGCACAGTCCTACTATCAGACTGTAGGCAGCACAAGTGGCAGCATTGGATCGCAGTATGTCTATAGTGCTACCAATTTGCGACTCTCTGAGGTTTCTATAGGCTACGACTTGCCTGTAAAACGCTGGTGCAGCTGGTTGCGCGGTGCCAATGTATCATTTGTCGCACACAACCTGTGGATGATAAAGAACAATGCACCTAACGATCCTGAGTCTACAGCAAGCACAGGAACCTATTGGCAAGGCATCGACTACTTCATGCAGCCAAGTCTCCGCACTATGGGCTTCTCTGTGAAACTCCAGTTCTAATAACTTCTTAAATCATTATTAAAGACATTTCTATTATGAATATATATAAATGTTTGCTGTTTGTTGTTGTGGCAATGAGCGGTGCTTCATGTACAGGCTCTTTTGACGACATCAATACCAATCACCATGAGGCTACAGAGGATATGCTTGACACTGACAATCTGCGTGTCGGGGCATTCTTTTCGCAGATGCAGCAGCGCGTAGTGCTGTTCAAAGATGGAACAGGCGGCGCAGAATCAAGCGACTATCAGGTGGCGCAGGGACTTACTGCCGACCTTTATTCTGGCTATATCGCTGCCACTGGTACATGGCGTTCCGGCAGAACAACTTCAGCTTATTATATGGTAGACGGATGGTATAACCAGATGTTCTCACGTGGTTTCTCAGAGGTGATGACAGCATGGCAGAAGGTCCACAAGACATGTGAGGAGAAGAATATGCCCGTGGCATCTGCCGTTGCTGACATAGTGAAGGTTGAGGCTATGCATCGTGTCACTGATATGTATGGACCGATACCTTACACAACCTTCGGAAGCGGAACCATCGGTGCTACCTATGACACTCAGGAGACTGTCTACAAGAAGTTCTTCGAAGAACTTGACAATGCCATTGATGTGCTGACTCCATATGCTGAGACAGGTGCGCAGACTCTCTCTGACTATGATTTCGTCTATGGCGGTGACATAGCAAGTTGGGTTCGTTTTGCCAACACCCTGCGTCTTCGTTTGGCTATGCGTGTGGTTTATGCCGATGCAAGTCTCGCAAAGACAGAGGCAGAGAAATCTGTCAGCAACTCTGTTGGTGTCATTGAGACTTCTGCCCAGCGTACAGAACTCCAGCATGGTAAACTCAATTATTTCCATCCCAACTATGACATTGCCTATACCTTCAATGATGGTGAAGCCCGCATGAATGCTTCGATGGATTCCTACATGAATGGATATAATGACCCTCGACTCCCTAAATATTTCAAGACGGCTTCAGCCGACGGCAAATATCATGGTGTGCGTCTTGGTGTGCAGAATATGCTTCCTTCAAAATATGCTGGTAGCAGTGTGTCTAATCTTAATGTGGACAACTCCTCTACGCCTATCGTGTGGATGACAGCTGCAGAAAGCTATTTCCTGCGTGCCGAAGGTGCATTGCGCGGATGGAACATGGGTGGCACAGCTCAGGAATTCTATGAGGCAGGCATCAAGATGTCTTTCGAAGAGAATAGTGCCGGTTCTGCCGATAACTATATCAGCAACTCCACTAATACTCCTGCCAACTATGAAGACCCTACGGGTGACAGCAACTCGCATTCCGCTATGAGCCAGATTACCGTGAAGTGGGAAGACGGTGACTTTGAAAAGTCTCTCGAGCGCATCATCACACAGAAGTGGATAGCTGTTTATCCTGACGGTCCTGAAGGATGGGCAGAATATCGACGCACGGGTTATCCAAAACTGTTCCCTGTCGTGACCAACTACAGTTCATCAGTAGTAAGCTCCGATACCCAGATACGCCGTTGCCCATTCCCAACTACAGAGTATAATACTAATCCTGAAGGTGTGCAGACTGGTGTCACTGCACTCGGTGGAGCTGACAACATCGGCACAAGACTCTGGTGGGACAAGAAGAACTGACCAATCAATAACTAATGACAATGATGAAAACAATGAAATTACATACATTCATTATGGCTTCTGCACTTGCTACCTTTGCACTATCTTCTTGCGACACGGAAGTGGAACGCCTCGAGGTGCAGAAACTCAAGACATATGATGAGCAGTACTACATCAATCTGCGCGATTTCCATAAGAGCGACCATGAGGTGAGCTTTGCTTATTATGAGAACTGGTCGCCTGTAGAGGGCGTGTCGGGTTATAAAGACCCTGCTTCATGGGGCGAGCGTATGGTAGGACTTCCTGACTCCATAGATATTGTCAATCTGTGGATGGGCGTACCGAGCAACGACCCTGCCGACGACGGCACGACAAATGTCACCGGATGCACCTATGCTCCTGTGGCTTACGACGACATGAAGGTGTGCCAGGAGAAGAAAGGCATCCGCTTTGTGATGCATGCCGATGCTTCCAACTACAGCCACAAGTTTACTGTCGATGGTGTGGAGTATGACATGAGCGTAGACGGATCGAATGTTTCCGACGAAATGATGGCTGCCTATGCTAAGTGGATAGCCAACACTGTGGATAAACCTGGACTCGACGGCGTGGACATTGACTATGAAGGATGGTCTTCAAATAATCTCACACGATTGGTAAAAGAACTTTCCAACTATATGGGACCTAAGAGTAGCCATCCCGAGAAACTCCTCATCGTGGACTATTTCGGTGCAGTGCCTTCAAGTGAACTGAGTGACTATTGCGACTATTTCGTGCAGCAGGCTTACAGCAATCAGACAACAGCACGATTTCCTGGAACATTGCCTGACGAGAAGATGATATTCTGCGAAACCTTTGGCGTGTTTTATGCCACAGGAGGCCAACTTCTTAACTACGCAAGAAAAGAGCCTTCCAAAGGTCGCAAAGGCGGTTGCGGTGTGTTCTTCCTCGGACGTAACTATTACTCTAGTTCGGGAATCCCCTACAACGAGTTCCGTCAGGCCATACAGATCATGAATCCTGCACTCAACTATTAAGCGGAGTCGGTGCATTCCATGAAGTAATAATATTGTATAATAAAAAGTAAATACACAATGAAACTGAATATAAACAAATTGTCAGTCATAGCTATGGCTGTCGTTGGGTTGGCATCATTGACAGGATGCTCCGACGGCGACAGTTTCGACTATGACAAGAAGGGCATCTTCGTGACGGGCACAGAAAGCAATCCGCTTGTGAAGTTCAGCGTCGAAGACACTCCTTCCACTTATGCGCTGACAGCCCAAACCACACAGAAGGCTGAAAGTGACATAAAGGTGAAATTCTCCATCGACAATAGTCTTGTGGAGTCCTACAATGCGAAGAATAGAGCATCTTATTTCGCAGTTCCTGAAGGCACAGTGGAACTTGACAACTCTGAAGTGACCATCTCCAAGGGGTCAGCTCTCTCTTCTACAGCCCAAGTAAAGGTGGTGAGCACTGAGGGATGGGATGACTCGCGCACATATGTCATCCCTGTAACCATCAAGAGTGCTTCAAATACGAGTGGTGAGAGTGTGATAGAGGCTTCGCGCACCATCTATCTGCGTGTGTCGCGCACAATGCAGTTCACTTCGCTCGTCAATGGCTCTAGTTTCTCAAGCAACTACATCTTTGATGACAGCAAGGCAATAGACCTTACCAATTTCACTTTCGAGATCAAGTTCCGTGCCGACCGCTTCGGCAGTGCAGGTGGTCAGATAGAGCGTCTGTGCTCGTTTACAGAGAAGGACGAGAGCAACTCCAGCATGCTCCGCTTCGGTGAGGCAGGAATGGACGGCAACCAGTTGCAGTGGGTGTCACCTGTAGGCTCAATTCCATCAAGCACCCGCTTCCAGGCAGGACGCTGGTATATGGTGTCGCTCGTCTATGACGGCAGTGCCATGACGATGTATGTCGACGGAGTCAAGGATGTTTCCACTTCGGCATCAGGCAAGTCTTGCAAATTCCAGCGTTTCGAGTTGGGCATGTCATGGGGAGGATACAATTCAAGCCAGTATTTCCCAGGCCGTATAGCTGAGGTGCGCGTGTGGAAGCGTGCTCTCTCTGCCACAGAGATGCAGAATAGCCTCTGTGCTGTAGACCCGACTACCGACGGACTTGTGGCTTACTGGAAGATGAACGAAGGTGAAGGCTCCGTGTTCCATGACGCCACAGGTAATGGCTATGACATGGACTGGAACGACACTTGGCGTGCCGACTATGAGGGCGACCTCATACACCACACCGACTATGGCAACAAACTGATGTGGGCCAACGATGAGAAAAACAAGTGTGCACAGTAAGAACATTAAAAACGTATTACTATTATGAAGATTTCAAATATAAACAGATATCTGGCACCTTGCCTATTGCTCGGTGCACTCTTCCTGCAGGCTTGTAGCAATGATGACACCTACGATGTTGTAGGCAATCCCAATAACCTTGTCTACTTTAAGACTACTGGCGATGCCACCACTACTTGCACGGTGACACACACACCAGTAGGCGAATTTGGTGAGGTGAAGGCTGAGTTCAATGTTGCCATACAGCGTGCTACTAGCAGCAACACCACAGTGACTGCTGTTATCGACAACTCGCTTGTAGAGGAATATAACAAGAACCACAACACTGACTATAAGGTTGTGCCTGACGGATTGGTGGAGGCAGGAAAACTGACTGTCACCATAGAGAAGGACACAGTGGGAAGCAAAGAACCTGTTACGGTGAGCATACCTCAGTCGGCTTTTTCGCAACTCCCGGAAACGGTCTATCTTCTGCCTGTACGTCTTGATGCCGTAGTGGGCGATGGCGTGGCAAGTGGTCAGCGTGGCACTGCTTATGTCATCATCAACACTCAGACAAAGCTTATCAAGGCCAATGTGGCTATAGCCGATATGCCTGGCACTCTCATGACAGACTATAGTGGCATTGCTGCTTCCTATACAGCAGGTGGCACTGTCGATGACATTGCTCAGTTGTTTGATGGAGATGTTACCAACGGCACAGCCTTGCGTACGGACGAGAATGACGGCAAGGGCACAACATTGGTGTTCAACCTCGGCAAGCAGACTGATGTCATTGGCATGCGCGTGGCACGTTATTATAAAAGCTATTATGGCGGTTGGTGGATTGATGAATACTATTTCTCTAATGTGGAAATATCAAGCAGCACCGACGGCACTACATGGAGCGAACTTGGTAGCGTGACAGAGTCAGAGATGACAAAGGCTAGTGGCTATCAGTACATAGCATTCTATGGTGCAGTGCCTATGAACTACCTTAAGATAAAGTTTACTAGTGGCAGTTCGAGTGTGTCAAGTCTTGCCGAACTCGGTCTCTACACTAAGTAATGATACTCTCTTGAATTGAAATGATAACAAAGTGACGGGGAGTGGCTCTATATGGGCATTCCCCGTCATGGTATTACAAAGACACATATATATTATAATGTTCATATGAAGAGAATCGTTTGGCTGTGGCTCTTGTTTGTGTCATGTCTCTCGGCATGGTCGCAAGAGGGAATGAGTCCGCTTAAAACTTTCGTGCCCGACAACAAGGTGCACGACTTTGGAGTGATTAAGGAACGTGACGGAAAGGTGAGCCACACTTTTTCCTTGCGCAATGAGGGGCAAAGTCCGGTGGTGATATGCGATGTCTCAGCATGGTGTGGATGCACCACCGTAGACTATACCAAGAAACCAGTGCGACCAGGAGATATTGCCAAGGTCACTGTTACTTATGACCCGAAAAGCCGTCCGGGTAAGTTTAGCAAGGAGGTGGCAGTCATCACTGGTGGCGGACGCACTTACACACGTCTGTGGGTGAAAGGCAGCGTCGTGCCTTATCTCCATCCTGTCACTGAAGATCATCCTTACGCCTATGGCGAAGGACTCTATATGAACTACAAAGTTTTGAGCTTCCCTGATCTTGCGCCGGGACAGAATCATAAGTTTGAACTGAAGCTTGCCAACGACACCGACAGACAGATGAAGATAACCTTCCGTCGCAATCCTGACAACCGCGTACTGAAGATGCCTGCAGAGATAACTCTGCAACCAAGACAGCGCACAAGCGTCACTGTCACTTACCGCTATCAGCGCCGTCATGCCAAGGCTTGTCACGTAGATATCATCCCGATTGTCAATGGCAAGAAATTGAAGCCTCTTGTAGCCCGATGGCACGCTGCAAAGTAGTCTTTAGACCTCAAAATGCACTTTTTTTGAAAAAAGTCAGGAAAATATTTGCAGTATTCAGAAAAAGTCCATACCTTTGCACCCGCTTACAAGAAGTAAGGGCGTTTAGCTCAGCTGGTTTAGAGCATCTGCCTTACAAGCAGAGGGTCGGCGGTTCGAATCCGTCAACGCCCACCTTACTTTGGAAAGCTTGTCAAAGAGTTGACAATAAAGTTGGTTAGTAATTATCGGGCGTTTAGCTCAGCTGGTTTAGAGCATCTGCCTTACAAGCAGAGGGTCGGCGGTTCGAATCCGTCAACGCCCAC
>CAVCGK010000017.1:27426-46669 GCA_963601795.1 bacterium | reverse complement strand
CGGATGACACGGAAAGTGAATACATACTTCCGTTATTTCCGTGCTTTCCGTGTTCAAAAAAAAGAACTTCCGCGTATGTAGGGTTGCAGTTATCCATGTTCCTATTCTTTTATTTTATGTCTTGTGCGGCTTTGCCGCATTCCACTGCAAACTTAGTGTTAGGGCACAGTTGCCACTTTTTAGATTAATAGCAAAACCGTTTGATATATTTTTTGTACTTTTGCATACGTGCGCTTTGTTGCAAGGAATGATGCTTGCGACGATGCGTTATCTAAAGATAATCACAATAAAAGATATGAAACTTTCGGATAAGGTAAAGAACATGAACGACGGTCTGACAAAGACCCTCGGGATAGAGTATCATTCTACTGATGATCCTGAGACTGTGGAAGCCACAATGACATGCACACCACCCGTGTCGCAACCTTGGGGATTCCTCTCGGGAGGAGCCGTGCTTGCATTGGCAGAGAATCTGGCAGGCATCGGTTCGATGAGCGTCACCCCAGAGAAGCAGATATTCGGTATCAATGTGGCGGCAAACCATATGTCGTCCGTACGCACGGGAGAAAGTGTCACCGCTGTGGCACGTCTGTTGCGTAAGGGCGGCACACTGCACAACTGGCTCGTGACGGTTTACAACGATCAGAGCGGTGCTATCGTTTCAGAGATACAAGTTACTAATTACACAATGAGTGGAGACAGAATAAAGAAATGATGACTGTAAAGAAGATTGCTGCTGCATGTGCGGAAGCACAGCAGGTGCCTCAGATGATGAAGGACAACGGAGTGGAATATCACGAGGTGAAATGTGTGAACTGGGCAGAGGAATATCCTTATTGCCCAAAGTTTGATGTTGCCATTGCACATGATGCCGACAACATCTACATCCATTACCGTGTGACAGAGCAGAGCGTGCGTGCCGTGGCAGTGAAAGACCAGGATGCCGTGTGGCAGGATTCATGTGTGGAATTCTTCTCCAAACCATATGCCGACGGTGAGAATTACTATAACGTGGAGTGCAACTGCACAGGAAAGATACTCCTTGCAGCAGGCCCTGTGCGCGAGAACCGCGAGCGTGCTGCCGAGGAGGTGACATCATCTATAAAGCGTTGGGCTTCGCTTGGAGCAGAACCTTTCGAGGAGCGCATGGGCGAGACTTCATGGGAGGTGGCATTGATTATTCCGCGCACTATATATTTCAAGGACAATGTTCCTACGCTCGACGGACTCCATGCCTCTGCCAATTTCTATAAGTGTGGCGACAAACTCACTGTGCCTCACTTCGTGTCGATGTATCCTATTGGTGCGCCAAAACCTGATTTCCATCGTCCCGACTATTTCCAGGAACTGACCTTCGAGTAATATGAGCGCGATGTACACCATCCTGTTGCTCGTGCTGAGCAACATCTTCATGACCTTTGCATGGTATGGCCATCTGCGTCTGCAGCAGTCGGGCATCTCCAGTCATTGGCCTCTGATACTCGTCATTGCCTTCTCGTGGGCGATAGCCTTCTTTGAATATTGCTGTCAGGTGCCGGCAAACCGCATTGGTTTTGAGGGCAACGGCGGTCCGTTTTCCCTTGTGCAGTTGAAAGTCATTCAGGAAGTGATATCGCTCGTGGTGTTCTCCGCTGTGGCTACATTTCTCTTCCAAGGTCAGCATCTACAGTGGAATCATATTGCGGCATTCGTCTGCCTCATAGCGGCAGTATTCTTCTGTTTTTATAAGTAAAGTATGATACAGTCAATTCAAGGAATAACGCCACAGATAGGCGAGGGCACTTTCGTAGCCCCCACGGCAGCCGTGATAGGCGATGTGGTGATAGGCAACGGCAGTTCGGTGTGGTATAGTGCCGTCATCCGCGGTGATGTCAACAAGATACGCATCGGCAACCGTGTGTCAATACAGGACGGATGCTGTCTGCACACATCAGGCGGCGATGCCTATGTGGAGATAGGCAATAATGTCACCGTGGGCCACAATGCCACGCTTCATGGATGCAAGATTGGCAATGACGTGCTCATTGGCATGGGCAGCACATTGCTCGACAACTGTGTGGTGGAGTCAGGCAGTGCCGTAGCCGCTGGTGCTCTCGTGCTCTCGCGCACTCACATCCCATCTGGAGAACTGTGGGGAGGAGTGCCGGCAAAATTTATCAAGAAGGTGACCCCGGCAGTGGCAGAACGTCTGCTTAGCCGTGGTCCGCAGAATTATGATTATTGGACAAAAATATATCTTCAGGAAGATGAAAACAATCAAGGCAGCACTCTTTGACCTCGACGGCACACTCGTGAACAGCGAGTGGCAGTATACTAATTTTTGGGATACAAGAGGTAAGGAGTATCAACCCAATATACCCGACTTCGCACATTTCATAAAAGGCACTACCCTCGACCATATCCTTGCCAACTATTTTCCCGACAAGGAGTTGCAGGAGAAAATCGTTCGTGAACTCGATGACTTCGAGCAGCAGATGGATTTTTCTCCTATAGCAGGAGCGGTGGAGTTTATCAAAGACTTGAAGGCTCACGGCGTGAAGTGTGCCATTGTCACCAGTTCCAATCATGCCAAGATGCAGCATGTGGCACATAGTCAAGGCGACTTCCTTCGACTCTTTGATGCCATCCTGACATCAGAAGACTTCGCTGCGTCCAAGCCAGACCCGAGTTGCTATCTTGTGGCAGCAGAGAGACTGTCGGCTGGCATCGATGAGTGTGTGGTCTTTGAAGATGCCTTCAACGGAATTAAGTCAGGAAATAATGCCGGCATGTTTGTCGTGGGACTTGCCACGGTAAACAGTCGCGAAAAGATAGAACCCCTTTGCGGTCATGTCATCGACGACTATTGTGGTCTTGACTATGACGGTCTGTGTAATATTGTCAACGCCAAATGATTTTCGCCCTCTACCGACTGCCCTATGCTGACACCTACACGGAGATAAGTTCAGAGCGTCCTGCCGAGTGCCTGCCATCCCTGTGTAGTATAGGTAGCGAGAGCGGTTTTGTCATTGCCCCTTTCGACTGTTCGTGTGAGGACACTCCCATAGTGATGATACATCCCGACCATGTGGAGACAAGGCGAATAGACAAGACTATGGCGTCGTCGGGCGATGGCTATGTGAAGACGCATGCGGTCGGTGATACGTACAAGGAAGATTTCCAAAAGTTTCATGATGCTGTGGCAAATGGTAAGTTTGGCAAACTCGTGTTGTCACGTTCCAAGGAGACAGCATTGCGTAGTGACGATGTGCGCGAACTCTTCATAGAGGCTTGTCAGCGTTATCCACGTCTTGCCGTCATGCTCGTGTCTACACCAGTGACAGGCACATGGCTTGTTGCCACCCCCGAGAAACTCCTTACTGGTGACGGAGCATGGTGGAAAACTATGGCACTGGCAGGAACAATGCCTTATGAGGAAGGCTTTCAGGAGTGGAGCAAGAAAAATCAGCAGGAACAACACATAGTGGAGGCATACATAGAAAACTGCCTTCGTCGCTATGGACGTGACCTGATAAAGGACGGGCCATTCACTCGCCGTGCAGGCAATCTTGTGCATCTCTGCACAGACTTCCGCTTTCATCTGGCAGAGGGTTGTGGCATAGGTGATGTCCTCATGGCACTGCATCCCACGCCTGCCGTGTGCGGTCTGCCCAAGGATGAGGCTTACCGCTTCATCAAGTCAAACGAATCGGCTCCACGACGTTACTATTCAGGTTTTATGGGTCCTGTGGAAATTGATGGAAAAACAGATATATACGTGTCGCTCCGTTGCGCCCGTCTTGACGATGGCAAGGCTGTGCTCTATGCTGGCGGTGGCATCATGCCCGAGAGCCAGGTGAAAGCAGAGTGGGACGAGACGGAGAATAAAATGCAAACTATCGGTGATGTACTCAAATAAAGAAAATGTCAACATACTGACGGCACTGCTTGTAGGCTATGGCATACGCCATGTGGTGGTGTGCCCTGGTTCGAGGAATGCCCCAATAGTGCATAATTTCAATGAATGCCCAGCCATCTGTTGTCATCCCGTGACCGACGAGCGTTCGGCAGCCTTTGTGGCTATGGGCATCTCTCAGCAGACTAATGAGATGGTGGCAGTGTGCGTCACTTCGGGTTCGGCATTGCTCAATGTGTTGCCCGGTGCTGCTGAGGCTACCTATCAGAGACAGGGCATTCTCGTCATCTCTGCAGACCGTCCAGAGGCATGGATAGGGCAGTTAGACGGTCAGACCATGCCCCAGCAGGGAGCCTTGGGAAGTTTTGTGTCGAAGAGCGTGTCACTGCCCGAATGCAAGGATGACATAGAGCGTTGGCATTGCCGACGGCTGGTGTGCGAGGCAATAAACAGTCTGTTGTCAACACACTGCTCAGTGCATATCAATGTGCCCATCACCGAACCCCTGTTTGAGTTTGGCATTGCCGAACTTCCCAAGGTGAAGTGTATCCGCCGGATAACGTCATCAGAGTTTATGCAACTCTTCCACTCTTGCCACCGCCCCATGATAGTGTGCGGTCAGGGAGAATGCGAGGATGTAAATGCCGAGGGAGTGACGGTACTTGCTGAGCAGTTGTCGACAGACAGTCCTGTAATGTCGCTCGACACATTGTTCTCACTTATGGAAGATGTCGAGACATACAAACCTGATTTTCTTGTGTTCAAGGGACGTACTACCATAAGCAAGCGACTGCGCCAGTTTCTTCGCACACTCGATGACTGCACCATAGTAATGCAGAATCCCGACGGCGAGATAGAAGACATAACATGTCATGCCGACTATGTCATGACAGACCCATTGCCAGAGATGCATAGAGAGGAGACGGAGTTTACAAAAAGATGGCAGAAACTCATTGCCTTGACTGAAGAGCATCTTGACACTGCACCGGAAGACTTGTGTGCTGTGGCAGTGAGGGCATTAGAGTCGCTGATGCAAAAGGGTGATATAGTATATTATGCCAACTCCTCTGCCGTGCGCATCGGTGCGAAATATGCCCGCCACTATGTCAGGTGCAATAGAGGACTCAACGGTATAGAAGGTTCGATGTCCACTGCTGTGGGCGCATCTTTGGTCGCCGACAGGAATGTGTATTGCATCATCGGTGACCTGAGTTTCTTCTATGACCAAAACGCGCTATGGAACCAGCACTTGAAGGGAAACCTGCGCATACTTCTGCTCAACAATGGAGGCGGAGCAATCTTCCGCTCGTTGCCCGGCTTGAGCGAGTCGCCAGCCTGTGGAGAATATGTCATGGCAAGACATAAGACCACTGCTGTGGGCGCATGCCACCAGTATGGTATCTCGCGCCGTATGGTGTCGAAGAAAGAAGATATGATGTCACAAATAGAGTGGCTCGTAAATACAAAGTCTAACCAACCTCTGCTTTTGGAGGTTTTATGTGGGTTATAAGAAAATCCCACCTTAAAGAATTGATTATGGATTGGAAAAAGATACGTGATTTCGAGGAGATAAGTCTCGAGGTGGCTGAAGGCATAGCAAAGATAAGCATCTGCCGACCACGCTACCGCAATGCGTTTACACCAAAGACAACGGCAGAATTGTCGTGCGCATTCTCTATAGTGCGCGAGCGTCAGGATGTGGCTGTCGTCTTGCTCACTGGTCAGGAGACTCCACGCAAGGAGGGACAGACTGATGAGGAATGGCTAAAGACACAGGCTTTCTGTGCTGGAGGCGACATGAATGTGAAGGGCCGTGGCGGATATGTGGATGAAGAAGGTGTGCCGAGACTGTCGGTTCTCGACGTGCAGATGCAGATACGCCGTCTGCCCAAACCAGTGATAGCGATGGTAAACGGTTTTGCCATCGGCGGTGGCCATGTGCTGCATCTTGTCTGCGACCTCACGATAGCGTCGGAGAATGCGCGCTTCGGTCAGACAGGTCCAAAGGTGGGATCGTTTGATGCTGGTTTTGGTAGTTCCTATCTGGCAAGGATAGTAGGACAGAAGAAGGCACGCGAGATATGGTTCATGTGCCGTCAGTATACAGCCCATGAAGCAGAAGCTATGGGTATGGTCAACAAGGTGGTGCCTTATGACCAACTGGAGGATGAGTGCGTGGCATGGGCAAAGCATATGATGGAACTGTCGCCATTGGCTCTACGCATGATAAAGGCAGGACTCAATGCCGAACTCGACGGACAGGCTGGCATACAGGAACTGGCTGGCGATGCTACTATGCTCTACTACATGCTCGATGAGGCACAGGAAGGCGGCAAGGCATTCCTGGAGAAAAGAAAACCAGACTGGAGTAAATTTAAGAAGTTGCCCTAATTTTAGAAGTTTTCCTAATTTAAGAAGTTGCCCTGATGAATATAGACCTTTTTCATAAGACTCTGCATTTCAAGACTCCTGCCCGCACAAGCCGTGGTGCTTATGACAAGCATGAGATGATACTCGTTTCCATGACTGACGACAACGGCAGGATAGGACTTGGTGAATGTGCACCATTGCCCGACCTCAGTTGCGACCGCGAGGCATACACCATGATGAGCGATGTGGCGCGACTCATAAACGAGGCTCTCGCCAGTGACGACTATGCAGACTATCTGCGTCCTTACCCTGCACTGCTCTTTGCCCTGGAGTCGGCAATGTATGACATGACAAAGTCGCCCATTCTCTATGACACTCCTTTCGCACGCTGTGAAGAGGGCATACCCTTCAACGGACTGGTGTGGATGGGATCTTATGACGAGATGTTGGCGCAGGTGAAGAAAAAGATACTTGCTGGATTCCGTTGCATAAAACTGAAGATAGGAGCCATACAGTGGGAGGAG
Source organism: bacterium (assembly GCA_963601795.1). Classification (GTDB taxonomy): domain Bacteria; phylum Bacteroidota; class Bacteroidia; order Bacteroidales; family Bacteroidaceae; genus Prevotella. The sequence goes on along the minus strand of CAVCGK010000017.1, from coordinate 39,880 downwards.
GAGATAGAACTGATACGTTTCATCCGTTCCAAATATCGTCCTGAAACATTGGAACTGCGTGTTGATGCCAATGGAGGATTCTCGGTGGATGAGGCTCCACAGCGATTGGAGGAACTGGCACGCTATGGCATACACTCCATAGAACAACCGATAAAGGCAGGACAATGGAACGAGATGGCAGAACTCTGCCGTACGACACCTCTGCCCATAGCCCTTGATGAGGAACTCATAGGACTCAACCACCTGCATGAGAAGCAGACGATGCTCGACACCATCCGACCTCAATATATTGTTATCAAACCGACTCTCCACGGAGGTATATCAGGTTCGATAGAGTGGGTGAGCGAGGCTCACAAGCGTGGCATTAACTCATGGATGACATCTGCACTTGAGAGTAATGTCGGTCTGCGCAATGTGGCTCTGCTCGCAGCTCGTTGCTACGGTCCGTCCATACGCTTTCCGCAGGGACTCGGCACAGGACAGCTCTTTACTGACAACATAGAGATGGACATGCAGTTGCGTGGTTCGAAGATGTGGAGGGAGGAGACGGATGGACGTTGACGACTTTCTTGCCGAGTGGCGCAATGACAGTCCGTTTGTGGAAGTGAAGACAAGTGGCAGTACGGGCACTCCGAAGCACATGCTTGTGGAAAAGTCGCGCATGATGGCTTCCGCCCGCATCACCTGCGATTTCCTTGGCTTGCATGAGGGCGACAATGCTTTACTCTGCATGTCGGTGGACTACATAGCAGGCAAGATGATGGTGGTGAGGAGTCTGGAGCGTGGGCTTCGGCTGCATTGCGTGACACCTTCCAACCGTCCTTTGAAAGGCATTCAAACGTCGTTTGACTTCATAGCAATGGTGCCCTCGCAGGTGTATGAAACTCTCCGTCATGAGGATGAGGCTCGACTGTTTCGCCAGACACGACATATAATAATAGGTGGCGGAGCAGTGTCGGAGGAGTTGGCAGAAGAATTGAAAGATTTTCCCGGTTGCGTGTGGAGCACCTATGGCATGACGGAGACATTGTCGCACATAGCATTGCGTCGCCTTAATGGTGAGGAAAAGTCGGAATGGTACACTCCCTTTGATGGAGTGAATATTTCCTTGAGTGCTGGATGTCTTGTCATTGATGCCCCACATGTTTGTGCCGAAACTCTTGTCACCAATGACATTGCGGAGATACGTGACGGTAAATTCCGCATCCTCGGACGCAAGGACAATGTCATCTGTTCAGGGGGAATAAAGATACAAATAGAAGAAGTGGAGAATGCGTTGCGCCAACATCTGCATTCTCCTTATGTCATCACAAAGGCGCAGAATGAAAAGTTTGGTGAGATAGTGGTGTTGCTGACAGAGTCTGACGACCTTCATAAGGTGAAGGCAATATGCGAGGACGTTCTTCCCCGCTACTGGCATCCAAAACGCTATCTGCATGTTGACAACATCCCTATGACCGAGACAGGCAAGCCTGCACGCAAGAAGGCGCAAGAGATGGCAGCGCATTAGGATGTACGGCGAGGACGCCGTAACTCCTATGATTACCATTATAATGCATCACGGAAGAAGTCAAGTGCTTCCTTTATCTCCTCTTTCGAAGCCGTCTGGTTAAGGTCTATGCCACCAATGTCGTGGAGCAGGGTGAAGTTGATGATGCCTGCCGTATTCTTTTTGTCGTGAGTCATAAGTTCCAGCAGTTCGTCATAGTCATTGCAAGTGATGCCGAGAGTGCCGTAGTTGGAGCGTATAAACTGCACCGTCTGTCGCATCTTGTCAGTAGGGAATCCCATCTTTGCCACCGACAGATATAACTCCACAATGATGCCAAAAGCCACGGCATAGCCATGCAGGATAGGGCTGTCGTGGCGCATAGACCATGACTCCAAAGCATGTCCGGCAGTATGTCCCACATTGAGAGCCTTGCGTATGCCGTGCTCATGAGGGTCTTCAGCCACAATGCGCTCCTTCACCTTCACCGAGTCGGCAAGCATGCGGCTCAGTTGGGCGTAGTCAGGATTATTGAGGTCGAAGCTGACAAGTTCAGCCCACATCTTCGCATCAGAGATGAGTCCGTGTTTGAGCATCTCTGCATAGCCAGAAAGAAGGTTGGCAGAGTCGAGGGTAGGCAGGAAGTCAGTAGAGAGAATGACATATTCCGAGTCATTGAAGACACCAATCTCATTCTTCAGACCACCGAAATTGACACCAGTTTTTCCACCAACGGATGCGTCGACCATGGCAAGCAGAGTGGTGGGGATATTGATGAACTTTATGCCACGCTTGAAACATGATGCTGCAAAACCTCCGAGGTCGGTAACCATGCCTCCGCCAAGATTTATCATCAGTGAATGGCGTGTAGCCCCGTGAGTCTGCAGTTCTTGCCACACATGGCTGGCAGAGTCGAGATTCTTGTTGGTGTCGCCCGCAGGTATGGTGATGACATGAGCACAGCTGAGAAAGTCAAAGTCTGTCAGAAGAGGCAGACATAGTTTATGTGTCGTGTCATCAGTGAGAATGAACAGTCTGTCGTGAGGACAAGCCTCTATTGCTGCCTTAAGGTCTTTCTTGAGATTGGAGGAAATGATTACTCTTTGCATAGCATTCTTGGGTTTCGTGTGTTGAAACATTACTATTATAGTACAAAGGTACGTGATTTTGTAAGCAGAAACAACTTTTTAATATTGTTTTTGTTCTTGATGTTAAACTTATTGTGTGCTTTATCGTCAAAGAAAGTGGACTAACACCAAATGAAAAGTAGATGATTTTTGTAAAAAGACTATTGTTAGTGGCACTGCTCATGCTAGTGTCGTTCCCCATGTTGGCGCAAGACCGTGCCATCAAGGGTAAACTTTCCGACAAGGAAACGAAGGAGGCATTGGGACAGGTGGCAGTGCAACTGTTGCGCAGTGACAGTACCTATGTGGGTGGCACCGTGTCGGCAGACAATGGAGCCTTTGTGCTTCATGCTCCCGACAACGGCAACTATCTGCTCAAGATATCCAGCGTAGGTTATGTCACAGCCTTGAAGAAGATTGTTATCGCTGATGACCATGACCTTAATATGGGCGACATCCGCATGTCGGCAGACGCTGTCATGCTAAAGGAAGTCACCGCTACGGCACAGGCTCTGAAGGTGACGATGGTGAAGGACACCTTCGTATACAACAGTGCTGCCTATAGTCCGCCGGAGGGTTCGGTGATAGAGGAATTGGTCAAACTGCTTCCTGGTGCTTCTGTCGATGATGACGGCAATGTCACCATCAATGGCAAGACGGTGAGCAAGATAAAGATGGACGGTAAGGAATTTATGACTGGTGACACGAAGACGGCATTAAAGAACCTTCCTACTGCCATCGTGGAGAAAGTGAAGGCTTATCGTGAGAAGAGTGACCGAGAGCGCATCACCGGTATTGCCGATGGTGAGGAAGAAATGACTCTTGACTTCTCCATCAAGAAAGGAATGAACAAAGGAATGCTTGGCAATATTGATGCTGGATATGGCACTCATGACCGCTATGCAGAGCGACTGATGCTGGGACTCTTTAAAAATGACTTCCGCATGATGGCATTCGGCAACTTCAATAATGTTAATGATGCTGGATTTGGAGGCAGAGGCGGAGGTTTCGGCAGAGGTCGTAATGGTCTTAATACTTCCAATATGGTGGGAGTGAACTTCAACTATGAAAACACCGACAAACTGAAGATGGATGGATCGGTGCGTTGGAACCATAACACTTCGGATCAGTTGACAAAGACATCGAGCGAGAGTTTCGTTATCGGTAACAAGAGTTTCTCCAACAGTCTGTCGCAGAGTTATAGCAAGAACAAGAGTTGGAATGCACAGATGCGTATGGAATGGACTCCCGACACTATGACGAACGTGATGTTCCGTCCTTCGTTTAGCTATTCCGACAATGACGGACGCTCAGGTTCGGGTTCTGCCACATTTGATTCCGACCCATATGAATATACCACCGATCCGCTCAATGAAATAGACGTGATGAATCAGCTCGGACTGGCGAAGAACTCCAGTACTGGTAGTTCGCTCTCTTACGGTTCGTCGAAGAGTGTGAAGGGTTGGGCACAGTATAACAGAAAACTCAATAGTCGTGGTCGCAACATTACATTGAGTGCCACTGGAAACTATTCTTCATCCGACAACAAGAGTTTCTCTACCAATAACGTGAAACTCTATCAGACCACTGGGCAAGACTACAGCATCAACCGCTATAATGTGACACCATCGACAAAGTGGAGCTATAAGTTGGAGGTTGGCTACAGTGAACCTATAGCAGACCGCACATATCTACAGTTGTCATATAAATATAACCACAGTTACTCCAAGAGTGACCGTGCTACTTATGACTTCAGCGACCTGACGCAGCTCGACCCCAACTATGTCAATCTTTTAGCATCCCTTGGCATAAGTAGCATTCCCGTATACCGCAGTTGGGGAACATATCTCAATGCCGACTATGAAAACTATGAGGACGAGAGTCTGAGCCGATTTACCGAGTATCGCAATGACAACCATGAGATAGAGTTGCAGTTCCGCCGTGTGCGCGACAACTATAACTTCAATGTGGGTGTCTTCGTACAGCCACAGCGCAGCAACTTCGTGCAGAAATATCTCGGACACAAGACTGACACGACACGTAATGTTATAAATGTGACACCGACACTCGACTTCCGCTATTATTTCAGTCGTGAACATCAGTTGAGATTCAATTATCGCGGTACGACAGCTCAGCCATCGATGGCAGACATGGTGCAGATTACCGATAACACCGATCCGATGAACATCTCTATCGGTAATCCAGGACTGAAACCGTCGTTCACCAATGACTTCACCCTCAACTACAACAATTTCATCCGCAACCACTATCAGGTGATAGCTGTCAACGGAGGATTCAAGACCGTGAGCAATCAGACGGCGCAGAGAGTAATTTATAACAGTGAGACAGGTGCGCGTACCACCATGCGTGACAATGTGAATGGTAACTGGAGCGCAAATGTCAATGCCAATTACAGTGTTGCCCTCGACACTATGGCTCTGTGGAATGTAAGTAATGACATTGGCTACTCATATAACAACAATGTGGGACTTGTCAGCACCGACGTCAATGCAAGTTCACAGAAGAATATCACGCGTGTGCATAATATCAGCGACCGTCTTGCTCTGAGTTTCCGCAACGATTGGCTCAATGTGGAACCTGACGGTTCGATAAACTATACAAGTTCCAGCAACCTGCTCAATCCCGATGCCAACCTCAACACTTGGTCATTCTCTTATGGAGCCAATGCGAGTGTTAAGTTCCCTTGGAATATGTCGATATCTACCGACGCCCATATGCGAAGCCGTAGAGGATATAGTGACAAGTCGCTCAACACTAACGAGTTTATATGGAATGCGCAGATAGCCCAAAACTTCCTTAAGGCTAAGAATCTTAGCGTCATGCTACAGTTCTATGATATTCTGCATAACCAGAGTAACTTCTCAAGAACTATCAATGAAATGATGCGTCGCGACACGGAGTATAACTCAATAAACTGTTATGCTATGCTTCATGTGGTCTATAGATTTAATCTTATGGGCAACAAGGATTCGCGTCGCCATATGGGACCGCCTGATGGTGATAGAAGAAGAGGTCGTGGTGATGACCGCATGGGACCTCCAGACGACCGTCATGGCAGACATGGTGACAGAGGACCAGGCGGATTTCCACCCCCTGGAGGATTCGGTGGTCCGAGGTAAAACGTAGGAGGTACGGCGTCCTCGCCGTACCTCCTACAGATGGTATTCTTGCTAGATGGGTACGGCGAGGGCGCCGTACCTCCTTATTCGTCAAAATCAAATTCGTCGTATTCCTCGTCTTCGTCAAAACCGAATGTCAGTGGCTCGGCGAAGGTGTCGAGGGCTCGGCGCTCCTTCTTTGTAGGGCGGCCAGTACCCTTTGCACGGTCTACAAAACCGCTTATGCGTGACATCTCGAGCAATTCATACTGCTTTGCCTCAGTGACATTCTCGTAGACCTGCGCCACAAGTTTTGCACCCACGCGTTGCTCGATGCAGTTCTTTATCTTGAAAGAGTAAATGATGGGTGGTTTCTTCACAGAGATGACATCTCCAATCTTCACCATTGATGAAGGTTTGAGATTCACATTCCCCTTCGTCACACGGTTGTTCTTGCAGGCATTGGCAGCCACGGTGCGTGTCTTGAAAATGCGTGCCGCCCATAGCCAACGGTCAAGTCTTGCCTGATTGTTTATCTTCAGTTCTGCCATAGATGTGCAGTTTTTATTTCTTATTGAAAAGGTTCATTGTCTTGTCGATGCCTTGCAGCGCAAACGACTTTATCTCCTCTATGGCAGTGTCAATACATGGTTGTAGAGTCTGTTGCTCTTCTTCAGAGAATTTTCCCAGCACCCAGTCAATCTGTCCGCCACGGTTGAAGTCATTGCCGATGCCAATGCGAAGTCGTGCGTATTTCTCCCCGATGAGTTGCTGGATATGTCCCAGACCATTGTGCCCACCGTTAGAACCGTTGCCCTTCAGACGCATTTTGCCTACAGGCAGTGCAAGGTCGTCGACGATGACGAGCAGACGGCTTTCGTCGATATTCTCCTTGTTGAGCCAGTATCTCACGGCATTGCCACTGAGATTCATGTATGTGGTAGGTTTGAGGAGAAACAGTTTTCTGCCCTTGACAGATGTTTCTGCCACAAATCCGTAGCGTTTGTCCTCAAAAGTCACTCCTGCATCGGCAGCAAAAGCGTCGAGCACCATCCATCCTGCATTGTGACGAGTCTCGTGATATTCGGCACCAGGATTGCCGAGTCCGACAATCAGATATTTGTCCATATATAGATAGCATAAATGCAAGTGATATGACTCATGCCAAAAATCCTTGCAATGTTATTAATGAAAAGAGCCGGCCTCAAGAGAGACCGGCCCATTGTTAATCTTTTCTATGAGTGTCTTGACTCTGCGAGCCGGACTTACTTGCCAGCAGCAGCGGCAGCAGCAGCAGCGGCAGCAGCACGAGTCATCTTCACTGAGCAAACGATAACGTTCTTGCTTGTAGCAAGCTCGATGCCCTCATAGCTCAACTCGCCTACCTTGATAGACTTACCGATCTTCAGAGCTGTTACGTCTACGTCAAGCTTCTCTGGGATGCTTGTGTAAGGAGCCTTAACGGCAATCTTTCTGATAGAGAGGCTCATACGACCACCATCGCGCACACCCTGAGCGTGACCTACGAGGTTTACAGGGATACCGATTGTGATAGGCTTTGTCTCATTGATCTCAAGGAAGTCAGCGTGCAGAAGAGCGTCTGTCACTGGGTGGAACTGAAGCTCCTTGATGACAGCCTTACGCTGTGTGCCCTCGATGTCGAGAGTGCAAACGAGCACGTCAGGAGTGTATACAGCCTTGCGGATCTCTGTGAAAGGAATAGTGATAGACTCTGCTACTGGGTTACCATTAGCATCCTTTGCCTCACCGTAGATGTTGCAAGGAATGAGGTTCTGCTTACGAAGCTCCTTAGAAGCTTTCTTACCTGTCTCTGTACGCTTTGTACCTTTGATAGTAATTTCTTTCATTTGTGTTACTCTAAATTAAGTTGTTGATAATCTGATTGCTTAATTCGCCATCACACTGAGGCTTTGCCAAATAAAGCGGTGCAAAGTTACTACATATTCGCGAGATATGCAAAGATTGCCCTAAAAAAGAATAAATGCGCGTGCAATGCTTGCATACTAATGGGAAAACCGCTAACTTTGCAATGATATATGGTGGGTTCTAAAAATTCCCACTGCAAACAATAATAATTATGATGGGGGAGCATTAAGCTAATTTTTAGAACCCACCATATTTCATGAAACAAGGCGTTAATTATTAGAGAATGATTAATCGGGAACTTATTAGAATCAAGGTGGTGCAGCTTGTCTATGCTTACTACATGAGCGGTGGCAAGCCAATGAGCACTCTGGAGAAAGAATTGACGGTGAGCCTCTCAAAGGCTTATCAGATGTATAACCTCTTGCTTGACCTTATTGTGGCTGTGACCCAGGAGGAGCGCTTCCGCTATGAGATGCAGGCTGCCAAGGCTCAGCGCGAGGGAGAGGAGTATGCCATGCCTAAGTTTGCTTACAATCGCTTCGCAGTGCAGCTCGAAGAGAATGAGCAGTTGGCAAACTACAAGGAGGAAAAGAAACTCTCTTGGAAGGATGACATAGAATTCGTGAGAAAGATATGCAACCTGATAGAACAGAGTGAGACTTACAAGGAATACAACGAGTCAAGTGACGAGTCGTATGACGCAGACCGCGAAGTATGGCGCAAGCTCTACAAGCAGGTGATAGAGAATAATGAGGATTTATATCTTCTCCTTGAGGATAAGTCGATTTATTGGAATGACGACAAGGATATCGTTGACTCTTTCGTGATAAAGACCATCAAACGCTTCAATCCTGAGAACAAGTCAAAGCAACTGCTGCTGCCAGAGTTCAAGGATGAGGATGACAAGGACTATGCCGTTAATCTGATGCGTTCGGCTATCAGTAATGCTGACGAATATCAGAAGTACATGGAAGAGTACTCTCACAACTGGAAGCTCAACCGTATGCCTTTCATGGATATTGTCATTATGCAGATAGCTTTGGCGGAACTCATGGAGTTTCCAGCCATACCTGCCAGCGTGACCATCAATGAATATGTGGAGATGGCAAAGGCTTATAGTACTCCACGTAGTGCGTCGTTCATCAACGGTATTCTCGACACCCTTACACGCGCGCTTATAGATAATGGTAAACTAATGAAACAACTATAATAAAAGAATATGACAGAATTGATTCTCGCTGCTCAGTCTGCACAAGGTGGAGGAATGGGCATGTTGCTCATGATGTTGGCAATCTTCGTGATCATGTGGTTCTTTATGATACGTCCACAGCAGAAGCGCCAGAAGGCTATCCGTACTTTCCAAAACTCTATTGAGAAGGGTACAGAGGTTGTCACTGGTGGTGGTGTCTATGGTAAGGTTAAGAACATCAATCATGAAACTGGAAAGGTGGAATTGGAAGTTGCTTCCAATGTTGTCATAACTGTTGACAAGAACTATGTTTTCGCTGCTGTCCAGGATATGCAAACTAAGTAAACAGACTCTGCTTCTTCTGCGTCCGCGGAGAAGTTTGCTCACATTCATGGTGTTTCTCGTGCTTAGCGGCCTGTTTTGGTTGTCTACGGCGATGAATGAATACTATGACTGTGAGGTGGCTGTTCCCGTGTATGTGGAAAACATCCCCAAGGATGTCATCATTACCTCTGAGGTAGACGATACCTTGCGCATTTCTATCCGCGACAAGGGATATGCTGTCATGCAGTATCTCTATGGTGGAAAGATAAGACCCATTACTATAAGCGTGCCGACGGTGTCGAAACAGAGTGAGAAGTATGTCATCTCTTCTGCCGAATTACTTAGGGTTGTAAAGAGACAGATGTATGCCTCTACCACTGTGGCGTCGGTGAAACCTGACCGCATAGAGGTTGACTATTGTCATGGCACTGCTAAAAAAGTGTCTGTGAGACTCAATGGTGACATCAAACCTGCTTCTGACCATTATCTGTCGCATGTGCAGATAACACCTGAGAAGGTGACGGTCTATTCCTCAAAGGAAAAACTCGACAGCATTACCCATGTGGTGACGGAGCTTCTTCGGGTGCACGACTTTGATGACTCTGTAAGCAGATATGTCAATCTGAAACAGATAAAAGGAGCGAGGATTACTCCTAGCCGTGTGCGTGTGGATCTTTGTCCCGATGTGCTCACCGAAGGGTCAGTTGATGTGCCTATCACTATTGTCAATTTGCCCGAGGGCATAAATGTGCGTACTTTCCCGTCAAGGGTTAAGGTAAAGTTTAGTGTGGGCGCTTCGCAATACAAGAGTGTGAATGCAGGACAGTTTAGAGTGGAACTTGACTATAATAGCATTCGCCCTAACACAGACAAGTGTCCGCTCCATCTTACCTTGCAACCAAAGGGACTGGCAAATGCTTCGCTGGAGTTTGCTGAGGTGGATTATCTGATAGAGAACTGATTTTTTTACGGATAGTGTATCTATGCATATAGCACTTACAGGAGGTATAGGCAGTGGTAAGTCATATGTTTGTCGTCTGCTGAAGGATTGTGGCATAGATGTCTATGACTGTGATGCTGCAGCCAAGAGGCTAATATATACTTCGCATGAACTGCAGACTGAGTTGAGCAATGCCGTAGGCTGTGACCTCTTTGAGGGAGGAAAGCTCAATAAAGCGGCGTTGTCGAAGTTTATTGTCGCCTCCGACGCAAATGCAGAATTGATAGACTCCATCGTGCATCCTGCCGTTGCAGAAGACTTCAAACGTTCAGGATATGAATGGTTGGAGAGCGCCATACTCTTTGAAAGCAAGTTTAATGAAAGGGTAGACTTCGACTTTGTGGTGTGCGTGACTGCACCACTGGAAGTGCGCATAAAGCGTGTCATGCAGCGTGACAGTCTTACGCGTGAGCGAGCCTTGGAATGGATAAATAGGCAGATGCCACAGAAAGAAAAGGCTGCAAGAGCCGACTTTGAAATAGTGAATGACGGAGAGAGGGATATAGTGTGTCAGATCTCCGAACTTATAGATAAAGTAAACAAACAAATAAAACAGATATAATGGAAACAATACTCTCAATTTCTGGTAAGCCAGGTCTCTATAAGCTGGTTAGCCGTGGCAACAAGAGCCTTATCGTGGAATCTATCGATGCATCGAAGAAGAGAAATCCTATCTTCGGTTCTGACCGCGTGACATCTCTCGGCGACATCGCAATGTACACCAATGAGGAGGATATCGAACTCTGGAAGGTGCTGAAGAGCATGTGCGAGAAGGAAGACAAGAAGAAGTGTTCTATCGACTATAAGAAGAGCAGCTCAGAGCAGCTCCACACATATTTTGCAGAGATTTTGCCTGATTACGATCGCGACCGCGTGCGTGACTCAGATATCAAGAAACTCATCCAGTGGTATAACATTCTTGTAGAGAACGGCTACACTGACTTTGAAGAGACTTTTGCTCCTGCTACACAGAATGCCGCTGAGGCTGAAGCTGCTGCAGAGTAAGAATAAATTTTTGTTGTGGGAGTAGTAGAGCACCTCCCTTTATAATTAAAACTATGTCATGAAAGAAAAAAGTGAAAGTTTAAGCGTGCCCTTCGTTGTGATGGGCATGCTTTTCTGTGTCTGCTTGATAACAAGCAATTTGTTGGAAACCAAGATTGTCCACGTATGGGATAATATAAACCTTACTTGTGGATTCATAGTGTTTCCCATTTCCTATATTCTCAACGACTGCATAGCCGAAGTGTGGGGCTTCCGCAAGTCGCGCTTCATCATTTGGCTTGGCTTTGCCATGAATTTCTTTGTCGTGGCTCTCGGTCTTGTGGCATGTGTGTTGCCTCCGTTGGCACCAGGAGCTGATGCTTCTTTTCGTGAAGTGTTCGGCTTTGCTCCGCAGGTGGCAGTAGCAAGTTTTATAGCCTTCCTTGTCGGTTCATTCCTCAATGCTTGGGTGATGAGCGTCATGAAACTCGCTGGCAGAGGCAAAGGCAAGTTTAATTTCTATTTCTCTTGTCGCGCCATACTCTCGACAATCGTTGGCGAAAGTGCAGACTCTCTGATTTTCTTCCCATTGGCATTTTGGCTATTCCCTTACATTTTCGAGGGTGCACCAAAGGTAGGCTGGGGTATACTCTTTGGTATGATGATTACCCAAGTGGTGGCAAAGACCCTCTATGAAGTGGTGGCGTTGCCTTTGACTCTCAAAGTGGTGAAATATGTGAAGAAAATCGACGGATCGGATGTTTATGACGATTCTGTGTCTTATAATCCATTGAAAGTAAATCAAATCTGATATGAATAGAGAAAACGACGGATTGCGTCAGCTTGGTAGCAAGACGCAATATAAGAGCGATTATGCTCCTGAGGTGCTGGAAACATTTGTCAACAAGCATCCTGGTAATGACTATTGGGTAAAGTTTAATTGCCCTGAATTTACATCTCTGTGTCCTATTACCGGGCAACCGGACTTTGCAGAGATTGTCATCAGTTATATCCCAGGTGAAAAAATGGTGGAGTCGAAGAGTCTCAAACTTTATCTCTTCTCTTTTCGCAATCACGGTGACTTCCATGAGGACTGTGTCAACATCATCATGAAAGACTTGATACGGCTGATGAGTCCGAAGTATATTGAGGTGACGGGACTGTTTACACCACGTGGTGGCATTTCAATACATCCCTATGCCAACTATGGTATACCAGGCACAAAATACGAAACCCTGGCGGAGCAACGTTTTGCCACTCATATGTAAAGTACAATGCACGTACGTGTATCTGCTAACGCACGTACGTGCATTGCCACTTGCACGTACGTTCATC
>CAVCGK010000017.1:0-27392 GCA_963601795.1 bacterium | reverse complement strand
TACGTGCATCTGAAACCACATCTTTGTGTAGTTTCAACCTATCCCGTAAGATTTCTACTTTGAATTGTCGGTTGAAACAGTATCCTTTTCCAAGAATTTCTCCTGTGCCTTTTGTGCTATGGCTTCAGCTTTCTTTATAGCCTCTTTGTTGGCTTCGCTTGGGTCGCTAAGTCTGTAATATCCCACCTTGCGGTTGCCCTTGAAGCGTAGTACCAAAGAATCATTCTTGAGCATAAGCAAGTCGGCAGTGTCGTTTACAACTACCTCTTTTTGAGGCTTGCCGTTTTTGTCAGTCATGGCAAACTGGTTGTGCGTGGTGCGTCCGAGAATCACTTTGTCGTTATACATATGCCATTCCTTATACATCGGCACCTCAGGATATTCCACAGGACTTTCGTCTTCCAGTACAGAAGAGTGTCTCACCATTCCTATAGCAGTGGCGATGTATCTGCGTTTCAGAGTAAAACCGTAGTCGCGCGGTATGAAATAAGCATCGCGAATGGAGTCGGGCATGCTTTTGATGAACCATTTCTTCGTTGCATCTGTCATGTCGTCACTGTTGCGCAGTGTCGGCATCACCTTGTAGCACCATGTGCCCTTCAGTTCCTCAAGGTCCACCACCATGTCTGCCACATACTTGTTCTTTTCATTCGGCAGTATAGACACCCAGTCGCCTATCTCAGGTTTTCCCATTATTCTGCCCCTGCGTGTGGCATTGTATATGTCATATTTCACTGGATTGCTGCCATCGGGAGGAAGCAGATAGAGCACGGAGTCGCCAACGCCGTCGCACATCAGTCCATAGATATTTCTGTCGTCGCTGAGCACCTCAAGTGCATCGTTTGCGTTCTCTTCAGTCTTCTTGTCGTTCTTGCCACCGCAAGCGGTCATCAATATAGCCGTCAATGCTATGGCAAGACAAATATTCTTTCGCATGCAAATTCTTGTTTAAAAGTCATTTACTCATTCACAAAAGTACAAAAATAAGTGCATGCCTACGATTATGTCTGTCAAGAATTATAATCTATTAACTGTTAAAAGTATGCCATTGCCGTCTACTTGTGCGCGTGCAGGTTAAATAGTGTTCAAAAGCCGTTGTCGTGTCATTGAAAATTGCTACCTTTGCAACTGATTGTGAAATCCGCAAAGCGGACATCAAGATAAACAGAATTTCAAATTCATATATGAAGAAACGGATTCAATTCAGTCTCGTTTACCGAGACATGTGGCAGAGCTCTGGTAAGTTCCAGCCACGCAAAGACCAGTTGGAGCGCATCGCTCCTGTAATCATAGAGATGGGTTGCTTCTCTCGTGTAGAGACCAATGGTGGTGCTTTTGAGCAGGTGAACCTGCTGGCAGGAGAAAACCCTAACGATGCAGTGCGTGCATTCTGTAAACCTTTCAATGAGGTTGGTATCAAGACTCACATGCTTGACCGCGGTCTTAACGGACTTCGCATGTATCCTGTGCCAGATGATGTGCGTCAGCTGATGTATCGTGTAAAGCATGCACAGGGTGTAGACATCACCCGCATATTCTGCGGACTCAATGATGAGCGCAATATTATCCCTTCTATCAAGTGGGCTGCAGAGGCAGGCATGACTCCTCAGGCAACTCTCTGCATCACCAACTCTCCTGTACACACAGTGGAGTATTATTCTGCCAAGGCAGACCTCTTCATTGAGGCAGGTGCTACAGAAATCTGTCTGAAGGATATGGCAGGAGTAGGCCGTCCTGCTTTCCTCGGTAGACTGACAAAGTCAATCCGTGAGAAGCATCCTGAAATCACCATCGAATATCATGGACACTGCGGTCCTGGTATGTCATTGGCGTCAATGCTTGAAGTGTGCCGCAATGGTGCTGATATCATCGACGTTGCTATCGAACCAATGTCATGGGGTAAGGTCCATCCAGACGTTATTTCAGTAAGAGCTATGCTTGCTGATGCTGGTTTTGATGTTCCTGAAATCAATATGAATGCCTACATGAAGGCACGTTCGCTCACTCAGGAATTTATCGATGAGTGGCTCGGCTACTTCATCAACCCAGGCAATAAGCTCATGTCTTCATTGCTTCTCGGTTGTGGTCTGCCAGGTGGTATGATGGGATCTATGATGGCTGACCTTGGTGGCATTCAGGGTGTTATCAATAATCTTCGCAAGAAGAAGGGTGAGGCTGAACTTACCAATGACGACATGCTCGTGGCACTCTTCAACGAGGTAGAATACGTATGGCCAAGAGTAGGTTATCCACCGCTGGTGACTCCTTTCTCGCAGTATGTGAAGAACATTGCGCTCTTCAACCTCCTCACAATGGAACAGGGCAAGGGACGTTATGTCATGATGGACGACTCTATTTGGGGCATGATTCTTGGTAAGTCGGGTAAGGTGCCTGGCGAGATAGCACCAGAACTTGTGGCTCTTGCCAAGGAGCAGGGACGCGAGTTTGTGGATGCAGACCCACATACATTCTATCCAAACAACCTTGACGAATTCAAGAAGGAGATGGATGACAACGGTTGGGACTACGGTAAGGATAACGAGGAACTCTTTGAGTTGGCTATGCATCCTGAGCAGTATCGCAACTACAAGAGCGGTCAGGCAAAGAAGAATTTCCTTGCTGACTTGCAGAAGGCAAAGGACGCTGCTCTCGGCACAAAGGTTAGCGCTGAGGAGTTGGCAGCATTCAAGCATGCGAAGGCTGACGCTATCGTAGCACCTTGCAACGGACAGATTCTTTGGGAGGTTAACGGTGACGGCGAGTGCGCAACATCCGTTGAGCCATACATCGGCAAGGAATATGCTGAAGGCGATGTGTTCTGCCATATGCAGGCTACTTGGGGTGAACTCCTTACAGTGAATGCCGCTCTCGGTGGCAAACTTGTGGAAGTGAACGCCAAGCAGGGTGCAAAGGTGCACAAGGGAGATGTCATCGCATACATCGAACGTGAGCATTAATCATTGATGCAGACAGATATTATCATAGACAAATTCTATAGCGGGGAGAATGGAGCATTGCGTTCCATTCTCCTGACGCATAGTAGGATGGTGGCGGAAAAGGCACTTCGGATAGCGGAAAAGCATCCCGAGCTGCATCTCGACACAACCTTTGTCCGTGATGCCGCCATGCTCCATGACATAGGCATTGTGATGTGCAATGCCAAAGGAATAGAATGCTATGGCACAGAGCCTTATCTGCGCCATGGACTGTGCGGAGGAAAGATGCTCCGCGACAATGCGGCAGAGTGGGGTATGACTCCAGAAGAAATAGAACCCTACGCTCGCGTCTGCGAACGACACACAGGAGCGGGACTTACGGCAGAAGATATCATAAGCCAAGACCTACCACTTCCGCATATAGACTTATTGCCCGAAACATTAGAGGAAAAACTTGTCTGCTATGCCGACAAGTTCTATTCAAAGACGCATCTCACTACTGAAAAATCCTTCGAGAAGGTTCTTTCCTCGATGCGTAGGTTTGGTGCCGATTCTGAAAAACGTTTTCTCAATCTACACGAATTATTCAAATGAAAAGACACTCCGCGCTGTTAGTGATGCTGATGCTTGTGGCCTTTGTGGCGGCAGGCGGACACAGTGCGTCTGCACTTGGCAGATTGTTCGGCACGGATACGGTGGTGACAGACCGCGATTCTCTGCTGTCTGACTCCATACAGAAAGCTATCGATGCCCACAATAAAGCCATCGATGACAGTATAAGAAAAGACTCCATAAACCGAAAGAAAGCCAACGGCATAGAGTCGCCGGTGCACTATGAGTCGAAGGACTCCATGGTGTATCTCGCCTCCACACGCAAGGCTTATCTATATGGTGACTCAAAGGTGAAATATGAAAATATGGACCTTGCTGCCGAGAAGGTGGATATGAGTATGGAGCAGAATATGGTGCATGCCACTGGCGAATGGGCAGACACGACAAAGACCGAACTCTTTGGTACGCCAGTGTTCCAATTGGGACAGGATTCCTATGAGAGTGACACCATGTCATTCAACTATAAGACCAAGAAGGGACTCATACGCAATGTCGTCACTCAACAGCAGGACGGATTTATGCAGAGCGAACTCTCGAAGCGTAATGCCGACGGCGATGTGTTCCTTCAGCATGGCAAATATACCACCTGTGATGCCGAGCATCCTGATTTCTATCTGAAGATATCGCGTGCAAAACTTCGTCCGGGCAAGGATGTGGTGTTTGGCCCTGCCTATCTCGTTGTGGCTGATGTGCCGTTGCCTCTTGCCGTGCCTTATGGCTTCTTCCCCTTTACCAAAGATTTCTCCAGCGGATTCATAATGCCTACCTATGGTGACGAGTCGTCGCGCGGTTTCTATCTGCGTGACGGTGGATATTATTTTGCCATAAGTGACAAGTTGGACCTTAAACTCATAGGTGAGATTTATACCAAGGGTTCGTGGGGTGTTACGGCAACTGCCAACTATAAGAAAAGATATAAGTATAACGGCACATTCCTTTTCAGTTTCCAAGATACGCGTAATAGCGAAAAGGGAATGCCCGACTTCACTCAGACAAAGAGTTTCAAGATGCAGTGGTCGCATCGCCAGGACTCTAAAGCCAATCCTTACAGTTCACTATCGGCAAGTGTAAACTTCGCCACATCTTCCTATGAGCGAAGTAACCTCAACTCCATGTACAACCCTCAGTCGTTGACGCAGAGCACACGTACATCATCCGTGAGTTGGAGTACCACATTCTCGAGCATCGGCTTGAGCCTCAGTTCTACGGCAAACCTCTCGCAGAATATGCGCGACTCGTCGATAGCCATGACATTGCCTGACCTCAATATCAGCATATCACGCTTCTATCCATTTAAGCGCAAACATGCTGTAGGTAAAGAGCGTTGGTATGAGAAGATTTCAATGTCGTATACAGGACATATTTCCAACTCCTTCTCAGGTAAGGAAAACAAGCTCATGCACTCCAATCTCATGAAGGATTGGAAAAACGGATGGCAACACTCCATACCAATCAGTGGAAACTTCACTCTCTTCGACTATATCAATGTGAGCCCGTCGTTCTCTTTCACCGACCGTACATATATGAATAAGGTGAAGAAGTCGTGGGATGAAACAAACCAAACAGAGTTGGCAGACACACTGCATGGATTCTATAATGTGTACAACTGGAATCTGTCGTTGTCGATGTCAACAAAACTCTACGGAACATTTATTCCAAACAAGCGCATACTTGGCAAGAACTTCCCGATAGAAAAGATACGCCACGTCATAACCCCGTCGGTGAGTCTGAGCTATGCTCCTGACTTCAGTGCTTCGCGATATGGATATTACGAAACTTATCAGAAGACGGACGCCAACGGCAATGTAACACTTGAGGAATATTCTCCCTTTGCCAATATGCTCTATGGTGTGCCTGGCAAGGGTAAGACGGGATCGGTGTCATTCTCCGTTGACAACAACCTCGAGATGAAGGTGAAATCAGAGAAAGACTCCACGGGTGTAAAGAAGGTGAGCATAATAGACAATCTCGGTGCCACGATGTCTTACAATATGGCAGCTACCACACGTCCATGGAGCGACCTCAGTACACGTCTGCGCCTGAAGCTCGGCAAGAACTACACATTCAATATGAATGCCGTGTTTGCCACCTATGCCTATGAACTTGATGAAAACGGCAAGCCATATGTGGGTACACATACGGAGTGGGGTTATGGACGATTTGGACGATTCACGGGTACATCACAGAATCTCTCGCTGACTCTTAATCCTGAGAAACTCCGTAAGTGGTTTGGTGGTGGCGACAAAGATGACGATGAGAAAAATAAGGGCGAGATGGAAGACGATGAAGGAATGGACACTGATGTGGAGTCGAATATCGATGATGACATGATAAACGCCCAAAAGGGACTCCAGCGTAAGAATAAGAAGTCGGGTAAGGCAGAGGTCGACGACGACGGATATATGCCTTTCTCCATGCCTTGGTCGCTCACCATCGGCTATGGTATCACCATGCGCGAGAATACCTCGGGAACATTCAATACCCGCACGATGCGTTATCCTTACAAGTTTACGCAGACTATGAACTTCTCTGGCAACCTGCGTCTTGCTGAGGGATGGAACATTAGTTTCTCCTCAGGCTACGACTTTGATAACAAGAAGATAAGTATGACAACGGCTTCGTTGCAGCGCGACTTGCACTGCTTCTCCATGTCCTGCTCTATGGTGCTTGCGCCCTATACAAGCTATAATTTCTCTTTCCGATGCAATGCCGCCACACTCACCGACGTGTTGAAATACGACAAGCGCAGCGGATACTCCAACTCAGTAAAATGGTATTAAGAATATGGAATTGACAGATAGATTCATTAACTACACCAAGTTTGACACTCAGTCGTGCGAGGACTCTGCGACAGTGCCTTCAACTCCAGAGAAGCAGTTGCGCTTTGCGAAATATCTCTGCAAGGAACTCGAGGATGAGGGTCTGGAAGACGTGGAGATGGACAGCATGGGTTACATCTATGCCACCCTGCCAGGAAATATAAAGAAAGGTAGTGTGCCGACTGTCGGTTTCATTTCCCATTACGACACATCGCCCGATGCTTCAGGCGAGAATGTGAACGCACGCATTGTGCACAACTATGATGGTGGCGACATAGTGCTCTCTGAAGGAATAGTGTCTTCGCCCAAGATTTTTCCTGAATTGCTGGCTCACAAAGGCGAGGATCTTATAGTAACAGATGGAACCACCCTGCTTGGAGCCGACGACAAGGCAGGCATAGCAGAGATTGTGCAGGCAATGAAGTATCTCAAAGAGCATGACGAGATACCTCATGGAGACATTCGTGTGGCATTCAATCCCGATGAAGAGATAGGACTTGGCGCACGCAATTTCGATGTAGAGAAGTTTGGTTGTGACTGGGCTTACACCGTTGATGGAGGAGACCTTGGTGAACTCGAATATGAGAACTTCAATGCCGCTGGCGCAAAGATAACGATAAAGGGAGTGAGTGTGCATACAGGATATGCTAAAGGCAAGATGGTGAATGCCTCACGTGTGGCAGCAGACTTGCTCGACATGATTCCCGAGAATGAATTGCCCGAAACGACTGAGGGCTATGAGGGTTTCTATCATCTCGTGAGCCAGACCAGCAGCACAGAGCAGGCGAAGATGTATTTCATCATCCGTGACCATGACAAAGAACATTTTGCCAACAGAAAGCGCTTCATGAAAAGTTGTGTGGCAAAACTCAATGAGAAATATGGCGCAGGCACTGTAGAGGCGGACATCTATGACCAGTATTCCAATATGAAGGAGATCATTGATGAACATCTGCACACTATAGACATCTGCTTACAGGCTTTCCGTGAGTGTGGTGTGCCTGCAAAAGTACAACCAATACGTGGAGGTACAGACGGTGCGCAACTCTCATTCCGCGGTCTGCCGTGTCCGAACCTCTTTGCCGGTGGTGTCAACTTCCATGGTCCTCATGAGTTTGTGTCAGTGCAGGTGATGCAGAAAGCTATGGAGGTCATCGTGAAGATTTGCGAGATAGCAGGCAACTACAACAAATAACTTATGGGTGGGACTTTTTGTCCTGCCTATGCTAAACCTATATCCATAACCTAAAACAATTAGTAGAAAATGAACACAGAAAGAACACTCGTATTGCTCAAACCATGTACGGTGCGACGCAATCTTATCGGAGAGATAATCGCCATATTCGAGCGTAAAGGTCTCCGTGTGGTAGGTCTGAAGATGATGCAGTTGACAGACGAATTACTCTCTGAGCACTATGCTCATCTCGCCACAAAACCATTCTTCCAACGAGTGAAGGACTCCATGATGGTCACACCAGTTGTGGCTATGGCTCTTGAGGGAGTAGGAGCTGTGGAGACAGTGCGCATGCTTGCAGGTCCTACTAACGGTCGCCATGCCCAGCCTGGCACTATCCGCGGTGACTATTCGGTGAGCTATCAGGAGAATATCGTGCATGCGAGCGACTCTCTTGAGACTGCCGCTGTGGAACTAAAACGCTTCTTCCGCGACGAAGAAATATTTGACTTCCCGAGAGATATGTTTGAAGTATTCTATGCTTCCGATGAACTCTAATTATTGTAAGTTATATCTGCTTGCAATACAAAAAAATAACAGGCGCGCTTCCCAGCGGGCCTGAATTTATTTTAAATACTAAAAAACATTATGGGTTAACGGGTCAGCAACCTGCACACCTGCACACTTTGTCTTTGCGTTGACAGAATCGTTCGCACTGCATGCGGAGATCATAGCCAAGCAATGTGCCGAGGATGAAATCTTCCTCCGGTGAGAGTTTGCTCAGTGGCTTGTCCACAAGAAACCGTATGGCATCAAGACATTCCTTGCGACCGAAAAACAAGTTCACGGTGTTCTCACCTGCTGGTTGTAGCAGGTAGTTTATGTCAAGATTCTCCAGTTTGCTCACCGCATAGTCCACATAGCGGCGGTTGAAAGTATAGAGGATCATCTGTCTCACACCTTTATGATACTCGTAAATGTGGTTGGCAAGAACCTTCATTTCTATCGGCATTGTTGTCATCCTGTTTCTTGCAGATTATGTTTTGTGCGGCGCATTCCTTGCAACCGCTTCTTTTACAGTTGCAAAGTTACATCCTTTCCATATGTGCCGCAATACCTAAAAAGTGGGGTTTGGTTTTCCAAACCTTATGTCGCTAATTGATTGTTCTACCGAAAAGTAATTAGCATTATGGTTATTTGACTGCTGGTGCAGTCCTATTTGAATTTATGGATTATTGATAAAATAATTTGATTTGTTTATTTATTTTGTGTATATTTGCAAAATAGAACAAGAATGATTAAAATTTTTATTTATGAAAAGACAGAAAATCTCTATCAGTCTATGTTTGCTAACAATAGTAGCAGGCATAACTTTCGCAGTTGCACAATCTCATCATATGCAGAATCAAGAAAATGATATTCTATCAGCCAATGTTGAAGCCTTGTCTAATGATGAAGATGATGATACGAAAGGTTATAGTATTTGCTATTCAGAATCCAAAGTAGTAGTAGGATACACATACTATGATTGTGGTACATGTAAAAAAGTGTATGACGAAAAAGGTAAGGGGCGTTATTCGAAGTGCTTTCATTGATATTTGAAATACTCTTATTTATGAAGTACGTGTCTTTAAAAAAATGTTGGTATACATTCTATATGTTTGCCTCTTTTTTACTTCTCGGATGTACTGGAAATTCTAATAAAATTGTAGAACGGTTTCCAATAGAAAAGCGTCTTAATCCTGCACAAATACATAATCTTGATAGCTTGTACTCTGCATATTCCGTAGTGACAGATGGTAATGTGTATTTGTTTGCGCAAAAGCGTCAAGCAAAGTTTTTTGTTGTGACGGACAAAAATTTCAATATTATTGGTGAGATGTGTCCATCAGGCAATGGACACGGTGAATGGAACTCACCGATAGCAACTGGACAATTTGAACAGCATGACTCTGCATCATGTGCATACATTCTCGAGCGTTCCGCCAATTCCTTATTTCTGCAACCGACAAATGGCAGAAAACAGACGCTAGTTGAGAAGTTTAAGTTCAAAGATATGACGAGCATAAGGTATGTGTTTAGAGTAAGTGAGAATTCTTTTGTAGGAGCATTAGATGATGACAATTGTGAATTCTTCAAATATGATAAGTCCACAAAAGCGGTAAAGCGTTTCAGTCACCCGATTCCTGACTCAGATGATTTTGGCAATATGTCGCACATGCTATTGCAGACACTTGCTACATACAACGAAAAAGAACATAAAATTGCCATAAGTTATTATTCTTTCCCGTTGATAACTATACGCAATGCAGAAGGTGATATCACGTGTACAATTCAAATGGAGAAGTCCTTGCCACATTATGATGACACAGAGATTGATTCTCATTTATATTTTAAAGCCATAAAGTCTGATGACAAGTACATATATGCCCTCTACTCTCCGGATGAGGAATCAACAAATGACTACATTGTAGTACTTTCTTGGTCAGGAGAGCCTGTCGCTAAATATGAGATATCGCCAGCATTGGATTTCGCTATTGACAACATTGAAAAACGATTTGTCGCTATTGATGATAAAACGGGATTATGTGTAGAGTACAAGTGGTAGAGTTGTCTATAATTAATGTTGTATTATAATATTGGTCTGCGTGCGTTAATTATGGCATATTCTTTCAGTTTGTAGTCATAATTTATTAACTTTGTTGCATCAAACTTATTTATGATTATGAAAACCGACATAGAGATTGCACGCGAATCGAAACTGCTGCCTATTGCCGATGTGGCAGCCACTATTGGTATTGACAATGACCTGCTCGAACCCTACGGAAAGTATATAGCCAAAGTGCCACACACTTCCATAGACGAGAAGAAGATGGCAGAGCACAAGCTGATACTTGTTACTGCCATCACTCCGACTAAGGCAGGAATAGGCAAGACTACAGTTTCCATTGGATTGGCACTTGGACTCAACCGCATTGGAAAGAAAGCAGTGCTTGCTCTGCGCGAGCCTTCTCTCGGTCCTTGCTTTGGAATGAAGGGCGGTGCTGCTGGTGGCGGATATGCCCAGGTGTTGCCTATGGACAAAATCAATCTCCACTTCACAGGCGACTTCCATGCCATTACATCAGCCCACAACATGATTACGGCGCTCATGGACAATTATATCTATCAGCACCGTGAGGAAGGTTTCGCTCTAAAGGAAGTGTTGTGGAAGCGTGTGCTCGATGTCAACGACCGCAACCTGCGCTATATAGTGACAGGACTTGGAGCAAAGACAAACGGTGTGATGGGCGAAAGTGGATTTGACATCACTCCTGCATCAGAGATTATGGCAATCCTCTGTCTTGCTAAGGATGAGGCAGATTTGCGCCGTAGGATAGAAAACATACTTCTTGGCATAAAAATCGACGGAACGCCCTTCTATGTGAAAGACCTTGGTGTGGCAGGTGCCATCTGTGTTCTTCTTCGTGATGCCCTCAACCCAAACCTTGTGCAGACAACTGAGAATACACCAGCTTTCGTGCATGGTGGTCCTTTCGCAAATATTGCACATGGATGCAATACAGTGATAGCCACAAAGACAGCACTTACCTTTGGTGACTACTGCATCACAGAGGCTGGCTTCGGTGCTGACCTCGGCGCAGAGAAGTTTATGGATATCAAGTGTCGAAAAGCAGAACTCCAGCCATCGCTCACCATCCTCGTGGCTACCACTCAGGGACTGAAGATGCATGGTGGTGTGGCTCTTGAAGACATCAAGAAACCTAATGCGGAAGGACTGACAGAAGGATTCAAGAATCTCGACCGTCATATACACAACCTGCAGAAGTTTGGTCAGACCGTTGTGGTATGTTTTAACCGTTATGCCTTCGATACTGACGAGGAGATGCAACTTGTGGCAAACCACTGTGCAGAGATGGGCGTAGGCTTTGCCGAGAACAATGCCTTCTGTGAGGGTGGAGCAGGAGCTGTGCAGTTGGCAGAACTCGTGGTGAAGACCATCGAGGAGCAGCCAAGCAAGCCTCTCGTGTATTTATATGATGATGAGGACAGCATAGAAGAGAAGGTAGAGAAGGTGGCAAAGAACTATTATGGTGCCGGTAAGGTGGTGTTCAACAAGGCAGCGCAGAAGATGATACAGCGTGCCCGCGACCTCGGACTGGAGAAATATCCTGTTTGCATAGCAAAGACACAGTTCTCCTTCTCTGATGATGCAAAGAAATATGGTGTGCCAGAAGGTTTCACCTTTACCATCCGCGACCTTGTCATCAATACAGGTGCCGAGATGCTCGTAGCCATTGCTGGTGACATTATGCGTATGCCAGGATTGCCACTGCATCCACAGGCAGAAAACATAGATATCGTGAATGGCGAGATAGAAGGACTTTCTTAGTCTATGCCTTGGAAATATTAAATAAATGACGTAACTTTGTGTCGCTTTTGTTTTCAAAAGCATCCTCTTCTTATGGAGGACAATGTTTGTTGGCCCTGTAGCTTAGCTGAATAGAGCGTCAGATTCCGGTTCTGAAGGTCATGGGTTTGAATCCCATCGGGGTCACTAAACAGATATTGCAAGACACTATTTTGATAATATACAACATGAGGGTGTGCCGAAAACGGTACACCCTCATGCGTTGCTCGGTTGACGTGAGGTCACGTCAACTACTATTGTTACTTCTTGCTTGTGATAGCCTTTATCTTATTGCAGATATCTGTGTTCTGCTGTTTGCCGATAAACTGCTGCGACTGTGGACCATAGGCAAACACAGGCACGGTGATAGGAGTGTGGTCATTGGTGAAATAATATCCCACGGTGTGACCAGTATTGTTGTCACCATCCACAAGTGTCAGTCCACCTGTCTCGTGGTCGGCAGTAACTATGACGAGAGTCTCGCCGTTGGAGTCAGCAAACTTCAGTGCTTCTGCCACAGTCTTGTCAAGACTGAGTGTTTCCATGATGCATCCAGGGAAATAGCGAGAGTGTCCGGCATAGTCTACCTTTGCCTGCTCCACCATGAGGAAGAATCCCTTGGAAGAGAGCGACTGCAGTTTCTTTATTGATTCGTCGGTGGTGCGTGCCAGATAGTCGAGGTTGTTGACATTAGCTGCAGCACCCATCTCTTCGTCTATGCAGATTACCTTGCCCTTCGATGCGTTGATGTCATTGATGTTGCGCACGAAAGAGAATCCTTTCTTGCCCAATGCCTTCACCAAGTCGATGCCATCGTGACGCTTGGTAAACTCATTGATGCCACTACCGGCAAGCAGAGAGATAGGACTCTTCAATAGGTCGCGTGTGATTTCGTCTGCACTGTCGCGCTCGGTGTTGTGAGCATAGAATACGGCTGGTGTAGCATCTGCGGCATTACCAAGACTTACCACGCCCACAGCCTTGTCGAGAGCAGCGAAATGGTCGGAGAGTGATGGGTTAGGCGAACCGTCCTCATTGGCAGCAATATGGCGGTTGTTGGTCTTCACACCAGTAGCTAACGCGCTTCCTCCGGCAGCGGAGTCAGTAGTATAGGCATCATTGGATGTAGTCTCGGATATTCCCATGTGCTTCATGTTGAAGAGCGTAAGACCGCCATTCACACGTTCTGTAGCTACAGGTTGTGCAAGTCCCATACCATCTGCGATGATGAGGATGACGTTCTTCACAGGTTTGTCAGCACCATCATTAAGATATGTAGGAGTATATATCGGTTGACGTTCTGCCAATTGCATCTTGTCATCCTGGAAACCGCTGAAGTTGCGTGTAATCTTGTCAAGGCGGTCATTACGTATCACCTTGTGCTCGCTCTTCGGTTTTGCACCAATCATATAGTTCTTTGTGTCCCAGTTGCTGAAGAATTCGCCACATGCAGCAGGGTGGTCGGTGTTGATATAGTCTATGCCCATGGAGTAGAACGTGTTCCATGCGGTTATGCTTTCGGGAGCACCCCAGAAGCGGATAGGTTTACCCATGTCGTGCACCTTGGAGATAAGTCCCTCGATGGCTTCCTTGTCCTTCTTTATCAGTGTGCCCTTGCCGTTCCACTGGCTGTAGTTAGTGAAACAGATGCTGAACATACCTACCTGCTTGAGTTGCTCGGAAGTGTATTTCTCGTTAATGTTGCCGTCGAAGGTGATATATGATGGATACTTGGAGAACTTATCAGGCGAAGGCACATTTCCTGTCACCACGATGCGACAAGCGTAAGGATTGACAGCAGGGTCGAATATCTCAGGATATTCTTTTACCTTTGCCGCAAAAGCTTTCATATATGCATCCGTATTATTTGACTTTATCTCTACCATCAACTGTATGTGTGCCTCACTGTTGGCATATGGACGTCCACCGTTGAGTCCGTAGACATTAATAAGCGGTTTGAGGTAAAGGCGGTCGAAGGTGACATCTGCCTTCAAGTCTTCCTCGTCGTGTCCCACGAGAAATTCTCCGTCCTTATAGAACATGTCGCACTCGATGGAGTAGATGTGCTGAGAGTAAGCCTCATAGAAAGGCATTGTTCTGGTGTAGTCGTTGTGTGAATGCAACAGTACGGGATACTGTGCCAGTGCCGGCAGCGAATTGAAGCTCAATGCAGCTGCTGTCAATACGGTGAAGATGCAGGTCTTTTTCATTTTCAGCTAGTTGTTTGTAAAGTTCAAGATGTTAGTGTTTTTCCGATAGATTGGGTCGGACAATGCAAAAATACAAATTTATTATTGAAATGTGCTATTTAATTTATAAAGTTAAAATTAAAAGTATGTTACTTTAACTTTGTAGTGTAGCAATAATTTATTACTTTTGCGCTGTTACTAACAAAATGACAAGATAATGAATGTTATTATGCCGAAAGGCTATAAGGCTGCACTCGATATGCAGCAAACCGAACAGGGAATAAAACTTATTAAGGATTTCTTTCAGCAGAACCTCTCCACAGAGTTGCGTCTGCGCCGTGTCACTGCCCCTCTCTTTGTTCTTAAGGGGTTGGGTATCAACGATGACCTCAATGGAGTGGAGCGTGCCGTAACCTTTCCTATCAAAGAGCTGGGCGATGCCAAGGCAGAGGTGGTGCACTCGCTGGCGAAGTGGAAGCGACTGACACTTGCCGAATATAGTGTAAAACCAGGTTATGGCATCTACACCGACATGAATGCCATACGTGCCGACGAAGAATTGGATAATCTTCATTCTCTCTATGTGGACCAATGGGACTGGGAAGCTGTGATGACCAAGCAGCAGCGCACGATAGCCTTCCTCAAGGATTTTGTGCGTCGCATCTATGCCGCAATACGCCGTACTGAATATCTCGTCAGCGAGACATATCCTGAGTTGGAGTCATTCCTTCCTGAAGAAATACATTTCATACATAGTGAAGAACTCCTTGCTATGTATCCCGACAAGACTCCTAAGGAGCGAGAGGACTTGATATGCAAGAAATATGGTGCAGTATTTATAATAGGTATAGGAGGCAAACTCAGTGATGGCAAGAAACATGATGGCCGTGCACCTGACTATGACGACTGGAGCACTGAGGGCGAGAATAGACTGAAGGGTCTCAATGGTGACATATTGATATGGTATCCAGTGTTGGAACGTTCCTTTGAACTGTCGTCAATGGGAATACGTGTTGATAAGGAAAGTCTTCTTCGCCAACTTGACATAGAAGGAAAGCAAGAGCGCAAGGAACTCTATTTCCATAAGAAACTCATCAATGGCGAACTGCCTCTGAGCATCGGAGGTGGCATAGGACAAAGTCGCCTGTGCATGGTATTGCTGCACAAAGCACATATCGGAGAAATACAAGCAAGCATATGGCCCGAGGAAATGAGAAAGAAGTGTCTCGAAGCCGGTATGCCGCTTATATAAATGGCTTAAGGGTGGTAATTTATAGAACCACCCTTAAGCCATCTCCAATTCCATACGTTTGCAGAGCATGTCGAGAGGAGGACACTTCTCCTTCATCTCTGTAAATATTTCACCCTTTGAAGGCAGACGTTTGATTTCTTCCGGTTCGGCCTGACGCATCTCAAAGGTTATCTCCGTGTTGTTGAGATTCTTTCTGAAAGTGGTGACAATCCTGCGTTCCAGGTTCTTCACCTCCTTGAGGAGTATCTCGTTGTCTATGACAATCTCTATGTTGGGATAGCCATTTATCTCCGGATGGATATTCTTCATTCTCGTGGCGAGAACCTTCAGTTCGGGAATGAGCATCATGCGGTTGCACATGGCAAACCATTGGAATTCCACTGCGTCTTGGGTAAACTCTGCATTGAGTACTTGTTCTTGCGTGTCTTCCTTTTGCTCCTTCTTAAGCTGTTCTTCCTTCTTTTTCTCTTCCGCAGCCTTAAGACCAGCAAAGGTGAAGCCTAAGCTAGACAGTTTGACACCAGTGCCTGTTGCTATGGTTTTCACTTTCTGTGCCTTTGGCTCTTCCTTTACGGCTGTCGCCTGTACGGATACTACAGGTTTGTTCTCGCTCGCTTGTTGTCCAGACTGTGCTGCCGCGGCTACCTGCGAGGCCGCATTCGTAGGCATCACCTTCCTGACAAGATTCTTGAACAGGGTTTTCAGTCTCTTGGGGCTACGCCCCGCGCCAGGTGTCGCATCATCCGGTTGGGTAATCTGCGCCACCTGTATGAGAGTCAGTTCCACAAGCAGACGCTTGTTTGATGACTGCTTGTAACTGAGATCGCATGCATTGAGAAGTTTCAGTGCAGTGTATAGAAACGATGCTGGGCATCGTCCTGCCTGTTCTGTGAGTTTGCTCTTGCGCAGCTCCGACACCTCGAGCATCTTCACCGTAGACTGGTCCTTCGCCATCATTACGTTTCTGATGTGTGCGGCAAGTCCGAGGCAGAAGTTGTTGCCGTCAAATCCCCTTGCTATGATACCGTTGAGCAGAACCATAAGTTCAGGCACCTTGTTTTCCATAGCAAGGTCTACTGCACGGAAGTAATTGTCGGAGTCGAGCACGTTAAGATCTTCTATCACCTTTTCATAAGTGATATTTCCCTGACAATAGCTTGCTGCCTGGTCGAATATCGACAGAGCATCACGCATACCGCCGTCTGCCTTCTCTGCTATCAGTGCCAGTGCCTCCTCTTCATAATTCACTCCTTCCTTCTCAGCCACAGACTTCAGGTGGTTGACAGTGTTCTTCACTGTCATGCGCTCGAAATCGTATATCTGGCAGCGTGAGATGATGGTAGGCAAGAGTTTGTGCTTCTCTGTCGTGGCGAGAATGAATATCACGTGAGCTGGCGGTTCCTCGAGAGTCTTGAGGAAAGCATTGAAAGCAGCTGTCGACAACATGTGTACCTCGTCAATGATGAACACCTTGTAGCGTCCCACCTGAGGCGGAATGCGTGTCTGATCCATCAGAGTCTTGATGTCTTCCACAGTGTTGTTGCTCGCTGCGTCGAGTTCAAAGATGTTGTAGGAACGCTGTTCTTCGAATGCTTTGCAACTCTCGCAGCATCCGCAAGCCTCTCCCTGAGCAGTGGGATTACTGCAGTTTATAGCCCTTGCAAAAATTCTGGCACATGTAGTCTTTCCCACTCCGCGTGGTCCGCAGAAGAGATAAGCATGAGCCAGTTTGCCCGACTTTACGGCATTCTTCAGCGTAGTGGTCAAGGCAGACTGCCCCACCACAGCATCAAAGGACGCCGGACGGTATTTCCTGGCGGAAACTATATATTCCATTGTAATATGATTAGTATTCTTCCTACAAAGTTAATGTAAACGCATGGAATGACAAAAACATCTGCATTGTGACATCATTAAATTATGCTAATTATTGTCGGTGTCTAAGATATTCTTGCATTAAATTCTTACTTTTGCATAAAACAAAAAGCGTTAATGACCAAGTTTGAAGCGTTTGTGAACATAGTCGGCCATTACAAATATCTCATCACAATAGTGCTGGGAACATTGTTTATAACTGTACTCACCGATTATGGTTTCGTCAATCTTGTGAAGCTTGATATGCAGAAGTCTGATCTCCAGGAGGAGATAGACAAGTATACCAAGCAGGCGGAAGATGCTGAAAACGAACTGCACAGGCTGAAGAGCAATCCCAATGCAGTGGAGCGTGTGGCGAGAGAACGCTATTTCATGAACAAAGAGGGAGAAGATGTGTTCGTGCTGAGCACTGACATCCCCGCAAAAGATGAAACTGATGGTAATAGAGAATGATTTCCGGTGTCTTAACACCACACAGTCCGTCCTGCTTCTTTTGGGCGGCATATTGATGGTTTGCGGTATGGGTAGCTTCGTGTTTATGTTTCAGCGCCCCATAGCAGCTCTTGTGTTTCTTGTAGGAGCAGTGCTCTTCGCTATCATGCAGTGTCTACAGACCTATCATGGCACCTCGTTTGTGATACGCCGTCTCAAGGGTATCATGAATATGGCAGACCTCCTTTTCGTGTTGGCAGGTGTACTGATGATAGACACGGAGACACATTTTATGCGTCCTATGTTCAGCAATCAGGAGCATTACATTAATTATGTATACAACAAGTGGCTCGTCCTCTTGCTCGTGGCAGTAGTGCTCGAACTTTATTCCACTCATCGCATATCGCATGAGATAAACAAGAAGAAAAAACAATAACCCTGCGACTTTACTACATAAGAAAACAATCAAATATGAAGAATATATACCTATCATTTCTTGCCGTGGTGGCATTGTGCCTGATGGCTTCGTGTGCCAATAGCTATAACATCGAGGGTACATCCAATATCTCGACGCTTGATGGCAGAATGCTCTATCTGAAAGTTCTTAAGAACAATGAGTTCCAGAACATTGATTCCTGCGATGTTGTGCATGGTCATTTTCAGTTTCATGGCAACATAGACACTGTGCGCATGGCAAACCTGTTTATGGAAAACGAGCAACTCATCCCTGTCGTTCTTGAGAGTGGCAACATCACCATAAAGGTTGATGACACAGAGATGGAAGCTAGTGGAACTCCGCTCAACGAGAAACTCTTCGCCTTTATGAAGAAGTTCAATCAGGTGACAGGTGCGCAGTCCGACCTTGTTCACCGTCATGACCAAGCTATCATGGACGGTAGCGACATGAATAATGTCATTAAGGAACTGCAGTTGGAGGACATGCGTCTCTCCGTCCTTGCCGACTCTCTTGTTACTGCATTTGTGACAGAGAACTTCGACAATGTTCTTGGTCCTGGTGTGTTCTTCCTCACCACTGTCAGCTATGACTATCCGCTACTCACCCCTTGGGTAGAGGACATAATGAGCAAGGCTACAGACAAGTTTAAGAATGACCCTTATGTGAAGGACTACTACGCTAAAGCACAGGAGAATCAACAGATAATGAATGGTATGCGTGATGTGCCAATGGCTACACCGTCACTTGGCGCGCAACCCTCTGCACCCGCACTTGGCAGTGCACCGACACCAAACGAATTGGCAAAACCATCGAAATAAAACATACAAACTATGGCAACGCTGATAAAAGGCGGCATAATTGTAAATGAAGGAAAAGAAATAAAGGCTTCCGTAATCGTTGACAATGATAGTATTGTCGACATTACAGAAGACCGTAATACTCCCCGTGGCATCTTCGAAAAGGTCATAGATGCCACGGGGAGCTATGTTTTCCCAGGTGTTATAGACTCGCATGTGCATTTCCGAGAGCCGGGAATGACACATAAGGCAGACATCGACAGTGAGAGTCGTGCGGCAGCCTACGGCGGTGTGACATCCTACTTTGAGATGCCAAACACCAATCCACAGACGGTGACGCAGGATAACCTTGATGCCAAGTTTCGTCTTGGTGAAGAGAAGAGTCATGTCAACTACTCTTTCTTTCCTGGTGCCACCAATGACAACCTCACGTTCCTCGATTCACTCGACATCCACCGTGTGCCAGGCATCAAACTCTTCATGGGTTCGTCCACAGGTAATATGCTTGTAGACAAGCGCCAGCAGTTGGAAGATATCTTCGCCCTTGCTGCTCGCAAAAGTCTTCCACTCATGGCTCATTGTGAGGACACAGAGATTATCAATGCCAACATGGCGCACTATAAGGAAATGCTCCATACTGATGATCCAGATGTGAAATACCATCCTCTGATACGCGATGCAAAGTCTTGTATGGAGTCTTCATCTCTTGGAGTTTCACTTGCACGCAAGTATGGCACCCATTTCCACATAGCCCACATCACTACAGCAGATGAACTTCAGTTGATTGGCGACAACATTACAGCTGAGGTATGTCTGCCACATCTGATGTTTACCGATGCCGACTATACGGAGTTGGGTACACGCATAAAGTGCAACCCTTCTGTTAAGACCGCTGACGATAGGGACGCATTGCGCAAAGCCCTCACGTCGGGACTTGTCAATACAATATCCACAGACCATGCGCCACACCTCCTGACAGAGAAAGTCGGCGGTGCCGCAAAGGCTGTGTCGGGCATGCCTATGGTGCAGTTCTCCCTGCCTGCCATGCTCACCCTCTCTGATGAGGGATGCTTGTCGCTACCTCAAGTGGCGCAGTTGATGTGTCATAACCAGGCATCGCTCTTTGGTGTCAGTGGCAGAGGATACATCAGAAAAGGCTACAAGGCAGACATCACAATAGTGAAGCGATCCCCTTGGCAGGTTACTGATGCCTGCGTGCAGAGCAAATGCGGATGGACACCATTGGCAGGACGCACGCTCAATTGGCAAGTGATGACCACTATGTGCAATGGACATGTAGTCTATGACGACGGAGTCTTTGATGACGATTATCGTGGTGAAGAGATAATATTTAGGACTGATGATATATAATTTCGGCATATCTCAACTGCGTGATCTCATAGCATGGGAGTATTTCTACTATGCATGGGGAGTGGCACATGCTACCAGCAGCGAGCAAGAGCCCTTGCGCCGTGATGCAGAGGTTCTGCTCGACAAATGGGATGACCATTGCTTTTCGCATGCTGTCATACGCCAGTTGCATGCCAACTCTATAGGCGATGACATCGTGACTACGGAGTTGACTCTGCCAATGCTGCGTCAGCAGTCGGACGACTGCCTTTGCCTTGCCGATTATGTCAAGCCCCAGACTATGGGTGAGGACATCATAGGCGCATTCTCCGTCACTGTTGATGCTCATATGCCCGAACTCACATCTGATGACCCATATGTGAGGATGTTGTCGCAAGTCCTTGCCGACCGCCTTGCTGAGGCTACGGCAGAGAAGGTAAGCGAGATAATGCCTGGCATACGTCCTGCCGTAGGCTATCCCTCTATGCCCGACTTGAGCATCAACTTCCTTCTCGATAAGTTAATAGACTTCTCGTCCATAGGCGTGCGCCTCACGGAGTCGGGCATGATGATTCCCCATGCATCCATATCGGGACTAATATTCACAAACCCCAAGGCACACTATTTTACAGTAGGAACGATAGGTGCCGACCAACTTGCAGACTACGCCTCACGCCGTGGTTTCTCGTTGGATGAAATGAAAAAGTATATCAGGAACGTTTAATCATTTTTTGTGACATGACATTCTTATATCGTTTATATCAATTGGTGATCGTTGCCCCCATAGCACTCGTGGCAACCGTTATCACCGCTCTTTCCACCATCATAGGATGCACACTCGGCAACAGTCACGTGTGGAGCTATTGGCCTGGCAAACTTTGGTCTATGCTTGTTATCCGTCTGCTTTTACTTCCCGTAGAAGTGGAGGGCAAGGAAAACATTGACAATAAGCAGAGCTATGTGTTCTGCGCCAACCATCAGGGAGCTTTCGATATATTCCTCATCTACGGTTTCCTTGGCCGTAACTTCAAGTGGATGATGAAGCAGTCATTGAGAAATATGCCCCTTGTCGGACTTGCCTGTGAAAAGGCAGGATTTATCTTTGTGGACAACAAGAATGTGGGACGCATGAAGCATATGTATGAGAAGGCGCGCACCACATTGCAGGGTGGCATGTCGCTCGCAGTGTTCCCTGAAGGACGTCGCACGGAGACAGGCAAGATAGGAGTCTACAAGCGTGGAGCTTTCATGCTTGCCGATGAGTTGCAGTTGCCAGTAGTTCCGTTGACTATCAATGGTTCCTATGAAGTCATGCGCCGTCAGAACGACTGGCATTGGGTGCGCCGCCACAAACTGCGCCTCACCATCCATAAGCCCATCTTCCCAATGGGTCAGGGAGCAGAAAACATACAGTATCTATCCGAACAAAGTAAGGCAGCCACAATGACAGCCTTGGATGAAAACAACAAGTAAATAATTAATTACCATGTCTGACAGTATAGTAATCATACCCACATACAACGAGATAGAGAACATCGAGAAGATTATCCGTGCAGTATTGTCTCTTGACAAACAGTTTGACATCCTCATCATCGATGACGGTTCGCCTGACGGAACGGCAGATGTCGTGAAGCGTCTTATGAACGGAGAGATGAAGGGACGCCTGTTTCTCATAGAGCGCTCAGGTAAACTTGGTCTTGGTACTGCCTACATCGCTGGTTTTAAGTGGTCGCTTGAGCATGACTATGAATACATCTTCGAGATGGATGCAGACTTTAGCCACGACCCTAACGACCTGCCACGTCTTTATGATGCCTGTGCTAAAGAGAGTAATGATGTTGCCATCGGTTCTCGCTATGTCACTGGCGTGAATGTTGTCAACTGGCCTATAGGCAGAGTCCTCATGTCATATTTCGCATCCAAGTATGTGCGCATCGTCACTGGTTTCAAGGTTCACGACACCACGGCTGGTTTCGTGTGCTACCGTCGCCGTGTACTCAAGACCATCGAACTCGACAAGATTCGTTTCAAGGGCTATGGCTTCCAGATAGAGATGAAATATACTGCCCATCAGATAGGTTTTAAGATAAAGGAGGTTAGCGTGGTCTTTGTAAACCGCCGCGAGGGCACGAGCAAGATGTCGGGCGACATCTTTGGTGAAGCCTTCTTTGGTGTGATGCGTCTACGTCTTGATGGCATGTTCAGAAAATATCCAGCCATTGCCGAATGATGGATATAAAAGACCTGCAAGAACTCTACGGACGCAGCAAACAGATAACAGGACTAGACAAGACGCTCGCTGACGAGTCGGTAAAGACTGTCTTCCTCAAGGGCGTGCTTGCCTCTGCCATGCCTGTGATAGTGGCATCGCTCTGCCATCGCAGGAGTCAGGCTTTCTTCATCATCATGCCCGATGCCGATGAGGCTGGCTATGCCTACAATGATCTCTGTCACTTGATGGGACAAGATGATGTACTCTTCTTTCCCTCTTCCTATAAGCGTGCAGTGAAATATGGTCAGCAGGATGCTGCCAACGAGATTCTCCGCACACAGACTCTGGCGCGTCTTTCATCAGCAAAGGAGGGTAGGGGCAAGTCTAACGCAAGTTTTGTAGTAGTCACTCATCCTTCTGCAGTTGCTGAACTTGTGGTGTCGCGTCAGCAGATTGCCACTAACCGCATTGATGTTGAGGTAGGGCAGACCATTGACATCACCGACCTAGAGAAACAACTCCTCGACCTTGGACTCATAAAGACTGACTATGTCTATGAACCAGGACAGTTTGCCGTACGCGGCAGTCTGCTTGATGTCTATAGTTATTCTTCGGAGTTGCCTTACCGCATAGACTTCTTTGGTGATGAAATAGACTCTATACGCACCTTTCAGGTTGACGACCAATTGTCGAAAGACAAGGTGAAATCCATACAGATACTTCCCGAATTGGCATTCGTCACAGAGTCGAAGATTCCTGTCACTGACTTCTTGCCCTCTGACACCATCATTGTGGCTAAAGACTTGCTCTTTGTGCGCGACAAGATAGAGCAGGTCTACAACGACGGCTTCTCCTCGCAAGCCCTCACCGATAGACTTGAAGGTGCCACCGAGGTGGAGCAGCAACTCATTCTCCAGCAGATGCAGAAGGAGAACACTCTCTGCACAGCCTCGCAGTTTGTTCGTGGCATCAGTTCACTCTGTCGCATGGAGTATGGTCAGCAGGTGAGTGGCAAACCGCATGCTATAGTTACCTTCAACATCAGTCCGCAACCTCTCTTCCACAAAAACTTCCAACTTCTTGGACAGACTCTCAATGACTATTCTTCCAAGGGTTACAAGACATATATCCTCTCCGATAGTGAGAAGCAGCAGCAACGTCTGCGCGACATCCTCTCCGACGAGTCCATCTCATTGCCTCTTGCCGTAAAGGGGGTGCTTCATGAGGGTTTCATCGACAACACGCTCAAACTTTGTTTCTTTACCGACCATCAGATATTCGACCGTTTCCATAAATACAGCTTACAGTCGGACAAGGCTCGCACGGGTAAGATGGCTCTCACGATGAAGGAACTGCAGGAGCTTGAACCTGGCGACTTCCTCGTGCATGTAGACTTCGGTATAGGCAAGTTTGGCGGACTTGTGCGTAAGCCCACTGCAAAGGGATATATCGAGGAGATACGCATCATCTATCAGCGTGGCGACATCGTTGACGTGTCTATCCATTCGCTCTATAAGATATCCAAATACCGCCGACAGGACACTGGCGAACCGCCACGACTGTCTACTCTCGGCACTGGCGCTTGGGAACGTCTGAAGGAGAAGACAAAGACAAGGATAAAGGACATCGCCCGCGACCTGATAAAACTCTATGCCGCACGTCGTCACGAGAAAGGTTTTTCCTATTCTCCAGACTCTTATCTGCAGCATGAACTCGAGGCATCATTCCTCTATGAGGACACCCCCGACCAGTTGAAGACCACTCAGGAGGTGAAGGCAGACATGGAGTCGTCACGTCCTATGGATCGTCTCATATGCGGTGATGTGGGCTTTGGCAAGACAGAGATAGCTGTGCGTGCCGCATTCAAGGCTGCATGCGACTCCAAGCAGGTGGCAGTACTTGTGCCTACAACAGTGTTGGCATTCCAGCATTATCAGACCTTTGCCTCACGATTGAAGAACCTGCCTGTGCGTGTGGAATATCTTTCCCGTGCACGCTCAGCAAAGAAGACGAAGGAGATTCTTGCCGACCTTGAGGAAGGAAAGGTAGACATCATAATAGGTACCCACAAACTCATTGGTAAGACCGTGAAGTGGAAAGACCTCGGTCTGCTCATCATCGACGAAGAACAGAAGTTTGGCGTATCGGTGAAGGAGAAACTGCGCAAGCTAAAGACCAATGTTGACACGTTGACCCTCTCTGCCACTCCTATACCTCGCACCCTACAGTTCTCTCTTATGGGAGCACGCGACATGAGCATCATGCGCACACCGCCACCTAACCGCTATCCTATACAGACCACACTTGCCTCTTATGGTCATGAGGTGGTGTGCGATGCCATCAACTTCGAGATGAGCCGCAATGGTCAGGTTTTTCTTGTCAACGACCGCATATCCAATCTGCCTGAGATAGCAGAGATGATAAAGCGTTATATCCCTGACTGCCACATTGCCATTGGCCACGGACAGATGAGTCCTGATGAACTGGAGAAGATTATCCTTGGGTTTATCAACTATGACTACGATGTTCTCATATCCACCACAATTGTGGAGAATGGTGTCGACATCTCCAATGCCAACACCATCATCGTGAATGATGCCCACCGCTTCGGACTCTCTGACTTGCATCAGATGCGCGGTCGTGTGGGACGTTCTAATCGTAAGGCTTTCTGCTATCTTCTGTCGCCTCCACTGTCGGTGCTTCCTCCTGACGCACGCCGTCGCTTGGAAGCTCTCGAGACATTCTCCGACCTCGGTTCGGGCTTTGCTCTTGCCATGCAGGATCTCGATATCCGCGGAGCAGGCAATCTGCTTGGAGCAGAGCAGAGCGGATTTATGGAAGACTTGGGTTATGAGACCTATCAGAAGATACTCAGTCAGGCTGTGGCTGAACTCAAGAATGATGAGTTCCAGGATATGTATGCTGACGAGATGATGGAGGGCAATGACATCAAGGCAGAAGAGTTTGTCGACGACTGCGCCATAGAGTGCGACCTCGAGATGTATTTCCCCGACCAGTATGTGCCTGGTGCTTCAGAGCGTATGCTTCTCTATCGTGAACTCGACAACATACAGTCGGACGATGAACTTGATGCTTACCGCTCTCGTCTCATAGACCGCTTCGGTCCTGTGCCACATGAGGGCGAGGAACTCATGCATGTCGTACTTCTTCGTCGCATGGGCCGTTCTCTCGGTTGCGAGAAGATAATGCTCAAGCAGGGACTGCTCAATATGCAGTTGGTAAGCAATCCCGCTTCCGCCTACTATAAAAGTCAGACCTTCGGCAAGGTGCTGAGCTTTGTTGCCACCAATGCACGCCGTTGCGACATCCGTGAGGTGAAAGGACGCCGTCTTATTCGCATCAATGGTGTCGACTCAGTGAAGGATGCTGTGGGCTTGTTGCGTGAAATGAAGAAATAAGAGATTTAACATTGTGTTATGTTGATAATAACGACTCTCCTCGTCTATTTTACCGTATTGGTAATATATAGCCGCATCGTCACTGGTCGTGGCGATAATGCCACCTTCTTCAGTGGCAACAGGAAGTCGCCGTGGTATATGGTGGCTTTCGGTATGATTGGGGCAAGCATCTCTGGTGTCACCTTCGTCAGTGTGCCAGGCATGGTCAACACTATAGGTATGACCTACATGCAGACCTGTTTGGGATTTATCTTTGGATATATCGTCGTGGCGTTTATCTTTCTTCCTTTATATTATAGGTTGCGCCTCACCACCATCTATACATGGCTTGGCCAACGGCTCGGCACGGGTTCCTATAAGACAGGTGCCTTGTTCTTCCTCGTTTCCAAGATGATGGGAGCTGCTGTCAAGTTTTATGTAGTCTGCATGATATTGCAACGTTATGTGTTCGACAGTTTCCATGTTCCTTTTGTCATCACCGTGTTGCTGTTAGTGGCATTGATATGGATCTACACCCGTAAGGGAGGTATCAAGACACTTGTGTGGACCGACACTTTTCAGACCTTTTGCATGATAATGGCTCTGTGTCTTATTATATATAAAGTAATGGATGCTCTCGATCTTGACCTTATCGGAGCCGTGCAGGCTATTGCTTCGGACAGCAGGTCGCAGTGGTTTGAGTTTGACGATGTTGTGTCTACGCAGTATTTTTGGAAGCAGTTTCTCTCTGGCATCTTCATTGTCATAGTGATGACCGGTATTGACCAGGACATGATGCAGAAGAATCTTACATGCAAGTCGCTGCGTGATGCACAGAAGGATATGTGCACCTACGGGTTGGCTTTCGTTCCTGTAAACCTTCTCTTTCTTTCCCTCGGTGTGTTGTTGTCGTTGTTGTGCGAGCAACGTGGCATGCCTATCCCTGCAGGTGACCAACTCCTGCCGTCCTTTGCCGCGACGGGTATGTTGGGTGAGTCTGTTGTGGTATTCTTCACTGTGGGCATCCTTGCAGCATCATTCTCCAGTGCTGACTCTGCCATCACAGCCATGACGACATCGTGGTGCATAGATATTTGTGGAAGTTATGACAACGAGCGACTGAGAAAACGTGTCCATATAATGATGGCAGTAGTATTTATTGCCATCATCATTGGTGTCAATGCCATTAACACAACATCCGTGATAGATGCCATCTACACCATGTGTAGCTATACCTACGGACCGCTCCTCGGTCTTTTCCTCTATGCCTCATGCCATGGCAGAAAGAAGGGTGCAGATATAAAGAAGGAAACTTCTATAGCCGTTATTGCTTCTATAGGCATAGCCTCGTCACTTCTGTGCTATGCCCTCAATATGGCAACAACCGCCCTATGGAATTATAAATTCGGTTATGAGCTTCTCATGGTAAATGCTGTCATAACCTTTATGGGTCTCAGCGTTGTGAGACCTGAGAAAGG
>CAVCGK010000016.1:0-47612 GCA_963601795.1 bacterium | reverse complement strand
GATGAATTTAGAGAGAGTAGTAAATAGTCTTAGCGACTTGTCAGACAGTGAGATGTATCATTATGGTGACGACAACACACCCTTCCCGCTTGGAGAAAGGCTTGCAGAGATTGTCGACCTTTGTCGCAGTCTGCTCTTCCCAGGCTATTATGGCAATGGGGTGGTAAATGCGGCTACACTGAAGTTTCGCATCGGAGTGGACGTGGAAAAACTCTATTGCAAACTCTCGAAGCAGATAGCAGCAGGATTGGCTTATTCCGACTCAGAGCAATATGCCTCGAAAGACCAGTTGTGGGCTACGGCAGATGAGTTGGCAAAGGCTTTCGTCGAGAGCCTGCCCGATCTGCGACGCATTCTCGCTAAAGACGTGACGGCACATTACAGGAATGACCCTGCCGCTCATAATCTTGGCGAGGTGATCCTTTGCTATCCGGGAATGAAAGCCATATCAAGCTATCGCATAGCACACAGACTTGTGGAGCTTGGCGTGCCCTTGATACCCCGCATCATCTCCGAACTGGCTCATTCCGAGACCGGCATAGACATCAATCCTGAAGCAAAGATAGGCGAAGGTTTTGCCATCGACCACGGCACGGGTGTCGTCATAGGTGCTACGTGTATCATTGGCAGTAATGTCACACTCTATCAAGGTGTCACTCTGGGAGCAAAGAATTTCCCCCAGAATGAAGATGGCTCTCTTGTGAAGGGAATAGAGCGACATCCTATTCTGGGAGATAATGTCATCGTCTATGCCAATGCGACTATTCTCGGTCGCGTGACGATAGGGAAGGGTAGCGTAGTCGGCGGCAACCTGTGGGTTGTGCACGATGTGCCTGAAAACACTAAACTCTTTTATTCCGAATATAAATCTGTAGACAGATAGCGTTCGCCAGTGTCGGGCAATAGCACGGCGATGTTCTTGCCAGCAAACTCCGGACGGCTTGCTATGGTGATGGCGCCATAGACGGCTGCACCGGATGAGATGCCCACGAGCAGACCCTCTTCCTTAGCCAGACTTCTTGCCGTGGCGAAGGCGTTGTCATTGCTCACCTTTATCACCTCGTCCACAACTTCAGCATTATAGTTGCCAGGAATGAAGTTGGCACCTATGCCCTGTATCTTGTGCGGACCAGGAGCGCCTCCCGACAATATGGGCGAACTCTCAGGTTCCACGGCGAAGACCTTAGCTTCGGGGAAAGCCTCCTTTATGGCTTTTCCTGTGCCGCTGACCGTGCCTCCTGTGCCTACACCAGCCACGAAAGCATCAATCTTTATGCCGTCGGCTTTGGCAGCATTGACAATCTCTATGCCTGTGGTGCGCTCATGCACGGCAGGATTGCTTGGGTTTTCAAACTGTTGCAGGATGACAGCTCCGGGTATGCTGTCGCGCAGTTCTTCCGCCTTATTCACGGCTCCCTTCATTCCCTCCGAACCAGGAGTGAGCACTATCTCCGTGCCATAGGCACTTGCCAGTTTGCGTCGCTCTATGCTCATCGTCTCGGGCATGGTGAGAATCACCTTATAGCCCTTGACAGCCCCCACAAGCGACAGACCCACTCCCGTGTTGCCACTTGTCGGTTCGATGATGGTGCCACCAGCCTTAAGTATGCCTTTTGCTTCAGCATCCTCAATCATGGCAAGTGCGATGCGGTCTTTCACCGACCCGCCCGGATTGAAGTATTCCACCTTTGCCAAGATGTTGGCATCGATATTGCGCGAGTTGACAAACTTGCCGAGTCTTACCAGCGGAGTGTTGCCTATGAGTTGTGTGATCGAATCGTAAATCTTCATAGTCGTGTAGTTTTTTGAGTTGGGAATATCTTTGCCAATGCCTGGTCGAGGTCGGCAATGATGTCGTCGATATGCTCCACACCGATAGACAGGCGCACGGTGGAAGGAGTGATGTGCTGAGCTGCCAGTTCCTCATCGGTCATCTGCGAGTGAGTGGTGGTGTAAGGATGTATGGCGAGCGACTTCACGTCAGCCACATTGGCGAGGAGAGAGAAAATCTCCAGTGAGTCGATAAACTTCCATGCGTCGTCCTTAGTGCCGTTTATCTCGAATGTGAAGATAGAGCCTGCTCCCTTCGGGAAGTATTTCTGATAGAGCGCATGATCCTTGTGGTCGGGCAATGCCGGATGGCTCACGCTCTTTACCTTAGGATGCTTGCTCAGATAGTCCACCACCTTGAGAGCATTCTCCACATGGCGTTCTATGCGCAAAGGCAATGACTCCACACCCTGCAAAAGTATCCATGCATTGAAAGGTGATATAGTGGCACCAGTGTCGCGCAGTATGACCGCACGGATGCGTGTGACGAAAGCTGCCGCACCTGCCACGTCGGCAAAGACTGCTCCATGATATGAAGGGTCTGGCTTGGCGAGAGTAGGATATTTGTCGGCATTTGCCTTGAAGTCAAACTTTCCTCCGTCTACTATCACGCCACCGAGGCTGCTGCCGTGTCCACCGATAAACTTTGTGGCTGAGTGCACCACGATGTCGGCTCCATGCTCAAGCGGACGTATGAGGATAGGTGCGAAGGTGTTGTCGACGATGAAGAGTATGTTGTGCTTGTGAGCCACCTCTGCTATGGCGTCGAGGTCGGTCACATCGGAGTTAGGATTGCCGAAAGTCTCTGCATATATCACCTTCGTGTTGGGCTGAATGGCATTCTCAAGAGCCTCCAGGTCATTCACATTGACGATGGTGTTGGTCACTCCCATGTTGGCGAGAGTATGCGTGATGAGGTTGAACGAACCGCCATAGAGATTGTCTGCTGCCACGATGTGGTCGCCATTGAGGCACACATTCTGCAGGGCATAGGTCACGGCTGCTGCTCCTGATGCTACGGCAAGACCAGCCACACCGCCTTCGAGAGCTGCTATGCGGTCTTCAAAGACTGCCTGAGTGGAGTTGGTGAGACGTCCGTAGATGTTGCCCGCATCGCGCAGACCGAAGCGGTCGGCAGCATGCTGTGAGTTGCGAAACACGTATGATGTGGTCTGATAGATGGGCACTGCGCGTGCGTCAGATGCTGGATCTGGCTTTTCCTGTCCTACATGAAGTGCCAAAGTCTCGAGGTGAAGTTTCTTGTCTGCCATAATGATATAGTTTTTATTGTTGTTTTATTGTTTTCGCTTGCAAATTTAGTTTTATCGGAAATAATAGCCAAAGGATTTTGTTTATTCAGTAAAAGCGTCTAATTTTGTATTGCTTGGCAGAAAAAGTTTCTGCTTGATGCCTATCGATGCCTCTCTTTGCAGGAATGGCTTTTATGTTAGGATTGACTCTCTATAATATATATAATGTACGTATGACACAAGAATTGGATTCCACCGACCTGCTCATCTTGCAGGAATTGCAGAATGACGGTCATCTCACCATCAAAGAACTGTCGCAGAAGGTTCACCTCAGCGTGTCGCCCGTCTATGAGCGTGTGCGGAGGTTGGAGCGCAGTGGATATATAAAGGGCTATGTGGCTGTGCTGGATGCAGAAAAACTGGACTGCGGTTTCGTGGTCTTCTGCTATCTCAAGATGAAACAGCACACTCACGAAAACGCAGTCCAGATTATGGAGCGTGTGCAGGCGATATCCGAAATCGTGGAGGTTTACAACATATCGGGTGATTTCGACTTCCTGCTAAAGATATATGTGCGCAACATGAAGCAATATCAGAGTTTCGTGATGCGCATCCTCGGCGATATTCCCGCCATAGGTTCGTTGAACTCGTCGTTTGTGCTCGGTGAGGTGAAAAACTCCCACCGATTGCCGTTGCCCGTAGGTGAGCAACTGTAGTAGTTGATGTGTCCTCACTGCCCCCCACGGATACGGCGAGGGCGCCGTAACTCCTATTTCTTTAGGATTGCCAACAGATGATCCCACACCATCTGCACCGTTGGGATGTGGAGCATCTCCTCAGGAGTGTGCACATGGCGCAGAGTAGGACCGAAGCTCACCATGTCGAGATCGGGATAACGCTCCGAGAACAGACCGCACTCCAGTCCGGCATGTATGCCGAGCACGATGGGGTCTTTGTGGAAAAGTTCGCGATAAGTCTCCACGGTCATCTTCGTCAGTTTGCTGTCGGCACGCATCTTCCATGCAGGATATCCGTCGCCCGTCACGACCTCAGCACCTGCCAGTTGGAAGGTAGCCTTCACCGTGTTGCACATGTTGGTGAGATTGCTCATCACGTTAGACCTCTGCGAAGCCACCACCACAGCCTCATGGTCTGTGGTCTGAATGCTTGCCACATTGCTTGATGTCTCCACGAGCCAGTCCACGGCTTTGTCCTGACACATAGCCAGCACGCCGTTGTCTACTGCCTGAAGCGAACGGATGATATTGTCGGAAGTGGTCTTCGGCATGACCGTAGTGGACTCGTGACTCTCGAGAATGAACTCCATATTCTTCTCCGTCACGTGGAATTCGTCCTCCACGTCAGCCGTAAATATATTCCAGTCGGCACGCACCTGCTCCTTGTCCTTTGCGGGCACGCAGAACACCACCACGGCATCGCGAGGTATGGCATTGTGCATCTTGCCACTGCACCAAGAATGCAGACGCACACCATATTTCTCATTCTCAGAGTAGAGGAAACGAGCCGCCAGCTTTATGGCGTTGGCGCGCTTCTTGTTGATGTC
This sequence comes from bacterium, assembly GCA_963601795.1. Taxonomy (GTDB): domain Bacteria; phylum Bacteroidota; class Bacteroidia; order Bacteroidales; family Bacteroidaceae; genus Prevotella. The sequence continues at coordinate 42,968 of CAVCGK010000016.1, read as the reverse complement.
GTCGCCCGAGTGTCCGCCGAAGAGTCCCTTCATCGTTATCTGCATGAAGAACATGCCCTCGGGAGCCTTTTCCATGTCATACTTGAATGTAGCCCTTGTGGTTCTTCCGCCCGCACACGACACGAAGATCTGTCCCTCGTCCTCGCTGTCGAGATTGATGAGCATGCTGCCCGTCATGAATCCCGACTTCAGTCCTGCTGCACCCGTGAGTCCTGTCTCCTCGTCGCGAGTGAAGAGACATTCTATCGGGCCGTGCTCTATGTCGTTGGAGTCGAGGATAGCCAGTTCGATGGCGCAGCCTATGCCGTCGTCAGCACCGAGAGTAGTGCCACGTGCCTTCATCCATTCGCCGTCCACATAAGTCTCTATCGGGTCGTTCATGAAGTCTATCTCCTTATCGATGAGCTTGTCGCACACCATGTCCATGTGGCTCTGCAGGATGATGCACTCCTTGTCTTCATATCCCGGAGTAGCCCCCTTGCGGATGAGCACATTGCCCGTCTCGTCGACAAGAGTTTCCAGGTTGCGGCTCTCGCCAAACTCCTTCAGAAATGCTATCATCTTCTCCTCGTGCTTCGATGGACGAGGAATCTTGTTTATCTTCGCAAACTGCTCAAATACAATGGCAGGTTGCAATTGGCTTTTGTCCATAATCGTCACTTTTTATGTTTTTTTATTCTTTCATTTCTTGTTGTTTTCTGTAAATATACTAATTTTGCAAACACGTATAGTACAGAAAATCGTTTACAAAGATAGAAAATAATGGTAACAACCCTTTTGCTGACTGTGTTAATTATTGCAATAGCGATGATTTTGCTGTGTGTAAACGTTATTCTCAGAAAAGACGGACAATTCCCATCCATGCACATCCATGACTCGGAAGCTATGAAGCAACGCAATATCCATTGTGTTGTGGATCAGGACCATGAGGCGCAAGAGAAGGGCAAGTTCTTTTAGAATGTAAGGGAACGATTCTTTTATTCATAGAAAATAAAAACAAAAAAATAAATATCACAATGAACAAGTTATCATTCGCACTGACAGCAGCGGCATTGTCCGCCACGGTGCTCACTTCATGCAACAATGCACCTAAGGCCAACGACACAAAGAATGTGGCTCCAGTGTCATCGGAGATGAAAATCGCTTATGTGGAGGTAGACTCCATCATGTCGCAGTACACATTCTCTAAGGAGTATCAGGCTGTGCTGACAAAGAAGGCGCAGAACATCCAGAATACTCTCGCCTCAAAGCAGCAGGCTCTCGAGGCTGCTGCAGCTAAGCTTCAGCAGGACTATCAGGCTAACGCTTTGACTCAGGAGCAGGCTCAGGCTCGCCAGGCTGCCATCCAGAAGCAGAGTGCAGACCTCCAGTCGCTCAATCAGCGTCTGACAAACGAGTTTCAGACAGAGCAGAACAAGTTTAATGATGCTCTCCGCGACTCTATTCAGAACTATCTGAAGGCGTACAATAAGGACAAGGCTTACTCTTTGATTCTGACAAAGGTGGGTGACAACATCCTCTATGCAGACTCTAAGTATGACATCACAGCAGAGGTTGTGGCAGGTCTCAACAAGGCTTACAAGCCATCAAAGGCTACTGCCGAGACTAAGAAAGACAAGAAATAATTTTTTCCTCATAATTAGCAAAACGGGTGTTTGGAGATATCTTCTTCAAGCGCCCGTTTTTGCTATAAAAATCACGAAGGCAACTTCATCTGCCATCGCAATAGGGTTCGTTGGTCATTGTTTGATGTCCTTGCCTAAGAAATATTTGCGGTATTCGCTCTCGAAATTTGGAGTAAAGATACCCTTGCCCATGTTGTCTGTGAGTTCTTCTTTTGTCCAAAAGCGTCCGCCATTTAGTTCTGATGCGCTGGGCGACACATTGCCGTCAAAGATGGTGGCGTTGACATAAACCAGTTCGCTCTCCGTCTGACTGTCGTAAACGTATTTGTCGATGAAGGTGGGACGAAATCCCTCTACTCCGAGCTCCTCGCTTACCTCCCTGACAAGAGCTTCCTTTGGATTCTCTCCGAAGTCTACATGTCCGCCACATGCCGTGTCCCACTTGCCTGGCTGGATATCCTTCCAGTCGGGACGGCGCTGAAGATAAAGTTCACCACGCGAATTAAAAAGGTGCAAGTGCACCACGGGATGCAGTATGCGGCTGCCGTTATGTGCTTCCCCGCGTGTGATGCTGCCAAGCACATTGCCCTCGGCATCCACGCGGGGAAACAGTTCGTTTTTATTGTCCATCGTCAATTGAGTTGAATGATGTGAGTGAGGTGAAGCATTCAGGGAATATGCGCTTCAGCTGGCGTCGTGTCAGAGGAGTCTCCTTGCGGAAGAAGGCAAAGAGGGCACTGCCCGAACCGCTCATCGATGCGTATACGGCACCCATGCGATAGAGTGTGCGCTTTATCTCCGCCAGTTCAGGATACTGCGGGAAGAGAGCTTCCTCAAAGTCGTTGACGAGAATGCCATTCCATGACTCTATGGGTTGCATCACCACCTCCACGCAGTTTTTTATGGGCGAGTGGGGATGCACGCTGGCATAAGCCTCCTTGGTGGATATCGTCAGGTGAGGCTTCACGATGGCGAGTTTCAGTCCGCGCAACTGATAGCAGATGCCTGGTATACGGTAGAGACGTTCGCCTATGCCCTCGGCATAAGCCGGTTGCGACTTTATGAAGAATGCGCAGTCGGCACCCAGTCGTGCGGCATACGACTCCAGTTGGCTGTCGGTGAGGTCGAGCGAGAATTTCTCGTTGAGTTCCCTCAGCATGTAGGCGGCATCACTCGATCCGCCACCCAGTCCAGCCTGCGAAGGAATGTGCTTGTCGAGATAAGCGTGCACGGGAGGGATGGGAAAGTCGGCAGCCAGCAGGTTGTAGGCTTTCACCACAAGATTAGTCTGCTCGTCGCACTCTATGGCGTCGCCAGTCACTGTCAACTGGCAAGGGTAGGGGTATTCCTCGGTCTGTTCCTCCACACGGAGTCCGTCGCAGAGAGGAACCGGCAGGAATACCGTTTCTATGTCGTGGTATCCGTCCGGTCTCTTTCTTACGATGTTAAGTCCAAGGTTTATCTTGGCTTGTGGATTACTCATAGAGTTTATTCTTGACTTTCTCTACATATGCATCAATGGCAGCCACGGCTGTGACATTGAGGATATCTCTCACTGAAGACTCGAAGTCGGTGAAGTGGATAGGTTTGTTGAGACCCATCTGGATAGGGCCTATTACCTCCACGTCAGGAGCCAGCGACTTGAGCAGATTGTAGCTGCAGTTAGCTGACGACATATTAGGGAATACCAGTGTGTTCACCTTTTTGCCACTGAGGCGAGTGAACGGATATTTCTTGTCACGGAGTTCGGTGTCGAGGGCGAAGTTCATCTGCATCTCACCGTCTACGAGCATGTCAGTACATTCTTTATGCAGAGTCTCCACGGCATTGCGCACATTCACAGCGGCCTTATCTTCGTCAGTACCGAAGTTAGAGTGGCTCACCATAGCCATCACAGGGTCGTCATTGAAGAATTTCACTGTGTTGTAGCTCAACTTGGCGATGTCTACGAGCACATCCTCGTCAGGTTGGCGGTTGATGAGTGTGTCGGAGATATAATATGTGCCCTTCTTAGTGTTGAGTATGTGCATGGTAGCGAAAGTCTTGTATTCAGGACGGATGCCGATGACCTCTTTAGCCACCTTTATAGTATTCGAGTATTTGGTGTAAAGACCAGTGATGAAAGCGTCAGCCTGACCAGTCTCCACCATCATCATACCGAAGTAGTTGCGCTCAAACATCTTGTCGTTGGCCTCTTCCAGAGTGTAGCCCTGGCGCTGGCGCTTGTCGGCAAGCACCTTGGCAAACTCCTCGCGGCGTGCACGCTCTCTGTCGTGGCGGAGGTTTACTATCTCGATACCGTCGAGAGAGAGTTCCATCTCCTTTGCCATCTTGCCAATCATCTCCTCGTTACCGAGCAAGATAGGCTGGCAGATGCCTTCTGCACGTGCTGCCACGGCTGCCTTTATCATCGTTGGGTGCAGACCTTCAGCGAATACCACGCGCTGTGGGTGCTTGCGTGCTGTGTCGAAGAGCTTCTGTGTGAGCTTTGACTCCTGACCGAGCAACTGCTTCAGACTGTTCTTGTAAGCATCCCAGTCCTCGATGGTCTTTCTTGCCACACCGCTCTCTATGGCAGCCTTTGCCACAGCTGCACTCACCTCAGTAATGAGTCGTGGGTCTACAGGTTTCGGGATGAAATATTTAGGACCGAAGGTGAGGTCGTTGACATGATATACCTCATTGACAACATCAGGCACAGGCTGCTTTGCCAAGTCTGCGATGGCGCGCACGGCAGCCATCTTCATGTCCTCGTTGATGGCAGAAGCGTTTACGTCGAGCGCACCGCGGAAGATGTAAGGGAAACCGATGACATTGTTTATCTGGTTAGGATAGTCAGAACGTCCAGTAGACATCAGCACGTCAGGACGGCTCTCCATGGCATCCTCATAAGAAATCTCAGGCACTGGGTTGGCAAGTGCGAATACTATTGGTTTCTCTGCCATAGAGCGCACCATGTCCTTGCTGAGCACATTGCCCTTAGAAAGACCGAGGAACACGTCGGCACCCTTGATAGCCTCTTCGAGAGTGTGGATGCCCTTGATGTCTGTGGCAAACATTTTCTTCTGCTCTGTCAGGTTTGGTCTGTCGGATGTTATGACACCCTTGGAGTCGAGCATGATGATGTTTTCCTTCTTTGCTCCGAGCGCAAGATACATCTTTGTGCATGATATGGCAGCGGCACCGGCACCGTTGACAACGATTTTTACCTCGTCTATCTTCTTGCCTGCCACCTCAAGAGCATTCTTCAGACCTGCGGCAGAGATGATGGCTGTGCCATGCTGGTCGTCGTGCATCACAGGAATATCAAGAGTCTTCTTCAGTCGCTCCTCGATGTAGAAACACTCAGGAGCCTTGATGTCCTCAAGGTTGATTCCTCCGAATGTAGGTGCTATGCGCTCCACAGCCTCGCAGAATTTCTCTGGGTCTTTCTCGTTTACCTCGATGTCGAATACGTCTACACCACCATAGATTTTGAACAAGAGTCCCTTGCCCTCCATCACAGGTTTGCCACTCATGGCACCTATGTCGCCGAGGCCGAGCACAGCCGTACCGTTAGAGATTACAGCCACAAGGTTTCCCTTGTCGGTATATTTGTAGGCATCGTCAGGATTCTCCTGAATCTCAAGACATGGGAATGCCACGCCTGGCGAATAAGCCAGTGAGAGGTCAGTCTGAGTGCGATATGCTTTTGTCGGTATAACTTCAATTTTTCCTGGTCTGCCCTTGTGATGATATTCGAGAGCATCCTCCTTTGTTATCTTTACCATATTGTTATAAATGTGTTTGTTGTTTCTTTCTTACCTTAGTAAATAGTAATATGTTTGTGTGTCTTTCCTTAAATTCTTGTCACCTGCTTCACACCCTTCACCGTGCGCAGTTTCTTCATCAGGAGTTCCATGCGTGAAGTGTCTTCCACCATCACCACGATGTTGCCCGAGAAGAGTCCGTCGTTGGAGTCGATGTTGATAGAACGCATGATGACCTTCTCCTCTTTTGATATGATGGAGGTGATGTTGTTGACAATGCCGAGGTCGTCATTGCCGATGATGCGTAGGGTGGTGGAGTATTGTGATTTGCCCTTGCCGCTCCAGCGTGCTTTCACTATGCGGTAGCCAAAGCGCTTGCGCATCTCTGCTGCGTTGGGGCAGTCCTCGCGGTGAATCTTTATTCCACCAGTGACGGTCACGAAGCCGAACACATCATCGCCATAGATAGGGTTGCAGCATTTTGCCAGCGAGAAGTCTATGCCCTTCAGGTTCTTGTCTATCACAAGGATGTCGTCAGACCCGTGGGTCAACTGCTCGTTGGGACTCTCATAGGTGAACTCCTCTGCTGAACGAGTGGCGGCAGGTGCATTCAGTCCGAGCATGAAGTCGCGCACCTCCACATATTTGTCCATCACGCTGTTTACGTCGAGACGTTCGTCAGCAATGGCTTTATAGAAGTCGCTGATAATCTTGTAGCCCATCTTCTTGGCTACATTTGATATCACTCCCTCCTCAAAATCTATCTTTCTGTTCTTGAGTCTGCGTTCCAGCAGTTCCTTGGCAATGAGAATCTCCTTTGCCTGACTCTCTTTAAGCGCAAGACGGAGCTTTGACTTTGCCCTTGATGTCTTTACGATGTGGAGCCAGTCCTGCTTTGGCGACTGGTTGGTCTGTGTGAGAATCTCCACCTGATCGCCCGAGTTGAGAGTTTCGCGTAGAGAGACATTGCGTCCGTTGATGCGCGCTCCCACGCAGTGGTTGCCCACCTGCGAGTGGATGTGATATGCGAAGTCGAGCACCGTGGCACCCTTTGCCAGTTTGTGAAGGTCGCCCTTTGGGGTAAAGACATATACCTCGTCTTCATACAGACCGCTACGGAATTGGTCTATCATCTGCATGTCGTCGCCCGACTCAAGAGCCTGACGTATGTCGGCAAGCCATGTGTCGAGACCGCTCTCGCTCTTCACTCCCTTGTAGCGCCAGTGAGCGGCAAGTCCGTTTTCTGCCACCTCGTCCATGCGCTCGGTGCGTATCTGCACCTCCACCCACTTGTTTTGTGGACCCAGCACGGTGATATGCAGACTCTCGTAGCCATTGCTCTTAGGCACCGAGAGCCAGTCGCGGAGTCGCTTCGGGTTAGGCTGATACATGTCGGTCACTATGGAGTAAGCCTGCCAGCACTGCATCTTCTCCTGCTCCAGTGGAGCATCGATGATGATGCGGATGGCGAAGAGATCATAGATGCCGTTGAATCCGCATTTCTGCTTCTTCATCTTCTGCCATATGGAGTGGATGCTCTTGGTGCGTCCCTTCATGTGGAATTTCAGTCCCGCATCCTTGAGCTTCTGTTCTATAGGACCAATAAACGACTCTATGTAGGCATCTCTCGAACGCTTTGTGGCGTTGAGGTTCTCCTTTATCATATAGTAGGCATCATGCTCGAGATATTTGAGCGAGATGTCTTCCAGTTCGCTTTTCAGTCGGTAGAGACCAAGTTTGTGGGCTATAGGTGCATAGAGATAGCTTGCCTCCTCTGCCACCTTGTGGCGTGCCTCTTCGTTGTCGCTGTCGCGTATGAGTCGCATCAGGTTCACTCTGTCGGCTATCATGATGAGGATCACTCTCATGTCTTCAGCAAAGGTGATGAGCAGATTGCGGAAGTTTTCAGTCTCTATGGTAGGAGTCTTCTGATAGAGTTCGCTCACCTTGTGCAGACCCTTGGTGATGTGTGCCACTTGTGGTCCGAATTCCTTCTCTATGTCTTTTGCCATATCGTCGCCTGACGACATGCAACTATAGAGTAGTATGGCAAGCACCGACTCCAACCTGAGGTGCATCTCGTCTACTGCTATGTTGGCAGTCTGTAGAGCAAGCACGATGGGGTTGAGGCCGAAAACATTGCGGTGCAGTTTTCCGCTTTCCACAACATTGGTCAGATACTTGGTGATTTTTGTTTCATCCTCCTTAGTGAGGCTTTCGCCCAAGGAGGTGCGCAGTCTGCTGACAAGTTCTTTTGTTTCGCAGACTTCATTATCCGTGAAAATGAGTTTCTCTTCCATAACAATCATTTTACGCCCCAAAGGTACAAAAAAACGTGGAATTACTTTCTCGTTTTAGGAAATCTGGTTATATTTGTGGTGCATTTTTATCAATCGGTTAACATTTTTAATAAATAAGAAAGGCTCAAATATGTTTTCAGAGAAAGACTTAAGTCAGATTGCCCTTCGTGGCATCACCGAGCAACAGTTGTCAGCACAGTTGAAGAGCATTGCCGACGGTTTCCCTTACCTTCGCCTGAAGTCGGCGGCTGCAGTGGGCAATGGCATCATGGCATATGATGACACTCAGCGCAGTGCATTCATCGAGAAATGGGACGCATACAAGAAGGAAGGACACAAGGTTGTGAAGTTTGTTCCTGCCAGCGGTGCCGCAAGCCGTATGTTCAAGAATCTCTTTGCTTTCGTGGATGCTCCATATGACGCTCCCGAGACAGATTTCGAGAAGAAGTTCTTCTCTGACATCCATAAGTTTGCCTTCGTAGACGAACTCTCTGAGGTGTGCCAGAAGAACAATGGCAAGACTCTCGACGAGCTCATTGCCGACGGAGGTTACAAGGCTGTGGTGAAGAATCTTCTCAATGCCGAAGGTCTCAACTATGGTCAGCTTCCTAAGGGACTCCTGCTTTTCCATACCTATCCTGACGGTTCGCGCACTCCTATGGAGGAGCATCTCGTAGAGGCTGCCCTCTATGCAAGCAGCAATGGCGAGGCTAATGTGCACTTCACGGTGTCGAGCAATCATAAGGACCTTTTCCGTGCCCGTGTGGAAAAGACTCTTGAGAAATATGCCTCAAAATATGGCATCAAATATAATGTTAGTTTCTCTGAGCAGAAACCTTCCACAGATACCGTTGCTGCCAATATTGACAACACTCCGTTCCGCAATGCCGACGGTTCGTTGCTTTTCCGTCCAGGCGGTCATGGTGCATTGATAGAAAACCTTGGCGACATCGATGCCGACGTGGTGTTCATAAAGAATATCGATAATGTTGTTCCTGACCGTCTGAAGGACGACACTGTGGAATACAAGCAACTTCTTGCTGGAGTGCTCGTGGAGATGCAGAAGAAGGCATTTGCTTATCTCGAACTCATTGAGACTGGCAAATACACTCACGATCAGTTGGAGGAGATTATCCGCTTCCTGCAGCATGACCTTTTCTGCCGTAAGGATGACATAAAGTATCTTGAGGATGCCGAACTTGTTATCTACCTTAAAAACAAGCTCAATCGTCCTATGCGTGTCTGCGGTGTGGTGAAGAATGCTGGCGAACCAGGCGGTGGTCCTTTCGTGGCTTATAATCAAGATGGCACATCATCGCTCCAGATTCTTGAGTCAAGTCAGATAGACCCAGACAATGAGGAGTACACAAAGATGTTTAAGCAGGGCACACACTTCAATCCTGTAGACCTCGTCTGCGCACTGAAGAACTACAAGGGTGAACAGTTTGACCTGAAGAAATATGTAGATCCGCTCACAGGATTCATCTCAAGCAAGAGTAAGGACGGCAAGGAGCTGAAGGCTCTCGAGTTGCCTGGCTTGTGGAATGGTGCGATGAGCGACTGGAACACCATCTTTGTGGAAGTTCCACAGTCTACATTCAATCCTGTGAAGACTGTCAACGATCTCCTGCGCGAGCAGCATCAGTAATATTCAGGGGTGCAGTGGGGACATTGCACCTACTCCTTTACTACCATCTGCTTATATGGGTACGGCGAGGGCGCCGTACCTCCTATGTTTACTGCAAATATTTCAATCTTTCAATCTTTGCTTTGCTGGCCAATTCACGAGATATAGCTTCTCTGTGGCTCGCGTGAATGCTGTGTATAGCCAGTGGAAGTAGTCGTTGCCGACCATGTCATCGGTCAAATATCCTTGGTCGAGATATACATGCGACCACTGACCGCCTTGCGCCTTGTGGCAAGTGACGGCATAGGCGTATTTCACTTGCAGAGCATTATAGAAACGGTCCTCGCGCAGAGATTTCATCCTATCTGCCTTCAACCGTATGTCGACATAGTCGGCGAGCACTCCTTCATAAAGACGGTTCTGCTGATCGGCAGTGAGCGACGGCGATTCTGACGACAGACTGTCCATGAGCATCGTCACTTCTATTTCATAGTCATCATAATCGGGAAAGCGGAGCCTTACCTCGGAAAAGCGGAAACCATAGAGCTCCCTCAGTCCTGACACCTTATCCACGACGGCGATGTCACCATTGGCGAGAAACGACGGACTGCCATCATCCTCCTTCTTGCTTTCCTGCTGAGGCTTTGTCCAGTGGTAATTGTTTTTCACCACCATCAGTCGGTCGCCCCTTGTCAGTTCCTCCTCGCGACCGAGAATCATGTTGCGTATTCCGTTGTTGTAGATATTCGCCCTCTTGTTAGACCGTGTTATTATCATCGTGTCGTCTATGCCTGCATGTGCATAACTGCTCGAAATCTGTTCTATCAGTTCATCACCACGCACTATCTCTATGTCGGCAAATCCATGAAATGTGATTTGTGGCAGTTCGGTGGTCTCGTCATGCTCTATCATCCGCCTTATTGCGGTGGCATTATAGAGTATGCCGCTGCCCTCACTTTGTCGCAACACCTCGTTGAGGTCGCATTCAAAGACTCGAAGACCATAACTGCCGATGGTGTCGGCATCGAGAGCTGGCGACTCCTCTTCTCCCACAGGCGGAAGCTGAGCCTTGTCGCCGATGAGCATCAGGTGGCAGTTGTCGCCAGCGTAGACATAATGGATGAGGTCATCAAGGAGTTGACCGCTACCGAACATGCCCTCGCCAAACGTCGCACGATTGGCTATCATCGATGCCTCGTCGATGATGAAGAGCGTGTTCTTGTTGAGATTGTTGGAGATGTTGAAAGGAGTGTCCGTACCAGAGAAAGTGCGTTGCCGGTATATCCTGCGGTGTATGGTGTAGGCAGGTTGTCCGCTGTTGAGGGAGAAAACCTTGGCAGCCCTTCCCGTAGGCGCCAACAGCACCACTTTCTGTCCCAGTCGGCAGAGAGTTTTCACCATTGCCGATGCCAATGTGGTCTTTCCTGTTCCTGCCGAACCCCTGAGAATCATGACACTATTGGAAAGTCTTTCAAACATGAATTCGGCAAAAATGTCTGCCGCCAAAGCCTGCTCATGTGATGGAGTATGCTCAAAGGAGCGTAATATTTCTGAGGTTAATTCGCCACGCGTCATCGGTTTGTGAAAACTATTTCGTATCTTTGCAAAGATGTAGTTATATATGTCTGCCTTTTGCAAAGGTAGAACAAAAAAAGGATATGCAGATGAAAAAGTGGAATAATTGCATGTTGCTGATTTGCGCTTTTCTTCTATTGCTGATCTGTGCGCTATGCGTGCTCGGTCCTATAGGCAACAACAACGTAAACGACTCCAATGGAAACGACACAACAGTTTATAATAAGAATCACTGACACCACGCTCTCTTTTGCCATGCGTGGCACGGCTGGCACTCCCGTGACATATGAACCTTATGCCATGAAGAAGAATATGTCGGTGGCAGCAAACCTCCGTGAGGCTTTTCGTGACGTGGAGATGCTCGGCATGGCTAACCGCAAGGTGACAGCCTTGGTCGACTCGCAGGTGCTACTCATCCCAATAGAGGAGTATAAGGCAGAGGAAGTAGAGGAGCAGTATAGTTTTGTCTATACTAAACCAGACGGTGCGCTTGTGGCAAGCACCGTGTTGCCATCGCTCGGTTGTGTGGCAGTCTATTCGGTGAGCAAGGATGTGCGCACTGTGCTCGGTGACCATTTCGAGGAAACGCGCATAATGCCGCTCATGGCTCATATGTGGGAATTTCTCCTGCAGCGCAGTTTCGGTGGCACCAACAAGAAACTCTTTGCCTATTTCCATGATAATGTCATGGAGGTGTGCTCATTTTCGCGCGGACGATTCCTTTTTGTCAACAGATTTGATGTTACTGATTCCCATGATGCACTCTATTATCTGCTCGGAGTGTGGAAACAGATAGGTGCCAAGGCAATGGTCGACGATCTGTTTCTTCTTGGAAAGATACCCGCTCGCGAGGCGTTGGTCAACGATACGAAACAGTTTCTGCGACGAGTCTATTACATCAATCCGTCCGCAGACTTCAATCGTGCCGACTTTACGCAGGTCGAGAATATGCCTTTTGACATGATGGTGGCATTTGGTGGTTATGACGGCAAGCGGAGAATGGTTTATCAGTGACAAAGCTAATTTTTGGGAACTTACCTTAGTAGTAAAGCATGAGAGTAATAACAGGAAAATATAAGGGGCGCCGCTTTGAGGTGCCCCGTTCGTTCAAGGCAAGACCGACAACGGATTTTGCCAAGGAGAATATCTTTAATGTAATACGTGCATATGTGGATTTTGAGGATTGCCGTGCCCTCGACCTCTTTGCCGGAACGGGTAGCATAACGCTTGAGATGCTGTCGCGCGGAGCAAAGACTGTGGTGAGCGTGGAGATGGACCGCAGTCATGCGTCGTTTATCAGTTCGTGTCTGAAGAAACTTGCCATCGACAATGATGTGCTCATTTGTGGTGATGTGTTCCGCTATCTCAATAGTTGCCGTCAGCAATATGACCTTGTCTTTGCTGACCCTCCCTATGCCTTGGAGAAGCTCACCTCAATCCCCGACATCATCTTTGAGAAAAATCTGCTTGCTGAAGATGGCATCTTCGTGCTTGAGCACGGTGCTGCCAACGACTTCTCGCAGCATCCACACTTTGTGGAGCATAGAAGCTACGGTAGCGTGAATTTCTCCATCTTCAAGTAATTATAGTAGTTGCAGTGTCCCCACTGCAACGCAGTCCTATCCTAAAAATACAAGAAAGAGGGTGTGCCAATTTTGACACACCCTCTTTTATAATGTTTGTTGGGATAAGCAGGTACGGCGGGGGTGCCGCACCTACTAAAAAATATTCGCTTTTATTTTACGATGAACTTCTTGCCGTTCTTGATGTAGATGCCAGCCTTGCTGGTGTTAGTCACCTTGCGACCTGTCAGGTCATAGATGGCACCAGTCTTAGCCTTGTCTGTGGCAACGGAAGTGATGCCGTCAGCTGTGCCCCATGAGAAGTAAGCGTTACCGCTATAACCTAATGAAGTGCTTTCAGGATAACCAAAAACCCAGCAATAGAATTCTCCGCCATCTTCGTCACCGCTAATATTTGAATAACCGTCGCTTGTATAGAATCCGGCACTGTAGAAATCTTCTGCAAGGTTATAGAAAAAGTAACTATTTTGATATGTACTAACATTTGTTATCGTCATTTCGCCTGTGTCAGACACGGTGAACTTCATAGTTGCTGGGTCTGCTTTAGAATAGCCAAAGTCGAGGATGTAGTCATAGTCAGCTCCCGTATATTTTGAAAGAGTAGCTTCCTGTGCGAAGTAAGGATTGTTTTTTTCGCCAGACACATCATCGTAAAATACAAGGTGTCCTTTTACTTCCCAATCCTTTGTGATGCTAGTCTTTGTAAGTGTTATTGTGGCATCATCTGAAACGTAGCTCGTATTATAAATCCAAGCTCCGAAATTGGTGATAGAGATTGTGGCATCATCATCAAATGTAGCAACAACGCTACCTGAGCCGTCGCTTGTTGTCGATGAAGCAAATGTAGCCCATGATATTGCTCCTGGTTCTATGGTGATAGTCTTGGCATCAATGTCTACAGAAGCTGTTAAAGAGTATCCCTGATTGAGAATATTGTCGATATTAATCGTTCCGTCGTCATTCTTGCTGATTTCAACATTATAAGTGATGCTAGATAAATCTGCAGGCCTGGTGTAGTCAGTCACGGACTCGGTACCTGTACCTGTAGCCGAATAGAAACCTACCAAGTCATCAACTGATGACACTTGTGCGTTGGCAAACAAACCGCTCAGGGCGGCAAGTAATGTAAGAGTAAACTTTCTCATAAGCTAAATACTTATTAAATTAAACTTGTATTCAAATATCAATCTTTTTGTAATCTCTCTTTGTTGTTTGCAAAATTATTGTATTTGTAGTGAAATACCAAACAAAATGATAATAAATTTCAAGTAAAGTGAAATAAAGTGTTATTCTACGTATAAGCAGATAATGCTAATCATATGAGGTGAAGTGTCCCACGTTTTGCCCGAGCGAGTTGACGTAAGTAACTGTAATAGTTGCAGTGTCATCATATTTATTTCGCTTGAAGGACAGATTTTAATATTTGGAAGTTTTGCGTTCTCTTGGATTTACATTATCTTTGCAACACATACAATATATAATGTATTATGGGAATCACTGACAGATATGTGCGCTTCGACTGGGCTATAAAGCGCCTGTTGCGCCAGAAAGCAAACTTTGTGGTGTTGGAAGGTTTTCTCACTGTGTTTCTCGGTGAGAAGGTGGAGATTGTCGACATCCTTGAGAGCGAAGGCAACCAGCAGGAAGAGGACGACAAGTTCAACCGCGTAGACATAAAAGCACGCAACAGTAAGGGCGAGATCATCATCGTGGAGGTGCAAAATACCACCGAGGTGTTCTATCTTGAGCGTATACTCTATGGCGTGGCGAAAGCCATCACCGAGCATATCAATCTGGGTGACACATATGAAGAGGTGAAGAAAGTATATTCCATCAGCATCCTCTATTTTGACATTGGACAAGGAAAGGACTATATCTACAAAGGAGAGAACCACTTTGTGGGTCTGCATACCAATGACGAACTGAAGATAACGACAAAGGAGCGCGACACCATAGTGCGCAAGGCTCCCGAGGATGTTTTCCCTACATATTATCTAATAAGGGTAAACAATTTCGACCAGGTGGCTGTATCGCCTATGGAGGAGTGGATGCGCTACCTGAAGGAAGGCATCATCGGCGATACTCCTCATGCGCCAGGACTGAAGGAGGCAAAGGAAAAGTTGCAGTATTATGCCATGAGCAAGGCGGAGCGTTATGCTTACGATGAGCATATCAATGCTGTGATGATACAGAATGATGTCATTGGCAATGCAAAGCGTGAGGGTCTGGCAGAGGGTCTGGCAGAAGGCAGAGCAGAAGGCAGAGCGCAAGGACTTGCCGAAGGTAGAGCCGAAGGTATAGCCCAAGGTAGAGCCGAAGGTATTGCGCAAGGAAAAGCCGAAGGTATTGCGCAAGGAAAAGCAGAAGGAATAAAGGAAGGAATAGAGAAAGAGCGCGAGGCAAACTTCAAGAAGATGTGCGACCTGGCACGCTCCATGTTGACTGACGGTATGAGTGCCGACAAGGTGATGCTCTACACAGGACTAACCAAAGAGCAAGTGGATATGCTTTAGGATTGTTTTTATTTTGCCGTACACGGAAAAAAAGTTACCTTTGCAATGTAAATTGCATGCAGTAACAATATAATTGCAAGATGAAAACAAACAAATTGGCAATAATATCAGCCGTCGCACTCACTCTTGTCTTGGCGTCGTGCTCACGAAAGAAGGAGACAGGAACTATCATCACCAAGATGGAAACCACAAAGGTGAGCCGTCAGGTGCTGTCTACAGGTGACAAGGAAACGACAAAGGAGTTTCAGTGGAACGGTGAAGCATGCAATGCCGTCATATCTGTAAAAGCCGACAAAGAAGCTCATGTGGTGAAAGACGGCGACGGCAACAAGTATTACGACAACAAGGTGATACTCACGGTGAATGGTGCTGACGGCAAACTGTTCAGTCGTGAGTTTACCAAAGCTGATTTCAAAGACTACATAAACACCGATTATCTCAAACCGTCAAAGAGTACACTCCTTGGCATTGTATTCAATAAGGTAGAGGCAGGCAATGCCATGTTTGTGGCTACAGTCGGTTCACCCGACGACATGGCAGACGAGTTTATGCTCGTAGGAATAAACCTTTCCAAGTCGGGTGGCATCACTATGAACCGCATACAGGAAGTGGAGTAAGCGTTGTATGGGAAAACGTGTATTTGACGTCATAGTCTCCGGCATTTGCCTTGTAGTATTCTCCCCCTTGCTCCTGGTGTGCTATCTCCTGATTAGATTCTATGATGAGGGTCCAGTGATATACAAGCAGGAACGCATCGGCCTTCATGGCAAACCTTTCTATATATATAAATATAGGTCTATGCGCGCGAATGCAGAAGAGGAAGGACCTCTGCTCTGCAATGCCGACAGCGGTAAGGCGGATGATAGGGTAACTCCAGTGGGAAAGTTTCTCCGTGCCCACCACCTTGACGAACTGCCCCAGCTTTGGAATGTCTTTCGTGGCGACATGTCTTTCGTAGGTTATCGTCCCGAAAGGCAATATTATATAGATAAGATTATGGAGCATGACCCACGTTATGAGCAGCTCTATGAGATACGCCCAGGAGTAACATCATATGCCACTCTCTACAACGGTTACACCGACACTATGGAGAAGATGCTCCGACGGCTGGAACTGGATCTCTACTACTTGCGCCACCAGTCGTTGTGGTTTGACTGCAAGATTCTCTTCCTTACCTTCACGGCAATAATATTCGGAAAGAAATTTTAATAGACATAATAAACCTAAAGAACATGAACATTTTACTTTGCGGCGGTGCTGGCTATATTGGTAGCCACACGCTCATCGAACTGAAGAATGCTGGCCACGAAGTGGTAGTGCTTGACAATCTCTACAACTCAAAGAAAGAGGCTCTCAACCGTGTGTCAAAGATTCTCGGCGGCGTGGAGATACCTTTCTACCAGGTAGACGTGCGCGATAGAGAGGGACTCAACAAGGTGTTTGAAGCCCACAAGATTGATGCGGTAATCCATTTCGCCGGACTGAAGGCAGTGGGCGAGAGTGTGGCAAAGCCGCTCGAGTATTATGAGAACAACATGAACGGCACATTCGTGCTGCTCGACGTTATGCGCAACCACGGTTGCAAGAACATCATCTTCTCTTCTTCCGCTACTGTCTATGGCGACCCTGCCATCATTCCTATCACCGAAGAGTGTCCAAAGGGTCACTGCACAAACCCTTACGGTCAGACCAAGAGCATGCTCGAGCAGGTGCTGATGGATGTACAGAAGGCAGACCCTGAGTGGAACGTAGTGCTTCTCCGCTACTTCAATCCTATCGGTGCACACAAGAGCGGTCTCATAGGTGAGAATCCTAACGGCATTCCAAACAACCTCATGCCTTACATCACACAGACTGCCATCGGCATGCGCAAGGAACTCGGTGTCTTTGGCAACGACTATGACACTCCTGACGGCACTGGCGTGCGCGACTACATCCACGTAGTAGACCTTGCTTGCGGTCATGTGGCAGCACTCAAGGCTATAGAGCGTAAGTGCGGTGTGGCTATCTATAACCTCGGTACTGGCCATGGCTATTCCGTTCTCGATGTAGTGAAAGCTTTCGAGAAGGCTAACGGCCTGAAAGTGCCTTATGCCATCAAGCCACGTCGCCCAGGCGATATCGCCACCTGCTATTGCAATCCTGCAAAGGCAAAGGCAGAACTGGGATGGGAAGCACAGTATGGCATAGAGGATATGTGTCGTGACTCATGGAACTTCCAGAAGAACAATCCTAACGGATACGAAGAATAAGGATATGTAGACCGCGTGCACAAGGTGAAATCAGATGATTTATGTCAATTGGTCTTAATGGTAACACTTATTAACATTACATAGTATATTGATATATAATGTATTACAATAAAGTTACATCATAGGGACGAAAAAAAACATAAAAAGTTTGATGGTAAAATGAAAAAAGCATTACCTTTGCATCGGTTTTAAAAATAACAATTGATTGTTTTACTGATTAAAAAGCTTAAGAAAATGAAAAAGTTAGTTTTGATGTTCGTTGCTGTTGCAGCAATCTCATTCGCTTCTTGTGGTAACAAAACACAGCAGGCTGCTCCTGTTGACACTGACACTGTTGCTACTGACACTGTAGAGGCTGTTGACTCTGTTGCTGCTGACACAGCTGCTGTTGCTGAGTAATTCAGACACGGACAAAACCAAGTATACCGCTGTTCCCTCACGGGTTCAGCGGTTTTTTCGTTTTTAGGTTATGTGTTGCAGTGAGGGCACTGCCCTCCTGAGTTAGCTTTGTCCCTGCAATAACCTTGCTTCGATCTTGTAAGCACCATGGTTAGTCTTTGTAAGCACCAACGTGCGCGGATGTTTTGGCATATGTCGCAAAGTTGTGTGACATATGTCAAAAAGGTTTATGACAATTGTCACAAAGGTTTGCGACATATGTCAAAACATCGTTTCATATAGCTTCTTACAACGACTTGTCTATATTCTTACATCTACATGTCTATATGCTGACATCAACATGTCATTTGCTTTTCCAATAACTACGTTTAGAAATAGCAATATTTGTACGGATTTATTGCTGATTATTAATGCTTTTGTGATAAAAAAACATTAATTTTGCATGGATTATTATTCGTGAGTGCATTAGGAAAGTATTCACGTGCAGCAGAAACAAGACATTTATTGAAATTTTATGCATATATACTTGCCATATTATAGTCTTTGGCGTTGTTCTTTGTTATGTGGTGCATTCTTTATCTTTGGTTCTGAGGTGACTCAGGCGCAGAATGAAGTGACAATGGCGACGCAACAGGAGAAGCAAGAAGGAAAAGAATTTATTAGAGGTAGGGTTTACGATACTGGCGGCACTGAGCCGATGGTAGGCGTGACCGTAGCCATAGAGGGCACCACCACGGCAGTGGTTACTGATGTGGACGGCAATTTCGCGTTGCCCGTCAGTGGTGGCAAGTGCAATGTGGTGTTCTCCTTCATCGGTTACACCAAACTCGTAGTGCGCTATAACGGCAACAACCAGTCATCATTTGCCAAGATAGAGATGAAGCCCGATGCCGTGAACATCAAGGATGTGGTGGTGACGGGTGTCTATCGCCGCAAGAAGGAGAGTTTCACGGGATCGTCGACAACTTTCAATAGCGACGAACTCAAGAGTGTGGGTGCGCAGAATGTGCTTCAGAGTTTGAAGACCCTCGACCCATCGTTCAAGATAGCAGAGAACAACCTCACTGGTTCCAACCCTAACAAGATGCCAGATGTGGAGATTCGCGGCAAGTCGAGTGTGGCAGGACTCAAGGAGGAGTATGGTAGCGACCCCAACCAGCCACTCTTCATCCTCGACGGTTTTGAGACAACTCTTGAGACAGTGATGAATCTCAACATGAACCGTGTGGCATCCGTGACCCTTCTGAAGGATGCAGCCTCCACCGCCATCTACGGTTCTAAGGCTGCCAACGGTGTGGTTGTCATCGAGACAAAGGCGCCAGTGAAGGGCAAGTTGCAGATTTCCTATAAGGGTGACTACAGCATGGAGATAGCCGACCTGTCGGACTATAATCTTATGAACGCACGCGAGAAACTCGAGTTTGAGCGACTGGCGGGAGTCTATAAAGACAACACCAATGATCCCTTTAACCAACTAAAACTTGATGACCTCTACAATTCGCGCCTGCGCAGCATAGAGCAGGGAGTAGACACCTATTGGTTGAGCGTGCCACTGCGCACGGGCATCACCCACAAGCACAACCTCTATGCAGAGGGTGGCGAGGGAAATGTGCGCTATGGCATAGGCTTGAACTATGGTAAGGTGAACGGTGTGATGAAGGGTTCCGACCGTCAGACGGCAGGAGGAAACATCGACTTGATATACCGCACTGGCAAGTTTCAGTTTAGCAACAAACTCTCCATCGACTATCTTGAGACCAACGACCCCACGGTGTCATTCTCGGAATATGCACAGGCAAACCCTTACTACAAGAAATATGGTGACGACGGCAAGATAAACAAATATCTCTATTATCCTGCCGACGGACTCAACGACAATCCTGTGTCGAACCCTCTTTGGAATGCCCATCTCAATAATTATGACAAGGGACAGCGTACTGGCTTTACCAACAATTTCATAGCAGAGTGGTTTGCCACCGACGAACTGCGTCTGCGCGCAAAGTTTGGTATCACCAAATATGACGACACTCAGGACACACGTCTCTCGCCCGAGCATACCGACTTCGACGACAAGGACGACACGCAGAAAGGTTCTTTCAAGCACAGTCTGCAGAAATATATCAGTTATGAGGGCGATGTGTCAGCCACCTACGGCCGCCTCTTTGCTGGCAAGCATCAGGTGAATGCAGTGTTGGGATTCAACTTCAGCAACACCTCGAGCAAGACCAATGGCTATTCTGCCACTGGCTTTACCGACGACCAGTTCTCGGCACCATCGTTTGCCAACAACTATCCCGACGGAGGCAAGCCAAGCTATTCGGAGAGCGTGAAGCACGCATCGAGCTTCTATCTCAATGGTGGCTATGCATATGACAACCGCTATCTGCTGGACTTCAACCTGCGTAATGACGGAGCATCGATGTTTGGCACTGACAACCGCTTCCGCACTACATGGTCAGTGGGCTTAGGTTGGAACATACACAATGAAGAGTGGATGCAGAAGAGTGACATCTTCCAGATGCTCAAGTTGCGCGCCTCTGTGGGTAACCCCGGCAACCAGAATTTCTCTGCTTATCAGGCTTACACCACCTATGTGTTTAATAGTCTGATGACAAATGTATTCGGTACTGGAGTTGTGGTCAATGCTCTCGGCAACAAGGACTTGGCATGGCAGCAGACCATCAACTATAACGTGGGTGCCGACATCACAACTCTCGGCAACAGACTCAACGTCACCCTCGATTACTACATCAAGGACACCGACCCGCTGCTCGCCATCATCACCACTCCGGGATCTATGGGTGTGACGAGCGAGGCACTCAATGCCGGCAAGCAGAAGACAAAGGGATGGGAGGCTACGGTGAAGTTCTCGCCAATCTATATGCCACAAAACCGCATCAACTGGAATATCTCGCTGAGTGCCACACACTCACGGTCAGAATATGCCGACATAGGCAATGCCTTCAGCGCACTCAATGAGAGTGGCAAGGCTGCCCTACACAGCACCACTCGCTATTATGACGGTGGCAGTCCTACTGCCATATGGGCTGTGCGCTCTGCTGGCATCGACCCTGCCACAGGCAAGGAACTCTTCATCAAGAAAGACGGCACATATTCGTTTACCTACGACACCGACGACGAGGTGGTGTGCGGTGACACCGAACCCGATGTGGAGGGACTTCTCGGCACTACATTCTATTATAAGGGACTGTCGTTCTCTTGCTATTTCCGCTATCAGTATGGCGGACAGGAGTTTAACAGTTCGCTCTTTGACAAGGTGGAGAATATCAGCACTGCGGAGGTATACAACAACCAGGACCGCCGTGCCCTCTATGACCGCTGGAGCGTAAACAACCGCAATGCGCAGTTCAAGGGCATCTCAATGGTGCAGAAGACCGATAAGTCGTCACGCTTCGTGATGGATGACAACACACTCACATGGGAGTCGATGAGCATCGGCTATGAGTTTCCGCTCAACATAGCGAAGAAGTTTGGCATGCAGGCATTGTCGGTGCAGGCAAACATGAACGACCTCTTCCGCTGGTCTACGATAAAGGCTGAGCGAGGCATCGACTATCCTTATGCCCGCACAGTGTCACTCTCCATCGGTGCAACATTCTAACGCAAAAACATGACAAAGGCTATGACAATGAAGAAAACATTATACGTGATGGCACTCACCTTGTGCTCCATGCTCGCGTCGTGCAGCGGATGGCTCGAGGTGAAACCATATGACAAGATTTCCGAAGACGAACTCCTGCAGAGCGAGGAGGGATATCAGAAGATGCTCAACGGCATCTATATAGATCTCAACAGCGAAGCCCTCTATGGCAAGTCGCTCACAGTGGAGATGATAGAGGTGATGGGCGGTGCCTACACCATAGGAAGCGACAACAGTGTGTGGGGCAACTACAAGGACTTGTCGTCATATCAGTATGCCACCGAATACTGGAGCGATCGCCTGGATCAGACATGGAATAAGGCTTATGCCCTGATTCTCAACTGCAATAAGATTCTCGAATCGATAGATGCCAACGAGTCGCTCTTCGCCAGCGGACATTATTACATCATCAAGGGCGAGGCTATGGCTCTGCGTGCCATGTTGCATTTCGACATGCTAAGACTCTTCGGTCCTGTCTATTCCAAGGACAGCGACAAGACTGCCATACCTTATTATACTAAGGTGGAGAACACTCCCGAGGAGATTCTCACTGCCAAGGAGGTGGCAGACAAGGTCATCGCCGACCTTGAGGAGGCTCGCGTGCTGCTCGCCAACGACCCCATAAGGACTGAAGGCACTATGATGAGCGGCACTACCGACGGCATAAGCAATTTCCTGCGCTATCGTGCATTGCGACTCAACTATTATGCCGTGGAGGCTCTGTTGGCAAGAGTGTGCCTATATGCTGGCGACAAGACAGATGCCTTCAAGTATGCCACGGATGTGATAAAGACTGTCGACAGCGGCATCTTCCCCTTTGTGAACAAGAATCTTGTGGTGGGTTCTCCAGAAGATCCCGACCGCATATTCTCGTCAGAGGTAATCTTTGCACTGACAAATACAAGTCGTGGCAACCTGTTTAAGAACTATTATGACCCGTCGCGTCTGCCTAACTACGTGTTCCGCATGGACAATTCGCTGATGACAAACCTTATCTATGGCGGTGCCACAACGACAGGAGGCTATCAGGATGACTATCGCTATCGTGCCGACTGGATAGCCACGGGTAGCAACAGATATTTCTATAAATACAGTGACATGGTGGCTACGGGTAGCATACAAAACACTATGATTCCTATGCTCCGACTGGGAGAGATGTTCCTCATTGCTGCCGAGGCTCAGAGTGACAACTTAGCTTCAGGACTGCAGTATGTCAATGTGTTGCGTAGCAACCGTGGTGTGGCAAAACTGCAGACGCTGACTCCCGACCTGCTGAAATATGAGTATATCCGTGAACTCTATGGCGAGGGACAGTTGTTCTATCTCTACAAACGTCTCAACTGCGACATCATAACGAGTTCGTCGAGCAGTAAGAACATCAAGGCGAGCGACCTCGTGTTTGTGGTGCCACTGCCTGACTCGGAGACGGAAAACAGGTAATATGGAAAGATGAAAAGATTTAAATATTGAAAGATTGAAATATTTAAGTGTTGAAAGATGGAAATATTGAAAGATTTAAATATTAAGAAGGTGACAGTGGCATTGATGGCGCTGGCTTTGACTGCATGCAGCGAGCAGACACCGGAGATGTTTCAAGACATCAGCGGTGTGTATTTCAATAACCGCAGCAACACCAACATACTGCAGGACTCTACTGAGGTGACCTTCGTATATCAGAAGGGTGACGAGATGGAGGTGCCTGTAAACATACAGTTGCTCGGACGTCCTGCCGACCACGACCGCGAGATAGCACTCACGGTAAGCACCGACAATGCTCAACTGGGCACTGACTACACTCTGCCGGAGAAGGCGGTGATGCCTCAGGGCGAAACTTCGTGCGACTACATAGTGAAACTGAAATGCACCACGGCTATCAAGACTCAGCAGAAGAGACTGAAACTCACTCTTCAGGCAAACACTGACTTTGCTCTGCCTGTGACGAAGGAGACGACATCCAACGGTGACGAGGTGACAACTCTTGCCTACACAATAATCTTCTCCGACCAGTTTACTACTGCCCCAAAGGCATGGGAGAAGGGTCTCTTGGGAACTTTCACTCAGCAGAAGTTTGAGGTGGCTTGCCGTGTGCTCGACCTCGATCCTGCCGACTTCAACGACAGTGAGAAGATGACTCTCGCCATGCAGTCGTATGTGAGTGCGGAGATGCAGACTTATGTGCTGCAGCAGGAAAACCTGAAGAATCAAGGTCTTGACTACGACCATGATGTTTTTGATGCTGACGGAAAAGCACTACAGTACTCTGAAAATTAAAATATTTAAAGATTGAAATATTGAAAGATTGAAGGACAAGTAATATGGAAATATTGAAAGATTTAAATATTGAAAGATTTAAATATGGGAAGGCAGCGGTGGTGCTTATGCTTGCGCTGATGTTTGCTGCCTGTTCGCAGGATCAGGGCAACTATGACTACCATGAGCTTAACGAACCAAATATCACGGGAGTGGAGGAAAGCTATTCGGTGCTCATACATGATGTACTCGACCTCAATCCGTCTCTTGGCGACAACATCACCGACCTTGATGCCTATACATATGAATGGAAGGTGATAAACAACTCGGGTGACAACGAGGAAACAGTCATCGGTACGGAGAAGCATCTGCAGAAGGAGATAACACTCAATGCGGGTATCTATAGCCTATATTTCACCGTTACAGAAAAATCATCGGGACTCTTCTGGCGCAAGAGTTACACTCTCACTGTGAGCGACTCCTCGTCGGAAGGATGGATGGTGCTATGTGATGTGGACGGCAAGACACGCCTCGACATCATCTCAGCCGTTACGGGCAAAACATATCAGGACATATTGTCGACAAGTGGTATGGACGAACTCAATCATCCTTATGCCATACAGTATGCTCCGAAGAACGGATATAGCGGTTCGCCATTCTATCTCTTCACTGCCGATGGTGCTACTCGACTGTCAAACAACAACTTCGCTTGGCAGAAGGACTATGCCTTCAAATATGAAGTGGCAAAGTCTTTGGACTTGCATCCTCACAGTATGGTGTGTGACCAAAGTGGTATGATGCGTGCCTGCGTGAGTGACGGTATCGTGTATACAGCGTCCAACATGGGCATACAGGGTCTCTTTGCTGCTGTCAACAAGCAGTCGGTGCTGGTGCCTTATGTGGGTGCCAATGTGGGTGCTACTTCTTATGCTTCGGTGTATCTGCTCTATGACGACACCAACAAGTGCTTCATGACCTGCTGTCCGTTCCTTGTGGCATTGTCACTTTCCGACTCCAACTATCACACGATGGCGGAGATGGAAGAGATAGCAACAGGATATAAGGGCAGCGACATGGTGACGGGAAATGCCTTTACGGATTATCCCACGGGACTGGACTTCGTGTATATGGAGAATACAAAGTATGACCCAGGAAATGCCAAGATGGGTGTCACCTACACGGTGCTTCATGATGGTGATAAATATTATCTCTATGGCATACAACTCGGTGACATGCTGACCTTTGCCGACTGTACGTATGTGCTCGGCAAGGCTTACTATGGCGACCTCAGCGACTGCAAGGACATAACGAAGGCTTCGCATTTTGCCTTCAGTTCGCTGCGCAACTACATGTACTATGCAGTAGACGGTACAGTATATCGCGTGAACCTCTCGGAAACTCCTCTCAAGGCAGAGAAGCAGTTTGCACTCTCGGGCGAGAGCATCACCATGATGAAGTTTAATCTCTATCAGAGTAGCACAAGCAATCATGACTACGACCTTGTGGTGGCTTCCGAGAAAAGCGGTGTCGGCACACTGCGCATCTATGACGGTATGACAAATGAGGGCGACTTCACAAGCGTGAAACCTACTGTCTACACTGGTTTTGCGAAGATAGTGGATGCTACATATAGAGAACGGTCAAATTAACAAACTACCAATATATAACATTATATATAATAAGACCATCATATATAAAAAGATGAGAACGAAGACAACGATAATATTTCTCCTGATGATGCTCTTCTCGCTGGGCATCAAGGCTGGCGAAGGCATCACGGTGAAGTTTGATGTCAAGAATGCCATATTAAACAATGTGGTGCTGGTGTATCACCAAAGCGTTAACGAGTTTACACTCACTGACGGCAAGGGCATGGCGCAACTTGACGGTATGGATGCTCTCTATGCCAAACTCTTCTATGGTGAGAAGAGTCGCGACATCTATCTGCAGAGTGGTGACGACATGACAGTGGCATTCGATGCCAATGACTTCGACAACACTTTCATGGTGAAGGGTGGCAACGAGAAAGCTATAGACTATCTCGGCAAGACACAACTCGTAAACCTGCCCGATGAGAGTTATGCTCTGCCTTGGGAGCAGTTTAAGAAAGCCATAGACAGCAAGATGGCGTCGATGAAGCGTCTGCTCAAGGTGAGAAAGTTTGCTGCCAGCGACAAGTTTCAAAAGATGGAAGAAGGTAGGATAACCTATTTCTATGCCAATGCTTTCCTCATGTATCCAGTGAGTCATCTATATCTCACTCAGGACACCACGATGGTGCTTGGCGACGATTATTACAACACTCTGCGCGAGTATGTGAAGGAGGATGCCGACCTTGCAGATATCGATGAATATCGCAACTACTTGATAGAGACTTCGCATGTACTCGACGAGGCGGGTAAGAATATTCGCCAGTACTATCCCAAGGTGTTGGCAGAGATGAACTATATTGGCGAGCACTTCGACAACGAGAAGGTGCGCGAGGCTCTCATCCATCATCTGGCGTTCACATATGTGGAGGGCAATGGCACTGACAATATTGCCGACCTGCAGAACATATATTATGCTTATGTCACCTCGCCGACTCTCAATGCCATCTTCAAGCAGGCATGCGCTAAGTGGGACAAGGCAGCCATAGGCAGGCCATCGCCCGACTTCAAGGGTGAGGACATTAATGGCAAGGTGATGTCGCTGTGTGATTTCCGTGGCAAGTATGTATATATAGATATGTGGGCTACATGGTGCGGTCCATGTCAGAAGGAACTGCCTTTCCTCAAGAAACTCGAGGAGAAATATGCAGGACGCAACATCGTATTCGTGGGTCTCTCCATTGATGCAGACAAAGCAAAGTGGGAGGCAAGGGTGAAGAGTGGTGAACTTTGTGGCACACAACTCTACATAGGTCGCGGATCGAAGTTTCAGGCTGACTACCGCATAAGTGGCATACCGCGCTTCATACTCCTCGACCCCAACGGTCGCATCGTCAATCCCGACATGACACGTCCATCGAGTGAGGACACAGAGAAGATATTGAATGCCCAGCAAGGGCTGTAATATATATAAGAGAGTATTTTTTATTTTTAACTATTTCATTAACAAACAAAACATTATGAAGAAATTGTTTTCCATGATGCTGATGCTTTGTGCTATTGTCACATTCACAGCATGTTCATCCGAGAATGATGAGCCACAGGACACATGTCCAGTTTCGGATGTAGTAGTGCCTACATCTGCAAAGATCGGCAGCGAGGTTACTGTGCAGGGTAAGGGCTTCACCTCAAGCCAGAAGTTCTACCTCTCATACCCTGAGTTTGGCGCTTATCCTGTAGAACTGACTGACGCAAAGGTTTCTGCTTCAGGTGTAACCTTCACTGTGCCTTACACTGCTACAGAGGGTAAGACTGTGTCGTTCACAGTATCAACTGATGAGAAGGATTGGAGATTTGGTTCTATGACCATCCTTGCTGCTGACAGCCCCGTTTCTGCAGTTTCAATCCCAAGTCAGATGCCTCTCTTGGCAGATGCCTTCATCATCACAGGCACAGGCTTCGCTGAAGGTGACGTAATCGGTATCTGTGAAGAAGAGGGTAAGGAAGTTGACTATCTTGACACAAAGGTAGTAGACGGTGGCGTATCAGTTAACACCTTAACAGCGCTCGAAGGCAATGTAAACGTTTACCTCCGTCGTGGCAACTCAGAATGGAAGATCGGTCAGACATATTCTTACTTCCCACGCGTTATCAGCAGCATCACTATTTCTGATAATGCCTTCCTTAGTATGTATGCAGGCTCGCTTGGACTTGACGGTAATGAGTTGAAACTTGAAATGACATACGACGCTGACTATGCACTTCAGAAGGTGACATCCAACTCGGATCTTGAGTGGGATCTTACCTATTCTGGCAACACAGTCTCATTTATCGGCCAGCTCACTGGTATGCCTTATACATACACACTTGATGAAAACAAGCGCATCGTGAGCAGCACATCTTATGACATGTATGGTGATGAGGTGACTTATACATGGAATTATGATACAGACGGTTATCTCGTGAGCATCACATCTTCTGAAAATGAGACTGTTTTGGAGTCAACATATGCTGACGGCAACTTGCAGGCTTACACATTCGGTGTAGACTGTGGTATGGATAACCAGAATGTTTACAGCGCATTCCCTGCAACTGTAGAGCCTGTTTATCTGCTCAACTCTTTCTTTTGGATTTCAACTAAAGAAGATCTCTTCTTCGGATTCCTGCTCAACCAGAATGTGAAGATTTCAAGATCTATCCTCAGCCAGTTTAATGCTGCGGATACAGAGTATGGTCAGCTCGATGAGGAGAAGGTAAAGTCATTTGATGTTACTACAGAACTCGGTGAGAACACCATGACAATTGAGGCAAAGAGCGAGGACGGAATAATGTCTATGGACGGTGGTCTCTACTCAAACAAGGTGGCTGTGGCTTACGAAATCAAGAAGCAGAAAGACGAATAATATCATGAAGGGAGCGATGTTTCCCTCGAACGTGATAACAGAAAATAAAGAGAGGGCGTGTCAGTTTTGGCACGCCCTCTACTATTGTTTGCCGTAATTTATGTACTTTTGCACAACACAAACAATAATTACAAATGATGAAACGAATACAATATGCGATGACCGTAATGGTCATGATGCTGTGTAGCCTTTTGATGGCAAGTTGCGGAGCGAATGACTGCAACGGACAGAATAATAGTGGATATGAAACTCTTGACAAAGCGGCACTGAAAGCGGCGTTGACACAGATAGCCATTGCCAATCCTGATGGCTTTACTGTTGATGCAAAGACTTTGAAACCGATAGAAGATGGTTATGCAGTGTCACTCGAGGCTACACAAAATAGTTTCGGTGACGAAGGTCTTGTCAAGGTGATAGATTATGTGACAAGTCATAGCGATGTGAATGCCTATGGCGGTTGGCTCAATTCCGATAATAACATGTATTATTATGATGCCACCGTCATCTGTAATACAAAGGCTACAGCAGACTCGCTGGCGAAGGCAAACCACCAAATAGCTTATTTCGACCTGAAGAATATGGAAGAAATAAGAGTTGAATAGAAGAAATCATAGTAGTTGACGTGTCCTCACGTCTACCCTAGTAGCAGGAAACAAATCCTAAAACTTCAGGTGCAGTGAGGACACTGCACCTCCTAATAATAGTATTCATAGGAGGTGCAGCGTCCTCGCTTTGCCCGTGTGAGCAATAAATCTACTCCTGTGGCAATGTTACCTTAAAGTCGGGGCTGTCACGATGTTCCTTCTTTATGGCATTGAGAAGTTCTGCCAATATCTCGGGGTTTTCTGTCGCCACGTCATGGTCTTCATGGATGTCGGTGGCTAGATTATAGAGATGAGGCTTGCCCTTCACTACCACCAGTTTCCAGTCACCCCTTCTTACTCCTATCTGGTCAGTCTCGTGAAACTCCCAATAGAGATATTCGTGATGCTTTTGTGCTGCATCATTGCCAAGTAGGGTAGGGGCTATGGAGATGCCATCGAAACCGTCACCCGACAGTTTCTTGTTTGTATATCGCTTGGCAAAGTTCTTTATTCCCGTCAAGTCACAGAATGTCGGCATGAGGTCATAGAAGGCAAACTGGGTGTCGTTGACAGATCCTGATGCTATATGCCCAGGCCACCATGCTATGAACGGTATGCGTATGCCACCCTCATAGCACTGACGCTTCAGTCCCTTCAGTTTGCCGTCGCGTCCGAAGAACTCTGGGTCTGCACCACCTTCCTCATGAGGACCGTTGTCGGAGGTGAAGATGACAATGGTGTTCTTGTCAAGTCCCTTCTCCTTAAGTTTGGCAAATATCTCGCCCACATACTGGTCAAGACGTGTTATCATACCGGCAAACTGTGCGTGGGTGTGTACCGATGCATTATAGCGCGAATCCTCCCATCCGCCCCAAGTCTTGTCAGTAAAGAACTTCTTCTCATAGTTCTCCAATATGGAGTCCTCGGGCTGTGCCAGTTCTGCGTGGGGTAGGGTGTAGGTGAAGAATCCTACGAACGGTTGCTTGTCATCCTGTCGGTCTATCCATTCTAGAGCCTTTTCGTGGATGATGCGTGCAGAATATTGGTCGCGCTTGAAGTAGTCCTTGCCAAACATGGGATGCTGAATGTTCTGCTCCATGATGTCTCTCACCACGGCGGTGTCACCCAATGCCTTACTGTATCTGTTGAGGAAGTTTGGGTAATAGAGATGAGCCTGGAATTGGCAAATGTAACCATAGAACTCGTCTATGCCACGTTTGTCGGGTGTAGATGCCGAACCCTCATATCCGCCTGCCCACTTGCCGAAGAGACCTGTGGTGTAGCCGTTGTCCTTCATAATCTCAGGCAGGATGGTGTGCTGCGGATCATAAGGTTCTTGTCCTACACGGGTGTATTCTGCATTCTGTCCGTACATCACTGTAGGCACATTGCGCCAATACTCCTTGTTGCCCCTCACATGAGTGTGGCCAGTGTGCTGACCTGTCATGAGAGTAGCGCGCGAAGGTGCTGACACTGGCGAACCTGCATAAGCCTGAGTGAAGCGCATGCCCTCGCTTGCCATGCGGTCGATGTTGGGAGTGCTTATATACGGTTGACCATAGCAAGCCAAATCACCATATCCCATATCGTCGCAAAGGATGAAGATGATGTTGGGTCGGTCAGCCTTCTGCTTGGCTAACAGAAGGGATGGCGCAAGAGCCATCCCCATTCCTGTCAGCAATAAAGTCTTGCTGTATCTTCTCATATAAATATTTCAATACTTCAATATTTCAATATTTAAATCTTTAATCTTACTCGTCTACTTTCAGGTCCTTGCGGTATTTAGCGAGAATCTTCTTCAGTTCCTTCTCCACCTTTTCCGTGCCCGGCTGCCCGTAGATGTTGTGCAGCTCATTAGGGTCAGACTTGATGTCATAGAGTTCGAAGTAGTCTACGTCAGCATCGTCAGAGATATAGTTGATGCCCTGGAGATACTTGAAGCAGTTATACTCCGATGTACCTGGCTGACACTGATATTTGTTCTCGTAGATACCTCTTTCTCCACCCTTGCCATAGAAGTGTATCAGCTTGTAGCGCTCAGTGCGCACACCGTCATGCTTGCGCACCATGTGGTATGTAGGGTAGTCATAATAGTGATAGTAGAGACTCTTGCGCCATTTCTTCACCTCATTGCCTGCAAACAGTGGCTGGAGAGATGTGCCAGGCATGTATTCAGGCTTTTCCAAACCGGCAAGGTCGAGGAATGTAGGAGCGAAGTCAATGTTCTGCACCATCTTGTTGCACTCTGTGCCTGGCTGAATGTGCTTTGGATAGCTGATGATGAGCGGTGTGTGGAATGACTCTTCATACATGAATCGCTTGTCAAACCATCCGTGCTCGCCGAGATAGAATCCCTGGTCGGAGGTGTAGACGATGATGGTGTTGTCGGTGAGACCATTCTTGTCGAGATAGTCGAGGAGTCTGCCTACGCTCTCGTCAACGGAAGCTATGACAGCCATGTAGTCGCGGATGTAGTTCTGATATTTCCATTCTATGAGTTCCTTGCCAGTGAGGTTCTTGCTCAGGAAATCCCTGTTGCGTGGCAGATAGTATGCGTCGATGGCTTCGCGCTGCTTAGGAGTCATGCGGTTTATCTCGCCCATGAGTCCTGCATAGGAGTCGCGTCCTTCTGGTGTCGAAGGGTCATAGAGTTCGGGCACTTTCAGGTCGCGCACCATTTCCATATATTCGCTTATCGTCATCTTCTGTGTTGATGCTGCCGAACCGCGAGTGGCATAGTCATCCCAGAAAGTCTCTGGCAGAGGGAAGTTCACGTTGGCATACTTGTCCACATATTTTGTGTTAGGCATCCATATTCGGTGTGGAGCCTTGTGGTGAACGAGCAGACAGAATGGTTTGTTCTTGTCTCTTTGGTCAAGATATTCTATTGCATGGTCGGTGATGAGGTCAGTGGCATAACCCATCTCCTGCTTGAACTCACGGTAGTGGCCTGTAGAAGCAAATGTAGGATTGTAGTATTGTCCCTGGTTGTTGAGAATATGATAGTAGTCAAAGCCCTTCGGACGGCATCCCATGTGCCACTTTCCCACTACGGCAGTTTCATATCCTGCCTTCTGCAGCATTTCAGAGAAGAACACTTTTGTGGTGTCAATACCTTCAGCCAACTGGCGCTGTCCATTCTGATGGCTGTAGAGACCTGTCATCAGACAAGCACGGCTTGGTGTAGAGAGAGAGTTCTCTACGAAAGCCTCATTGAATTTCATTCCCCTTTCGGCAAGGCGGTCGATGTTTGGTGTGGGAGCAAGTTTGGATATTGGACTTCCATATGCGCTGATGGCAGCCATGGCATGGTCATCGCACATAATGTAAAGGATGTTTGGCTTGTCGCCCGCATTTTGGGCAAACAGTGACAACGGCAACATCTGCAAGGCTGCCAATGCCATCAGTGAGCGGTTTGTCTGATTAGATCTGTTGGTGTTCATAATTAATTTGTAACGTATGGTCGCTTTTATTAGTTTCCTTTGTCGTGTAGACTAACACTCTGCAAATATACTTATTATTTGTGAGACAAGAGCATGTTTTACTATTTATAGTAACAAGTAAGTGATTAATAGGAGGTATAGTGCCTTCGCTGTACCAATATTTATTGCTGGCGTGATACGGCGAGGACGCCGTACCTCCTATGAAATGTATTACATAAAGAGGTGTACCCAAGAAAGGTACACCTCTTTTCATATATTCCTAAAGTGGAAAGAATTATCTCTTGAGATTAGGATTCTTTTCAACTTCTGTTGTAGGATATGGGCAGTAGATGCTCTCGTCGCCAGCCCATGTGCTCTTTGTTACAGATACACTTTCCTTTGCTGTGTACTGCTTGCCGTCAGCATCAGTGTGAACAACGATTGGAGAGTTGGCTACACGATAGTCGAAGTTCTTCTTCAGCTCGTTCATACGGAGCTCGTCAGCACGGCGTGTCACCATCTGTGTCCACTGTCCTGCCACTTCCCATCCGTGCTCGATGTAGCAAGCTTCTGCCAACTGGTCAGCGCTCATGTTGTCAATCTTCACGGTAGTGCCGTCGCTAAGAGTAACGTTCTCATAGTCGGTAACGGCGCGCTTGCGAACCTGCTTCAGATATTCCTTAGCCTTGCTGAGGTCGCCACCTGAGCGTGCAGCACTCTCTGCATACCACAACAATACCTCAGAGTAACGGATGAGGCGATGACGACGTCCGTCAGTCATGTTGGTGTAGTTAGGCTGTGTGTAGTCGTAAGGCTGAGAAAGCTCTACATTGGAACCCTTTTCAGGATCACAGTTTGTAGTGTAGATAGAGAACATTGGGTGGTAAGCAGAAACGGTAGGAGTGCCGTCTTCTTCAAGATCCCACCAGTTGCACATCTTTGTGATAGTGGTACCACTCTGGAATGTTATTTTTGGAGCATAGATGGCATCCTTACGAGGACCTTCTGGGAATCTCTTCCAGAAAGCAATCTCACCCCATGAGTCACCCCAGCCACCGTCGCCGAGACCTTCGAAGCGGTTGCAAGATGTCAACTCTGAGTCATGATCCCATGAACCGCAGTTCCAGTTGTTGTCGATACCTACGAGAGTCTCCTTGTTGTAGTTGTGTGCGATAGAGTAAACGTGGCTCCATGTGTCATCAAGATAGTAGCCATATTCACCGTTGTTGTCGATGACAGCTTTTGCCTTTGATGCTGCGAGAGCATAGTATTCAGTACCCTTATTGAGAGGATAACCTGCCATTGCCATGTATACAGCTGAGAGAGTAGCCTGAGTAGCCTGCTTTGTAATCCATGCGTCCACACCGTCGTGGTTGCGAGGAGCTGCAGAATAGCTTGTTGGAAGCATAGTCTCAGCCTTTGTGAGGTCTTCCACGATGAGTTTGTATACATCCTCTACACTTGATGGATTTATGTCAGATGCAGACAAATCAGAAGCTGTAATCAATGGCAGAGGACCGAATACGCGTACGAGATAGAAGTATGCATATGCACGCCAGTAGTGAGCATTACCAAGAGCGATATTAATCTCTTTCTCAGAAACAGGAGTACGTCCTGCACCTTCGATGATGAAATTAGCAGCCTTGATGAGAGCATAGTGCTGATCCCATGCACCTGTCACACCCTTGTTGTCACCGTCTGAGCTAAATGCGTCGAGGGCAGCTACAGCCTGCTTGTTAGAACCAGGGTTGGCAGTCATGTCGTCGCCCTGCCACTGAGGATACATAGGATTGGTCCAGCTCTGTGTCTGGTTTGCCTTTTCATACAATGTGTTGACGCTGGCGTCGAGGTCAGCCTGGCAAGTGAAGAAGTTGTCCTGTGCCATCTGTCCCTTCGGATCCTCATTGAGGAAGTCACTACAAGAGGTAGTGGTCGCTAGCAATGAAGCTGCAAGAAAACAGCTAATATATATCTTTTTCATATCGTAATTCATTGTTTAGTTGTTAATCATGCGAACATCTCTTAGAAAGTCATGCGAACACCAAGGGTGAATGTGCGTGGGTTAGGATATGCACCCATGTCAAGACCGTTGTTGTTGTCGACATTCGAATCGCTGAATGAAGCACCTGCTGGATCCATTCCCTTGTAGCCTGTGATAGTGAAGAGGTTCTGGCAAGAGAGGGTCACGCGGAGGTCGGCGAACTTAACCATAGAACGTGGGAAGTTGTAACCTATGCTGATGTTCTCGCAACGGAAGTAGTCTGCATTCTCAAGCCACTTGTCGGAGTTACCGTAGGTCTTATTCTCAGCATCGAGAGAAGGCATTGTGACGCCTACATTGTTGAAGTAGTCCTTATCGGTCACGAACATCGAAGCACCTACTGCTGAGTTCATAGCATAGCGAACGAGGTTGAGGCGCTTAGCACCGAATGCTGCGTTGCAGAATACGTTGAAATCCCAGTTCTTATAAGTGATGGTGTTGTTCCATCCGAGTGTGAAGTCAGGGTTAGAGTGACCGAGCACGAAGCGGTCGGTGTCAGCATTTGGAGTAGCTGTTGTGCCACCGTCTGCTGTGTAGTAAGTGTCAATCCACTTGCCTTCGCTGTTTTTCTGCAGACCAGCCCACTTGTAGCCGTAGAATGTACCGATAGCTTCACCCTCTGTGATGATGGTACATGGGTCAACAGTACCAGGTGAAGGGCTTGCACCATAGAGACGTGGAGTCTGTGATGTCAACTTTGTAACCTCATTCTTCAAGTAGCTTGCGTTGAGGCTTGATGTCCACTGCAAATCCTTGTTCTGGATGATCTGTGCTGTCACGCTCAGGTCAACACCCTTGTTGCTTACCTCACCAGCGTTGGTCCAGTAAGACACGTTGCCGAGATAGCTTGTTGTGGTCTGCTGGAGCAGAGCGTCGGTAGTCTTCTTTGAGAAGAAGTCGATGCCGATGTTAAGACGATTCTTGAAGAAGCCGAGGTCGATACCGAGGTCAAACTGGTTAACCTTCTCCCATGTCAGGTCAGGAGTAGCGATACCACCTGCCCAGTAACCAGTGTAGGTTGTCTTTGTACCATAGTTGAAAGAGGTAGAAGCAAGAGTAGCCAGTGTAGAGTAAGCACTGATGTCCTGGTTACCGATGATACCCCAGCTTGCGCGTATCTTCAAGTAGTCGATGGCATCCTGCAGAGGCTCCCAGAACTTCTCGTTGGAAACTGTCCATGCTGCTGCCACTGATGGGAAGTAGCCCCACTTCTTGTTGGTGAAGCGACTTGAACCATCGGCACGGAGAGTACCAGTCAACATGTAGCGGTCAGCGTAGTTATACATCACACGTGCAACACCAGAGAGCATAGACCACTTGCTGTAGCCGTTGCTTGCGTCGCGTGTAGCGGCATTGGTTACGTTCCAGTAGCCGAGAGATTCCTGTGAGAGGTTCTTACCTGAGATACCCATGCTGCGTGTCTCGTTGCTGGTAGCTTCCCAAACGCCGGTTGCTGTCAGGTTGTGCTCACCCCACTTGCCTGTATATGTCAAGTTGTTGGTGGTCTGCAGAGCCATCACCTGAGCATTGTTGTTACCCATGTTTGTGGAACCGTAAACCTTTGTAGAAGACATAGAATACCACTTGTAGTCATTGAAGTCAATACCATTGGTAGTGGTGAATGTCAAACCCTTGGCGATGTTAAACTTCAAGTCAACATGGCCAGTAACCATTGTGCGGTTGCGGTCGTTCTGCTGCTCGTGGATAAGTCCGTAAGGGTTAGCCTGAATGTTGTTGTAAGGGTCCTTGTTGTAGTTGCCTGCATCGGTATACATTTCCATAGTAGGAGAGTAGTTGAGACCGATCCAGATAGGGTTAGACTGGTTCTGACCGAAACCAGTACCGCTGTTCTCTGTGCGTGACAAGTTTGCGTCAGCAGTAAGCTCGAGCCACTTGAAGAGATTGTTGTGGATATTCATCTTCACAGCGTAGCGCTTAGAACTTGTGTCCTTCACTACACCAGTCTGATCCATGTAGTTGGCAGAGAAATAAGTCTGTGAGTTCTCGCTACCCTTGGTGACAGCCACCTTGTAGTTTTGTGTGACACCAGTGTGGAGCAATTGATCCATCCAGTCTATACCAGGATTCTTGCCGCTGATATAGTCTGCAAGAGCAGTCTTGTCTGCACCTTTATAAGTTACGAGAGCATTAGCATAATCCTGAGTGCTCATCACCTCAGGCACGTTGTATGCGTTGGAAACACCTACAGATGCATCGAATGTCACCTGTGTGATGCCTGCCTTACCGCTCTTGGTCTGCACCATGACAACACCATTGGCACCGCGGGCACCATAGATGGCGGTAGAAGAAGCGTCCTTCAATACCTGGATGCTCTGGATGTCTTCAGGGCTGATACCCTCAAGTCCTGTCTGACGCACGATACCGTCGACAACATAGAGAGGGTCATTGCTCTTGTTTACTGAGCTGGCACCACGCACACGAATCTTCATTGATCCGCCAGGAACACCACTCGACATCACCTGCACACCCGACATACGGCCGTTGAGTGCATCCTCGATGCGAGCCACTGGCTGATCCTTGAAACTCTTGTTGTCCATCACAGCTACGGAACCTGCCAAATCGGCCTTCTTCACAGTACCGTAACCGATGACAACGGTTTCTTCCAACATTGCTGCGTCATCCTGCATGGTGACGCTCACAGGACCACCGTTCCATGTGATGGTCTGTGCTTTGTAGCCTACATAGGTGAAAGTCAGTTTGGCACCTTTGGCTACGTTGTTGAGGCTGAAGTTACCGTCAATGTCAGTAACTGCTCCCCCCGATTTTCCTTCCACTCTCACGGTTACACCGATGATAGGTTCGCCGTTAGCATCCTTTACTGTACCAGTGCAGGCACTTTGCTGCTGTGTGGCTGCTGCAATGGGAGCATTGCTTTGAACAGCAAAAGCAGGAGCAGAGCATAGTGGGGACATGACTCCCAACAGCGCTGCAAAACATAGATTAGCTCTTTTGTTCATACCTTTTATAGATTTAATAAAATAGATTGTTTGTTGTTTCTCTCTAAAAATGTAGATTGTTTATGGTCTCTTTGATAATGTCGTTTCTTTCTTTTTCCTCTTCCTTTCTTTTTACTGCGATGTCAGCATCCTTTGCCTTGCTGTGAGACATGCTCCCAGCACTCCGGCTTTCTCTTTGAGCGATGATGTGACTATCTGCGAGTCTTCGTTCATTATGTTAAGTGAATATTTCTTTATTCCTAAGTTGGCAGGCAGTGTGAGATAATCGCCCGTGACAGACATGTCGCCTCCTATGACGAGCATCTCGGGATTGAATATGTTGATGATGCCTGCAAGTTGCTTGCCCAATTCATCGGCGATGATCTGTAGAGTGGCAAGACAGAGCACATCTTCCTTTGCTATGGCATCGAGTATGTCCTCCATGCACAGCTCCTCATGCTCCTCTATGACCTTGCTCGAGAGAATGGAAGTGTTGCCTTCCAAAATGCTCTGTGTGACCATTCTCTTGAGAGCTCGTCCCGAAACCTCGGTCTCTATGCATCCCACCTTTCCGCAGTGGCAGATGATGTTGTTGTTGTAGACAGCCATATGGCCAA
Source organism: bacterium (assembly GCA_963601795.1). Taxonomy (GTDB): domain Bacteria; phylum Bacteroidota; class Bacteroidia; order Bacteroidales; family Bacteroidaceae; genus Prevotella. The sequence continues at coordinate 5,321 of CAVCGK010000016.1, read as the reverse complement.
ACTCGCCGGAATAGCCCGACTTGCCATAGTATACCTTGCCATTGCATATGATGCCGATGCCAAGTCCCCAACCGATGTTCACGAATATAACATCCTTTATGCCCTTGCTGCATCCCTTCACGGACTCGGCATAACACATGCTGCGGGTGTCGTTTTCTATGCATGCGGGCAGACCAATCATCTTGGTGAGCTTGCTGGTGAGCGTCTCGTGGAGGAAGGTGAACCTGTCGTAGGCTCTTCCTTCGTAAGGATTCACTCGCTCAGCGATGTTTACGCATACCTGCAGTATGTCGCCACGGTTAATCTCCAGACTGTTTATGAAGTCATTGATGATGGTTCCCAACTTCTCGAGATTCTCGGGAGTGTTCTCATAAGTGTAGGGAACCTTCTTCTTCTCCACGATGAGATTGCCACAGAAGTCAGTGGCAGCCAGCGCCAGACAATTCATCTCAGGGTTCACTCCCACGAAATAGCCAGCAGTGGCATTCATGTCATAAACCATAGGCGTGCGTCCCGCAGAGTCAGACTTCTTGCCTATCTCACGGACAAGTCCCTTTGTCATCAGTTCGTTGAGAGCGTTAGTGGCAGTTGGAAGACTGACACCTATACCCCTGGACATTTCTGGAATTGTGGAAGCGCCATTTGCCATGAAGTGTTCCAACAAGCGATAAGGTACGGAACATTTCTTACCAATGTTACTAATATATTTTAGAATGTCTAGGTGCATAATTAATAATTCTTGGTTGCAAAGATATCTTTTTCCAATAATGCCGTAACGTTTTATTAGTTAATAATCCTTAACGGATATTGTTTTTGTCATATTTTGTTTGTATAGGAGGTCGAGATAGCCCTCTCTACATTATCTATATATATCTTTATCACTACTATTTAGAATTATTAACCACAAAACATATTGGAATAAACGATAAAAGATGTTACTTTGTAAATATAAGATATTTTAGGAAGAAAATGACTGAATGTAAATGATATTACTATAAACTAAAATGAACAAACGAACTATTGTGAACGTGTCGTTTTGTCTGGCACTGCTTTCCCTGAGCAATGGTGCGATGGCTCAGAGTGAGTCGCGCTGGCAAAATGTAGACATCAACCAGCAGAACAGAGAGCCACGCCGTGCCTCGTTCTTTGCTTATGAGAGTCTTGGCAAGGCGCAGGGCTTTGACAAGAAACAGTCTGCCAACTACCTTTCCATGGAGGGTATGTGGAAGTTCAACTTCGTGAAAGACCATGACAAGCGTCCTGCCAACTTCTTTGCCGTCAACTATGACGACTCGCAGTGGAAGGACTTCCCAGTGCCTGGACTGTTTGAGCTCAATGGCTATGGCGACCCTACCTACAAGAACATAGGTTATGCATGGGCTACGCAGTTTGAACCTAATCCTCCTTACATCAGCGAGACCAACAACTACACGGGTTCTTATCGCCGCACATTCGAACTGCCTGCCGACTGGAAAGGCAAGGATGTCTATTTCCATGTGGGCTCTGCCACGAGCAACCTCACTCTGTGGGTCAACGGCAAGTATGTGGGCTATAGCGAGGACAGCAAGGTGGCAGCCGAGTTTAATATCTCGAAATATCTCAAGCCTGGCAAAAACCTCATCGCCATGCAGGTGATGCGCTGGTGCGACGGTTCTTACTTCGAAGACCAGGACTTCTGGCGCTTCACGGGTATTGCCCGCGAGGTGTATCTCTATTCACGCCCTAAGCAGCATGCTGCCGACATTCGCCTGAATGCATCGCTTGAGAACAATTACAATGACGGTGTGCTCGACTATAAGGTTAGTCTTAAGGGTAGTGGCAATGATGTGACTGTGACCCTCTGCGATATTAACGGCAACAAGATAGCTGAGTCTACAGGTGCTACGGGCACTATCAAAGTGCCGGGAGTGAAAGCATGGACAGCAGAGACTCCTAACCTATATAAGGCATTCATCACACTGAAGAACAAAAAGGGCGTCAGCGAGGTGATACCTCAGCGAGTGGGATTCCGCTCCGTGGAGATAAAGAATGCGCAGTTGCTCGTCAACGGCAAACCAATCCTCATCAAGGGTGCCGACCGCCACGAGATGGATCCCGATGGCGGATATATCGTCAGCAAGGAGCGCATGATAGAGGACATAAAGATAATGAAGCAACTCAACATCAATGCTGTGCGCACATGCCATTATCCTGACGACCCAGTGTGGTATGACCTCTGCGACGAATATGGGCTCTATCTCACTGCCGAGGCAAACCTTGAGTCGCACGGTATGGGTTATGAGGAGAAGTCGCTTGCCAAGTTCCCTGAATATGAGAAGACTCACATAGAGCGCAATGAGGGCAATGTGAAGACCTTTATCAATCATCCTTCCATCATCGTGTGGAGTATGGGCAATGAGGCTGGCTATGGTGTCAACTTCGAAAAGACCTACGACTGGGTGAAGTCTGTCGACACTACACGCCCTGTGCAGTATGAGCGTGGCGGCTACGAAAGCAAGACCGACATCTATTGCCCTATGTATATGGGCTACGAGGGTAGCGTGAAATATTGCGAGGGCGACGGCACCAAACCTTACATCCAGTGTGAATATGCACATGCCATGGGTAACTCCGAGGGCGGTTTTAAGGAATATTGGGATCTCATCCGCAAGTATCCTAAATATCAGGGCGGATACATCTGGGACTTCGTAGACCAGGGTCTGCGCGACAAGAGTCCTGTGACGGGCAAGGAGATTTTTACTTATGGTGGCGACTACGGACGCTATCCTGCCAGCGACTACAACTTCAACTGCAACGGCATCATTGCTCCTGACCGCAGACTGAATCCTCATGCCTATGAGGTGCGCTATTGCCAGCAGAATGTGTGGATAAACAACTTTGACGCTACCACAGGAACACTCGATATATATAATGAGTATTTCTTCAAGAATATCGATGACCTCAATCTCTCTGCCGCTGTCTATGCCAATGGCGTGAAGGTGGCTGACGTGAAGATAGCCGACACCAAGGGTATAGCTCCGCAGACCACAAAGACAGTGAAGAGCGAAGCTCTGAAGAATGCCGTGGCTGAGGCTCAGGCAGCACATCCGCAGGAAGAGATAACTGTAAACTTTGCCTTTGCCAGCGATGGCTCTCAGGCATTGGTAGACAAGGGTCAGGTGCTGGCTCGCCAGCAGTTTGTTGTCAATGGATATAAGTTTGACTCTGTCGACACTGCCAAGAAGGGTGCTATCGACATAGAGGAGACCAATGCCTACGTGAAGGTGTCGGCAGACAGAATGACCGTGACGATAGGCAAGCACACTGGTATGATAGACTATCTTGATGTTGATGGCCAGCCTATGCTCAAGTTCCGCGAGAGCATGAAGCCTGAGTTCTGGCGTGCTCCTACCGACAACGACTGCGGTGCGTCTCTGCAGCAGAAGATGTCTGTGTGGAAGAATCCGAAGATGAACCTCAAGTCAGTAGACAAGCAGGTGTATGCTGACAGCGTGGTGGTCACAGCACAGTTTGACATGCCTGAGGTGAAGGCACAGTTGGAGATGCGCTATCGCATCAATGCCGCTGGTGAGGTGGCTGTGAGTCAGAACATGACAACCGACAAGGATGCCAAGGTGGCAGACATGTTCCGCTATGGCGTGCAGTTGCAGATGCCTGCAGCATTCTCAAAAATAGAGTATTACGGTAGAGGTCCTGAGGAGAACTACATAGACCGCAACTCGTCGGCATTCATCGGCAAGTATGAGTCTAACGTGAAAGACGAATATTATCCTTACATCCGTCCGCAGGAGAGTGGCAACCACACCGACATACGCTATTTCTCTATCTATAATCCTACATCAGGCAAGGGCATCACCTTCGAGGGCTATGCACCTATGGAGTGCAGTGCCATTCCTTATCTTGTGGAAGACCTTGACCCAGGATATGAGAAGGAGCATGCATGGGGACAGCACAGTGGCGACTTAGTGGACAAAGGTCTTGTGCAGTTGCACATCCAGCAGCGCCAGTATGGTCTTGGATGTGTCGACAGTTGGGGAGCCACACCTATCGACAAGTACAAGATGCACTATCAGGATCGCTCGTTCACATTCGTGATCAAGGCAAAGAAGTAAGAGTAGTGCTATTTTAATGAATATTGGAAGAGGGTGCATCCGAACAGATGCACCCTCTTTTTGCTTACTGGCTATGTGCAGTTGGCTTTTAACCAGTAATGTGTAATCATTCAGAGTATCTATTATTAGTTGATTATCAATATCATACGCTCTAAACGGTAGAAAAGTGGCAAGGTGGATTATGTTTTGATTCGAAATGGCGAAGATTTAACGTAATTAACTTCTTTTACACCGAAATTACCAAAAATGTGGTTGATGTGGGGTGATTGATGGTCTCCCCATATGTATTTTATCGCCATAGAGGTTCGTTTTCCCTACCAGAAGGAAAACCAAGAGCAGCCTTGTCTATTTCAGGAAATGCAGCTAAGAGTTTGTTCATCTTATCAAGCATATCATTGTTTGGTGATATGATGTCAAGAAAATACTTGATGATGCACATATCAAAATACACTTTTAATGGGTCTGTTGGCAAGGTAATCCAAGGGCGTGACATTCTGATTGGCATCGTAGCACGAATAGAGAACACTCTGTTCCATATACGGGCATGGTGGCAACATGAATTTCGTGTCACCGTGATAATAGTCAGCCAAGATTCGAAGGGAGCCACTTGTAAGCCGAATGATTGGGCTATACGTTTCTTTATCTTCTTGTTCTTGATATTGGAATAAATGTTGGTGATAACACCAAACGGCAATATCTCAGTCAGCATCCATGAAGGAGGGTACTGATTGGTATATGTCTCTTTGAAATGGTTGATAAAATCCTCTTTGGTATGATTCAGTTCCTCTTCAATAAGATGCATGGAACGACTGAACTTGGAAGGATTTGAGAAATTATTACCATCGGTCATCCAAAAAGGATCGCCTGTCATTTCCGTTCCAAAGTTTACAATCGCACAACGTACTGCAATCTCAATCTTTTCTATCTCATTGAATAGAAGTAGGCGTAACTTCTTGTCAAAGCGATATAACATCATTACTTTGTTGAAAGAAACACCCTGCTTGAATAAATGTTGCTCTTTTGGAGCGGATAACAGTGGGTACATATAGGCAGACAAGCGATAGTAGCCGATGTGGGAAAGATAATGTTGAGCCTTTTCCTTATCGGTTATCTCCATACCTCTTGATTTGAGCAGTTGTACTAACTCTTGGGGCGTGGAATATGTTTTTATAAAAGGAATTCTTGTTGCCATATACCTATAAAAACAAA
>CAVCGK010000015.1:0-49677 GCA_963601795.1 bacterium | reverse complement strand
TATTGTTATCCAATGGCTTGCTTTTATATAAAATTAAAAGTCTGCTAATTTAAGGTATATAGGAAGTTTTATTTGCCCCTGTAAGCAGGTTATATACATTCCACATGGATATTTCATTGCCATGCTCTATGGTTGAGAAATTCTCATCATGATAGAAAGACTTGGCTACAATGCCTATCTGAGTATCTGTCATAAGCATCTGTGGCAGCATCTTCTTCTGTTCCATAGGAAGGTATTGGTACAACCTGCACTTGCCCAAGAATTGTGCAAACTGGTGTTCTGTCATATAGCTGTCCTTGAAAGCACCCATATAAGAATGTGTTTGGCAGCATTGTATTCCTGAAAGAGCTACATGGCTGCATTCAACAATCCATGCACATCCATAACCTTTAATTCCGACTTGAAACCATCAGTTTATTGAATGCCTTCCATAATGAAAGTCTATTATCATAGTTTATACACGAAAACCTCCTGTAAACAAAACCAACTAAAATATTTTTCACGTATTGTTTACATGGGCTATACGAAAAAAGCGGTTACGAAAATCGTAACCGCTTCATTTTTAAGGTGGACCAGATAGGGCTTGAACCTATGACCTCCAGATTATGAGTCTGTTGCTCTAACCAACTGAGCTACAAGTCCGGCAATTTCTTATTGCGGTGCAAAGGTAAGCACTTTTGGGCAATAATCCAAACTTTTATGCGAAAAAAGACGTTAAAATGAAGCTTGGCGTTTGACCATAGACCATTATTGAGTAATTTTGCAGTACTTAACATTCTGATATGGGGAAAGAAAAGGCAATAAAGAATATTATCTTTGATATGGGCGGTGTACTATTCGACCTTCATGCTGACCGTTGTATAGACGCTTTCGAGGCTTTGGGAGCATACAAGACGGCTTCTTATGTGAGGGATTTCCGCACTGAAGACATGTTTCATCTTATTGAGATGAGCAGTGGCACCACGGCGCAGTTTTGTGATGAAGTACGAGCGCTTGACGGCATAAAAGCCTCTGACGAAGAGATAACCTCTGCATGGAACGCCCTTCTCGGCACCACTTCTCTGCATAAGCGCCAAATTCTGCTCCAGTTGAAGGACGAGGGCTACAACATGTTCCTGCTGAGCAATACCAACGAGATACACTGGAATCGTGCGAAAAATCTGATAGCTGGTGAGAAGCATAACATACATGATTTCTTCGACCGCATATTCCTGTCGTATGAGATGAACCTCCGCAAGCCTGACCTAGAGATATTCCGTCGCGTGTTGAGTGATGCTCAAATTTGCCCCGAGGAAACAATCTTCATTGATGACAATGCCCTAAATGTGGCTGCCGCAGGGGAGTTGGGCATACACACTTTTCATGAAACTGACGGTCACCGTTGGGAAGACCTACTCACAACTGCACTCGTATGATAAAAGACAACCATTCCACTGCCCTCTGCGCCACGATAGGATTCTTTGATGGCGTTCACCGTGGTCATCGTTTTCTTATATCACAGTTGCAGGCTGATGCAAAAAAACATGGCATGGAGTCTATGGTGATAACCTTCCGTCAGCATCCACGACAGGTGCTACAGCAGAATTACATTCCCAGTCTGCTCACCACAAGCGACAGGAAGGAGTCACTCCTTAAAGCCACTGGCATTGACCAAGTGCTAATGCTCGACTTCTCCCTTCAGTTGGCAAGTCTCTCTGCCCGCGAGTTTATGTCCTTTCTGCATGATGAATATAATGTGCAACGTCTGCTCATCGGCTATGACAACCGCTTCGGACATAACCGCGAAGAGTCTTTTGTCGATTATCAGCGCTACGGCAAAGAACTTGGCATCACGGTGGAAGCCATGACCTCATTCAGCACAGACGGACTTACCGTGAGTTCCTCTGTCATACGCCGTCTGCTCGCTGATGGCGATATAGAAAAAGCCAACGAATGTCTTGGCTATCGCTACACGTTTACTGGCGTTGTGGAACATGGATATGGCGAAGGACATAAGCTCGGTTTTCCCACTGCCAACCTACGCATTGTCCCCGAGCAACTCATTCCTAAGCGTGGCGTCTATGCCGTCATGACACGAATAGAAGGCATTGACGGTGAGTTTATGGGTATGATGAACATAGGTAACAGACCCACCTATGGCAATTTCAATGACACCCTTGAGGTAAACATCTTCGGACTTGATGCCGACATATACGGGAAGAAAGTGGAGGTCACTTTTGCCGGACACATACGCGACGGCATTAAGTTTGAAAATATAGATCAGTTGCGCCTGCAATTGGCGAAAGACCGCGAAGAAGCAATAACAATACTAAAGAGATGAGTACAACAACACGAAATGTTATAGATGCCGTCATCTTTCTCATTCTTTTCTATCTCATACAGATAGTTTTCAGCATTCTGGCTATGCTCGACTCCAGCAGCAGTCCACTGAGCATCACCCTATGCTATGGAGCAAGCTCTGTGGTGACAATATTGCTGTTTTACTTTGCCAAGTTCTCACCACTCAGTAGCACCTACATAAAGTCGCACCCCTGGGCGTTGCTGGCATGGATGTCGTTGCTCACCTTGAGCCTTATTGCCCCCATGCAGTATTTCGAAGAACTCATTCCTTCGGATATGCCAAGTAGCACTGTTGCCACTCTTGTGTCAATCCTTTCTCATCCTCTCGGCTTCCTCGTCGTTGGCATCCTCACCCCAATAGCAGAAGAGATGGTATTCCGTGGTGCCATACTCCGCAAACTCTTGCCCTGCGTGCGCAATCCGTGGATAGCCATAGTCATCTCTGCTGCAGTCTTCGGCATTGCCCACGGCAATCTGCCACAGTTTATCCATGCCACCCTCATGGGCACACTGCTCGGATGGACCTACTGGCGCACGCACAGCATATTGCCAGCACTTGTGGTGCATTGGGTAAACAATCTCACGACAGTTGCTCTCTGTCGCATGAATCCCGATAACATTGATGCCACATTGCCCGAAATGTTTGGTGGCAACCTCACGCTAATGTATTCTGCAATAGCAGTTTCAGTCATTGTTGCCATCATCAGCCTTTGGCGTGTGGTGCGTGAGTTAAGATAAACAAAAAGGCCGACCTTCTTCAGGCCAGCCTTGTTGCATATTGGTTTTAATGTAATTGAAACTAGTATGTTTCGGAAAGGTTGATTGTTTTTGACTTATTTCATTATAAAAGCTTTGTCGTCCATATTGTCTGACTGCATAGGCATCTCGTCTTTCGACAGACTCGACTTGCGCAGTGAGTCTACTGTCACCGAGTCATACTTAGCCACATTCACCCCCGTGTGGTTCATTTGCTCCACAGCTGCAGAGTTACCGTGTCCAGACTTATAGTTGAATGACATCTGTATGGCATTTGCCAATGTCAATACTATAGCCACCATGGCAGCTGCTCTGAAGAGAGGTCTCATGCGCTGGGCGAAACTTATGCGGCGTGCCTTCACAGGAGTCTCCTTGCCAATAAGAGAGAGCATGCGAGCATCGAAATCGTCGCCGAGAGTGTCCTCCTTGGTCTCAGTCAGTTCGTACACAAACAGGTCGCGATATGGCAACAAGCTTGCCGGGATGTTGTCCTGGCTGAAGAACGCACGGAGAATGGCCTCCTCCTCAAGAGTGGTCTGGCACTCCCAATAGCGCTCCAAAAGCTGATTGATGTATTTATAATCCATATCTTTTTCTGCTTGTCTCTACATGTAAGACGAATGAGAATGAAATAAGTTACAGAAAAAGTGTTATTCCATGCGAATTTTTTCTTTTATTGTTTTCCTGGCACGGAATATATTGATCTTGACCTGCTCTTCGCTGATGTCAAGAATGGTGGCTATCTCTTTGTATGTCTTGCCTTCAAAGTCGCGCAACTGCATGCAGGTGCGCTGTTTTTCGGGCATGACATTCAGGAGATTTTTTATTCGCTCTATGTTGTTTTTGTGAGAGAGTCGTTGCAGCGGATCTGCAGTTTCGTCCGCCCTGTCAAGTGGCAGAGTGTCGAGCGACAGGTTCATCGACTCCAGTTTCTTCAGATGGTCGAGAGATAGATTGCGGCATATAGTCATGGCGTAAGCCTCGATGGAGTCGAGCGCATCCAAAGTGTCGCGTCTGCTCCACACCTTCAGCATCGTGTCCTGCACGATATCTTCCGCCTCCTGATGATTGGCTGTTATGCGCAGTGCCAATCGGTAGAGGCGGTTCTTCAGGGGCAATATGTCTGTTGTGAAATTCAATTTCTGATGGCTGTTCCTCCGTCCAGATTGTCGGCGCGCGTTATCTTCACTTCCTTCACACCTGCTTCCACGGCAGCGAGTGCATTCTCTATCTTCGGCAACATGCCACCACTCACTATGCCGTCAGCTACAAGTTGCTTGAAACTCTCGTGTGTTATCTCGCTTATCACCGATGCGTCGTCATCGGGATTGCTCAGCACTCCGCTCTTCTCGAAAGAGTAGACAAGTGTCACATCATAGAGCTTTGCCATGGCTTTTGCCGTCTCCGATGCTATGGTGTCGGCATTGGTGTTGAGCATGTTTCCATTGCCGTCGTGGGTCAATGGTGCCATCACGGGAGTGATATTCTTCTCCAACAGAGTCTGCAGACTGGTGGCATCCACGCGGTCCACATCTCCCACATATCCGAAGTCTACCATTTCCTTAGTGCCGTCAGGCATTGTCATCTCCTTAGGCGCACGTTTGTGTGAGCGAATCACGTCCATGTCCGCACCGGTGAGTCCGATGGCATTCACACCCTTTGCCTGCAGTTGTGCCACCACGGTCTTGTTCACAAGTCCGCCATATACCATCGTCACCACCTCGAGCATAGCCTCGTCGGTGATGCGGCGTCCGTTCACCATGCGACTCTCCAGTCCCATACCTGCTGCCACACTTGTGGCACGTCTGCCGCCACCGTGCACCAGCAGTTTCTTTCCCTCTAATGAGGCAAACGACGAGAGCAGGCCCTCCAATTGCTGAGGGTCTTCCACCACAGCGCCGCCCACCTTTACTATTGTGAGTTTCTCTTTCATTTATTCCAAATATGTGTAGCCATAGAGTCCGGCGCGGTAGTTGCTTATGAACTCCTTACCCTCCTTCGGTGTAATTTTTCCTTCGTTGATAGACTTTGCCACCCAAAGTTCCAGACGGCGCACAAGTTTCTTCGGGTCATACTGCACATACTCCAGCACGTCAGCCACGGTCTCGCCGTCGATGGCCTTGTCAATGGAATATCCGTCGCCGTCCACGGTGATATGCACGGCATTGGTGTCGCCGAATAGATTGTGCATGTTGCCGAGAATCTCCTGATATGCACCCACGAGGAACACACCTATATAATAATGTTCGCCCTCGCGCACTGTGTGCAGAGGTAGATAGGATGTCTGCTGACCGCCGTTGACATATGCCGACACCTTTCCGTCGGAGTCGCAGGTGATGTCCTGTATTGTTGCCGATCGTGTGGGCTGCTCCTTCAGTCGTGCCAGCGGCATGATGGGGAACAGCTGGTCTATGCCCCAACTGTCGGGCATGCTCTGGAACAAGGAGAAGTTGCAGAAATATTTGTCTGCCATTCGCTTGTCAAGGTTGCGCAGTTCATCAGGCACATGCTTCTGATGATGAGCCAGTTCTGCCACCTCATGACTTATCGCCCAGTAGATGGACTCTATCTGTGCGCGCGTCTTGAGGTCTATGATGCCATGGCGGAACAGGTCGAGAGCCTCCTCGCGTATGTCCTCCGCGTCGTGCAAGTCCTCGAGCATGGAGCGCTGCGACAGTTTGTCCCATATCTCCGTCAGGTCATGCACCAGCTGGTGGTCGTCAGCCTGAGGCTGGAAATCTTCAGGCATCTTTGCTGCCGACACACTCTCCAGTACGTCTATCACCAGCACCGAGTGGTGGGCAGTCAGCGAGCGTCCTCCCTCCGTGATGATGTTTGGGTGTGGTATGCCGTTCTTGTTTGCCGCATCTACGAATGTGTAGACGCAGTCGTTGATATATTCCTGTATGGAGTAGTTCACCGACGATGCCGAGTTTGACGATCTTGTGCCGTCATAGTCCACTCCGAGACCACCACCGCAGTCGACAAACTCTATCTTGAAGCCCAACTTATTCAACTGCACATAATATTGTGCCGCCTCGCGCAAGGCTGTCGATATACGTCGTATCTTTGTGATCTGCGAACCGATGTGGAAGTGTATCAGCTTCAGACAGTCGCGCAGTCCCATCTCGTCGAGCAACTGCAGAGCCTGAAGGAGTTCTGATGAGTTAAGTCCAAACTTTGAAGCGTCGCCGCCACTCTCCTGCCACTTGCCGGCACCTGAAGAAGCCAACTTTATGCGCACGCCAAGATTAGGGCGCACGCCAAGGGCAGCCGCCGTCTCAGCGATGACCTTCAGTTCGGGAAGTTTCTCCACCACGAGAAACAGTCGCTTGCCCATCTTCTGCGCCAGGAGAGCCATCTCGATGAAGCTCTGGTCCTTGTGACCGTTGCACACCACGATACTGTCGGAGTCCATGTGAGTGGCAAGCACTGCATGCAGTTCGGGTTTCGAACCAGCCTCAAGACCGATGTTGTATTTTGCTCCGTGCGATATTATCTCCTCCACCACGGGGCGCATCTGGTTCACCTTTATAGGGAACACGATGTAGTGGTCAGCCTTGTATTGATATTCCTTCGACGCTTTCTCGAAGCAAGCCGACGTCGACTGGATACGGGTGTCGAGGATGTCGGGGAAACGCAAGAGCATGGGCGCGCCCATATGCCTTGTTTCCAGATCTTCCATTACTGACTGCAGGTCTATCTGCACATTGTCTTTCTTTGGAGATACATACACATGACCCTTGTCATTGATTCCAAAGTAGTTGACTCCCCAACCCTTGATGTTGTAGAGTTCTGCCGAGTCGTCGATGCTCCACTTCTTCATTGCGTTCGTTGTATTCTTTTGCCTTGTTTGTCCTTGATGATTGTATAATGATTCTCTTATTCTCTATTCTATGCGTCTATGTAAATGTCGAGCATAGCCTTTATCCTGTCTATGTGTTCGCCTATGCGCTCATAGCTGTCCATGACATTCACATTGAGTATATGCTTTGCCTTCAGATAGTAAGGTTCGCGCTCCTCGAGATGAGTCTTTATGTATTGCACAAGTTCGTCGCCAGTCTTGTTTTGCAGCAGTGGACGCACTCCCTTTCCCATCTTCAGATGTTGCACGAGCACCTCGGGGTTAGCTTGCAGATATATGGTGTCACCCTGACGGTTCATGTAGTCCATATTGTCGAAGAAGCATGGTGTGCCTCCACCGCAACTTATCACCACATTTTCAAACTCCGCCACCTCATGCAGCATGTTGCGCTCCACGTTGCGGAAGGCTTCCTCGCCTCCCTCGTCGAAGATTTGCTTCACGGTCTTGCGCATGCGCGACTCTATATACCAGTCGAGGTCATAGAAACTGAGACCGAGAGCTTTTGCCAGCTCTTTGCCCACCGTGGTCTTCCCGGCGCCCATGTATCCGATGAGAATTATGCGTATCATTTCTTTGCGCGTACTTTTTTCGTTTCCTTCTTCTCGGGTGTTTCCTCTATCACCTTCATGCACTCCTCGAGAGTCAGTTCGGCAGCACGTGCGTGCATATTGCGTGGCAGGCGATAGTTTCTGCCGTCATAGGTGATATATGGTCCGTAGCGTCCGTTGAGTATCTCCAGACCTTCCTTTTCCTCGAAGGCTTTTATGTGGCGTTTGCGCTCCGTCTCCTTCTTTTCCTCGATGAGTTTCTCTGCTGTCTCGAGTGTCACTGTCAGCGGATCTTCGTCCTTCGGCAGAGATGTGTATTCGCCGTTGCAGAGTATGTAGGCTCCATATCGTCCCGAACCCACTGTCACCTCGCGACCGTAATACATGCCGAGTGTGCGTGGCAGTGTAAACAATGACAGAGCTTCTTCCAGCGTGATGCTGTCCATCTTCTTGTCCTTCGGCATCTGTGCGAAGCGTGGCTTGTCATTGTCGTCAGCAGCACCTATCTGCACTACAGGACCGAAGCGGCCTATCTTCACAAACACTGGTTTGCCACTCTTGGGGTCTGTGCCCAGCTCGCGCTCACCTGTCTTGTGCTCCTGACGTGTGTTCATAACCTTCTCCACGTTAGGTTCAAACTTCTTGTAGAAGTCCTTCATCATCTTCTGCCACTGCTGTTTGCCGTCGGCAATTTCATCGAATTGCTCTTCCACTTTGGCAGTGAAATTATAGTCAAGGATGTTAGGGAAGTTTGCCATGAGGAAGTCGTTCACCACCGTACCGATGTCGGTAGGTATGAGTTTTCCTTTCTCGCTGCCCACAGCTTCCTTCTTGGTGCTTTTCTTTATGCCCTCGCCCTTGAGCGTGAGCACTTCATACTGGCGGTCCTCACCCTTGCGGTCGCCCTTGGTGACATATTCTCGCTGCTGGATGGTGCTGATGGTCGGTGCGTAGGTAGAAGGACGGCCTATGCCGAGTTCCTCCATTTTCTTCACCAGACTGGCTTCAGTATATCGCAGCGGACTCATGGTAAATCGCTCCACCGATGTAATCTCTTTTCTGTCGAGCATGTCGCCCTCCTTCACGTTAGGAAGTATTGCGCCTGACTCGTCCTGATTCTCAGCATCATCGTCGACAGATTCGCGGTAGACCTTAAGGAAACCGTCGAAGTCAATGGTCTCGCCCGTAGCCACAAAGAAGTCGTTGCTGCCGTCTACGGCTATGTTGACAGTGGTCTTTTCCATCTGTGCGTCTGCCATCTGCGATGCCAGGGTGCGCTTCCATATCAGGTCGTAGAGACGTTTTTCCTGCATAGTGCCTGTTATGGAGGTCTCGTTCATGTAGGTAGGACGTATAGCCTCGTGCGCAGCCTGCACTCCCTTTGCGTTTGAGTGATAGTTGCGTGATTTGCTGTATTCCTCGCCATAGAGGTTTGTCACCTCTTCCTTGCTTGCTCCGATACACAGGCTCGACAGGTTCACACTATCCGTACGCATGTATGTGATGCGTCCGCTTTCATAAAGGCGCTGTGCCACCATCATGGTCTGCGACACGGTGAATCCCAACTTGCGCGCCGCTTCCTGCTGCAGTGTGGAAGTGGTGAACGGTGGTGCTGGGGTGCGCTTCAGAGGTTTCTTTGTGATAGATGTCACGGTGAATGCCGCATTGCTGCACAAGTGCAGGAACGCCTCTGCCTCCTCGTGCGTGGTGAAGCGGCGATTGAGTTCAGCCTTCATCTCCTGTTCCTGACCTTCGGCGTCAGTATGGGTGAAGATGGCACTCACCTTGTAGTAAGGTTCGCTCTTAAACTGCTCTATCTCGCGCTCACGCTCCACGATGAGTCTCACCGCCACACTCTGCACACGTCCTGCCGAGAGCGAAGGCTTCACCTTGCGCCACAGCACTGGCGAGAGTTTGAATCCCACGATGCGGTCGAGCACTCGTCGTGCCTGCTGCGCATTTACCAGATTCATGTCTATATGGCGCGGATGCTCTATGGCATCGAGTATCGCGGTCTTTGTTATCTCATGGAAGACAATGCGGCTTGTCTTCTCTTCGTCCAGTCCCAATACTTCGCAAAGGTGCCATGATATGGCCTCTCCTTCGCGGTCTTCATCGGAAGCCAACCAGATTTTCTTTGCCGAAGCGGCTTTCGCCTTCAGTTCAGCCACTAGTTTCTGTTTTTCCTCTGGTATCTCATAGTAAGGTTCGAGAGTGTCGGTAGACACGCTCAGTTCCTTCTTCTTCAGGTCACGTATGTGTCCGTAGCTGGAAGTCACTTTATAGTCCTTTCCTAGGAACTTTTCTATTGTCTTTGCCTTGGCAGGGCTCTCTACGATAACTAAATTGTCTTGCATATTACAATAGTTGCTTTTTCGGAGCGCAAAAGTACATAAAACTTTGCTTTCACATTATTATATATGCAATTTTTCATTTTTTTTAACCACAACCCTATCAAGCTGTAACTGTTCTGCAATAATTCTGACATAGAAACTCACGCACAGAAATGGTAGCTGCATTATAACATCATCGTGATATATAGATGTAAGAAACTTGGTGCACGGATGCAAGATACGTGGTGCGCTGATGTTGCGACATATGTCAAACGATTGCGCGACATATGTCACAAACATCTATGACAATTGTCACAAACCTTTTTGACATATGTCACACACGTTTGTGACATATGCCAAAACATCGGTGCACATGACTTCTGCAAGCCATGCGTCCGTTTTCTTACATTTTGACAGCTTTATTGTGTGGAAAAAAAACTTGCCTTTAGAACTCGTCGTAGTCGCCATCCGGGTCCTTAAGGTCTTTATATGCCGCCCGCATTCCTTCCATAGTAATCTCTATGTCAGTGTCGAGTGTACGCGGTTTGTCGGCAGTGGAATGACTGAGGAGCCAGTCGTAGGTTTCACGCATATAGAAAACTCTCGCCAGGGCACCATGTGATGCTCCCTTAAACCAGTCGTAGCGCAGCAGACGATCGTTGCCAGTATCTATGAGCGAGTCCACTATTTTCTTTGATTCTCTGATGTTTACCGCCCTGTCGGCAGTGCCGTGCATTATCCATAAAGGCAGTTTGCCCATGCCACTGACATCCTTGAGCGTGGTGCCACCACAAAGTGCCATGGCTGCCGCCACCTTTTCTGGATATGTACCCACGAAGTCGAGGGTGCCATAGCCTCCGAGGCTCATGCCAAGCACGAAGATGCGAGTGGTGTCGATGGCATAATTTTGCTCCATCCAGTCTATCAAGTCATTGATCTTGCGCGGACTCCACGAACCGCCGGGATTTTGCGGTGCGAGCACAAACATGGGCATGTCGAGTCCCTGATCGATGGCATCGAGCACACCATAGCGGCGCACCTTTTGCAGATTGTTGCCGCAAAGGCTCGCTCCATGCAGGAATACTATCAAGGGTAAGGGGTGCTTGTCGGTGTTGTATTCGTCGGGAGAGAATACCCAAAAATTGTATCCTCCCTCCACTTCATTCCTTTTTTCCAAAAACTCACCTCTCGGCTGGCTTTGTGCAGAAGCCGTCATGACAAAGCATAGGACAAGCGCCATCATAACCAGGCGACGCAGAAAGCATATCCGATAATTGCAAGTTTTTATCGTGTTCATTGTAACCATAGGAGGTACGGCGTCCTCGCCGCACCACACAACCCAACGTTATTTTGCTTGAGATTGGTACGGCGAGGGCGCCGTACCCCCCCCCTTGATTATTAACTTAGAAATACAAGCCCAATCCGATCTTCACGCCAACGCGACTCTTGTTGGCAAAGTCAGAGAGCGACATGTCATAATAGACGCTTGGCTCTATGGTGAGATTCTTGTTGAGGAAGAAGCAATAGCCCACCTCAGGAGTTATCTGAAGGTCATTATAATCAGTAGCACGGTGGAGATATTTCACTCCTGCCTGAAGGAAGAGTCCGTTCTGCTCGATGAAGTAACGGCACTTGGCACCGAGATAAAGCTCCTGCAGGTCGGAATTGCTGTAGGTGAAACCTGCACCCGCTGCTACCAACCAATCATCTTGAAACATGTAGCCGGCATTCACACCAACGCCAAGCTGCATCTTGGTGGTTTCGCTATAAGAGAGACCTACACCGTCGAAGCTGGTGCCTATGTAATACTTACCTTCCTCAAACTGAGCAAAAGAGGCGGCAACACCGAATATAGCGAACATTGTCGCAAGGATAAATTTCTTCATATTGTAAACCTTTATATTTGTTCGTGCAACCAAAGTTAGTTTTTTTTCTCTATCCACGCAATAACAGGCGGAAATATTCACTTTTTTTTGTCTTATCGGAACACTTCCGCCCTATGTCTGCGCTTATTTCTTCTTTGGTTTGCGACGTGCCCAGCCCTCTTCGCTGAAGTCTGGTTCTTCACCTACGAGCTGTGCCTTCTTGCCTTTCTTTCCCTTCTTCTTGCCGTTTACCACGGTGTCGCCACGAAGCACCACTGCATCGCCACCGTTGAAGAACTGTCGCCAGTCATCATTGTGCTGTTGTCTGCCTCCATCGTGACCAAAGGCTGCCTTGCGTGCCTCCACTCCATCGCGACGACTGTCACGACGAGGCTTTGACGCACGCTGACCGTCACGCTTGTCATCGCGGCGCGAACGATCCTTGCGTCCACCGTTGTCGCCACCACGGCGAGTGTTGGCTGGAGCCTGGCTCTTGTCCTCACTGCGGTTGCAGCGCACCTCTATGCCACGATAGTAGACACCGCTTATCGACGACATCACATATTCTGCATCTTCCTCAGGAATCTCTATGTAAGCAAACTTGCTGAAGAGGTCTATATGGCCCACCTTCTGCTTGCCGCCAAGATGCTTGTTGAGGAACTGCATGCACACGCCGGGATAGAAGCCATTGTCTTTACCGAGATTGATGAAGAGACGCTCGTAGCCCTCTTCTGCAGTGCGTGAACCGCGCTGACTTTTCTTCGCATTCTCGCTCTTGTCCTTCTTGCCCGAAGGTTTCTCTATCTCAGGGGCATCGGCATAATAGGAAAGGAAGCGTCCGAAGGTCATGGTGACAATCTTCTTTATGATGTCTTCCTTGTCGACAAACTCGAAGTGGCGGTTAATTTCTTCCATGAAGGGTTCGATGAGTTCCTCGTCGACATCCATTTTCATGATGTCGTCCATGGCCTTGTAGAGTTGCTTGGTGCATATCTCACGTGGTGTAGGAAGAGTGCCGTCTACGAATTTCTTGCCTATAATTTTCTCCACATTGCGCACACGGAACTGCTCCTTCACATGTATGATGCTGATGCTGGTGCCGTTCTTTCCGGCACGGCCCGTGCGCCCTGAGCGGTGAGTGTATGACTCTGTGTCGTCGGGCATACCGTAGTTGATGACATGTGTGAGGTCATCGACATCGAGTCCACGGGCTGCCACATCGGTGGCAACGAGCAACTGCACAGTGTGCTGGCGGAACTTCTGCATCGTCTGGTCACGCTGTGGCTGTGACAGGTCGCCGTGCAAAGACTCTGCATTGTAGCCGTCCTTGATGAGTTTGTCGGCTATCTCCTGAGTCTCGAGCTTTGTGCGGCAGAAGATAATGGCATATATCTTTGGATAATAGTCCACAAGTCGCTTCAGCGCAAGATATTTGTCCTTGGCATGCACGAGATAGTAGACATGGTTAACATTCTCCGCACCCTCGTTGCGTGAACCTACCACTATCTCCTTATATTTGCCGAGATAGCGCTTCGCCACCTTCTCCACTTCCTTGCTCATAGTGGCAGAGAATAGGAGTTTTCTCACCTCACCGGCATCGTCGTCGGCCTGTGGCAGAGCATTGAATATGTCCTCAATGTCGTCCTGGAAACCCATATTGAGCATCTCGTCAGCCTCGTCGAGCACCACAGACTTCACGTTGTCGAGTTTGGCAATGCCACGGTTCTTGAGGTCGATGAGTCGTCCTGGAGTAGCCACAATAATCTGCGCACCATGACGCAGGGCACGAATCTGCTGATCCATACCCGTGCCACCATAGACAGGCACTATACGCACATTCTCCGTATGCTTTGCAAAGTCATTGAGGTCATCGGAAATCTGCAGACACAATTCACGTGTAGGACTGAGTATCAGAGCCTGTGTCTCCTTGCTTGTGGGGTCTATGCCCTGAAGAGTGGGAATGCCATAAGCGGCGGTCTTTCCCGTACCCGTCTGGGCAAGTGCTATGAGGTTTTCTTTCTCTCCGAGAACAAAAGGAATTACTGCCTCCTGAATGGGCATTGGATAAGCGAAGCCAAGTTCTTCAATCGAACGTCGTATCTCTCCCGATACGCCAAGTTCTTCAAATGTCATATATAAAAAAATCTGAGTATAATAATGTAAGGTGCAAAGTTACGCAATATAACTGAATTTCCGTGACTTTCATATTGCTTTAACCTATAAAAGGTGTAATTTTGCCTTATAAAACCAATGGAATATAAATGCACATGAGGAAGAAAAAGAAAAGTAATGTCAGCAGCATAGTCATTCTCCTACTGGTGATGATAGGTACATACGGGTGGAACAAGTTGGGGTCGCAGAATTCTGTTTCCGACAACACATCAGACAATACATCCGTCAGCACATCAGTCAGCACCTCGACCACAATCACAGGCAATGAGAGTTACGAGATTCCCGATATCACTATAAAGGGATTGCCATCGCAGATACTGAAGCGCTATTCCTACACTACATCATACAACAAGGACACACGCAATCCCAACTGGGTGGGATGGTCTTTGACCTCCGACCACACCGACGGAGAGTATGCACGCAAGAACCACTCCTTCACCGAGGACACTGACGTGCCAACGCCAAGGGCCACCTATGCCGACATACGCGAAGGGGAATGCGGATATCAGCGCGGACACATGTGCCCTGCCGGTGACAACAAGTGGGCATATGAGGCACAACAAGACGCTTTCCTCATGACCAACATTTGTCCGCAGAATGGCAATCTCAATCAGCACGACTGGAAATATTTGGAAGAAGCATGCCGCACGTGGGCACAGAAATACGGGAAGATATATATTGTAGCCGGACCTATCTTCTATAATAAAGACTACAAGACCGTAGGGGAAAACCGTGTGGCTGTGCCTGACGCTTTCTTCAAGGTGATAATGCGCACGGGCAACAATGCCAACGACACAAAGGCAATAGGTTTCATCTATGCCAACCAAACTGGCCATCACAAAATGGACTACTATGTGCGCACCGTAGACGAAGTGGAAGAAGCCACAGGCTATGACTTCTTCCACCAGTTGGATGACACCATCGAGAACGCCATAGAAAAGAGCAGCGACCTCAATGAGTGGTAATTATGGATAATATCCTTACTTCAATTCAAATTCAGCCACTCCTCGCACGTCGGTTTCGCTTGCACAGATGTAAACCTTAAATAGTCCGGGCTCCGCCACAAAACCATGAGTCTTGGTTGACCAATACTCCAAATCAGAGGATGTGATGTCAAAGCTCACTGTCTTCGTCTCTCCCGGAGCAAGCTCTACCTTGGCAAAGTTCTTCAGTTCCTTTGTAGGACGTTCCTCTGATGATTTCATGTCGCCGATGAAGAGTTCCACCACTTCCTTGCCTTCCACCTTGCCAGTGTTGGTGACAGGAATGCTTACGGTTATCTTGCCGTCCTTATCCATAGTCTTGGACGATAGCGAAGGTTTGCCATACTTAAAGGTGGTGTAGCTCAGACCGAAGCCAAAGGCAAACTGTGGTTTCATATTGTGTGTGTTAAACCAACGGTAGCCCACATATATGTCATCATCATAATACACCTGACCGTCAACTCCAGGATAGCCACGCTTGCCAAACTGGAAGCATCGGTAATCATTCTGCTTCTTGGCAAAAGTGACTGGCAACTTGCCACTCGGATTGACCTTGCCGGAAATGATGTCTGCCACAGACACGCCCGACATAGAGCCAAGATACCAACAATGCATCATTGCCTTCACATTGTTTATCCATGGAGTGGCAAAGGCGTTGCCTCCGAAGGTTACCACTACAATATTCTTCTGTATCTTTGCAAGAGCATCTATGAGTTCGTTCTGTCCATAAGACAGGTCATATGACTCACGGTCGCCATTTTCACAATCCTGCTTGTGATTCTTGTTCAATCCACCAATATAGATGATGAGGTCAGCACTCTTTGCCTTCTCTAAAGCCTCAGTCTTCAGATGAGCGAGAGAATCGGCATCAAGAGAATCTACAGCATCATACAGCGCACGTCCGGCATAATAACCTCGGGCAAACTCTATCTTGTCGCCATAAAGTGTCTTAAGGCCTTCAAGAGGCGAGATGTCAAACTTTGTCTTTAGTTCAGACGAACCTCCACCTTCACTCATGTTGCGCACTGCATTGTCGCCGACAACAAGAATCTTGCGATACTTGTCAGCATTGAGTGGCAGAATATTATTCTGATTCTTGAGCAATATTATTCCCTCTTCACCTATCTGCCGACAGGCATCATAATGCTCAGCCGAACACTGGGAGCCTATCGCCTTATTAGGATTCATTGATGTGCGGAAGATGGTGCGCAAGACTCGTGAAGCCTTGTCATCAAGCACACTCATAGGAATCTTTCCTTCATTAATGAGTTTCTCGAATGCATCAGCAAGTCTATAGGTGTTATAGCCTTTCGAATTGTCCTCCGTCTTGCCGTTGGTGTCAGTACCCATCTCTATGTCAAGACCGTTCATGGCAGCCTGCCATGTGTCATGTGTGCCACCCCAGTCGCTTATCACAGCACCATCAAATCCCCATTCCTTTTTGAGAATTCCGTTGAGCAATCTGTTGTTGTGACACATATGTTCGCCTTCCCACAATGGATAAGACCCCATGATTGTCCAAAGTCCTCCCTCCTGCACACACTTCTTGAATGCTGGCATATATATTTCGCGGAAAGCACGTTCACCCACATTCACGTTCACAGTGAAGCGGTCTAACTCCTGATTGTTGAGTGCAAAGTGCTTTAGACAGCAAGCCACACCATTCTTCTGCGCCGCCTTAATGTAAGGCACAGCCATCTCTCCCGAGAGATAAGGGTCTTCGCCCATATATTCGAAGTTGCGTCCATTGAGAGGCATACGCGCTATGCTTGTGCCTGGACCAAGCAGGATATCCTTGCCACGGAAGGCAAACTCCTCGCTCACGGCATTGCCGTAGACTTGCGACAAATTGCGATTCCATGTGGCGGCAAGACATGTCAATGAAGGAAAGGCGCAAATGGAGTCATTGGTCCAGTTGGCAGTATTCCATGAGTTCCAGTCCACCTCAGCACGCACACCGTGAGGACCATCGCTCATATTCAACTGGCGTATGCCGAGCCGTGGCACTCCGGCAGAAGTGAATTTGCTCTGTGCATGCAGGAGCATCACTTTCTCATGCACAGTGAGACGTTTGAGAGCATCCTGCACACGCTCTTCTACAGAAGCCTTCGGATTAAGATATACAGGACATGTCGACTGTGCCGCAACATTTGCCGGCAGCGTCAAAGCGAATGCCACTGATAAGATTGTTTGTTTCATATTGTTATTATTGTTTTTTGTTGTTGGTTATGTTTCCCACAGTAAGAGCAAGCGTTGCCGACTTTAGGTCTACACCCTTGGCAGTGAGTTTCACCTTTCCATCTGCCTTGCCAGATTTTATTATCACAAGACATTTACCATAAAAAGCTTCGCGGTGGTTAGCCTGAAAGCGTTCGGTGGAAGTTTGCGAACCGTTGTCCACACCTGCTATTGTGGCAGGACCTTCCACATCAAAGTGAATGTCATTGGTGGCATAAGGGCAGAGGTTGCCATATTTGTCTACTACCTCCACAGTGACAAAGGAGAGCGATTTTCCATCGGCGGAAAGTTGTTTTCTGTCAGCAGTAAGACGGATGTGGTCGGGAGCACCAGCTGTGTGAATGGTCTGCTGTCCGACAATGCGTCCGTTTTTGCGTGCTACGACCTTTACAGTACCAGGTTCAAACTTCACTCTCCACATGACATGATACTGATGGGAGTCTGCCTTGCGTCGCACTCCACGACTCTTGTCATTGACAAAGAGTTCCACCTCGTCAGCATTGTTGTAATAACACCACATGTCCACATCCTGCCCCTTCATCCAGTTCCAGTGAGGAAAGAGGTGGAGTACAGTCTTGCCAGTCCACTCACTCTGATACATGTAATAGGAGTCCTTCGGAAATCCAGCCAAATCTACAACTCCGAAATAGCTGGAACGTGCAGGATATCCATAAGGTGTCGGTTCGCCTATATAGTCGAAGCCTGACCAAAGAAATTGTCCTGAGCACCATGGTGTGTGCTTCACCACATCCCAAGTCTGTTCGTGAGTGGATCCCCACGGCACATGACAGTTGTCATAGGCACTGCATTTGTATGTAGGGTCAGTATACGTCACACGCCAGTCATATGGAGCGAGAATCATCGAGTCGCTCGGCATGACGTAGTAGCCACGTGTCTGCAGAGCCGACACACTCTCGGTCATGATAAACGGTTTGTCGGGGAAATTCTTCGGCACATCCTTTATCCACTGATGGTGGTAATTGAAACCGATGATGTCGAGAGCATCACCACGGAAGAGATTGTTGTTGGGATCTGGCTCATTGCATCCTGCCGTGATAGGACGTGAAGGGTCAAGTTCGCGCACTATGTCGGCAAGTTTGATGGCAAGACGTGAATTGACCGTCAACTCCTTATTGCCAGCCTGTGCAGACACGTCATGTCCGAAATTAAGAAGGAGGTTTGCCTGCTCCAGTGACAACGTGTCGGCATCAGCTTGCTGCCATTGCTCAAGCACCTCATTGCCTATGCTCCACATCATCACACTCGGATGATTGCGGTCACGGCAGACAAGGTCACGCAAGTCGCGCTCATGCCATTTGTCAAAGAAACGTGCATAATCATTGCGCGACTTCTTCTTGCGCCACATGTCGAAAGCTTCGTCCATGACAATGAGTCCCATAGTGTCACACATGTTGAGGAGTTCGGGAGCGGGAGGATTGTGTGAGCATCTCACAGCGTTGGCTCCCATATCCTTCATGATGCGCAACTGACGGTGAAGTGCATCCTCATTAAGAGCAGCTCCGAGGCAACCAAGGTCATGATGCAGACATACGCCATTGATTTTCATTTCCTTTCCATTGAGTGAAAATCCCGTCTGTGGATTGAAGGTGAAGTCACGAATGCCAGTGGTAGTCTCGTAAGTGTCTACTATATTTCCGCCACTTATTATCTCTGTCTTCATCTTATATAGGTAAGGATGTTCTATAGACCACAACTGTGGCTTCTTCACAATGAGTTGCTGAGTATTCTCTGCTTTGCCGTCAACATGCAGTGTCGATGAAGAAGTAGCCACTGTCTGGCCTTGCCCGTCAATGACAAAATGTCGCAAAGTCACACGTTGCTGTTTGCTCAGTGTGCTCTCTATCTGTGTGGTCACATTCACCACGGCATGATTGTTGTCATGAAGCTTTGATATGACATATGTTCCCCAATGTGCCACGGAAATGGCACTTGTAGAGGTGAACCACACGTGACGGTAGATGCCACATCCGCTATACCAGCGGCTGTTAGGCTGGTCGCTGTTGTCTACACGCACAGCCACAACATTGTCGCCCGATTTGCTGAGATAAGGCGTCATCTCATAACGGAAACTACTATAACCGTAAGGTCTGTAGCCCACTTTCTTGCCGTTGATATATACCGTGGAGTTCATATAAACGCCGTCAAACTCGATAAAATATCTCTCCCCAGGTTGAGCATCTATATGCAGATGTTTG
Source organism: bacterium (assembly GCA_963601795.1). GTDB lineage: Bacteria > Bacteroidota > Bacteroidia > Bacteroidales > Bacteroidaceae > Prevotella. The sequence continues at coordinate 30,361 of CAVCGK010000015.1, read as the reverse complement.
CGATACCAGCCCACTCCACCAGGCAATGCTCCTCCACCTGCTCCCGACGGATTGTTCACAGAGAAGTCGCCCTCTATTGCCCAGTCGTGGGGCAAGTCAAGTTCACGCCAATAGGAGTCGTCATAAGCCACTGATGACATCTGCACAGAGTCACCAAGAGTGAACCGCCATGACGAGTCGATATTGATATGCTCACGGGCAGAGACTGCCATTGGCATATGCCAGAAAAGCAAGGCTATAATGACGGATAATATGTTGTGAGTCCTTCTCATCTGATTGCTTTTAAGACATTCCTAAAGTTTTACTTTCACCTCTCTGCCATCATATTCCACTATCTTGCCATTGGCATCGAAGTCGAGCGACTGATTATTGTCTGCCGACACCATGATAACATTGAAGCGTCGATTGCGGAGCATGCCATCAAACTCGCCCTTACGCTTGCCTAAAGTGACAGTCTTCGACTTCTCGTCATAGCGGATATCAATAGTAGAATATTTACCTTGCTCATAGTCATAATTAGTGCCTTCATCTTCATAGAGCAGGAAGTCGGCATCGGCACCAGTGTAGACATAGAGATTGATGACATCTGCCTTCTTCTCATCGCTCCACTGAATCTCAGGACCGAAAGGCACGATGGCACCCTCACGCACAAATATTGGCATCTTTTCATATGGAGCGTCAGCGTCGATAGTCTGACCGCCCATGAAGTGTTTGCCTGTGTATAGGTCATACCAGCCACACTGCTTTGGCAAATATACCTTGCGTGAACGAGCCTCATATTTATATACTGGGCAAGCCATGAATGCCGGACCGAACATCCATTGGTCACCTATATTCAATACATTCGCATCGTCCTGAAAGTCCATCGGCAACCCGCGCATGAGAGTGTAGTCCTTCAAGTTTGCCCATGCCGCCATACTGTAGAGATAAGGCATGAGACGATAGCGCAACTTGTCATAGTAGACTATCGACTTATAACAAGGATGGTCTTCTGGAGCTATGTTCCACACTTCGCGCAGAGGCCACTGTCCGTGGGTGCGATATAGAGGCACGAAGCATCCAAACTGATTCCACCGTGCCTGCAACTCACGCCATTCCTTCATGTCGGAATTTTCCTCGCCTGTCGCATTATATAAGCCTTGCGCTGCCATGTAGCGGCTCTCTACACTGAATCCGCCCTGATCCATACCCCAGAAAGGTATTCCCGACATGGAGTAGTTGAGTCCTGCTGTCATCTGAGCATGCATATCTTCCCATCGTGTACCAATGTCACCACTCCAAGAGGCGGTGCTATAACGTTGCAGACCAGCAAATCCGCTACGCGTAAGGAGAAACACTCGTTTGTTGTTTCCCGTGTTGCGCTGTCCGTTGTATATAGCATCGGCATTCTCTATACTGTAGGCATTGAAATATTCGGTAGACGATCCGAGAGCTGTAGGTCCACACAGTTGTTTGCGGTAACCGATAGGCGTGCAGTCGCGCACATTAGGTTCGGAAGCATCCATCCACCACGCATCGATGCCATAATTATATTTACTATAGAGATTCTCGTCCATCTGTCGCCAAAACATCTTGCGCGCGCCGTCGGAATAAGCATCATAAAAACCTGCCACATAGCCAGGTCCAACCCAGTCTTTGAGTGAGTCCTTCACTGCCTGCGTATACATCCATCCTTTGGAAGCGAGTTCCTTGTAGTTGTCGGTGTTATGATAGAACTTTGGCCACACACTGATCATGAATCTGCCTTGCAACTTATGCACGTCGTCGAGCATCTTCTGCGGGTCGGGATAACGTGCCTCATCAAACTGGTGGCTTCCCCACTGGTCATCCTTCCAATAGTTCCAGTCCTGCACTATGTTGTCTATTGGTATCTGACGTCGACGAAATTCTGCAAGAGTTGACACCACCTCATCTTCTGTTCTATAGCGTTCACGGCTTTGCCAAAATCCCAAAGCCCACTTCGGCATAATCTGTGCCTTACCTGTAAGAGTGCGATAACCAGAGATAATCTTGTCCATATTGTTGCCAGCAATGACATAATAGTCCATATCACGGCTCATCTCGCTCCATATAGACATCTGTTTCTGCTCTTTGTCAGAACGTGGGGTTGCCACGCGCAAACCGCAATAGGACACAGTGCCGTCAGGTTGCCACTCTATGCGCAGAGGCACTTTTTTGCCTTTCTCCAACCGCACGGCAAACTTATATGAATTGGGATTCCATGCCGTGCGCCAACGCTCGGGCACTACCTCCTTGCCATCTACATATACCTTTGTGTAGCCTGCATAATAAAGAATGAAGTGGAAATTGCATGACTCCTGTGGTTCTATCATTCCCTCATAGACCACATTCGCACCGACATAGTTGAAGTCACGAGGCAATTTCTCCACCTCCATAGCATTCTCAAAATATATGGAGTCCTCATCACGTACTATCTGTCTTCCATTCTTTTCATTGTAAGTTCCCGTCAACGATCCCTTCTTTCCCTCTCGGTTATAAAGGGTAAACACATTGCCAAGTTGCTGGTAGGCATTGGGATTGCCCCATCGGCAGAGAGAATAGGAATCCCAAAGAACACCATAATGCTTATTGGAAACGACAAACGGCACGGATATCTTCGTGTTGTATTGGAAGAGTTCCTCATTCTTTCCCTTATAGTTGAAATCTTCCGCCTGATGTTGACCAAGACCGTAGAATGCTTCATCGTCGCTGCTCTCAAATGTTGCATTCCATGACCAGCCATGCCTGTTTGTTTCCGAAAGGGTTGTTCCGAGTCCTATCTCTGAAGTTGGGACGGTGTAAGGACGGAAAGTCTTTCCTTCAGCAGTCTCGTTGAGAAGGAGTTTTCCCTGGGCGTCATAGAATGCTATGTGTCCTGTAGCCTCATTGACGACAGCCTGCACATTCTTTGCCTTCAGAGTGATGATGCCGTTTTTCTCTGTCACCTTATACTTTGGTGTAGAATTCTGTGGCACTATAATGAGGCTATGCTTATCAGGAAAAGCATTCTCACATGTGGCACGCACACGGATAATGTCATCGTTGACTACCTCCAGCGTCACAAGTCGCGCACCGTTGGCTTTGGCATTCTTCACTTGCAGGGTTATTCCCTTTCCATTGTCGGTATAGCCTGCGGCAAAAGCCGTGGCACCAAACAGGAGCATTGCGGTCAATAATAATCTGGTCTTTTTCATCTTTACGTTTGTTTGTTCTTATATTGCGACGGTCCTATGCCGTAGTATTCCTTAAAATAGCGTGAGAAATAACGTGGTGTGTTAAATCCTGTCTTGTATGCCACTTCGCTCACATTGAGTTGTCCTTCGCGCAATAGTCTTGCCGCATGCTTCAGGCGTATGATGCGGATAAACTCTGACGGAGTGTTTCCCGTTACTGACAGCAGACGCTTATAGAGATGCACACGCGACATGCCCAAAGCCTCGCTCATCATTTCCACAGACAGGTCTGCATTGTCGAGATTATTCTCCACAAAGGTTGTTGCATTGTCGACAAGTTGTTGGTCTATGGATGTTATCTTTTCTTCCGTAATCTGTGGCTCTATCTTGTGTTGCCCACTATCGTGCGAGTGAAGCAGATTACCTATACGCACCAACAGGAGATCAAAGTCAAACGGTTTTGTGATGTAGGCATCAGCGCCCGATGTAAATCCTTCCATCTGGTGTTCTGTAGAGAGTCGTGCCGTAAGCATGACAAACGGAATGGATGCTGTCTCGGGAGTATTCTTCAGACGTCGGCACAGTTCGTTGCCATCCATCTCAGGCATCATCACGTCACTGAGGATAATATCCGGTCTGTGCTGTTGTATCTTTACCAGAGCATCCTTGCCGTTGACAGCAGTGCGCACCTGATAATGTTCGCTAAGCATCTCATTCATGAATGAGAGGAAGTCATCGCTATCATCAACAACCAGCACCTCCTTGCCGTGCATATCCACATCACTTCTCGTTTTATGTGACACGTCCTTCTTGTCATCATGACTCTCTGTATCACAAGTGGTGACATTATGTTTCAGTTCCACAGGAAGCGTAACGGTAAAGACTGTTCCTTTCTCTTTATTGTCGGCAACACTGATATTTCCGCCATGCATTGCCACATATTCATAGGAGATGTTGAGTCCTAGTCCGCTACCTCCAAATTCTGTTTCCTTGCTATGGCTTGTCTGATAGAATCTATCAAAGACATGTTTCTTGTCTTCATCGCTGATGCCACATCCTGTGTCGGCAACAGATATGAACAAATTGCATTTGCCTTTGCTCTGCTCATTGTCATCCAACTGCATCTTTATGCTGACAGAGCCTCCTTCGGGAGTAAACTTATAGGCATTGCTCAGCAGATTGGTAATGACCTTCTGTATTTTGTCTTTGTCAAAGGGAATGACAAGCGACTCCACATTACTTGTAAACGTGAGGTGTATATTCTGTTGTGAGAGACGCGAGAAGTCGTCTGCCATGTCGTGCACAAGTCTCACTATGTCATTGTCCTTACAGTTGAGCTGCATGGCGTGGGTCTCTATCTTGCGTATGTCAAGAGTCTGGTTGACGAGGTTGAGCAACCGCTCTGCATTGCGTAGGATAAGTTGCAAGCGACCTTTCTTCTGACTGTCGGTTTCCTTGTCTATCATTGCCTTTACTGGCGATATTATGAGCGATAGCGGAGTGCGCAATTCGTGACTGATGTCAGTAAGGAAAGCCAGTTTCATCTTTTCTATCTTACGGCGCAGGGTAACATGCCACACTGCCCACACTGACAATACTATGAGCAGTATATATATTATGTACGCCCATGTCGACATATAGAAAGGCGGTGCTATGTGAATGTGCAGTTCGCTAATATCCTTTGTCATTGTGCCGTCGCGCTCTACCACTCGCACTTGCAGAGTGTAGGTGCCAGGATGCAAGTTAGTGTAGGTGACACTTGGCTGCGACTCCACCGTTGTGAGCCACTTGTCGTCACCGAATCCCTTCAGGCGATACATGAAGTGACATTTCTCGGGCACTGCCACATTATTTGTGGAGAGAAGCACTGTGAATGCATTCTCGTCATATTTCAGATTAAGACGACGTGAAGTGTTGACCGACTTTTCCATGATGACACGTCCTTTATATTCCTCGCTTACCGACAGAGGATGATCAAACAATACTATACCTGAGAAGAGCACCTTTGTGTCAGCTGACATCTGCCTGTGTGAACGCGAAGGGATAATGTTGATGCCATCCTGTCCGCCTACAATGATTTGTCCTCTTTTGTCACTGTATATGCTGCGGAAGTTATAGCGACGCTTCTGCAGTCCGTCGAGTTCGTCAAAACTGTTGGAGAAAAATGTCAGACCTGAGTCATTGCGGTTTACCTTCACACGTATAACACTATTGGAGAGTGTCACCCATATGTTGCCGTCTCTATCTTCGCACACAGCGCATGCCATCTGCTGGCTCTTGTAAAGTCTATATATGCGACGGGTCTGCGGGTCATAGACATCGATTCCCGACATGTTGGCATTCCATATCAGTCCGCGACTGTCAACAAAGACATCATTAACTGATATGCTTGAGAAATTGCTGCCGTCAACAGTAGCAGGCAACTGGCTTACGCTGCTCCTACGCAAGTCAATGACAGACAGTCCACGTGAATGTCCGGCAATGATTTGTCCGTCGTGGTCAACGGCTACTACAGAAATATAATTCGACGGCAATTTAGAGTTCTCCAGCGTGTAGGTTGTAAACTTCCCTGTCTGCGGGTTCAACACCTGTAATCCTCCACCAAGTGTGCCTATTATAATGTTGCCCAGTCTGTCTTCCGCCAGTGACCACACACTGTTGCAGGCGAGAGGAGAATTGTGATGATTATAGACATAAAACTGTCCGTTCACATAATGCGTCAGTCCGCCATTAAACGAACCAAACCACATGCTGCCATCGCTTGCCGCAAGACTGCTCACCACTACATCGGTCGATAGTCCTGTCTGCTCCATGCCATAGTTGGAAGTAATGCCTGTCAGTGGATTATAACATACCAACCCATTGTAGTCAGTGCCACACCAATAGTTGCCCATTACATCTTGCGTCACTGTGCATATGTCACCTATGTTGACCGTGGGGAAATGTGACAATGACGGCGAATAGTAAGCCACTCCATTCTTATAAGTGCCTATCCATGCGGCATCATTGTGGTCTATGTATAGACTCTGCAGAGTGTTGTCGGGCAGAGTGTTTGGATTCTTTTCATCATAAGTGATATGCTTCAGACTGCGCTTTGCTATGTTGGCAACAAACAGTCCTGCATGCTCGGTGGCTATCCACAGATTGTGATGGCTATCCTCCTTGACATCTTTTATGAATACATCGCTCATGCCACTCATGCCGAGAGAAAGGAAAAACTCTGTCGGAGAAGAGAACCAGCGCTTCTGTTTGCTGGAATATACCCATGTGTGGGCCTTGGCATGATTACTCACCCAGTAGTTGTAGTGCGAGTCGATATATGTGCCGTAGTAATGACGGCTGTGGTTGTTGGCTTTCGCTAAATATGTATTTATCCAGACAATGCGTCTGCATGGTCCGTCAAGGCGTGCCAATGTGCCGTCCTCAAAGGAGAGCACGAGCGAATTGCCACGCTCAGTGATTCCTGTGACAGCCTCATCGGGTAGGCTGCCTTTGTTGTTGGCAGAGCGGAAAAGCCAGTGCTCCTCAGTCTGCGGATTATAATAATAGCAACCCTTGGAATTGACGGCTATCCACAGACAACCCTTAGCATCTACAAACACACGGTTGGGGGTACCCTCCATACCGTGGTCTTTCATCCAAGAGTCAATATCGTTGGTGAAATTCTCCGTTTCGGGATTATAGATGCAATAGCCCTCATTGGTCTGCACCCATATGTTGCCGTGGCAATCTTCATCAAGTCCTTCTATTTGGTTGCTGCGAAGCGACGACTTGTCTGTAATGCTGGAATAGAAATTCTTGAAACGAAATCCGTCATAGCGGCTCAGTCCTGATGCCGTGCCTATCCACAGAAATCCGTTACGGTCTTTCATGATGCTGCTCACATGGCAGTCGGCAAGTCCTGCCGATGTGTCAAGGCAACGGAAGTCAAGAGTGTTTGCCTTGACAGCAAGTGAAAGGCACAGCAAGAGAGAGGACAATGCCAATGTTAGTGTCCTCGAGCAGTTTACGTGGTGAAAATAATTTATGCGCTTCATACTTCTATGTTATTTTTTGTCAGTAATAAAGATTTATTTCTGCAAAGATAACAAAAATCGGTATGTGATCTCTTGCTGTGCTAATTTGTCTATTTATTACCAACCAGCATTCTGCTTGTAAACACCGCCGGAGAGTGAAATCTCTGAACTCGGTATCTGCCAGAAACCTCGCTTCTCGCGGATGTTCTGCTCCTTGAATGTGTCGGCAATGGTGCTCTTCTGCGTATTCATATACACCTCGGTAGGTGTGCCTGATGTCGTGCCATTGTCGTAAGCCTGCCCCATGATGCCTTTGACAAAAGCGTCAAGTCCCTGACGACGCAGGTCGAAATAGCGTACGCCCTCGCCCATGAACTCACGTCGGCGCTCCTGCCATATCTCTTCGCGTGTAGGTGTGGCACTGATGTCATGGTCGTGGTTACCATAGGCACGATACACCACACTGTTATAGTCTTGCACGGCATTACTGCTGCCCAGTTCGGCTGCCATAAGAAGCACGTCGGAATAGCGGAGCAATATCCAGTCCGCATCCTGCGATGTCATGAAGTTATGGCCTGACACGTCACTCTCGTTGTCTACTACAAACGAACCGTCACTATATACCAGCGGAGTGTATTTCTTGATGTTGTAACCCGTAAGGTCGCAGGCATCTGTCTTTGCTTGTGCCTCATAGACAGTGGAGTTGCCGTCATTGTTCATGAGATTGCGTGCGTCTATCACAGAGGCATCGCGACGCTTGTCGTCATCGCTATAGACATTGCGTGCCGAGTTGGTGACGGTGCATGCTCCCCATCCAAAGCCATAGGGCGCTGCCCATGTGTTGCGCATACCGATATTTATAACAAAGCGGTTGCCATTGGAGTTGCCACTCCATGTCTGGTCGTTATTAAACTTCACCACCCAGAGTATTTCCTGACTTGCCTCCTTATAGGTGTCCTTGAGTCCCTGCTCCTTGTTGGAAACCAACGCACTTGATGCTCGCCACAGGTCGGCATAGTTGTCCTCAAGCTGAAACTTACCAGAACTTATCACCTCCTCACAATATTTCAGTGCATCAGCCTTGGTCAGTTCGCCGGGCATGGTCTTGAACTCATTGTTGTTATAAACTCCGTCATAGAAGAGATATACACGGGCGAGCATTCCTGCAGCGGCATAACGAGAGATGCGTCCGAGCGTGGAACTGTTGTCGATGAACCTGTCGGCAGGGATATTCTCTGCCGCATACTTCAGGTCTTCCACAATGAGCTTATACACTTCGTCGGGATCTGCCTGCGGCACTTTCTCCGACGATGGAGCGGTCAGCAGAGGAACATTCTCAAACATCCTCACGAGGTCGAAATATGCGAGGGCACGTATGGCACGAGTCTGTCCCTCCACCGACTTGCGCTCCACATCCGACGACCATGGGATGTTGTCAAGCGAACCGAGTAACAGATTGCAGTTGTATATACATTTATAATAATCGCCCCAAAGTCCTCCGAGGAGATTTGTCGATGCTGGTCTTAATGACTGGTCCATACGGTCAAGCAGACGAAGGTCTACATCATCTGGTCCACCGCCACCGAAGCAGTCGTCGGACATCAATTCGGATATCTGATAGAGCGACAGGTTGCCATTTGACACGGTGTTCTGATAGCGGTCATAACAACCTATGACTGCCGACTCAGCTTGTGAGGCTGTCTTGTAATAGTTTGTCGACGTGAGACTTGTCTTCGACGTCGTGTCGAGGAAGCTATCGGTGCATGATGTCATCATCAAGGCAGCGAGCCCCGCAAAGAGTATGTTTTGTTTTATAGTGTTCATAGTTATCAAGCTTTTAGAATTTCAAGTTTACACCTACGATGAAAGTGCGGGCATGAGGATAAGAACCTGTGTCTACGCCCGACATCCATGACATCTCGCCAAAGCCCACCTCTGGGTCCATGCCGTCATAGGATGTGAAGGTGTAGAGATTCTGCACCTGGAAATAAAGACGTGCCTGCGAGATGGCCTTGAGGCTTATGATCTTAGAGAAGTCATAACCTAAGGTGATGTTGGCTACGCGGAGATAGTTGCCATTCTGCAGATAGATGTCGGAGAAGTTTGTCCAGTTGCGGTCGTCATTTGTAAGACGTGGCAACTTATTGGATGTGCCCTCACCGTGCCAGCGATTGAGGAATGTGGCGGTGTAGTTAGCCTTGGAACTGTTGCCCCAGTTGCGGTAACCGCCATTGGCAATCTTGAATCCTGCCGCTCCAGAGAATGTAGCCGAGAAGTCGAGCTGCTTGTAGTTGAAACCAAGACTCAAGCCGAAGTTGTATTTCGGTATACCGTTACCGAGGTCTACCTTGTCATTGTCGTCGATGGTGCCGTTGTGGTCTACATCAACAATCTTTAGGTCGCCCGGTTCGGTATTGGCGAGCACGCCATTGCCGGCAGCCTTCCAAGCGTCTATCTCCTGTTGGTTTTGGAATACGCCTGCAGTCTTGTAGCCCCAGAAGTAGCCCATGGCATGACCATTCTCACAGCGGAAGAACTCCGGCTGGTTATTAAACATTATGTTGGCATTAGTGGAACCTGAATAATAACCATGAATGATGCCTCCCTCAGTAGGAATCTCTCCCACCTCATTCTTGTTGTAAGACATGTTGGCACTGACATGGTAATTGAAGTCCTTTGCTATATTGTCATCCCATGTGAGTCCGAGTTCTACACCCTTGTTGGTCACATTGCCACCATTTATATAAGGTGCATTGGCACCAGCAGTAGCAAGCACAGGAGCCTGCACAATCCAGTCCTTGGTCTTCTTGTAATACCAGTCGAAGTTGAGTCCGAGACGTGAGTTGAGGAAACGTGCATCGAAACCCAAGTCTGTCTGTTCGGATGTCTCCCATTTGAGTTCAGAGTTACCAAGTCGGTCACTTATGGCTCCGTTGGTGTTGAGTGTAGAACCCTTTCCTGTGCCGAAGTTATAACCCACATTGCTGAGCGTCACTGTGGCAGCATAGAGGAACGGATCGATGTTGTTGTTGCCCACCTGTCCCCAACTGCCACGAATCTTGAAGAAGTCGAGCCATGAGCGAGTGGAGTCCATAAACTTCTCGCCTGTCACCACCCAACCTGCTGACACTGAAGGAAACCAGCCCCATCTGTGACTCTTGGCAAAGCGTGACGAACCGTCGGCACGAAGCGTGACATTTGCCATATACTTGTCGCCATAATTCCATCCTAAGCGTCCAAAATATGATATGCGGCGATAGTCTTCGGTGGGATAGCCTGCTATCTGTCCGTTGTTGCCACTGTTGTTGTTGGTGAGATAAGCCGTGCTCCACTGGTCATAGATATCGAGTAGCGAGGCATTGCCTGAGATGTAGTTGCCCTGTGAGCGCTCCACCTCCATACCTATCATGGAGTTGAACTGATGCTGACCCATTGTCCAGTCATACATAGCAGTGTTGGTCCATGTGAGAGTCCAGTTCTTTGTCATATTCTCCATTACTGTGGATGCCCCCATGTTGTTGTCATTGGTGGTGGAGTAATACATAGGACTGTACTGGCGATAGGAGTTGGCATTGTGATTGAATCCCAGCAAAGTCTTTATGCGCAGGTTCTTCACAGGCTGCAGTTCGGCATAGACATTAGCCACCCAGTTTTGCGCATCATTCATGTTTTGGCTACGATAGAGGGTTGCCACAGGGTTGCCGTCATACTGATACCAGTCATTTGCAGTGGAATAAGAATAGCCGTTGTTGAGATCGTCACGTCCGTCAGGCTGCAGATAGACAGGCTGGAGAGGAGAGGTGGCATAGGCTCCGCGCAACTTATTGTTATACATGTTGCCAGTGATGTCACCATGATTTTTTGTATATGCAAAGGAGAAATTCTCACCTACCTTTAATATGTCGCCATAGAGTTTCTGCTCTGTGTTGGAACGGAAATTATAGCGCTCATAGTTGCTTGCCTTGTTGCCACCGACAATGCCGTCCTGAGAATAGTAACCCAGTGACACTGCATAGGTTGTGATGTCATTGCCTCCGTTGACACCGAGAGTATAGTTCTGCACGGGTGCCGAAGTCTCAAACATCTCTTTCATCCAGTCAGTATCGTATACATTGCCGTTGGCATCATGGATGGAAGCTATTGACGACCAGTCGTAAGCAGAGCCTCCAGAATTGATGTTCTGCTCGTCCATGAGCTGCATGTACTGGCTGGCATTGAGCATCTTCACCTTCTTGGCAGCAGTCTGCCATCCGTAATAACCGTCGAAAGTCACCTGCGCGTGTCCTTTCTTTCCGCCCTTGGTGGTGACGATGACAACACCGTTGGCAGCCTGCGCACCATAGATGGCAGCCGATGCCGCATCCTTGAGCACATCTATAGACTCTATGTCGGAAGGATTCACTGTGGTGATGTCGAGTCCTGGTATGCCGTCGATGACATAAAGAGGTTTGTTGTTGCTATTGGATCCCTGTCCACGGATGATGACCTTCATGCCGGCTCCCGGCTGACCGCTTTCAGAGATAATGTTTACGCCCGGTGTCTGTCCCTGCATGGCCTGAAGGGCATTGCCGGTGTTGCGCTTGGCAAGATCTTCACCCTTCATCTGCACGGTGGCTCCAGTGACGAGTTTCTTCTTCTGCACGCCATAACCTATGACCACCACATCATTGAGGGCATGCGACTCCTCCTGTAGTTTTATATTAAGGTCGTCACCCTTTACCTTCACCTTCTGTTTCTCAAAACCGATGTAGCTCACGATGAGAGTCTCACCCTCATTGGCATCAATAACAAAGTTGCCGTCAATGTCGCTCACGGCATTCACATTGCGACCCTGCACTTCGATGGTGGCACCGATAAGAGGTTCGTTGTCTGACGTGGAGACAATTTTTCCTTTTATAGGACCGTCAAGACTGGCAGAGAAGACTTCATTAGCGGGGAAAAGCAATGCAAGGCCTAAGGAGCACTTGCACAAAGCAGCTTTTACGCTATAATTGCGATATAAGTTTCTACTCATAACTGTAGGTTTTTAGTTTGTTGATTTCTTCGGTTGCAAAGCTACAAACAAAAAGAACCTACATAAAAGAAGATTAACAAATTAAAGGTGCACATTTTGTTTCAAAGATATACACAAAATGTTGCACCTTATTATATGTTATTGTATTACAACGTATTACAATAACCTTGTTTTATTCCCATCTACCCTATTTATTGATTTCCAGCCTTAATTTAGTGACAGTAGAAATAATAATATGGTATGATTTGCGGTTTATGTTTTTGTCTCTTGAAGAGGGAGCATAGCTGGCTATTTAAGGAAGTATATTGGCGAGCGGTTGGCTCCGTCCTTCACCAAAATGCCTTTCTCGCAGAAGTGATTGAGCCACTTGCGGGTGGTGTAGTCAGACAGACCAAACTGCAGTCGCATGGTGCGGCATGTGATGTAGCGGTTGTCCTGCAAATATTCGCGCACCTTCTCGAGCAAGCTCTCTTCCGTGTAGACAGTCGACTGCTTGGTGTAGCGTGAGCGCGAAAAGTCTGTCTTATCCTGTATCTCTTGCAGGAATTTCGCCTCGGGACGGAAATTGATGCCCGTGATGCGCACTTCGTTGGCAGTGACCTTCTTGTCTTGATTCTCCTCGGAAATCTCCAGACCTGCCGACAAAGAGAAGTAACCTATCTCGGGAAGATAAAACCTATGACCCTCGGAAAACTCCTGCACGGCGATGTCATGCAGTTCCGACAACACAGCGGCAACGTCGCCCTTGGTGAGCGAACTGCGTTTCTGAATTCTTTCCAGCAGAGCTTTCTCGCTGAGAGGTTCGTGCTGGATGACGCGCACATACTGGCGGTCTTCGCCAGTGCCCTGTGCATTGTGAAGAGTGTAAATGTCGTATTTCATGTTTACGGTAAATAGTTTGTTTCAATACAAAGATATATCACGATGTAAGGATTTGTATGGAATGATGTAAACATTTAACAAAACTTATGTTTTGACATATGTCACACAAGTGTTTGACAATTGTCACAAACGTTTATGACATATGCCAAAAAGGTTTATGACATATGTCGCACAACTCTTTGACATATGTCGCACACTCCACGCACCTATCTTCTTACGCGAGGTATACTTTATAGGGTGGTTCTATAAATTAGCTTTGTCAGATTGCGGTTCTATTTTTCGAGGACAATTTGTTTGTGAGCGAAAGAGTATAGCGGGCTATACGACTGAGCGAACAGACAAATTGTACCGAAAAGAGACCGCAGGATGGCAAAACGTAACTCATGATATTTTATTGTTTGTACGGCGGTAATTTATAGAACCGCCCTATAGTGGCATCGGTTTTATATAATCCGTAAATCGCTCGGGGTAATAGTTGAGCACCAGTTCATCGGGAAAATCCACTTGCTCCACCAATGGCATGATGTGGCTATAGTCGGCTATCATGCCCGAGAAATGGGCATCGCTGCCGAAGATTACGGGAGTGTCGTATTTCTTGGCAAGGCGCAGGAGTTCGAGATTATTTGGCATAGCCTTGGTTTTCTTGCGCACGGGAGCCATGGAGTGGTTGTTGATTTCGAGCAGTGTGTGAGTTTCCTTCGACACTTTCATGAGGGCTTCGAAATCGAGGTCGGCAGTGCCGTCTCCAGGGTGTGATATAATCTGGACGAAAGGATTGCGCATGGCATTGATGACTCCTTGCGTATTCTCTTCGCGCGTGCCGCCTTCCCAGCATACGCTGTGTATGCCTGCAATGCGCAGGTCGAGCATGCGCCAGTAGGTCTCGTTGAGGTCGATGTCGCCACGGGTGTTGAGTATATTCAGTTCGGCACCGAGCATGAGTTTCACTCCATAGAGCAGTCGGGGCACCACATGCAGATTACTGAAATATATTGGCTGGCATGTTCCCGGTATGCCTGGAGCGTGCTCTGTGATGCCGAGAATCTCGAGTCCCTTTTCCTTTGCTGCCAGGGTCATCTCCTGAAGTGTGCTGAATGCGTGGCCTGAAGCCACCGTGTGCGTATGTACGTCGAGAAGAGTTTTCATTTCCTTTATCCTTGTATTTACCTTATGTGATGCAAAGTTACAAAAATCTTGTCTATTTATGGAAAATGCCGTATCTTTACACTCAATGAAGAAGGACACTTGGAGAAAACAATATAAGTGGCTGGAAAAGAAAGAGGGTGTGCCAGTTTTGACACACCCTCTCGCATTATTTAACTACCCCTTGTTAGGGCTTTTATCCAATACTTATTAGTAAGCGGCAATGTTGTTGATATATGCCTGACCCTCAGAAGAGAGGATGCGCACGCGGAGCTGCTTGGCAGTAAACTCTGTGCATGGCAGGATGCGCTTGTAGCCAATGGTTGTAGACTGCTCTGTGCATGGCACTGGCTTCCATGTGCCCTTGCCGTCATTGTATTCTACAGTAAACTTTGCCACGTGCTGGCCGTTAGGAATATATTCCTGAAGTACTACATACTTGATCTTAGCGGCATTCTTCAACTGGAATGTGACTGTAGGAGTTTCATCCTTTGCAGCAGGTGCCCAGTATTTGTCATAGTCTGCATCAGCAATGTTGGCAGCTGTTTCAGTAGACGACTTCTTTGAAGATGCCTTTATCTTGGCTCCAGCCAAGAGATTTGTAGCGAAGGTAGACTCCTTTATGTTCTTGTAGTCAACAAGTGCGCGTGCATCGATGGCATTGATGACACCATTAGCATCTGGTGGAACATTGAGGAGGAAAGTACCGTTTCTGCCGACACTCTTAAGGTAGAGATCAAAGAGCTGCTCGCCTGTTCTCACCTTGCTGTCCTCGCTTGCGTGATAGAACCATCCTGGACGGATACTTACATCGCACTCAGAAGGAACCCACTTTGTGCCGTCCTTGTGGCCAACGGTAAGCTCACCTGACTTTGGATAACCAGGATATACGTCATCATAACGAAGGAATGACCAGTTGGTTTCGCCTGCAATTCCCTTCTCATTGCCTACCCAGCGACAACCAGGACCACCGTCGGAGAAGATGATGGCATTAGGCTGAAGCTCATGTATGAGGGCAAAAAGGCTCTCGAAACCGTAGTATGTGCGGCGGTCAATCTGTCTTGTCTCGCGTGCGCCACCATAGTAGCCGTCGCCACCATTGGCACCGTCGAGCCATACCTCGCTGATCTCGCCATAGTTGGTGAGAAGCTCACGCATCTGGTTTCTGTAATATTCCACATAAGAAGGCTGTCCGTAGTCAGCACGGTTTCTGTCCCATGGAGAGAGATAAATACCAAACTTAAGGCCATACTTCTTGCATGCCTTTGCCATATCGCCCACGATGTCGCCCTTGCCGTTGAGGTAAGGAGAAGAAGCGATAGAGAAGTCTGTATACTTTGATGGCCACATGCAGAAACCGTCGTGGTGCTTTGCCACGATGATGACCTGCTTCATGCCGCCATCCTTGAGGATGCGTGCCCACTCGTCACAGTTAAGTTGAGTAGGATTGAAGTTCTTTGGATCGAAATCGCCATATCCCCACTCCACATTGTTGATGCTGTTGGGACCGAAATGGATGAAGGCATAGTTCTCCATCTTTTGCCACTCCACCTGTGCAGGGGTAGGATTAGGACTCTGCGCGCTGGCACACAGCACGAAGGAAAGTAGAATTAAGAGCGCGGAAGCTCTCGAGATTAAAGTTTTCATAATTACTAAGTATTAATAAGTTTGGTTATATCTTCATGTTTGTAAGGAAAGCCTTGGCACTGCCAAACTTGAGGAACATGTCGAGTCTCACAGGCACATGGCGACTGTCATTGGTGACATAGAAGCGTGCTATCTCCTTATATTTGTCATTAGTATATTCATAATAAGAGAGTTTCAGACAGTTGTATTTCTTTCCGTTATCGCCCTTCACGGTCTCCTTGCCGGTAAACTTAAGTTTGGCTTTGAGAATCTTTGTGCCGTCGGTGATGTCGATGGGCACCTCATAGCCTTTCTTCCAGTTGGACGGGTCGAAGGAACGTGCCCGCTGGAATATGTTCACCATATCGTAGACACAATGTGAGAATGCTTTTGTCTCGCGTGAATGGGTTCCGTCATTGTTTTGTCGGTGAAGTTTCACCTGACAGTTGCCGTTGGGATAGGAGTAGTGAGCCTCGTCCACTGTATACCAGTTGCCCTCCCTTGCTCCCTTGCGGTAATAGAGCGGCACCATATCTGTGGTGACATATCCTATAAGAGTGTCACGCAGCACGAAGAAATCATCCAGACGGCCGTTGCCACGTGTGAGCAGCGATGTGCGGAATGCCTTCTTGCCATTGTAAGTGGTTTCCACTGTCGACATGGTGGCAGTGCCAGCCTTTACCCACACAAACTGCCAATTGTAATAAAGGTTATAGGAGATATATTCCGATCCCTTTATCGCCGTGTTGCGGTAACTGCACTGCGCCTGCATATGCATGGAGAGCAGTGAAAGTGCGAATATTATGAACAGTCTCTTTATCATGTCATTTCAAATAATCAGGTAACTCTATGCCTTTGTCCTGTGCACGTCTCAGATTTCTGTTCTGCTGAGTTTTCTTCTTCTGTGAAGTTTTTGTCTTCATAAGTTTAGAAGGTTTCTGCTGATTGAGCGGACGGTCGGCAGGATTCCATGTCTCGGTGATGTCCCATTTGGCACGGCATTTTATCTCCTTCGGGTAATAGTAGACTTGCTCAGGCTGCAAGAGGTCGTCAAAGCATCCTGTGTCCCATTTGCCATTATCATTGTCGTCTACAATGACCTTGAGATAATAATCCTTTTCATTAAGATAAAGGAACTTGGCTGTGCCGTTGGTGGTCTTCACCTCCTTTGCCATCTTTTCGCCCGCCTCAAGGAGTTGGCATATGAGATTCTTGCCTGCAAGAGAAGGGATGTTTATCTGGAAAGTGCCGTATTCCTCGAGTGCCTTCACCTTGAATCCGAATTTTTCCTTCTTTGTCGCCTTGCCGTAGATGTCGGTAAAGGCTGTGGAGTCGGTCTCAAAGCTATATTGCAGACCAGGTTCCCAATTCGACAATATCTCAAGTGTGCGCATATTGGCATTGGGTTTGTCGCGCATCTGCCAGTCGGCGTTATACCACACGGTGTCGCGCTGCACATAGAGATGCACCATCGATGTGTCTATCTTTGCCAATGGCGTGGGAAACTCCAGTGCTATGGTCTTGTCGGGGTCAAACTTCGCCTGAGCATTGATGGTCATCTTCAGTGCCTCGGGAGGCATTATGGAGTCGTAAGGCATGCCCTTCTTCTTGAGTTTTGCCTGTTTCTTCTCCCACTCGTCAATGGTTTTCTGCTTGTCCTTGAGTCTCTTCTCAAATGCCACCTTGGGCAGAATCATGAGAGTGTCGGTCTGAGGACGCAGTATGCCGAGAGTGTCGGTCATGCGATAGGTCATCTCTATCTCAAGAGAATCTGTGTTGACGAGGGCAGTGTCGGTGAGCCAATAGGAGAGAGTGTCGTTCTGATGGCTTGCCTCTATGATGTACTTGCCGTCAAGATTGAAGTTGAGTCCACGCAACTGTGGCAACACGGAGTCGCCATAGCTGTAATAGAAAGTCATCTTCTCGGGGTCTACTCGCTCGCTCTTTATGAAGGCACGGTCAGTGCGCGGTTCAGTAAAGGCGCGCAACACTATGTCATCTGGTATGAAATGTTTGTATTTCACACGCTGTATGCTCTTTATACGCAGCGAATCGAGCATCGTGGTGTCCTGACGAGTATCGTCGAATACTGACGGCACGAAAGTCTCGCCATAGAAAGCCATCTGCTCACCGCTACCTGGCGTGAGCATGAAGTTGTTGTCGACATCCTTAAGGGCATAGATGCGGTAACGGCCTGGCTTGACACCCTTGATACTGAAATGTCCCGACTGGTCAGTGCGCGACACGCGGAGCATGGGTTCTGTCTTGAATCTGTTGATGATAGTGGAGTCAGCCTCTTCATTGTCATCTTTTACAAGATAGAGTCCCACCTGAGTGCCCTGCACGGGTTCGAGAGTCTCAGCATCGAGCACATAACCTGCCACCTGCATGGTGTCAATGACATCGCCTGTAGAGAATGTGAAGGTGTAGTTGCCAAGAGGGTTGCCCTCATTGTTGTCCTTGATGGCATCAGAGAAGTCTATGGTATAGGTAGTGGCAGACTTAAGACTGTCCTTAAGGTTTACCACAATACTTTTTCCCTTCACCTTAATGTCGGCTTGCTCCGTCTGCGGAGGAGAAATGATGACATTCTCTGTGGCATTGTCGAGAGTCACAAACTCATCGAAATATATCGTCACCTTCTGCTGGTTTACTCCTACGGCACCATTGGCTGGCGACGTGTGCATCACCACAGGGGGCTTTTCGTCATACCAGCCTCCATCGGGACTGCCCATACGTGCGCATCCCACGACAGCAAGCACCGTCAGCAGGATGAGAATAAAGCGGAAATATGTTCTTTTAGACTTCACTTTTATTATTCAGTTTGAGCAGTTTCTCTATGATGTTTCTATTATTCGAGAGTCGTGGCACCTTGTGCTGTCCTCCCAGTTTACCCTCTTGCTTAAGCCAGTCATTGAAGAGATTCTTGCGTGCAACGACCATCTCAAGAGGTTGGAGCGTGATGTCCTTGAAGCGCTTTGCCTCATAGTCGGAGTTTATCTGCTGTAGATACTGGTCGAGAATCTGTGAGAACTCGTCTATGTTCTCTGGTTCGTGGGCAAACTCCACAAGCCACTGGTGGCGACATTTGCCGTCGCTGCCCATGAATACCGGTGCGGCAGTATATTCCAACACCTCGGCACCCGTTTTGCGGCAGGCATATTCTATTCCTTTCTCTGCATTGTCGACAATAAGTTCCTCACCGAAGGCATTGATGAACGACTTTGTTCTGCCAGTGATGACAAACTTATAAGGATCACGCGAAGTGAAGCTCACTGTGTCGCCTATGAGATAACGCCACAATCCGTTGGAATTGCTTATTATCATGGCATAGTTTCTAAACAGTTCCACATCCTTCAGAGGCACTATTTTTGAAGCATCCTTCACTGTGCCGTCGTCATTGATGGCATCCATCGGACAGAATTCATAAAACATCTCATAGTCTACCATCAGGAGCATAGACTTGTCTTTATGGTCATTCTGTATGCCGAAGAAGCCTTCGCTGGCATTGTAAGTCTCCATATAGCGCATGCGCGACGACTTTATGATTTGCTCATACTGCCGGCGATAGGGAGTGAAGGCTATTCCGCCATGGAAGAACACTTCCAGGTTGGGCCATACCTCGTCGATAGTTTTCTTTCCCGACACCTCGAGCACACGGAGCAACACCGAGAGCATCCATGAAGGCACACCCGAAATATTGGTCACATTCTTGCCTATCACCTCACGGGCTATCATGTCGCGCTTCATCTCAAAGTCGCTCAGCAGTGCCGTGTTCTTATTTGGCACACGGATAAAATTGACGAGAGGATTGATATTTTCTATGAGAATGGCAGAAAGGTCGCCCACGAGCGAGTCGGGCAGTGTGTAGTTAGGAGAATGCGAACCTCCGAGAATGAGTCCTTTGCCGTCGAGGATATGGCTATCGGGATATTCCTGCAGATAGAGCACCACACAGTCGGTGCCGCCTCTGTAATGCACATTATTGAGTCCTTCGTAGCTTACGGGTATGAATTTCGACTTGTCATTGGTAGTTCCCGATGACTTGGCATACCATTTCACCTTGCCAGGCCAAAGGATATTCTCCTCGCCATGACGCATACGGTCGATGTCATTCTTCAGTTCCTCATAAGTGTTGACGGGAACATTCTCTGCAAACTCTTTATAATTGGTTATATGATTGAAAAGATGTTTGCGTCCGTATTCTGTATTCTGTGCCTTATGCAGGAGCTTCATCAGTACCTCCTGCTGTATGCGTGGTGTGTCGGTAGCGTAGAGAGCTATCTGCTTCTGACGCTTGCGGAAAATCATACGGGCTACTTGAGTAACTACCATTTTCTATATTTAAGTATTATATCTTTATATATAAAACGGTCTTCTATAGACCTTTATTTTATCTTCAGAACGGGAATATGTAGGGCAATACGAATATCATCACCAGTCCCATTATTATCTGCAGTGGCAAACCCACCTTTACATAGTCCATGAAAGTGTAGTTGCCGGCTTTCATCACGAGCGCATTTGGCGGAGTGGAGAAAGGTGAGGCAAAGCACATGCTGGCACCGAGAGTAACAGCGAAGAGGAACGGATATGGACTTACGCCTATCTGCTGAGCTGCAGAGAGTGCTATCGGAGCCATGAGCACCGCCGTGGCAGTATTGCTTATGAACATGGTCATAAGGGATGTGGTGAAATAAAGTCCTGCAAGCAGTGCTATAGGACCTGACGACCTGAGCCACTCCACGAGGGCATTGGATATCATCTCTGACGTGCCGGTCTTCTGCAATGCTATCGACATTGGCATCATAGCAGCTATAAGTACCACGCTCTCCCATTTTATAGTCTTGTATGCTGCATCCACATTTCTCAGACATCCAGTGAGCACCATGAGCAGACCGGCTATCATTATCGCAGTGACATTGTTGACAGGAATGAAGTCAAACACCATCATGCATATCATCATCAACATTATAATGGCTGCCAATGGAGCCTTGTAGTCGAGAAGCACCGTGCCCTGCTGTTCTGACGGCTGTCCCATAACGACCCAGTCTTCGTTGGTGTCGAGTTGTGATATGTTCTGCCATGAACCCTGCACAAGCAGCACATCACCTATGCGGAGTTTTTCGTTGGCAAGATCATTTATAATGTAGTCACCCGAACGGCGTATGCCAAGTACATTGAGATTATATTTCTCGCGCAATGAAGAATCCTTCATCATGGTGTTGACAAGATGCGACTGAGGCATGAGGACTATCTCTGCTATACCGATGTCATAGAAGTCAAGGTCATTTGAAGGAAGTTTCTCAAGTGCATATTTTGAAGCAAACGCCTTTATGTTGTCATTGTCGCCAGTGAGGTAAAGTATGTCGCCAGTCTTGAGAACAGACTTTGCGCTCGCCACCTTCTGCTTTACATTACGCAAAAGACCTCCAGTGCTCTTCTTCTCGCTTCTTATCTCGAGGATGGAAAGTCCGAAGCGGTTGCGCACATCAAGCTCTGCCACACTTCTGCCATTTGCCGAAGAACTGGCGGTAACCTTATATACACTCAGGTAGTCCTTGAGATTATATTCCGAGATAAGTCGGTCGAGGCTCTTGTGCTTCTTTTTCTTCTTTCCCGACTCATCACTCTTACCATCGAGAAATATCTTGCTCAGAGGAAGCAAAACAAGTATGCCAACAACGATGCTCACCATACCTACAGGGAAGAATGAGAAGAACGACAGCGGTTCGTATCCATTTGACACGAGTACATCCTGTATGACAAGGTTGGGAGGTGTACCGATAAGAGTAAGCATACCGCCAATGCTGCTTGCAAAAGCCAAAGGCATGAGCAGACGTGAAGGACTCTTGCCCGATTCCGATGCCATGCTCACGATGATAGGCATGAGCAGTGCCACAGTGCCGGTGTTGCTGACAAAGGCTCCTATGAACGCCGTGGTGAGCATTACAAGCAGGAACATCATGGTGTCATTGCCTTTCGATAATTTCATGATGCGCTGGCTGGCAGCCTTGGCTATTCCTGTCTGCAGGATGGCTCCACCGACAACAAACAGTCCAATCATCATTATCACCACCGATGAAGAGAATCCTGAGAGGGCTTCCTCTGGCGTGAGGACACCGAAAAGCATGAGCACAGTGAGCGCAGCGAGCGCTACAATGTCAGAACGGATTCTTCCCGTGGCAAACAAGATGACCGATACGGCCAGTACTATCAATGTCAGTGTCATGGAATAAAGAGTCTATCTATACTTATTATATATATGTATATATCCGTGCAAAAATACGAAAAAGTTTTCTGTATACGTACCTTTTGTTTGTAAAAATGCGTTGTTGTTGTCTTTGTTTGTTAATGTTCTTATTTTATGTCTTCTTCTTTAAAAGCCTTAATAACAAATATAATATATGGTGGATAATGTGGATAACTCTTCTCCGTATATCTTATTATACAGTTCTATTATGATGACTTCATATGCTTTAATGGATACATAACATGCAATGAATCAGTTCTTTTGTGTTGCTGACCATGTTCCTTTACGACGTTTTTTTATATGGCAAACATTAACTAATCAAACGATGTTTGTATGGTGGATTATTCTATGTATAAGCTGAGATAAAGGTTGTGGGTTATACACATGGATAGGTTATCTAACGAAACTGGTGGAAAACCATAGAAAGTAAACAGGGTTATACATATACTTTTCTATGAGTTTTCCACCAGTTATACACATAGTCTTTTACCTATACAGGTGCTATGTCGTAGTACTTAAAGGGGTAATAAGTGCCTTTTATGCTTGGCTGTTGCTGCTGAAAGCTTCGCTCTCTGCCAAAGCTATTATCTCCTCCTTGCTTTTTTCCTGCATGGAGATGTCGCTAAGGTCGAAGTCGCTTTCATTAGCAGTCTCTACGCTGCGTGGTTTTCTTTGGCGTGGAGGACGATTGTTGACAGGAGTTTTATCCTCTGCAGCCTCCCTTGTTGTATTAATGACAACGGCAGGCTCTTCTGTCTTTGGTACATTGGTGATGGGTTCTTCCTCCATCTTCGTGCGCTCCGTTTTTGATGCGAACACGCTGTCTATAAACTTGGAGTCTTTGCGTAGCTTCTCGAGAGTGAGTTTGGAAGCCATCTGCTGTGATTCTTTCTTTGAAAATCCCTTGCCTTCACATCCCTCCACCTTCTCAAGCAACACCTTATATCTAAAGGTAGGGCTACCACTTTCGTCCTTGCCTTCTTGCAGAAGTTGGTAGCTGAGTCGGATATTGTTTTTCTGTGACCATTCGAGAAGTTTTGACTTAAAGTTAACCTCCTTGTATGCCACCTTGTCGATATTTATCAGACTCTTCAGAATCTTCTTCTTTACAAACTTCATGCAGGCATCATATCCTCTGTCCAGATATATTGCTCCCACGAGTGCTTCAAAGGCATTGCCACCGAGATAGGAGTTGTGGCTTTGCGAACGTCCCGACGTAAGAATAAGTTTGGTAATACCCATCTCTTTGGCAAGTTTGCCGAGAGTCTCGCGCTGCACGAGTTTAGCACGTGTGTTGGTGAGAAATCCCTCGCGTTTGCCAGGGAAGTGCATGAAGACGATATATCCCACGACAGCATCAAGCACTGCATCACCGAGAAATTCCAGACGTTCGTTGTTTACTGGTTTTCCCTTTGCATTGCGGTGCATGATGCTCTTGTGCATCAGTGCCTGTTTGTAGAGTTCGATGTTTCCAGGATAGAATCCTATTATCTTCTTCAAATTAAAATAAAGCTCCTTATCTTTAATGAAAAGGAGCTTTATACTGATGATGATATCTCTAAGCATTAGTACTTCTTGAATATCACGCAAGCATTGTGTCCGCCGAAGCCGAATGTGTTAGACAAGGCTGCGCGCACCTCACGCTTCTGTGCTTTATTGAAAGTAAAGTTGAGGTTATAGTCAATCTCTGGATCATCGTCGCCCTCTTCATGATTGATAGTAGGAGGCACGATGTCATTCTTCACTGCGAGGATGCAGAACATTGCTTCCACAGCACCGGCAGCACCCAGAAGGTGACCTGTCATACTCTTTGTAGAAGAGATGTTGAGCTTGTATGCAGCATCGCCGAAGAGATCCTTGATAGCCTTTACCTCAGAGATGTCACCCACGTGTGTGGATGTTCCGTGCACGTTGATATAGTCTATGTCTTCAGGTTTCAAGTTTGCATCAGACAGAGCCTCTGACATCACGAGCTTAGCACCGAGACCTTCAGGATGTGAAGCAGTGATGTGGTGAGCGTCTGCAGACATGCCTTCACCTACCATCTCGGCATAAATCTTTGCTCCGCGTGCCTTTGCATGCTCGAGTTCCTCCAGGATGATGCATCCAGCACCTTCACCCATGATGAATCCGTCGCGGCTTGCAGAGAAAGGACGGCTTGCCTTTTCTGGCTCGTCATTACGTGTTGAGAGTGCGTGCATGGCATTGAATCCGCCTACACCGCCAGGAGTGATGGCTGCCTCTGCTCCTCCGCTGACAATCATGTTAGCCTTACCCAAACGGATGAGGTTGAATGCGTCTGCAAGAGCGTTTGATGATGATGCGCAAGCTGATGTGGTGACATAGTTAGGACCGTGGAAGCCATACTTGATAGAGATGTGTCCGGCACAGATGTCGGCAATCATCTTTGGGATGAAGAATGGATTGAATTTAGGACCTGCCTCAGTGTGTGTGGCATAGTAGCCGATCTCGTCCTCAAAAGTCTTTATACCACCGATACCTACTCCGAATACTACTCCGATGCGGTTTTTGTCTGCTGTCTCAAGGTCGATGCCGCAGTCTTCGATAGCCTGTGTAGCTGCTATGAGTGCATACTGAGCATATGGATCTATCTTTCTTGCTTCCTTGCGGTCAATGTAGTCATTGATATTGAGATCCTTTACTTCGCATGCAAACTTTGTCTTGAAGTTTGTTGTGTCGAAATGTGTAATTGGAGCTGCACCGCTTTTACCTGCCACGATGTTTGCCCATGCCTCTTCAGGATTGTTTCCAAGAGGTGTGACGCAGCCTATTCCAGTTACGACAACTCTTTTTAATTCCATATTTAAATGATGATTTTATATAAACGAAAATATGGTTTATAGCTAACAATCTTCAGGCGATGTGCCTTCTGATTGTATGCTATAAACCATTTATTATTTGAAGTATTTTATGCTAAGATTAGTTCTTTGCATTCTCCTCAATGTAGCTAATAGCGTCGCCTACAGTAGCGATGGTCTCAGCCTTATCGTCTGGAATAGAAATATTGAATTCCTTCTCAAACTCCATGATGAGTTCTACTGTGTCGAGAGAGTCAGCACCGAGGTCGTTTGTGAATGATGCTTCTGGCTTTACTTCAGCCTCGTCTACTCCAAGTTTGTCAACGATTATAGCTACAACTTTAGATTCAATTTCTGACATAATGGTAGTTTTTTAATTTGTTTATTATTCAGTTTCTGTTTCAAAATCGAGTGCAAAGTAACTAAATAAATTCCACACTGACAAATATTTAATGCAAAAACAAGGCTTTTTTGCACACTACCCTATATACTGTGCATTGATAGTTATATAAAAACAGTATAATATTACGTTTTACTAACTATTTAATTATAATTATAATGTGCTTATAATCTTGTCGCTTATCTTTTCCGCAGGAATATCCATGCAGCGGTAGTCGCCAAATTTGCATTCTTTATTGCCGAAGATGCTGCATGGTCTGCATGGCAAGTCCAATTCCACCGCATCATCATGTTTTTGATTCCATCCCATGAAACCTGCATATCTGTGCGTAGCTCCCCATATTGACACCACGCGTGTGCCTACGAGTGATGCAAGATGCATATTGGCAGAGTCCATGGTGAGCATGGTGTCTATGTGGCTCATCAATATCAGTTCCTCTCCGAGGTTGTCGAGTCTTGCCGATGCGTTGATGCATCTTTCATCAAGAGAAGTCATCTGCGATATTATCGCATGCTCCTTTTCGCCGTTGCCAAAGAAGAAGAGTCGGCAGTCGGGGAGTTTTTTCAAGAGAAGTTTCACCGTTTCCTTTGTCTTTTCCACAGGGTATATCTTTCCCTTGTGTGCAGCAAACGGTGCTATACCTATCCATTTCTCTCCATCACGTTTCTTTTCTATGCGGTCGGCAATGATATTGAAATCGCCTTTGCCTTCGCCATAGATTGAGTGGAACTTAATGTCTACAGGATAGCCGAGTTTGCGTAGCACCTCTGCATAGTTGTCGAATGATGTAGGCAGTTGCTGCATCATCTTGTTGCACTGTCTTGTCAGTCGTCGTCTCTGCGAGTGATGCTTGTCTATGTGTGCCGTCTTGTAAAAAGCAAGATTAAACCTCATCCTGAGATATTTAGTTCTCAGAATATCGTGGAAATCAGCCACAGCATTGAAGTTCTTTGCTATGAGCCTCCGATAGAGTCCATTGAGCTGGCGAATGCCGTTGAGTTCTGTCTTTGGGTCAGCAGCCATAAAGTGGACATTATGTGCCATAGACTCGAAGAAAAACCTCGCGAAAGGTTTGCTGAGCACAGTAATGTTCAGTTGTGGATACTGCTCGGCGAGTGACTTCACCACCGGCACCATCATAGCGACATCTCCCATAGCGGAGAATCTTATGATAAGGAGTTTATCCAAGGCTTACTTCTTGTAGAGCACAGGATTAGTCTCTGGGTCGTTATACATTTTCATCTGGCGATACACCTTCATGTATTTTCTGCCTTTGCTGATGTCGTCAAGCAGTTGGTTGATGGCTGTCGAGAGGTCCACCTGCTGCTCAAGAAGCACGTCGAGTTTAGCCTGACATTTCCTTATGTGGCTCTCGTTGGCATCCTGACGTTCAGTCTGCTCCTTCATGTGGTAAATCTTCAGGGCAAGAATGCTCAGTCTGTCTATAGCCCATGCTGGACTCTCAGTGTTGATGGTAGCATCAGGCGATGGCGTGACATCACTGAACTCAGTGCGGAAATAAGAGTCGATGAGTTCCACCAAGTCAGTTCTATCCTGATTACTCTTGTCTATGCGACGCTTCAGCAACAGTGCCTCTGTAGGATCAATGCCAGGGTTGCGGATGATGTCCTCAAGATGCCACTGCACGGTGTCTATCCAGCACTTCTGATATAGTTGGCTCTCTATGCTGCCCGTGTCGTAAGGATTGTTGATAGGAGTGTCTATATTGTCAATCAGGTGGTAGTCGCTTATTGCCTTATTGAAGATGTCGTTGGCAATTGATGTTGTAAATGTCATTGTTTGTATTTTGATTTTACGCAAAGATAGTAATTAATATACTAACTTCCAAGGATTATGTCAATTATTGTTTCTTTTTGCCAAATACAAACCTCAGAATGGTGAATTGCACCAAGACGGCTGCCATCATGGCGGGGAATGGTGCTATGGTCTTGTGTACGCCGAGATATATGCACAGGTTGAGCACACATATTTCTATAGTATAGTTTACGGCATGGCTGCCGCTGAAGCCTACGAACTTCTTCCACGACGGGCGCGACTGAAAAGTGAAATATGAGGTCATAATGAAGTTTATGGCAAAGCTCACCAGATAGCCAATGGTATAGGCTATGTTGACATTGATATATTGCTGAAGCAGAAGATACACGCCATAGTGTATGGCGGTGGCAAACACACCGTTCACCCCAAATCTTATGAACTGCATCGTCTTGCTGTTTCCCTTTATCTTTTCCTTCAGTTGCTGTTTCATTGCAGGTTGCCTTTTTATCTTCGGTTGTTGTCTTATATTGCCGTAACATTTGCAAAATTAAGAAAAAAACATTTGACAACGTGTTGCTGACATGAAAATAGTTGTATTTTTGCATCAGCTACTAAGAAGACAAAAATATGGAAAATGTATATGCAGTCCACGACTACAAGACTATAAAGGAAAAGCAAACGCACACTGTGTCATATATAAATGGTGTCATAGACTCGGGCCACACTTCTGACATGATTCTTGTCTCTGAAGCTATTCAGGAAAAGTGTCTTGTGCGCATTGCCGAAGACATTGCCTCGCGGGAAAATGTGAGAATGGTGCTCCTGGCAGGTCCTTCTTCCAGCGGAAAGACTTCCACCAGCAAGCGACTCTGCATACAACTCATGGCATGTGGCAAGCATCCTGTGGCTCTGTCTACCGATAACTGGTTTGTAGAGCGTCAGAATACGCCACGTGACAAGAACGGCAATCTCGACTTTGAGACTATAGAGGCTATGGATCTTAAACTCTTCAATGAGGACTTGCAAAATCTCATTGACGGCAAGGAGGTGAAGTTGCCCACTTTCAATTTCTCCACCGGCGAGCGTGAATATGACGGCGATAGCCTTACTCTTGCCTCCGACATGATTCTTGTCATAGAGGGCATTCATGCCCTTAACCCTATATTGACACAGCAGATTCCTGCAGAAAGGAAGTATAAGATTTTTGCCGCACCGATGAGTCCTATATCTCTCGATGGACAACACTGGATACCTACCACTGCCAACCGCTTGTTGCGTCGCATAAGCCGTGATTATCAGACTCGTGGCAAGTCTGCCCAGCAGACCATTGCCAGTTGGGGTTCGGTGAGAAGAGGTGAGAAGAAATGGATTCTGCCTTTCATGAAAGAGGCTGATGCTGTCTTCGACACTTCCATGCTCTATGAACTTGCAGCCTTGCGCCCGAAGGCAGAGAAGGTGCTTGAGAAGGTGCCCGTTGATGCACGTGAATATCGCATAGCAGAGAAACTGCTTAAGTTTCTGCGTTGCATAAAACCGATATGGGGCAGTCAGATACCGCGCACATCACTCATGCGTGAGTTTATCGGCGGATCAATCTTTGACGTGGGTTGACGGTTTCTTCTTTTTAAGTCTGATTTTATAACCAGACCACAGACACCACAAGGCGAGCATACCCATAATGAATATAAAAATGTATGTAGCGATAGATCCGATGAAGATTCTGCCGCTATGTATCTCCAGTGCCACATTCCACAGAGACATGGGCAATCGGTTCATGTCTGTTGGTTGTGGCGCGAAGTCTGTTCCTTCATAATATTCTGCTATGACGGGCACATTGAAGTCCTGACTCATGCCCGCTATGGCTTTTTGTCCGAAAGGTGCCCCCGCTTTCTTTGGTGCAGGCTTGCCTGTGAAATAATCTGTGGCTGTGCCGTGCTGTCGATCCCATACGAACAGACCGCTGAACGAACCGCAATACCATTTGCCTCCATCAGGAGCTTCTTGCCACACGTTGAGTCCCATCACGCTTACTGGCGGTGTGTTCTTTATCGCTTCCATCTTGCCGTCGTTGAGGTCCACAGTGTAGAACCCCTCTGATGTAGACACCATCCAGTCGCCCTTGTCATTGTCATGGCGCAGCATGCGTAGTTTGTCATTCCATGCATTGTCACTCTTTAGAGTAGTACCGGGAATGACTGGCACCTTGTTCGTCACAAGTGCTATCATCACTGGCGGACGCAGACACCAGCCCGTGAATGCTATGAGGAGCGTGAGAATGATAGTATATCTTCCTATCTTGTCATGCCATTGCAGTGATGATTTCAATAATCCTTTCCTTTTGGGCTTTAGCCAGAATATAAAACCCGTGATGCAAAGCAACATCAAGATAAAGGCTATGGCATCAACGATAATCTTTCCCGCCAAGCCAAACAATTCGCCACTATGCAGCAGCCACACGGTGCGAAATGCCGTCGCCTTTCCGTCATAATTCTCTGCCTTCTGCAGTTGTATGCGCTTGAAGACTTTGTAGGGAGGGAGCGACAGATAGGCAAAGGATCGGCTGAGCACCACGAGAGAGTCACCGTACGAAGCCACATCGGTCAATTTTTCATCCTCTTCCAATGGCATTTCCACTTCCTGCCAACCTTTGTGTTCGCCATATCTGTATAGCCCGAAAGGAGAAACGGCGAAGATGATGTTGCCTTTATCCGTCTTTATGACATTTCTTATTTGCCTATAGTCAGCACCTGTCGGCAGTCCTTCATTAAAGTCCGTGAAGTCAGAAGCCGTAGAGTCCGTAAGCCATATTCCTCCATTGCCATAGAGAAGCAGATGGCAGTTGCCAATGTCGAGTGTGCCGCGCAGCAAACCCCCGTTCCAGTTATGAAACTCATAGCGGTTAGGCAGACATCCCCTGCTCACGTTCACGTCTTTTATTATTGAACGGTGATTGAGCAGAATGCCCGACACGCAAAACATTAGCATGAAAAGCATCATGCCTATTCCCAACCACTTATGTTGTTTTCTCCAAGTTCCTTTCTTCATGAATCAATATCGGTAGTGTGTAAAATATGTCAGGCGTTTATCGTATTTTCTACATGCAAAGTTATGTCTTCTTTCTTATATATGTGACTGATACAATGTCTTATGTAAAAAATGCAAGATATATTTGTTATCTGTACGTCCCAAGAAATCAATCAGTGCCACGAGTGTCCAGAATCCCAACGACCCCGATGCGGAGTATCGCTGCAAGGCCGGCAAG